>CAZMPZ010000010.1:0-98532 GCA_964568445.1 uncultured Rhodanobacter sp. | reverse complement strand
CGCACCGGCATGCTCGACTTCGTGTTCGAGGACGGCTTCGGCTACGAGCGCTACGTCGACTACCTACTCGACGTGCCGATGTATTTCAGCTTCCAGCACAATCATTACGTCGACCTGGCCGGCGCGGACTTCAAGCAATTCATGGCCGGCGCCCTGCCGCAATTGCCGGGCATCAAGGCCAACATGACCGACTTTGCCGACCATCTGACCACCGCGTTCCCCGAAGTCCGGCTCAAGCAGTATCTGGAAATGCGCGGCGCCGACGGCGGCCCGTGGCATCGCCTGTGTGCGCTGCCCGCACTCTGGGTCGGCTTGTTGTACGACCAGGAAGCGCTGGATGCGGCGTGGGATCTGGTCAAGGATTTCACGCGCGAGGAGCGTCACGCCTTGCGCGATGGCGTACCCAAGCAAGCCCTCAAGCTGCCGTTCCGCGGCGCCACCGTGCGCGAACTGGCCAGCGAAGTGCTCAAGATTGCCGAACATGGCCTGCGTCGCCGCGCGCGCCTCAACGGCCTGGGCTGCGACGAGACGATCTTCCTCGAACCGCTGCAACGCATCCTCGACACCAACCAGACCCCCGCCGAACACAAACTCGAACTTTTCCACGGCCGCTGGAACGGCAGCGTCGACCCGATCTTCACCGAGTTCGCGTACTGACGAATCACTCGATGCGGCGGCCATTGGTTGGCCGTTGCTGTCATCGCGTACCACCTCGGCGCGACGGCACACCAACGCATCCATGACCAATTGCACTGTCCACCTCTGTGTGCTGGTCATATAACACACCAAGTCAGACACTCACCCCGAGGTTCGCCATGTACTTTCCCCTCCGTATTGCCGGTACGGTGCTCGCGCTGGCCCTGCTCGGCGGTTGCTCAACGCCGACGCCGGCCAAGCCGCTGCAGACCGTCAGCAAGACCCTGACCAGTACGCCCGCCGTACCCAACGGTGCCGGCATCAGCGTGGAAAACATGCTGGGCGATGTACGCATCAGCCAGGGCGGCGCGCAGTTGCAAGTTACGGCCACGGTCGTGGCCGGCGGCGCCGACCAAGCGGCAGCACAGGCGTTGGCCGACAGCATCCACCTGTCGGTGAAAAACGATGCCGACCAGGTGCGTATCCACGTCGATTACCCGGTCGACGCCCACGACGAATACCGCTACCAGTCGACCCAGCCGCGGGCCAGCAGCGACAACGGTTTCACCTTGCTGGGCATCCACATCAACGGCAACTTTTCCAGCAATTCCTCCTTCACCTACCAGGGCAAATCCGTGCGTGTACTGCAGGGTGATTCAACGCGCGGCGTACCGCTGCAGGTGAACCTGGCCATCCAGCTGCCGACCGGCGTGCGCGCCAGCATCGACAATCACGTCGGCACCATCGACGCCGACAACCTGGCCAACGCGCTGGAGCTGCACGGCAGCTCGGGGAACATTTCAACTCAACACATCACTGGCAACCTGCGCATCGAAACCGGCAGCGGCGACGCCGTCATCGCCCACCACGCAGGCAACGTGACTGTGCGCACCGGCTCGGGCGACCTGACTTTGCGCGAGGTGACGGGCAATCTGGATCTGCATACCGGCTCAGGCGACATCAACGCCACCACGCTGCGGGCCGACACGATTGCCATGCAGGCCGGCTCGGGTGATCTGATCCTGCATCAAGCCACCGGCGACCTGGATCTGCACACGGGTTCGGGTGACATCACCGGCGACGCGCTGCGTGCCAACGCCATCGTCGTCCAGGCCGGCTCGGGCGACATCAAGCTGGATGACGTCAGCGGCGGCTTGAAGCTGCACACGGGTTCAGGCGACATCGCACTCGGGCACATCGTGAATGCGGCCAGGGCCGATATCGGCAGCGGCTCGGGAGACATCAAGCTCAGCGGCGACTTGTCCGCCATGCGCGCGTTCGACATCTCTGCCGGCTCAGGCGACATCACGCTGGCCACCAGCAAGCCACCAGCCGTGCATCTGGACATCGAGTCGCCCGACATTCACGCCAACTGGACGGGCATCAACAACGCCAAGACCAGTGAGCGCGCCTTCAGCGGCGACATTGGTGCGGCAGCGGCCACCGGCAGCATCCGCAGCGCCAGCGGCAGCGTCACCCTCACGCCGCAGGCCAACTGAGCGCGGCCGACACGACGCCGCGCGCTGGCTACTCGCCGCGCAGCCAGCGCGCGGCGTCGACGGCGTAGTAGCTCAGGATGGCGTCGGCGCCAGCGCGCTTGATGGCGGTGAGCGCTTCCAGCACCACGGCTTTTTCGTCCAGCCAACCATTTTGCGCGGCGGCTTTCAGCATCGCGTACTCGCCGCTGACCTGATAGACGAAAGTCGGAAAACCAAAGCGGTCTTTCACCCGGCGCACGATGTCCAGATACGGCAGGCCGGGCTTGACCATCACCACGTCGGCGCCCTCGGCAATGTCCAGCTCGATCTCGCGCAGCGCTTCGTCGCTGTTGCCGACGTCCATTTGATAGGTGTGCTTGTTGCCCTTGCCCAGGCTGGCCGATGAGCCCACCGCGTCGCGGAACGGGCCGTAGAACGCCGAGGCGTACTTGGCCGAATAGGCGAGGATGCGCGTGTGGATGTAGCCGGCCTGCTCCAGCGCCGCGCGGATGGCGCCGATGCGGCCGTCCATCATGTCCGAGGGCGCGACGAAATCCATGCCGGCCTGTGCCTGCGCCAGCGACATCTTGATCAGCGCGGCGACGGTCGGCTCGTTCATCACATAGCCGTCGTCGTCAATCAAACCGTCCTGGCCATGCGTGGTGTACGGGTCCAGTGCGACGTCACCAATCAAACCCAGATGCGGATAAGCCGCCTTCAGCGCGCGCGTGGCGCGGTGCATGAGGTTGTCCGGATTCCACGCCTCGGCGGCATCCAGCGACTTGACCTGCGGGCCGGGCGACGGAAACAACGCCAGCGCCGGAATGCCCAGGCGCACACACTCGCCGGCCAGCTTCAGCACCTGGTCGATCGACAACCGGCTGACGCCAGGCATCGACGGCACCGCCTCGCGCTGACCTTCGCCTTCAATGATGAAGGCGACCATGATGAGATCGCTGGGCAGCAGCGTGCACTCGCGCATCAGCGCGCGGGAAAAGGCATCGTGACGCATGCGCCGCATGCGCTGGGCGGGAAAGGCCATGACGTGATCCAGTGACATAAACGCACTCATTCTACGCTGCAGGCGGCGCAAGGCCTGGCGTCAGCAAATTCAGTCATCGAACACGCTTCGCGCAGCACGAGCGGCCTCTTGCGCGAACGCGCCGCGCGGACGACGCCACGAACCGGTCGGTGACGCAAACTGGCACTAGGGGATGGACGCGCGAGTCAGAAAACGGCACGCTGGCGGGATGCCTACATCTTCTTCTGCTGCATCGCACCCTTCCACCGACCTCACTTTGCTGGCCGATTTGGGCGGCACCAACGTCCGCTTCGCGTTGTGCGACCCGGCCTCGACGATACCGCTCGACGCGGCGAGCGTGCAGCGCTATCGGGTCGCCAATTTCATCTCGCTGGCCGATGCGGCGCGGCATTACCTGCAAACCATCGACGCCCGGCCGCGCCATGCGCTGGTGGCGGCTGCCGGGCGCATCAGCGACGGCCAGACCGTGCAGATCACCAACAATCCGTGGGCGGTGAGCGCGCGCGAACTGATGCAGAAACTGGACCTGGCCTCGGCGCGATTGATCAACGATTTTGCCGCCCAATCCATGGCTGTCACCCTACTGCGCGCCGACGAGCAGCTGGCGATCGGCCCGCAGCCCGTCGCCTCGACCGATGCGTCGCAGACCTTTGTAGTGATGGGACCCGGCACGGGGCTTGGCGTCGGCGCCTTGCTGATCCGCGACGGCCACGCCAGCGTGCTGGAAAGCGAAGGCGGCCACGCCGGTTTTGCCGCGCATGGGCCGGAAGATGCCGCCGTCCTCGCCTGCCTGGCCAAACGCTTCGAGCGCGTGTCCAACGAACGCCTGCTGAGCGGTCAGGGCCTGGTCAACGTCTACGGCGCCCTGTGCGCGATGGCAGGCGTGGCGGCACAGGACTTGCGCCCGGAAGACGTCACGCGGCTGGCCGCCGCCGGCAGTGATGCCTTGTGCGTGCGCACGCTGGAAACCGTGGCTGGCCTGTTTGGCGCGATTGCCGGCGACCTGGTGCTGACGCTGGGTGGCTGGGACGGCGTCTACCTGACCGGCGGCCTGCTGCCGATCCTCCTGCCGTGGCTGCAGCGCGGACGCTTCCGCGAGCGCTTCGAGGCCAAGGGCCGCTTTGCCGAGACCCTGCGCCACGTGCCGACCATCGCCATGACTGCCGCCGAACCGGGACTGCTCGGCGCCGCCGCCGTGGCCCACGCGTCGCACTGACCCAACTCGGTCTACAGCGGCGCCAGTAGGCTGGCCAGATCGTCCTCGTCAAAGCTCAGGCGCACGCGACTGCCACCGCCATCGAGCACCGCCGCGGCCAGTTCGGCCTTGCGCTCTTTCATCTCCTCGATACGCTCCTCGACCGTGCCGGTGGTGATGAGGCGATAGACGAAGACCGGCTTGTCCTGGCCAATGCGATGCGCGCGATCGGACGCCTGCGCCTCGGCGGCCGGATTCCACCACGGGTCGTAGTGGATCACCGTGTCGGCCGCGGTGAGGTTCAAGCCCACGCCGCCGGCCTTGAGCGAGAGCAGGAACAACGGCACCTCGCCGGCCTGGAAACGCCGCACTGGTTCAGCGCGGTCGCGCGTGTCGCCGGTGAGCACGGCGTAGCGAAGGCGCCGGCGATCGAGCTCGGCGGCAATCAACTTGAGCATGCCGGTGAACTGCGAAAACAGCAGCACCTTGCGGCCTTCGTCCAGCAGCGCCGGCAGCATCTCCAGCAGCAGCTCCAGCTTGGCCGACTCGCGCACGCCGCGCGCCACTTCAAGCTTGACCAGCCGCGGGTCGCAACACACCTGGCGCAGCTTGAGCAACGCATCGAGCACGACAATGCCCGAGTGCGCGATGCCACGCTGGGCAATCACCTCGCGCAGCTCTTCAGCCAGCGTCAGCCGCAGGCCTTCGTACAAATCGCGCTGCCGTCCCTCCAGCACGACGCGGCGGGTAATCTCGGTCTTGGGCGGCAGCTCGGTGGCAACCTGGGCCTTGGTCCGGCGCAAGATGAAGGGCGCCAGGCGCTGATTGAGTCGCTGCTGCACTTCCTCGTCGCGCTGCTTTTCGATCGGTACGCGATAGTGGCGGCGAAACAGGCCTTCATCGCCAAGCAGGCCCGGTACGGTCAGGTCGATCTGCGCCCACAGCTCGCCCAAATGGTTCTCCAGCGGCGTACCGGTCAGGCAGACATAGCGCGCCGCGCGCAAGGTCAGCAGCGCCCGCCGCGCCAGCGTACGCGGGTTCTTCACCTGCTGCGCCTCGTCCAGCACCACCAGCGCAAACACCTGTCGGCGCAGCGCGACCACGTCGCGCGGCACCAGCGCATAGCTGGTCAACACGATGTCGGCATCGCCCAGCATGTCCAGCGCCTGCGCGCGCTGCGGTCCATGCACGGTGATGACCCGCAGCGACGGCGCAAAGCGCGCCACTTCCGACTGCCAGTTGGGGATCAAGCTGGTCGGCACCACCACCAGCGCCGGTTGCGCCAGCGCACCCGATTGCTTGAGCGACACCAAATGCGTGATTAACTGCAGGGTCTTGCCCAGCCCCATGTCGTCGGCCAGCACGCCGCCAACGCCGGCTGCCGCCAGCGCATTCAGCCAGCGCAAACCTTCACGCTGATACGGCCGCAGCGACACCGTGATGCCTTCCGGCACGGCGTCACTGGCCTGCTCGGCGGCCTCGCGCAGGCGGGCCGTGAAACCGCGCAGGCGTTCAGGTGCTTCGAGCGCGCCGCCGTTCGGCATCGCCGCCGAGAGTTCTTCCAGCCGACCGGCCTGCACGCGCGGCAGGTGCAGCTTCTGCCGCGGCTTTTCCAGGTACTCGGCCAGCGGCGCCAGCAGCGCGCGCAGCTCCTGCAGACGCACCGGCACGCGACGCCGCGCATCCACCGGCGCGTACCACACCGCATCGGCTGGTTCGTTGCTGGCCGGGCGCAGGCTCAACTGCCGCTCGACCAGCGCCTGCGCCACGGCTGGCAGCAGGTTGTGCCGCGTGCCGTCGACAGCGATGCCGATTTCCAGATCAAAAGCATGGTCGTCGACATCGTCCACCGCGCGGCCATACCACTGCACCGGGCCGTCAAGTACCTCAAACGGGAAACTCGGCGCGTACTCGACGCTGAAGTCGGCCTCCTCCAACGTCCCGCGCAAAGCCAGCCAGCGCGAGGGCGTGTTGACCTCCAGCGCGCCGGCATAGCCGGTGCCGGGAAACAACCAGGCATCGTCGGGCAGGACTTCGGCCACTTCCCACGGCAGGCCATCGGTCTGTACGCACGAGGTCAGGCCGGCGCGTTCCAGCTGTTCCATTGCCGCCAATTCATCCGCACGGCGGCGCACGATTTCCACCAGCTGGCCATCGCGCACGCGGCGTACCAGCATCTCGCCGCCGCGGCTGGGCAGGCGCTCGCCGGCATAGTCGAAATCCAACGTGGCGTAACCCAGCGGCGGCGTGCCGGCCGCCAGCCGCGGATGCCGGGTCAAGGCATGCAGCGTCACTACGGGATGTGGCGCCAAGGTGGAGCGACGCACACTGTCGAAGACCTGTGGCGGCGGTACGCGTTCGGCCAGCCGGCTGTCCGGCAGGCGCGTACGCAAGCGCGTGCCGAACTCATGCCGCAGCGGCGGCAAGTCCAGCCAGCGTGATTCTTCCGGCGCGCCTTCCAGCACGCCCAGCGCCGCGTGCTCGGCATCCAGATACCACAGCGCATCGACGCGCAACAAACGTTGATTTGGCGGCAAGTCGGGCAGCAGGCGTTGGCTGCCATCGGGGTCCAGGTGCCAGTGCCAATTGAGCGCCCGCGCCGCACCGCGCGCCAGCCGCAATCCGCCCAATCCGCCCAGGAAACACGGCACGGTATCCAGCACTTCGGCCAGCAGTGTGTCGCCCACCTCGCCTTGCAGCCGCGCATAGCTGCGGCTTTTGCGCGAGGTCTGCGGCAAGCCCAGCATGGTCGCCGCCAGGCGTTGCTCGCTGGCGCGCAGCGGCGACTGCAATACGTGCCGGCTATCCAGCGGCACCGGTCGCATGTAGCGCCCGTGCGGGCCGACGCTGAGCCATACCGGTGCCACGTCGACATGGGCAAACACGCCGCCATCGGCAGCGACCACATCGACAAAACACCCCAGCACGCCGGCACACGCGGGCGCGGACTGCGGCGCAGCCAGCAACTGCCGCCACGCCGGCGACATGGCTTCCTCGGTCCGCGCCGGAGCGACGTCCGCCTGCTTGCCTTCCAATGGTGGTTGCGTGGCCATGCAATCCGCGGCAATCAAATGCCTGAGCTTAGCAGCCGTGGCCGATGCCATGACGCCGCGTGGCTACGGCGTGGATCCGGGTCACGCACGCCGCAGACCGGCGCCGCCGCACACTTCAGTGCGCGCCAAACAGCCCGTGCGGATATTCCGGCTTGCGTTCGCGCGCCATCAAGGTGCGCACGGCATCCACTGGCGTGACCTCGCCATGCAGCACCGCGTGTACGGCGGCGCTGATTGGCAAATCCAGATCGTGCTTGCGCGCCAGGCGCATCACCTCGTCGGTGGTCACCACGCTTTCGACCACTTGGCCAATCTCGCGCAGTGCCTCGTCGATGGCCACCCCGCGGCCCAATGCCAGGCCCAGGCGGCGGTTGCGCGACAGGTCGCCGGTGCAGGTCAGCACCAGATCGCCCAGGCCGGACAAGCCGATAAGGGTTTCCGGCCGGGCGCCCAGCGCCATGCCCAGACGCAGCATCTCGTTCATGCCACGGGTGATGAGCCCGGCCCGCGCATTGAGTCCCAGCGCCATGCCGTCGGCAATGCCGGTGGCCACGGCCAGGACGTTTTTCATCGCCCCGCCCAGTTCGGCACCAAGGATGTCCGGGCCGGAATAGGCGCGCAGATTCGGCGCGTGCAGCAGGCCGGCCAAGCGTTGCGCGAACGCGGCATCCTGCGAATGCACGGTGACTGCCGTGGGCAAACCCGCCGCCACTTCGCGCGCAAACGATGGTCCGGTAATGACCGCCGCTGGCCGCCCCGGCCATTGCGCCGCGACCAGCTCATGCAGAAAGCGGCCGGTGCCAGGCTCGAAACCTTTGGTGGCCCACGCCACGGCGGTGTCGGCGCCCAGCAATGGCGCCAGCTCTGCCAGCATCGCGGCAAAGGCGTGGCTGGGCACGGCCACCAGCACGATGTCGGCGCCGCGCACCGCCGTGGCCAGATCACCTTCGCACACCAGCTCGCGCGGCAGATCGACGTCCGGCAGATAGCGTGGATTGCGACCGCTCGCGGCAATGGCCGCGAGCGTGGCCGTGTCGCGTCCCCACAAGCGTGTGGGCGTGCCGTTGCGCGCCAACACCGCGGCCAGCGCCGTGCCCCACGAACCGGCGCCGATGACGGCGACGGTCGATTGCTGCTGCACGGCGCGACTCAGCTGTTGAGTACGGTCGGCGCGTCACCGCCAGCGGCCTGGCGACGCCGCTGCTCGGCGTACAAGGCATCAAAGTTGATCGGCTGCAGCAGGAACGGCGGGAAGCCGCCCTCCATCACCAGCGTCGACACCATCTGCCGCGCATACGGGAACAGCAGGTTGGGGCAATAGCTGCCAATGATGCCTTCACGCTCGGCGTCGCCAAAGCCGGCGATACCAAACAAACCGGCCTGCTGCACCTCGGCCAGGTAGGCCGTGCGCGTGCCGACCGTGCAGGTCAGCGTCAGGCTGAGCACCACTTCATACAGGTCGTTGCCAAGGTCGTTGGCCTTTTGCGCCAGATTGAGCTGCACCTGCGGCTGCTCGTTCTCGCCGACGTCCTGGTAGACCTGCGGAGCATGCGGTGCCTCGAACGAGACATCCTTCACGTAGATTTTTTGCAGCACCAGCTGCGGCGCTTGTGTCTGGCCGTTGGTCTGATCGGCGGGGGTAGCTTCTGCCATCGGGTTGCCTCAGAGGCGTCGTCAAAAGAGGCTGATTGTTCCATAGTTTGCCCAATCACGCACGCCATCCCGCGTGCCTTGCATCAGGGCCGATTGCGTGCAAGGCCGGTTTGCTGCGACAATGCACGGCTCGCCTTGTTGACCGGCAACGGTTGTCCGCCGCGTGATGCGGACACCAGCAGCATGGCGGCATGCAACACCTTCCAGCATCACGCGTCGCCGGGGCCGTTGGCCGCAGGCGTCGCTGGGCCGCCGTCACCCTGGCTAACGGGTGGCATCCCGGTTTGATCAGGCCTGCGCCTGGCAAGCCCCACAACGGAGTTACTCATGGCCCGTGTATGTCAAGTCACCGGCAAACGCGTGCAGACCGGCAACAACGTGTCGCACGCCAACAACCGTACCCGCCGTCGCTGGTTGCCCAACCTGCACGAGCGCCGCTTCTGGGTGCCCAGCGAAAACCGCTGGATCAAACTGCGTGTTTCCAATCATGCCCTGCGCACCATCGACAAGAACGGCATCGAGGCCGTGCTGGCCGACATGCGTGGCCGCGGCGAGAAGGTCTAAGAGGAGAACATCATGGCCAGCAAATCACAAGACAAGATCCGCCTGATCTCCTCGGCCGGCACCGGCCACTTCTACACCACCAAGAAGAACAAGAAGAACACGCCGGAAAAGTTCGAGTTCAAGAAATACGACCCGGTCGTGCGCAAGCATGTGATCTACAAGGAAGGCAAGATCAAGTGACCCCTTCCGGACGGCGCCAGGCGTCGATCCGAAACCCGGTCAGACAGGCAAAACCCGCCCTCGTGGCGGGTTTTGCGTTGTAGCGGCGGCTGGCCGGATCAAAACCCGCAGGCGAGGAAGCCGCCATCCACTGCCAGGACCTGGCCGGTGATGTAGCTGGCGACCGGCAAGCACAGGAAGGCGACCGCGGCGGCCACTTCCTCCGGCTCGCCGACGCGTTCCAACGGCGTGCGATCGAGCACCTCGTCCAGATAATCGGCATCGGCCAGCGCCGGCTCCGAACGCTGGGTGCGGATGTACCAAGGCGCCACGGCATTGACGCGGATGCCGTCCACGGCCCATTCCACGGCCAGGTTGCGCGTCATCTGGTGCAATGCCGCCTTGCTCATGCCATAGGCCGCACCGGTGCGGACATGGGTGATGCCCGCCACCGAGCCGATATTGACGATGGCGGCCTGCGCATGCTGCACCAGCTGCGGATGTGCAAGCCGGCACATGCCCAGGGCGCTGCACAAGTTCAGCTCGACAATGGCGCGCACATCCTCGTCACTGTAATCGAGCGCCGCCGACGGCCGGTTGCCGCCGACATTGTTGACCAGCAGCGACAGCGGCACGCCCAGGTCGTTGACCCAGTCGAAGACCGCCAGACGCTCTTCCGCATCAGTCAAGTCCGCGGCAAAGGCCAGCACGTCGCTGTCGGCAAACTCGTCGGCCAACTCGGTACGCACATGCTCAAGCAGCTCGCCATCGCGGGCAACCAGCAACACGTCGGCGCCCAAGCCAGCCAGCTCACGCGCACAGGCGTAGCCGATGCCGCGACTGGCGCCGGTAACCAGCACCGCGCGGTCATGAAGATCCCATGCATCAAGCCGGCTGTTCATGGCCGCAGCTTAGCCGAGGCCACGTCGTCGCGCAGCCGCTTGCCCGCATCGGGGGCGCGTCGCACACTGCCCGCAGTCCACGCTCGGGAACTGCCATGAGATACCTGCCCTTGCTGTTGTGCGTCGCCGCGCTGGCCGCGTGTTCGGACAAACCGCCACCGGCGCAGTCCAAGCCGGCGGCGCAAGTGGCAACGCCGTTCGACTCGCTGCGCGCCACCGAGCAACGTGCCCGTGACGTGCAGAAGGTTGTCGACGACGCCGCGGCCAAGCAGCGCCAGCAGATCGATGCCGCATCGCGCTGAAAGCGCCGTGGGTTTTTCAACCGCTCAACGCAATCGGCACAAGCAATCGGCGTAGACGTTGGGCGTGCCAGCCTTGGCATGGCGCAGCCATTGCAGCTCCGGTACCACGGCTGGCAGCTGCGCCCACCACGTCGGCAACTGCACACCCCACGAGCGCAGCAACTGCGCCGTGGCGTGCTGGTTGAAGCCGGCCAGCACGCGCGCCAAGGTGCCCAACGGCGCCTCCTGGTAACGCACCGGGTAGTGTTCGCCCAGCTTGGCCAGCGCGGCCGCGTCGGCCACGGCGTCGCGCAAGCCGCCAAGGCGATCGACCAAGCCGCGCTGTTGTGCCTGCTCGCCCGTCCACACCCGGCCCTGCGCCACGCCATCGACCACCGCAAAGGTCTGGCCGCGCGCCTTGGCAACCTTGCCGACGAAATCGCGATACCCCTTGTCGATGCCGGCCTGGATGACCGCGCCCACATTGGGATTCAGCGGGCGGCTGGCGTCAAACGCGCCGGCCAACGGCCCGGTACCCACGCCATCGCTGCTGACGCCAAACTTGGCCAGCGTGCCGGGCACCGTATAAAACAGGCCAAAGATGCCGATGGAGCCGGTGATCGTGTTGGGCTCTGCCAGGATGCGATTGGCGTTCATGCCGATCCAGTAGCCACCGCTGGCTGCCACGTCACCCATCGACACCACCACCGGAATTCCGGCTGCGCGCGTCAACTCGACTTCGCGGCGGATTTGCTCGGCGGGATACACCTCGCCACCGGGCGAATTGACACGCAGCACCAGCGCCGCCGTCTTGCGGTCCTGCCGTGCCTCGCGAATGAGCGCGGCGGTGGACTCTCCGCCGATGGCACCCGAAGCCTGCTTGCCGCCGGTGATCTCGCCCTCGGCAACCACCACCACCACGCCGCGGCCCCGGTCCCGATCGCTTGTCCCCAGGCTGGCCAGGTAGCGCGTCATGCCGACTTGGCGAATACCGTGGCCCTTCTTGTCCGCCGGCACGCCGGCGGCGCGCATCATGCGGATGAGCTGTTCATGGGTGGCGGTGCCATCCGCCAGACGCTCGCGTACCGCCAGCTGCGCCAGGTCGCCGTCGGTGTCGGCAATGTGCGCGGGCAGGTTGTCCACGTCTGCGCGCAAGGTGGCCGGATCGAGCTTGCGCAGCTTGGCCACCTCCGCCAGCCACGTATCCCACAATCCACCCAACCAATAGCGGTCGGCCTGCTTGGCCGCGTCCGAGGCATGATCGAGGATGTACGGCTCGGCCGCACTCTTGAACTGGCCGACGCGGAACAGGTGCACGTCGACGCCCAGCTTGTCCAGCAGATCCTTGTAATACAGCCGGTAATTGGCCAGCCCCGTCAACAGCACGCCGCCTTGCGGATCAAGCAGCAGTTGATCGGCGTGCGCGGCCAGGTAGTACTGGCTCTGGTCCAGATTCACGCCCCAGGCGATGACCGGCTTGCCGGCGGCACGGAACCGCTCCAGCGCGGCACCGACCTCGCGCAGCGCGGCAAAACCGCCGCTACGCATGTCGCCGGGCAGCAGCAGGATGCGGGTGATGCGCTTGTCGCTGGCGGCGGCATCGATGGCGCGGGTCAAGTCGCGCAGCTGCACCTGCTTGGGGTCTTCGCCCGACAAGCCGGCCAGCGCGCGCTGCACCGGGTCAATGCTGTATTGCTCGACAAGGTCGCCCTGCGGCTTGAGCACCAGCACGCTTTGATCGGCCACCTCGCGCTCCATGCGACTGCCGGCAATGCCGGCCGTGAGCAGCAGCACGATTACGCCCAGCACGCTGAAGAACACCAGGTTGATGATGATCAACCGCGTCAGATTGATGCCGTGGCCCACGGCGCGCAAAAAGCCACGAAAGCCGCGACGCGGCGGCGGAAGCGGAGGAACCATGCGTGTCACCTCGATGAGCCGGGTTCAAGCGTAACCGGTCACGCCGTGGCGGTCACCGTCGCCGGGCGCCAGCGCTGCTTCCACGCACTGCGCCAGAAACGCGTGAACAACATCAGTGCCGCCACCGACAACCCGGCAATCAAGCCCATCCACATGCCGCGCGCGCCCATGCCGTGATGGAAAGCCAACCACCAGCCCACCGGCATGCCCACCATCCAGTACGCAAACAAGGTGATGGCCATCGGTACCCGCGTGTCCTTCAAGCCGCGCAATGCGCCATTGGACGCCACCTGGATGCCATCGGAAAACTGGAACACGCCAGCCAGCATGATGAGCTGCGAGGCCAGCGCGATCACCTTGGGATCGCGCGTATACAGCCCGGCGATCAAATGCGGCACCGCCAGCATCACGCTGGCCGACACCAGCTGGGTGGCCAGTGTCAGGCCAATGCCGCAAAACCCCGCATAGCGCACGCCGCGCGCATCGCCGCGGCCCACGGCGTTGCCGACGCGCACGGTGATGGCCATCGCCAGCCCCAGCGGAATCATGAAAAACAGCGAGGCAATGTTGATGGCCACCTGATGGCTGGCGATCACATCCTCGCCCAGGGTGGCAATGATCAAGGCGGTGGCGACGAACAAGCCGGCCTCGGCCAGCAGCGTCACCGCCATCGGCGCGCCAATGTGCATCAGCGTGCCGATGTGGTGCAGATCGGGCCACTCGAAGCGTTCCAGCAGGCCCAGCCCGTGATAGTTCCGGTGGCGCAGCACATACACCGCAAACCCCAGCACCTCCAGCCACAAGGTGAGCGCGGTGGCCACGCCGCAGCCATGCGCGCCCTGCGGCGGAATGCCGAACTTGCCGAACATCAGCACGTAGCCCAGCGGCGCCAGCACCACCAGTCCCGCCAGGCTGAAATACATGGAAGGCCGTGTCAGCGACAGGCCTTCGGACAGGCCGCGCAGGGCAAAGTACATCGTCAACGCCGGCGCTCCCCAGCTGATGGCCAGCAAAAAGCGCTGCACTTCATCGCGCAAGCTGGGGGTGACGCCAATCAGGTCGATCAGCCACGCCGCGTGGCGCACGGCGAACCACAACACCACGCCCATCCCCAGCGCCATCCACAAGGATTGGCGAAAGACCACGCCCACCTCGGTCCGGCGGCCGGCGCCATCCAGCTGGGCCACGGACGGCGGCACCGCCATCATCATGCCGATGCCGGCAACGATGGCCAGCGACCATACGCTGGCGCCTACCGCCACGGCACCCAGGACATGCGCGCTGACGTGGCCGGCCAGCACCGCATCCACCACATTGCTGCCCATGGCCGCCAGCTGCGCACAGATGAGCGGCAAGGCCAGAGTGATGGTGGCACGCACCTCATGGCTGAGGAGCGCACGCTCAGTTGGGCGAAAGGACATGGGCACGACACGACAAGGTCGGCCATTCTAGCCGAGCACCACATCCCTCATGACAAGGCCATCGCCAAGGAGCGTTCGGCAGATGGCAAACCGGCGCCGCGACACGGCGTTTTGCACAGCTCGTGATGCCTGTCAAGCGCGCCTGTGGGCAGATGAACCAATGCTGGATGGTCCGCGTTGCCAATTTGCAACTGATTGAATAATTGGACGTTTTCAAGATGTCAAAAAATTGAACAACCCGTCCCAAAGGTCGCTGCCACGCGCCTTGGAGCACGCATTGCGCCGTCCATCCACAGACTTATGCACAGCATTTGTGGATAAGCCTGAAACCCCTGTACACATAGCCACTTACCCAGGCTTCCTCGGTCGTCATGCAGGCGTTGCACGCAAGTGCGTGTGGATCGCCGACCGGCGCTTTGCCAGCGTCCGCCGACAAGGCGCCAGTTACACTCGACGCTCATTGAGGTGAGCATGTCCGTCCTGCGCGTCGCCCTGCCGGTGCCCCTGCCGCAACTGTTTGATTACCTGCCGCCAGCGGTCGGCACGGCGCAGCCGGGTGCGCGCATCGTGGTGCCGTGGGGGCGCAAACGACTGGTCGGCATCGTCGTCGCCACCGACGTTCCGCCAGTGGTGGCAGACGCGCGGCTCAAACAGGCCATCGCCCTGCCCGATCCAGCACCGGTGCTCGATGCCGAGCTGATGCAGACCCTGGCGTGGGCCGCCGACTACTGGCTGTGCGCACCCGGCGAAGCCTATGCCAACGCCCTGCCGGTGGCGCTGCGCAACCCGCGTGCGCTGCCAGCCATCGGCGAAACCTGCTGGGCACTGACCGCCGCCGGCCACGCCGCGCTGCAAGCCGGCAGCCGGCGCGGCACCAGCCGGGACATGCTGGCCGCCCTGGCGGCCGGCCCACTTGGCGCGGGCGAACTGTCCGCCGCATTGGCCGATTGGCGCGCCGCCGCCCGCCGCCTGGCGGCCGCCGGCCTGGTCGAGCGCAGTGAACGCCCGGCGGCATCCGCCGGCCCACGGCACGACGCCCCCGTCTTGAACGACGAACAGCGCGCAGCCATAGCCGAGGTGAGCGCCAGCCTTGGCCACTACCAGCCCTTCCTGCTCGATGGCGTGACTGGCAGCGGCAAGACCGAGGTGTATCTGGCCCTGATCGAGCAGGTCCTGGCGCGTGGCCGGCAGGCCCTGCTGCTGGTACCGGAGATCGGCCTGACGCCGCAGACCGTGGAGCGCATGCGCGCGCGCCTGGGCGTCGCCGTCGAAGTCATGCACTCCAACCTGGCCGACGGCGAACGCGCCCGTGCGTGGCTGCGGGCCAGGGCCGGCGCGGCAGCGGTGGTGCTGGGTACGCGCTCGGCCGTGTTCACACCGCTGCCCAACGCCGGCATCATCATCGTCGACGAAGAACACGACAGCGCCTACAAGCAGCAGGACGGGTTTCGCTATCACGCCCGCGATCTGGCACTGGTCCGCGGCCGCGCCCTGAACGTGCCGGTGGTGCTGGGTTCGGGCACGCCGTCGCTGGAATCACTGGCCAATGCCCAGGCCGGGCGCTATCGCACCTTGCACCTGCGCGCGCGACCCGGTGCGGCGCAACCACCGCAAGTGCGGATTATCGACATGCGCGCCCAGCATCTGGAACACGGCATGTCGCCGGCCCTGCTCGGCGCCGTCGCGCAGACGCTCGAACGCGGCGAGCAGGCGCTGGTCTTTCGCAACCGGCGCGGTTATGCCCCGGTGCTGCTGTGCCACGCCTGCGGCTGGCATGCCGATTGCCCGCGTTGCCAGCGGCCCCTGACCGTGCATGCGCGCGCGCGGCGGCTGGTCTGCCATCACTGCGGTCATCAACGTTCATTGGTGCCTGTTTGCCCGGCATGCGGCGCGGCGCGGCTGACGGCGCAAGGCCAGGGCACCGAGCGTCTGGAGGAAGCACTGCTGGCGCGCTTCCCGCAGGTGCCGATCCTGCGCGTGGATCGTGAAACCACCCAGCGCCGGGACGCCTTTTCCCAGTTGCTGGCGCAGCTGCACGATGACCGGCCGGCCATCCTGGTCGGCACGCAAATGCTGGCCAAGGGCCACGACCTGCCCAACCTCACACTGGTGGCCATCGTCGGCGTCGATGAGGGCCTGTACAGCGTCGACTTTCGTGCCAGCGAGCGGCTGGCGCAGCTGGTGATCCAGGTCGCCGGTCGCGCCGGCCGCGCCAGCAAGCCGGGACATGTCCTGCTGCAGACGCATCTGCCGACACACCCGCTGCTGCGCGAACTGCTGGCCCACGGCTACGCGGCAAGCGCGCAGACGCTGCTGGACGAACGGCGGCAAAGCGCCTTGCCGCCGTTCAGCCATCAAGTCCTGCTACGCGCCGAAGCGGGTATGCAAGCCAAGGTGGACGCCTTTCTCGACGCGGCGCGCGCCGCCTTGCCGACAGCTGACGGCCTGACCCTGGCCGGACCGATGCCGGCGCCCATGCCGCTGCGCGATGGTCGTCATCGCGGCCAACTGTTGCTGGAGGCGACGCAGCGGCAGACGCTGCGCGCGCCCCTGCATGCGTGGTGGCTGGCACTGCACGCGCTACCCGCCGCACGGCGTGTGCGCTGGTCACTGGACGTTGACCCGATCGACTTGTATTGACGTGCGCCAGCCGGTCCGGCAAGCGCCTCCCATCAATGTGCGCCGCTGCCCGCCGCGTCGGGCTTGAGCAGCCAGTCCACAGCAAGCACGCCAAGCTCATAAAGCAGGCACATGGGAATGGCCAGCATGACCATGGAGACGATATCCGGCGGCGTGATCACCGCTGCCACGGCAAAGGCGCCGACGATGGCGTAACGGCGGCCGCGGCGCAGCTTGTGCACATCCACCACGCCTAGCGCCGCCAGCACCACGACCGCCACCGGCACCTCGAAGCACAGGCCGAAAGCAAAGAACATCAACAGCACGAAGTCAAGGTAATGGGTGATGTCGGTCATCATCTCCACGCCCGACGGCACCACGGCGGTCAGGAAGCGGAAGGCGGCCGGCAACACCAGGAAATAGGCAAACGCGCAGCCGACATAGAACAACGAGACCGCGGCAATCAACAGCGGCCGCGCCAGGCGCTTCTCACGCTTGTACAAACCTGGGCTGACAAAGGCCCACAACTGATAGACGATGATCGGCATGCACACGAACATGGCCGTATAGAAGGCCAGTTTCAGTGGCGTGATAAAGGGGCTGGCAACTTCGGTGGCGATCAGGTGCGCGCCCTGCGGCAGCCGCGCCACCAGAGGCGCCGCCAGCTCGGTGTAAAGCCGATTGGCCACCGGCACCAACGCGACCAGCACGACCAATACGCTCAAGGCCGCCTTCAGCAGCCGCGAACGCAGCTCCAGCAAGTGCGAAAAAATGCCTTGCTGCAGATCGACACCAGCGTCGTCGTCAGGCGTGGCCACGCGTTGGCTCCGGCCCGGCGAGCGGCTCATCGGCAGCACCGGCAAACAGGTCGCCACTCAAGTTGTCGGCAGCCGGTGTCGGCGGATCGTCGTCACCAGCCGGAGCGGGTGCCGACGGCGGTGTGGCAACCTCACGCACCTGGCGCACCGTCGCATCCAGTTCAGCCTGCGCCGCGTCCATGCGCGCCACGGCCTCGCGCGCGGTGCGACGGATTTCCTCCACCTGCAGCTCGCGTTCCACCTCGCTGCGCACGCTGTCCCAGCTGCCGCGCACACGGCGCACCAACGCACCGGCCATGCGTGCGGCCTTTGGCAATTTTTCCGGGCCCAGCACGATCAATGCGATCAACGCCAGCAATACCAACTTGCCAAAGTTGATCTCGATCACGACCGCGCCTTACCGCGACGTGGTGTGATCGGATGTCTTGCGCGCGGCGTCGGCAGCATCCGGCGGATCGGCGCGCAGCGCTTCGGGCTCGGTCGGCTTGGCCGGTGCCTCGTCCTCGCCATTCATGCTTTTCTTGAAGCCACGGATGGCAGCGCCGAGATCAGGGCCGATCTTGGTCAACTTGCCGGTGCCAAACACCACCACCACCACCACCAGCAACAAAATCAGATGCCAAATGCTCATGTTTCACCTCACAGGGGTTGCGCGTGCGCGACTGGGTGGTTGCGATTGTTCGGCCGCTCAACCCGGCCACGAATGGCTGGACGCAAATCAGCCACGCAAGTGACCGATTCGCGTGAGTGAGTCCGGGCCTGGGCCGGTCTCAACGACAGAAAAGGACCACGGAAGGTGGCCCTTTCCACAAGCTCTGGGCGCGCGACCGCCGACAGGCATCCGCATCACTGCGCAGTGTACTCTTCGAGCTGGTCGCGAAACTTCACCACGGCCGCCGGCACATTGCTGACACCGCCCTCGAAGATGCGGCGCGGCGTGACGCCGGCGCCATACACGGCCTCGTTCGCATCGTAGTCGATGCGCAGTGCTGAACCGTCCAGCGCCACCCCGGCAAACAGCCCACGCGAGCGCGAATAGGAATAAATCTCCGCCTTCAACTGGCCATTGGTCGCCGCCGACGCGGTGCGACCGACCGGACCCGCCGCCGCCGATGCATCCGCGCCCAGCGTGAACGTGCCGCGCATGATCGAATCCACGCCGCGCTGGGTGCGAAACACCAGCACCACGTCCGTCGAGGACACGCCTGCCTGGAAGCCCACGCTGCCGCCGGTCATGGTGATGAAGCTGGGGTTGGACCAGGTGCCGTCGCGGGTCTTGAGCGAAATCAAGCCCTCGCCGCGCCGACCACCAAAGATGAAGCCGGCCTTGATCATGTCGGGAATCACCGCAATCGCCCGCGCGTCACGCAGCAGGTCGCGCGGGATGGACTTGTCCGGCGCCTGCATGATGTCGTTCAACACGCGCACGGCATTGTCGGCACGTACCAGCGGCGGGTCTTCCGCGTGCGCGGCCAGTGTCGGTACCAGGAAAACCACGATGCCAAGGAGCAGGCTGGACAAGGTCTTGGGCATGGACGGCTCCGGAAGCTGAGGGAGAGTGGCGCGGATCACGACAAGGCTTGTGGCAGACTGCGTGGTTCAATCCACACCCACGCCGACAATGTCACACAGCATGGACTATACCGGCGTCGCCGGACATTCCGGGGCGCCCGCTACGGACGCCGTTCAGACAGCCATCCTGCTGGTGAATCTGGGCACGCCCACCGCGCCCACTGCCAAGGCCGTGCGCCCGTATCTTGCGCAATTCCTGGGTGACGCGCGCGTCATCGACTATCCGCGTGTGTGGTGGTGGCTGATCTTGCACGGCGTGATCCTGCGCACGCGACCGCGCCGTTCGGCCCGGGCCTACGCCAAGATATGGAGTGCGCAGGGCTCGCCACTGCGCGTGCACAGCGAGGCACTGGCCGTCGCCCTGCAGGATGAATTGCAGCGACGCGCACCGGACGCCATGCGCGTGGCCCTGGCCATGCGCTACGGCACGCCATCCGTGCCGGCGACCATCGAGCGCCTGCACGCCGAAGGTGTGCGCCGGCTGCTGGTACTGCCGCTGTATCCCCAGTATTCAGCCACCTCCACCGGCTCGGTGCTGGACGCGGTGGCCGATGCCAGCAAGGCGCTGCGCTGGCCGCCGGAGCTGCGCATCATCAACGACTATCACCGCGATCCGGGACACATCGACGCACTGGCACAAAGCATCCAGGCGTTCTGGGCGCAGCACGGCCGCGGCGATCAGCTGCTGCTGTCCTTCCACGGCATCCCCGAACGCTACGCGCGACTGGGCGATCCCTATCCCGTCCAGTGCCAGGAGACCGCGCAGCTGCTGCGCGAACGGCTGGGGCTGGACGCCAGCCAGCTGCTGGTCAGTTTCCAGTCGCGTGTGGGCCGCGAGCGCTGGCTGCATCCGTATACCGATCACACCGTGCGCGAACTGGCCGCCCGTGGCGTGCGCCGGCTGGATGTTGCCTGCCCGGCCTTTGCCGTCGACTGCCTGGAAACACTGGAAGAAATCGCCATGCAGAACCGGGATTTCTTCCTTGCCGCCGGCGGCGAGGAGCTGCGCTACATCCCGGCACTGAATGCCGGTGCCGGGCAAGTACAAAGCCTCGCCACGCTGATCCTGCGCCACACGCAAGGCTGGCTGGAGGAGACGGCGACAGGCATCGAGCCACCGGTGTGACCGCACCGAACGAGCAACGCGTATCGACCCCGCTCGGCATGCTCGCGCTGCAAAGCTGGGGCAACGGCAACCTGCCACCGCTGCTGGCCATCCATGGCTGGCTCGACAACGCCGCCAGCTTTGCCCTGCTGGCACCGCGTCTGGCATCGCGCTTTCACGTCATCGCGCTGGACCTGCCCGGCCACGGCCACAGCGATCACCTTCCCGCTGGCGTGGTCTATCACTTCACCGATTACATGCACGCCGTGCTGGCCGTCATCGCGGCGCTGGGCCTTGAACGCTGCAGCCTGCTTGGGCATTCGTTGGGTGCTGGCGTCGCCGCGCTGGTGGCGGCTGCCGCGCCATCACACATTGAACGCCTGCTGCTGATCGAAGGTCTCGGGCCGCTCGCCGACGACGGCACCCATACGCTGCAGCGCCTGCGCGACAGCCTGGCCGCCAGCGCACAGCCGCCGCGGCCGTTGCGCATCTTCGCCGACATCGAACAGGCGGTGGGCGCGCGCACGCTGGCCAGTGGCTTGCGCCGGGAGCTGGCCCGCCCCATCGTTGCGCGCGGCCTGCAACCGGCCGGCGATGGCTGGTGCTGGCGCAGCGACACCCGCCTCACCCGGCCCTCGGCCGTGCGCATGGCCGAGACACAAGTGCGCGCCATCCTGCGCGGCATCGCCGCCCCGACAACATTGTTGCTGGCCGAACCGGCCACCAGCTATCTGCCGGGTGCACTGATGGTTGCGCGCGCCGCCTGCGTACCAACCATCACCACCAGCCGCCTGCGCGGCGGTCATCATCTGCACCTGGAGCATCCGCAAGCCGTTGCCGACTGGATCACGACCGCGACTGCGCAACCCGTCGCGTAATCAGGCCGCAGTCGACCCGGCAGCGCCATCGGCGGTACTCGACAGCAAATCAGGTCATCACGACGCGGGCTTGGCGGCGCAGCGCAAGGCCTTGCGCAAGGTGCGCAGCAGTGTCGCAGTGGCGACCGGCTTGGCAATGACGTGCAGGTTGGCCAGCGGCGGCAGTTCGTCGAGGCTGGGCGGCGCCTCGGGGCGCGCCAGCAAAATCACCGCGCCGGCGTAGCCGCGCTCGACCAAGGCAGCCACCGTGCGCACCCCGGTGAAAAGGTTCATGTCCGCATCCAGCACAACCAGATCCGGCAGGCCACAGGCGGCGATCCATTGCAGCGCGGCGGTACCGCTCTGGCAGGCATTGGGCTGATAACCGTAGGCATCCAGCATGTCCACCAGCAGCGAAAGCTGCCCGGCAGCCTCCACCACCACCAGCACGCGCTCGGCGGCACCGTCAAGATCTTCATCGTCGGCGGCAAGCTCGTCGTCGAGTGCTTCGTCCAGCGGGAAATAGAGGTCGAAGCGCGCACCCTCACCCGGCGCGCTGGCCAGGCGGATGACGCCGCCATGATTGCCGACGATGCGCTTGCAAGACAGCAACCCCAGCCCCGTGCCTGCCGCCTTGGTAGTGAAGAACGGCTGGAACAGCCGTGCCTGCACCTCCGGCGACATGCCCGGCCCGGAGTCGATGACGCTGATGCACAGATACCTGCCCATCTGCGGCAGCTCACCGGGGCGGAAAAAATCCGCCGCCAGCCTGACCTGCTTGGCCGCCACCCGCAGCTTGCCGCCATCGGGCATGGCCTGGATCGCGTTCAGGCACAAATTGAGCAGGCATTGCTGCAGCTCGGTGTAATTGCCCTCAAAGGTCAATTCCGGCTCGGCAATGGCCATCTCCATGGACACTGTGCGCGGCACGCTGCCTTGCATCAAAAGCTCGAACGCGTTGAACAGTGTCCCCAGCTGCACCTGCTCGGAGCGGCGCGCGCCACGGGCAAAAGACAGCATCGATTGCACCATCTCCAGCCCACGCTTGCCGCAATCGCGCACCAGCTTGCCCAGCCGCGCCAGGCGTGGATCGTCGCGATAATCCTGCAGGCTGTCGCCGGCCAGCAACAGCGGCTGCAGCAGATTGCGCAAATCGTGGCTGAGACCGCCGGCCAGCATGGCCAGGCTCTCGAAGCGCTGCGTACGCACCAGCTCGGCCTCGGTGTGCTTGCGCTCGCGCTTGGTTTCGGCCTCGCGCAACGCCCGACGCACGGCGCTGGCCAGCCGCGCCGGATTCTGCTTGAGGATGTAGTCGGTGGCGCCCTCGCGCAACGCGGTAATGGCAGCGTCCTCGCCCAACGTGGCGGAGACGAAGATAAAGGGCAGTTCCTCATCGCGTTCGCGCAGCAAGGCCAGCGCGCTGTTGCCGGAAAAACCCGGCATGCTGAGGTCGGACAGGACGATCTGCGGCACAAACGAGTCCAGCTCGGCAAGATAGTGCTGCGCGTCGTCGACCACATGCACCTCGTACTTGAGGCCATCACGGTCCAGCTCCGACAGCACCAGTTCCGCATCCAGCGCGTTGTCCTCCACCTGCAGGATACGAATCGGCTCGTCCGTGCCAGCCGCCGCCGCGGCTTGCGCTCGACCTTCCTCGACAGGCGGATCCGCAGCCATCGTCAATCCTGCCCGGGCGCCTGATTGAGCACCGCCCAGAATTGACCAAGCGTGCGTACGGCCTCAAAAAACTGGTCGACATCGACCGGCTTGATCACGTAGGCGTTGGCGCCCAGGTTCCAGCTGCGGGCCAGGTCGCTCTCCTCCCGCGAAGAAGACAGGATCACTACCGGGATACGCTGCGTCGACTCGTCGCCGCGCATCGCCTTGAGCACTTCCAGGCCATCCATGCGCGGCATCTTGATGTCCAGCAGCACCACCGCTGGATTGCCCGGCGCGCGCTGCGCCCAGGCGCCGCGCATGAACAGGTAATCCAGGCATTCCACGCCATCCTCGACACGCACCACCGGATTGGCCAGATGTGCCTCACCGAGGGCGTCGGCCGTCATTTCGGCATCGGCCTCACTGTCCTCAGCCAACAAAATGGTACGTAAATCCTGTCGGTTCATGGCTTGTCCTTGGTGAGCGCGCCAGAGGGATCGGTCGCCGGTAATGAAAAGTGGAAATGTGCGCCTTTGTCCAGTTCGGCCTCGGCCCAAATGCGGCCGCCATGCCGGTCGATGATGCGATGCACATTGGCCAGGCCAATGCCGTTGCCAGGAAACTCCGAGGCCCGATGCAGACGCTGGAATACGCCAAATAACTTGTCCGCATATTGCATGTCGAAACCGGCGCCATTGTCGTCCACCGTGAACGTGCAACCACCGTCGACACCCTGAACGGCACTGATCCCGATGCGCGCCACCTCGCGCTGGCCGGTGTATTTGACCGCGTTGGTGATGATGTTCTGCCACACGGTGCGCAACATGTTTTCATCACCAATGACCATGGGCAAATCGCCGATCTGCCATACGATGCGTCGCTCCGGCACCTCCGCGGCAGCCAGCGCGCAGGCCTCTTCGACCAGCGATTGCATGTCCACCGCCTGCAATCGCAAAGCACCGCGACCCAGGCGCGAAAACACCAGCAGATCGTCAATGAGCATGCCCATGTGCTGCGCAGCGGAACTCACCACCTCGATGTAGTGACGGGATTTGTCGTCGATACCGTCACCCAGGTGCTGCGCAAGCTTTTGCACGAACCCGGAAATGTGCCGCAGCGGTGCGCGCAGGTCATGCGACACCGAATAGCTGAACGCCTCCAACTCGCGGTTGACGTCAGAAATCCGCGCCACCTTGCTCTTGAGCTGACGATTGAGGTCCTTGATCTCGCGCTCGACCATGGCCCGCGCGGTGACGTCGCTGACGGTGAGCAGCAAAGCCGGCGGCTCATTCGCGCGCTGCTGCAGCTGGCAGGCATTGACCACGACGCGCCGCGTCACGCCATCGGCGGTGCATTGGGTCAAGTCGTAATCCCATAACTCGCGATCACGCGCCAGCACATCCTTGAGCCGCTGCATGAGGACATCATCGCTCCACGCACCGTCACCCATGCTGGACAACGCCTGCCCACCGACCGCACCCTGAAGCCCGTACATTTCGCTGAAGGCGGCATTGACCAGCAGCGCACGCAAGTTGGCGTCAAACAAGCCAATGGGCTCAGGTACCGCCTGCAAAATACGCTGCGAGCGGCTCACGGCCAGGATCGCCGACGCCTCGGCGCGACGACGGCGCTCGACCTGCCACTCCGACGTACCGATGATGATGACCAGCAGCAGCAATTGCGCCAGCGCACTCAGTGTCAACGCCAACTGGCCATCGTCGGACTTCGCGGTAGCCGCCTTCTGGCGGCTTTCCAACAACGCGTCTTCATACTTGACAATGGCTGACGCCGGCACATTGATGGCAAACAAATCCTCGGCATCACGCAGCGACTGTCGCGCTCCGGCCACATCGTGCCTCTGCAGCCGCGCCAGGGATTGATTCATCAACCGGATACGGCCGCTGACACTGACATCCAACTGACCCACACGCATTTGCTGATCCGGATTGTCGCGCGTCATTTGCCGCAAGCCGTCCATCAGCGCCCCGCCTTCGCGTGAAGCTCGCTGTGCCCGCGCACGGGTCTGCGGGTCATCGTCGCCAATCAGCAGGCGATAAATCGCCGACTCGCTGTCGTGCATGATGTAGGCCACGTGAAACACCCGTCCCCTGACCATGGCCGAATGGCTCACCGCAGCAATGGCCGACTGCGTACCCCGCGAGTTGTCGCGCGTGACGACATACGGCAGCGCGACAATAACCAATACCGCCAACAACAACCCAGCGGCACGCCAGCGAATGAAGCCACGCCATTTCATATGAGCCGCGCCATCCTGAGCTGTGTCATCAAGTATCTCCCGGAACGGGGCAAGCCCATCTTGGCACGCTGGACGGCAAGACCAAAATCAAACCCGTCCGCACCCGCCATCGGCGAATCGATACCCGCAAGACGCATGAAGCCCGCAACAAGCGGGCTTCATGGTGCAGCACAAGGGCAAACTTGGTCTAGAACGGAATATCGTCGTCCGTGAAGCCGTTGTCGGCAGGCACGGCGGGGGCCGACTGGCCGCTGCCGGAGCGCGGGGCGTCACCATAGCCCCCGCCTTGGCGTTGACCACCGCCCTGGCTGCGCGGCTGGTAGTTGCCACCCTCGCCGCCGCCGGGGCCACCCAGCATCTGCAAATCGTTGCCGATGACTTCGGTGGAGTACTTTTCCACGCCGTCCTTGCCGGTGTATTTGCTGGTGCGCAGCGTGCCTTCGATATAGACCTGCCGGCCCTTCTTCAGGTATTCGGCGGCCACCTCGGCCGTGCGGCCGAACAATTTCACGCGGTGCCACTCGGTGTGCTCCTGGCGCTCACCGCTTTGCTTGTCGAGCCGGCTTTCGGTGGTGGCCACGCTCAACGCGGTGACGGCCATGCCACTGGCTGTGTGGCGCGCATCGGGGTCAGCGCCGAGGTTACCGATCAGGATGACTTTGTTGACGCCACGTGCCATGGGAGTTCCTGTGCTGGGCCGACCCCGCAACACGGTCGGCAGATGGTCTGGCTGGATATCATAACGTGCAACGTACCGCCTGCTGCCAGTGCCGGGCGTCCTCGACTGTCGGCGCCCGCCGCGCGACGCGTGCGCCCAGGCGCCTAGGCCGCGGCGATGTCCACCGCCGGCGCACCGATGCGCCGGGCACCGTAGATCACCAGCGGCAGCCACAACAGCGTCATGGCCGCCGCCCATACGAACACGCCGTCGACGCCCAGCCGCCCCAGCACAAGGCCACCCACCGCGCCGCCGACGAAGGCACCCAGAAACTGGCTGGTGGAATAAGCGCCCATGGCCGCGCCCCGCAGGTGCGCCGGCGCCAGCCGTGACACCAAGCTGGGCAGCGCCGCCTCCAGCAGGTTGAAGCCGGAGAAAAACACCGCCGCCGCGGCGCCAAAAGCCAGCAGATGGCTGCCCGACCAGGCAAAGCCCAGCAGCGCCAGGCCAATGGCGACGACGCACATCATCACCACGCGCAGACTCTGCGCCACCTCGCGCATGTGGCGCATGGAGCCGCCCATCACCAACGCGGCAATCACCATCACCGGCAGATACAGGTGCCAATGCTCGCGTACCGGTAGGTGCAGGCGACCGACCAGCAGCAGCGGCAGGCCGACAAAGCTGGCCGTCAGCAGCGCGTGCAGGAAAAATACCGAGCCGTTCAGCACCAGCATGCGCGTGTCGCGCAGCATCACCAGCACCGACGCCATGCCAGCCGCGGCCGGTGCGCGCGCCGCCTGCGGCGTGGGCACGATCAGCCACAGCAGCACCAGCGAGGCCAAGGCCAGGATCGAGGTGGCGACAAACAACCCGGACAAGCCGTCAACTGCCTCCAGTGGCGGGCCCAGGATCAGCGCCAGCAGGAACGCCAAGCCAATCGACACACCGATGATGCCCATCACCTTGCTGCGGTTTTCGTCGGCAGTGAGATCGGCTGCCAGCGCGATGCCGGCGCCGGCCACTGCGCCCATGCCCTGCACCGCGCGGCCCACGGCCACACCCTCCAGGGTATGCGCCAGCGCCGCAATCAGGCCCCCCAGGGCAAACAGCACCAGACCGATGCTGATCGCCGGCTTGCGGCCAATGTGGTCCGACAGCAATCCCAGCGGGATTTGCAGCACGATCTGGCCCAGGCCGTACACGCCTAGTGCAAAGCCGATCATGAACGGCGTGGCGCCCGGCATGTCCTGCGCGTAGAGCGAAAACACTGGCATGATCAGGAACAAGCCAAACAGACGCAGACTGATCACGCACGCCAGGGTCAAGGCGCTGCGCAATTCCAGGCGGGTCAGATGGGTTGCCGCTCGCGGGGCAGTGGAGGCGTGCATCGGCGCACAGTATACGGTGCCGATGAACCGCCTTGCCGTGGCATGCGGTCGCGGCGTACACGGTGTGACACCGTATAATCAGCGCTTGTGTCGTGTCGAAGTCCCCATGAACGTGAGCCTGAAGGACGCCTTGCGCAGCGCTGATTTCACCCAGGTGCGCGCGCTCGCGGCGAGCGACATGCGCCGCGTGGATGCACTCATCCGCCAGCGCCTGTCATCGGACGTGGTGCTGATCAACCAGATCGCCGACCACATCGTCGCCGGCGGCGGCAAGCGCCTGCGACCAACCCTGCACGTACTGGCAGCGGCAGCGGCCGGCTATCGCGGCCAGCAGCACATCAAGCTGGCGGCGGTGATCGAGTTCATCCACACCTCCACGTTGCTGCACGACGACGTGGTCGACGAATCGGACCTGCGCCGCGGCCGCAAGACTGCCAATGCGCTGTGGGGCAACGCCGCCAGCGTGCTGGTCGGCGACTTCCTGTACTCGCGCTCGTTCCAATTGATGGTGGAACTGGACGACATGCGCATCATGCGCATCCTTGCCGACACCACCAACACCATCGCCGAAGGCGAGGTACTGCAGCTGCTCAACATCGGCAATGCCGACGTCAGCGAGGCCGCGTACCTGGCCGTGATCGAACGCAAGACCGCAGTGCTGTTTGCCGCTGCCACCGAACTGGGCGGCTTGCTGGGCGGCCTGTCCGCGACCCAGGTGGCCGCGCTGCGGCGTTATGGCATGGAGCTTGGCTATGCCTTCCAGATTGCTGACGACTTGCTCGATTACACCAGCGACGCCGGCACGCTGGGCAAGAACGTGGGCGACGACCTGATGGACGGCAAGCCCACTCTGCCCCTGATCTACGCGCTGGAAGCGGTCGATGCCGGCCGCGCGCAGGTGCTGCGCGAGGCCATCGTGCACGGCAACGTCGGCGCGCTGGAACCCATCCTCAACGCCATCCGCGACAGCGGCGCCCTGCAACGCACGCAACAATGCGCGGTCCGTCACGCCACGGCCGCGCGCGAGGCGCTGGCCGCCCTGCCGGATTCACCGCAGCGCGAAGCGTTGGCAACGCTTGCCGACTACGCGGTGCAGCGCAACCACTGAGCCCGCCGCGTCAACCGGCTACTTGCCGGCAAAGGCTGCGTCCAGCCAGCTGTGCATCAACTGGTAGCTGCGCGCCGCCGCGCGCGCGTCATAGCGGCAGCCCGGTGAGTTTTCACCCACCTCGGTGAAGCAATGCACGGCGTGGCCGATGACGACGAATTGCCAATCGGCCGGACTCTGGCGCATCTCGTCCATGAACTTGCCGGCATCGGGCATGGTGCCCTTGTCGTCGGCGCCGTTCATGGCCAGCACGCGCGCCTTGATGTGTCGCGACAAGCCGGGATCATCGGTAGCCAGGCCACCATGGAAGGACACCACGGCAGCCAGATCCGCGCCACTGCGCGCCAGGTCCAGCACCGCCGAACCACCAAAGCAAAACCCGATCGCCGCCAGATGCCGGACATCCAGCGGCGCGTTGTCGGCTTGCGCGCGCAGCTGCGCCAGTGCCTGCTGCATGCGCGAGCGCAGCAGCGGGCGCTGGCCATACAACGGTGCGACGGCCGCCTGTGCCTGCTTGGCATCCGTCGGTCGCACGTGCTCGCCGTACACATCGGTGAGCAAAATGACGTAATCCCTGCCGGCAATGGACTGCGCCTTGGCGATGGCCGCGGCATTGACGCCGTACCAATTGGGCACCATCACCAGGCCCGGCCGTGGCGTGGTGGTCGCGTCGTCATAAATCAGCACGCTGCGGAAAGTCACCCCGTCCTGCGTCCAGGTCACGGGCTTTTGCACCATGGCCGCGCTGGCCACCCACGGCGCGGCCAACAACAACCACAAGCAGCAATGGCGAAACATGCGCATGGTGTTCTCCCGATTCGTTTGGCCAACTTGCCGGTGATTACACCCCGGCGGCATGACGCGCCAGTGCGTGCCTGAGGCCGGGTAGATGATTGAGCACCTTGATACCCACGGCACGCGCACCTACCAGTGGCGGCAGCCGCCACGCATACATGCGCTGCAAGGCATCAAAGCCCAGGCCGTCGAGCGTATCGGCGCTGCGCCGACGCCGGGCATAGCGGCGCAGGACCGGTGCCGCACCAAGATCACGGCCGGCTGCGCGGGCCGCCAGCAAGGTCTCGCGCAACTGCGCCACATCGCGCAGCCCGAGATTCACGCCCTGCCCAGCCAGCGGATGCACGCTGTGCGCAGCGTCGCCCAGCAACACCAGCCGCGGCGCCTGGTAGCTCTTGGCCAATTGCAATTTGAGTGGGAACCCCGCGCGCGACGTGGTGGTCGTGATCGGCCCCAGCCGGAAATCGCTGGCCGCGCCCAGCGCCTGCATGAAGGCGTCATCACCCAATGCCAACACGCGCTGCGCCTCGTCCCGCGGCAGCGACCAGACAATGGAGCTGCGCCCGTCAGCCAGCGGCAGCAGGGCCAATGGACCGCCAGGAAGGAAACGCTGCCACGCCGTATCCTGATGCGCACGCGTGGTGCCGACGTGGGCGACCACCGCCGTCTGTGCGTAATCGCGGCCACGCGTATCGATGCCGGCCCACTGCCGCAAGCGCGAGCCGCCGCCGTCGGCGGCAACCAGCAAGCGCGAATGCACCGCGTCCCTGTCGGCCAGCTGCAGCTCGATGTCGTGCTCGCGCAGCCGCATGCCTTCGACCTGGACGGGGCACAGCACGCGCACGCCGGCCGCCGGCAAGGCATCCCACAACGTGCGCTGCACCAAGGCATTCTCGACGATGCAGCCCAACGCCTCGTGGCCGGTATCAGCCGCGGCAAAATCCAGCGCCGCGCCGGAACACGCATCCCACACGTGCATGCGTGTGTAGGTGCCGCAGCGCGCTGCACGTATGGACGTCCATACGCCCAATTCCGACAACAGGGCGATAGACGATGGCGCCAGCCCGACGACGCGCAAATCCAGTTCGCCACCCGCCGACCACGGTGCCGGCTCGCGCCGCTCCAGCAGCGCCGTGGCAAATCCGGCTTGTGCCAGTGCCAACGCCGTGGCTGCGCCGGCCATGCCGCCGCCGACGACCGTGACATCCAGCGCCGTGGCGCGGCGTCGCGTCGATCCGCCCGCCGCCGTCACGACAATGGCTCCAGCACTGCGCGTGGCGACTGGCCGCGATAGCCCATGCCGCGCCGCGCCAGCGCCTGCTGCAACGGTGGCAATCGATCGCAGGCGAACAAGGCCAGGCTGCGCAGCGGCGACAACAACGGCTGGCGCAGGCAGGCCAGTTGCACCAATGCGTGGCTGGTCGCCGTGGTGCCGTCGCGATCAGCCGCACGCCGCGTGGCATAGGCAGCCAACAGATCCGCCGCGCCGGCATCGGCCGCATCGGCAAGCATCTCGGCCAGCGTCAATGCATCACGCAGGCCCAGGTTGAAACCCTGCGCGCCAATGGGATGGATGGTCTGCGCGGCATTGCCGACCAGCACGGCACGACGCGCCGTCAACGCCTCGGCCAGCACGCGATGGACCGCATACGGGAAACGCCGGCCGGGGCGCGACAGCCGACCCAGCCGCCAGCCAAAGCGCCGCTGCGCCAGCGTCAGATAGGCGTCGTCGTCCAGCGTCGCCACGCGCTCGGCGTCATCGGCGGCCACTGTGAGCACCAGGCCGCAATGGCCGCCAGCCAGCGGCAGCAGGGCTACCGGCCCGTCGTCGGTGAAACGCTCGAATGCGCGCTGCTCGTGCGCATGGCCAGGCGTCACCGTGCTGACAAACAAGGTCTGGCGATAGTCATGATGATCAGCACCGATACGCAGGGCCTCGCGCACGAACGAGTGCGTGCCGTCGGCGCCGACCAGCAATGCCGCATCGACATCTTGCTCGCCCTGTGCCGTGCGCAAGGTGGCGCGCCAGCCAGCCGCTTGCGGTGCCAAGCCCACCAGTGCGGCCGGCGCCAGCCGCGTCAGCCGGCGACAGGCGTCGAGCCGCGCCAGCAGCGCCGCGCCAAGCTCGCGCGCCGGCAAGGTCCAGCCCAATGCCGGTACGCCCTGCGCGGCGGCCGTGATGCGCGTGCTGCCAAAGTCGCCGGCACGCGATACCCGCACCTGGCGGATCGGCGTGGCGCCATCGCTGGCATGCGCCCACACGCCCAGGCTACGCAAACCGTTGACGCTGGCATGGGCCAACGCCAGGTTGCGTTCGTCGTAACTGGGCTGCGCGCCCACCCGTGGCGCGCTGGCCTCGACCAGCGTCACCGGCATGCCGGCCGCATCCAGTGCAATGGCCAGGCTGGCGCCCACCAGCCCGCCACCAACGACCAGGACGCTGCGGGGATCGATTGGGGTTTGCATGATGTGAATCATACCTGTGGGCGGTCTGGCCGCGGCGCGGTTGCGATAGACTTGAAGCCCTGCTTGCCCTGCTTACGGAACCGCAATGGAAAAGACTTCGCTGCAACGCCTTGGCATCTTTCTGGCACTGGCGCTGGTGCTGGCGGCCACGCGTCTGCATCACTTCGACGTGATCCCCGATGCATCCTGGGGCGTGTTCTTCCTGGCCGGGTTCTGGTTGCGCGGCAGTGCGCGCTGGGCTTTCGTGCTGCTGCTTGCCGAAGCGGTGGTCATCGACTTCCTGGTCATCACCGGCCAGGGCCTCAATTTCTGGACGCATTACTGCGTGTCGCCAGCGTACTGGACCATGCCGGCCTATCTCGGCGCGCTGTGGCTTGGCGGCAGCTGGCTGGCGGCACACCACCGTGGCTTGAAGTTGTCCACCCTGGGCATGGCTGCGGGCGCGCTACTGGTCAGCGAAGCGGCGTGCTATCTCATTTCCAACGGCAGCTTCTACTGGCTGAGCGCCAGCGTGCCGCTGCCGCGCGGCACCGGTGCGTGGCTGGCCAACCTGGGCGATTGGTACGCGCCCTTCCTCGGCACCACGGCATTGTATGTTGGCATTGGCGCACTGCTTCACGTTGCCGCCATCACGTTGACCCACCGCACGGCAACGCGCGCGCTGGCGCACTGAGGTCGCCATGGGCAACCGGCTGTCACGCATCTACACCCGCACCGGCGACGATGGTTCCACCGGCCTGGGCGATGGCACGCGCGTAGGCAAGGATTCACTGCGCGTCACCGCGTACGGCACCGTCGATGAGCTCAACAGCACCATCGGCATGGTGCTGGCCGCGCCCAACGTGCCCGACGCCGTGCGCGAGGCGCTGACCCAGGTGCAGCATGACCTGTTCGACCTCGGTGGCGAGCTGTGCATCCCCGGCATGGAAACCGTGCGCGACGCCGACGTCACCCGGCTGGAATCAATCCTTGATGACTTGAACGAGCCGTTGCCACCGCTCAAGGAGTTCATCCTGCCCGGCGGCGGCATGGCCGCGGCATGCGGTCATTTGGCGCGCACCACCTGCCGGCGCGCCGAACGCGCCGTGGTGGCGCTGGCACGCGAGGAAGCCGTCCGCGTGCAGCCGCAGCACTATCTCAACCGCCTGTCCGATCTGCTGTTCGTCATCTGTCGCGTACTGGCGCGGGCCGATGGCCATGGCGAAGTGCTGTGGCAACACGAACGCCGCCCCAAGCCCAAACCCCAGCCCAAACCGGCAAGCTGAGTCCTCCCGCGTGTTGCGCCTGTACACGCACCCCGACTGCCTGCAACACGATCCCGGCGAGGGCCACGCCGAGCGTCCGGCGCGGCTGCACGCCGTCCTGCACGCGCTCGACCACGACCGCTTCGCCGCGATGGAGCGCATCGAGGCCCCCGGTGCTACGCGTGAGGCCTTGCTGCGCGTGCACGGCGTGGCCCATATCGACGCCATCCTGCAGCCAGCGGAGGGCGACACGCCGCGGGCGCTGGATGCCGACACCTGGGTCAACGCCGCTTCGCCGCAAGCCGCGTTGCGCGCCGCTGGCGCAGTCACCGCAGCGGTCGATGCCGTGATGACCAGCCCGTGGCGGCATGCCTTCTGTGCCGTACGCCCACCCGGTCATCACGCCACACGCGAGCAGGCCATGGGTTTTTGCCTGTTCAACAACATTGCCGTCGGTGCCGCGCACGCGCTGGCCGTGCATGGGCTCAAGCGCGTGGCCATTGCCGATTTCGACGTGCATCACGGCAACGGTACGCAGGCGATCTTCGAACACGAGCCACGCGTGCTGTTTGCCTCCAGCCATCAATGGCCACTGTATCCCGGTACCGGCGCCGAGACCGAGCGCGGCGTGGGCAACATCATCAACGGCACGCTGCCCGCGGGCGCCGGTTCGCAGGAATTCCGCGCGCTGTGGAACGACCTGCTGCTGCCGCGACTGCATGCCTTTCGTCCGCAGCTGGTGTTGATCAGCGCCGGCTTCGACGCCCATCGGCGTGATCCGCTGGCCCAGCTCAACCTGGGTGGCGAGGATTACGCCTGGCTCACTGTCCGCCTCGCGGCGCTGGCGCAGGCGCACGCCGGCGGTCGCGTGATATCCAGCCTGGAGGGCGGTTACGATCTGGCGGCACTGGCCGAATGCGCCCGTGCCCATGTTGGCGCCTTGCTGGAATGAGCCGCGCTGCCATCCACGCGCCGCAACCTGCGGCCACACCGCCTGAATACACCGCCGCTGCCCGACGCCGCGACCGCCAGGCGACGGGCGTTTCTGCTAATTTGACGGGCCTTTACGGCTTGCAGGTCTGAATGTGACATCGCGCTTTCCTCCCCGCCGCCTGCTTGCCACCGCCGCGGCACTGGCCCTGCTTGGCACCACGGCGCAAGCCGCGCCGGCCTCCACGGCAGAACCCGTGGCTTGCCCGCTGGGCAGTTTTCATTGCGCGCCGCAGCCGCTCAACTACGCCATGTGCCGACCCAATGCGCTGCTGGCGTTCTACGACCCCACGCTGGGCCAGCGCAGCGACGAGCGCGACACCAGCGCAACCTATGCCGACGCCACGCACGTCGACAGCTCCAGCCAGACCCGCTATCGGCTGACCGGCGAGGTCCGCCTGCGCCGCGCCGACCAGCAATTGCAGGCCGATGCGGTCGACTACAACGACACCACCACCGACTACGACGCGCGCGGCAATGTACGTTACCAGCAGGCCGGGCAACTGCTGGCCGCCACGCACATGCGCGGCAACACCGCGGCGCGCACCGGCACGGCCGATGACGTGCGTTACCAGATGCTGGACTCGCGCGGCAATGGCGTCGCCCGCCAAGGCCAGATGTTCGACGCGCAGCGCTCGCGCTACACCGGCGCGACCTACTCCACCTGCGATGTCGGCCATCACGTATGGGAGTTTCGTGCCAAGTCGATCACCATCGACAAGGACATCGGCGTGGGCGTGGCGCGCAACGCCACGTTGCGCCTGGGCAACGTACCGTTCCTGTATTTGCCGTATTTCAGCTTTCCCACCGACGACCGGCGCAAGAGCGGCTTCCTGTATCCAACCCTCGGCCACACGACACGTTCGGGCTACCAGGTCAGCACGCCGTATTACCTGAATCTCGCCCCCAACTACGACGCCACGCTGGAGCCGACGTACTACAGCGAGCGTGGCGTGATGCTGGGCGGCGAGTTCCGCTACCTGCTGCCCGGCACCAACGGCCAGCTCAGCGTGCACTACCTGGCCAACGACCACGGTACCCCCAGCGCGCTGGCCGATACCGACGGTACCGACCGCTACCTGCTGAACTACGCCGACCGCACGCACTTGGGGGACAGCTGGTCCTTCAGCACCTCGATCAACCGCGTGTCCGATGCCAGCTACCTGTACGACTTCGCCAACGCCGACACCGCCACCACGATCTACTCGCTGCCCTCCTCGGCGGCAATCAGCGGCGGCGGCACATGGTGGAGCGCGGCCTTTGGCGGCGTGGCCTACCAGAACACCAATCCGTTCCTCAATGACTCGGCGTTGCCCTACCGGCAGCTGCCCTACGCCGCCTTCAACCTCGACCTGCCACTGTCGCGCTGGCTGGAAACCGGGCTGACGTCGAGCGCGGTGGCGTTTCGCAAACCCGGCTACGTCGAAGGCCAGCGGCTGGACGTGTACCCGTATCTGGCCGCCAGCTTTGGCGGTCCGGCGTGGTTCGTGCGCCCGCGTCTGGCCTATCGCTACACCACCTACGACCTGGGCAACGATTACCAGCGCTACGGCTACGGCGGCAGGCTGGGGGCTGGCGCCACTTCGCCGTTCACGGCGCAATCACCCAGTCGCGCCGTGCCCATCACCAGCATCGACAGCGGCCTGATCTTCGAGCGCACCGCGGCGCTGTTCGGCCACGACTACACGCAGACGCTGGAGCCGCGGCTGTATTACCTATACGTGCCCTACCGCAACCAGTCCAACCTGCCGCTGTTCAACACCAACCTGATGTCGTTCGATTACTGGCAGCTGTTCTCACCCAACCAGTTTTCCGGTGCCGACCGGCAAATGGACGCCAACAACCTGACCGCGGCGCTGTCCACGCGATTGCTGGACGACCAGGGCGCCGAGCGCGCGTCGGCCAGCATTGGCCAGATCCATTACTTCAGCCCGCAGCGGGTACTGGGCACCGACTGGGCCAATTCGGCCTACGTGGCGCAGGCCAGCGTGCAGTTGAACGACCAGTGGCGGGTCAACAGCGCCTACCAGTGGAGCCCGAACACGCACCGCACCGACATGGGCACGTTTGAATTGCAGCGACGCGTGGCGACGGACGGCATCCTCAACTTCGCCTACCGCTACCGGCGCAACCTGTTGGAACAATACAGTGCCTCGGCGGTCTACCCGCTGTCGGAGCGCTGGCGCCTGGTCGGCTCGGCGGCGTGGTCGGTGCCCGACCGGCGCATGGTCGAGGCGCTGGCCGGCGTGCAGTTCGACAGTTGCTGCGTGAGCCTGCGCCTGGTGGCGCGCAGCTATGTCAATCAAGGCTATTACGGCTATGGTCCGGCCTCCAAGCCAGCCAACCTCGACAAGCGCGACAACGCGGTGCTGTTCGAGATCGTGTTCAAGGGTCTGGGCGCGACCGGCGGCCAGATCAGGCCGCTTTTGCAGCGTGATATTCTCGGCTATCAATAAACCGCAAACGCTTCGGCGATACAGGTTCTCATCCCCCATGAAGCGATCGATCGCACTTTTCCTGCTGGCAGGCGTGTTCACCTGCACGGCGCATGCGCAGCTGCTGCCCGGCGCCAGCACGGCCAACCAGCCGCTGGACCGCATCGTTGCCGTCGCCAACGACGATGTCATCTTGCAAAGCGAGCTGGACGACGCGGTGCATTCGGTGCAGCAGCAATATGCCAACCAACCCGGACAGCTGCCACCGCTGAACGTGCTGCGCAAGCAGGTACTGGATCGCCTGGTGCTGATGCGGTTGCAAGTGCAGAAGGCGCAGGATCAAGGCATCCGCGTTTCCGATGCCGACGTCGATCAGGCCGTGGACGGCGTCGCCGCACAAAACAAGCTCACACCCGAGCAGCTGCGCGGCGAAGTTGAGCGCACCGGCAGCTTTGCGCAATTTCGCCAGCAACTGGCCGACCAGATCACGGTCCAGCGCCTGCACGAAAGCGTCGTGCATGATTCGGTCTCGGTCGCCGACAGCGAAATAGACAACCTGCTGCAAAGCCCGACCTACAAAAATGGCGAGGTGCACCTGGGGCACATCCAGATCAGCATCCCGGCCGGCGCCGACGCCGCCGCCATCCAGGCCAGCCAGGCCAAGGCGGCGCAAGCCGAAGCGGCGATCAAGGGTGGCATGGATTTCAACGCCGCGGCCATCCGTTTCTCCGACGCGCCCAATGCGCTGGACGGCGGCGATCTGGGCTGGCGCCGGCTCGACGAAGTCCCGCCGGCGTTTGCCGACGCCGTCAGCAACATGCAGGTGGGCAGCGTGAGCCCGCCACTGCGCGGCCCCACCGGTTTTCACATCCTCAAGCTGATCGACCAACGCCAGGCCAGCCGCAAGCTGGTGACCGAATATCACGCCCGGCAAATCCTGATCAAACCCAGCGAACTGGTGACGCCGGCCCAGGCCGAGCAAACCGCCCGCGACCTGTATACGCGCATCGTCGACAAGCACGAGGATTTCGCCGCCTTGGCCAAGAAGGAGTCCAAGGACGACACCACCGCCAATCTCGGCGGCGACATGGGCTGGTTCCAGCCGCAGGCATGGGGCACCACCGTTGCCCAGCAACTGGAGTCGCTCAAGGACAATGAGGTCTCCCAGCCGTTCCAGACCGAGGCTGGCTGGCACCTGATCCAGCGCCTGGGTACGCGCCAGAGCGACCTGACCGACGAGATCGCCCGCAACCAGGCGCGCCAATCCATCGGCAACCGCAAGGCCGAGCAGGCCTACGACGACTTCCTGCGCGAACTGCGCGCCAATGCCTACGTGCAAATCCTGGTGCCGGAGTTGCGTGACGCCGACAAGGGCGCCGCTGGCGCGTCACAGGCGGGGTGAACACCACGCTGCCGCGACTGGCCATCACCGCCGGCGAGCCGGCCGGTGTCGGCCCCGAGCTGCTGGTACGGCTCGCTGCCAGTTCGATCCCCGCCGATCTCATTGCCATCACCGACCGCGACCTGCTGCAGCGCGCGGCCCGTCGCTGCGGCGCAACGCTTCACCTGCGTGAGGATGACGGTACGCCCTGCGCCCACCGCGCCCGCGGCGAGCTGCGCGTCCACCACATCCCGCTGGACACAACCGAAAGCCCGGGCCACCCCGACCCGCGCAACGCCAGCCACGTCTTGGCCACGCTGGCCGCAGCCGCCGATGGCTGCCTGGCCGGGCATTACGCCGCGCTCGTCACCGCGCCACTGCAAAAGGCGACGATCAACGAGGCAGGTACGCCGTTTCGCGGCCACACCGAATTTTTCGCCCAGCGTGCGCATGCCGCCGTGGTGATGATGCTGGCCAGCGCAAACCTGCGCGTCGCTTTGGCGACCACGCATCTTCCGCTCGCCGCCGTGCCGGCAGCCATCACGCCGCAGCTGCTGACCGGCGTCCTGCGCATCGTCGACGCCGAGCTCAAGACCCGCTTCGCCATTGCCGCGCCGCGCATTGCCGTACTCGGCCTCAACCCGCACGCCGGTGAAGCTGGCCACATCGGCCGCGAGGAAATCGACATCATCATCCCGACGCTGGACACGCTGCGCGCGCAAGGCCTGCGCCTGCTTGGCCCGCTGCCGGCCGACACGGCCTTCGTTCCCGCGCAGCGCGAACGCTACGACGCGGTACTGGCGATGTATCACGACCAGGCGCTGCCGGTGCTGAAGAGCGAGGCGTTCGACACCACCGTCAACATCACGCTGGGCCTGCCTTTCATCCGCACCTCGGTTGACCACGGCACCGCGCTGGACCTTGCCGGCAGTGGAACGGCCAATCCGGCCAGCCTGATGGCAGCAGTCAATCTCGCATTGGCCCTGGTGCGCAGAAGCATGAACACCGCAAAGGGCCGGACATGAGTCGAGGTCGATCCATGCCACATGCGCCGCGCGCGCTACATCGCGCGCTGCCGTACTCATGAGCGCGCGACCGAAGAAAAGCCTCGGCCAGCATTTCCTGGCCGAGTCCAGCTATATCGAGCGCATCGTGCGCGCCGTCGCGCCACGCGACGATGACGCCGTGCTGGAGATCGGCCCCGGCGAAGGCGCGCTGACCCTGCCGTTGCTGGCCGCGGCCGGCAAGCTCACCGCCATCGAGCTGGATACGGATCTGCTGCCGGTGCTGCGCGATCGCGCGCAGGGCGTTGGTGCGCTTGAACTCATCCACGCCGACCTGCTCACCGTCGACCTGACCGCGTTGGCGCACCAGCACGGCATCGATCGCTGGCGCATCGCCGGCAACCTGCCGTATTACATCTCCAGCCCGATCCTGTTTCATTGCCTCAAGCATCTGGCGGTGATCGACGACATGCACTTCATGCTGCAAAAGGAAGTCGTCGAACGCATGGCCGCTGCACCCGGCAGCAAGGTCTACGGCCGGCTGTCGGTGATGTTGCAGCTCTCGTGCGCGGTCGAGCCCCTGTTTGACGTGCCTGCGCGCGCCTTCCGCCCACCGCCCAAAGTGGACTCGGCGGTCGTTCGCCTGCGGCCATTGGCAGCATCGGCCCGACCGGTGGTCGACGCCACCGACATCGCCGACGTGGTCAAGGCAGCCTTCGGCCAGCGCCGCAAGACGCTGGGTAATGCGCTACGCCAATTGCTCAATCACGACGCCATCGTCGGCGCCGGCATCGACCCGCGCGTGCGCGCCGAGACCCTTCCGCCGGACGCGTTTGTGCGCCTGGCGCATATGCTCGCCAGCACGCGTGTGCACACACCGCGTTGAGCTGCGTGCGACGCCCCAACCAGCGCGTCAGGCCGTACAATCCCAGCATGACTGAAAAATCTGCCTACACCATTGAAGTGCAGGTTCAATCCCGCTTCGTCGCCGATCAATCACGGCCGCACGACAACCGCTTCGTCTTTGCCTACACCGTGCGTCTGCGCAACGCCGGCGCGATATCGGCGCGCCTGTTGGGCCGGCACTGGTTGATCACCCATGCCAACGGCAAGGTCGAGGAAGTGCGCGGCGACGGCGTGATCGGCGAACAACCATGGATGCGCCCGGGCGACGACTACGAGTACACCTCCGGCGCCATCCTGGAAACGCCAGTGGGCACCATGGGCGGCAGTTACCAGATGCTGGCCGACGACGGCACCAGCTTCGAGGCGCCCATCCCCACGTTCACGCTGTCCATTCCACGCACCTTGCACTGACGGCCGGGCATGGCCACTTACGCCATCGGTGACGTGCAGGGATGCTATCCCGAGTTGCAGCGATTGCTGGAGAAGCTGCGCTTCGACCCGGCGCGCGACCGGTTGTGGTTCTGCGGCGACCTGGTCAATCGCGGCGGACAATCACTGGAAACCCTGCGCCTGATCCACAGCCTGCGCGAACACGCCGTGATCACCCTGGGCAATCACGACCTGAGCCTGCTGGCCATCGCGCAGCGCCGCCCGGACGCGCAGGCACGGGTCAATCCGGAATTGCGCGAGGTGCTGTTTGCCCATGACGCGCCAGTGTTGTTCGAATGGCTGCGCTCGCAGAAATTGCTGCAACACGACGAAGCCCTCGGCTGGACGATGATCCACGCCGGTCTGGCGCCGTCGTGGACGCTGGCGCAGGCGCAACGCGCCGCCCGCGAAGTGGAGCGCGAGCTCTCCAGTCCGCGCCACGGCAAGCTGCTGCGCAATCTGTTCGGCAACCACCCGGCGGTGTGGTCGGGCCGGCTGCAGGGTTTGGAGCGGCACCGCGCGGCAATCAACACCCTGACCCGCATGCGCTACTGCGACGTCAACGGCCGCATGGACTTTGACGCCAAGGGCACGCCTGGCACGCAAAAACCAGGCCTGTATCCGTGGTTTGAAGTACCGGGCATGCGTCGGCGCAACCTGCGCGTCGTTTGCGGCCATTGGTCGGCCTTGGGGCGCTTCGTCGGCTTTGGCGTGCACGCCATCGACACCGGCTGCGTGTGGGGTGGCAAGCTCACGGCGCTGGCGCTGGACGAGCCGGAGTTGCGCTACATCAGCGTCGATGCCGACCCGCATCGCGCACTGCAAGGCGGCCCGCACGACTGAAGCCGGGATCACGCGAGCTTGCGGCAGGCACTGACCCTGCCCTGCCACGTGGTCAGTGCGTGGCAAGTACCGCCTGCGACAGGGCGCAGATCAAACGGGGCATTCCGGTCAAAATCGACCGGTGGCGCCCGCCACGGCAGACGTCAGTTCAGCCGGCCGTGGCAGTGCTTGTACTTCTTGCCTGAGCCGCACGGACACGGATCATTGCGCCCGATCTTGGGTCCGGCCAGCTGCGCCGGTCGCCGCGGCATGGTGACGTTGTCGGCGGATTCTTCCGGCGTGCCGCCGAATGCGCCGCCAACAGGCGCGCCACCACCGCTGGCTTGCATCTGCTGCTGCAATCGGGCGGCAATGCGCTGCTGCTCGGCCTCCATGGCAGCCACTTCCTCTTCCGAGCGCACGCGGATGCGCGCCAGCATCTGCACCACCTCGGTCTTGATGCGATCGAGCATCTCGGAGAACAACCGGAACGCCTCGCGTTTGAAGGCCTGCTTGGGATCCTGCTGCGCATAGCCGACCAGCGAAATGCTCTGGCGCAGATAATCCATGTTGGCCAGGTGATCCTTCCACGCATTGTCGACCACGGTAAGCATGACGTGCTTTTCCAGCTGGCGCATGGTTTCGGCGCCAATCTGCTGTTCCTTGGCCCGGAACATGCCGTCCATGCCTTCCATCACATGGTTGAGGATGCGCTCGGAGTCGACCTCGGCCTGCTGTTCAAACCAGCTGACCATGCCCAGATCGAGCCCGAACTCGGTGATCAAATCCTTGTCCAGGCCGGGGATGTCCCACTGTTCGTCGATGCTGTCAGCCGGTACATGCGCACGCACGATGGTGCGCACCACATCCTCGCGGATGTCGGCGACGGTCTCGGCCACCTCCTCGCCCTCGAGCAATTCATCACGCTGGGTGTAGATCACCTTGCGCTGGTCGTTGGCGACGTCGTCGAATTCCAGGAGATGCTTGCGGATGTCGAAGTTGTGCTGCTCGACCTTGCGCTGGGCTTTCTCGATTTGCCGGCTGACCATGCGGTCCTCCAGCGCATCGTCATCCTTCATGCCGAAGCGCTTCATCCAGCGCACCAGCCCTTCGCCACCAAAAATGCGCAGCAGGTTGTCGTCCAGCGACAGATAGAAGCGTGACGAACCAGGGTCGCCCTGACGGCCGGAACGCCCGCGCAGCTGGTTGTCGATGCGGCGCGACTCGTGGCGCTCGGTACCGATGATGTGCAGGCCGCCGGCGGCCAGCACCAGATCATGCTGCTCCTGCCATCGGTCGCGCGCGGCCTGGCGGTCGGCTTCGCTGGCATCGGCCGGCAAGTCGGCCAAGGCTTTTTCCAGGCTGCCGCCAAGCACGATGTCGGTACCGCGGCCGGCCATGTTGGTGGCAATGGTGACCTGCCCCAGCGCGCCGGCCTGGGCGACAATGTAGGCCTCGCGCTCATGCTGCTTGGCGTTGAGCACTTCGTGATGCACGCCGGCAGCATTCAGCTCGGTGGACAACAGCTCGGAGACCTCGATCGAGGTGGTGCCCACCAGCACCGGCTGGCCAGCGGCGTGGCGGGTCTTCACATCCTCGATCACCGCACGGTATTTCGGTCCGGTGGAAAGGAAGATGATGTCCTGGTTGTCGACGCGGATCATCGGCTTGTGGGTGGGGATGACCACCACTTCCAGGCCGTAGATGCTCTCGAACTCGAAAGCCTCCGTATCGGCCGTGCCGGTCATGCCCGAAAGCTTGTCGTACATGCGGAACAGATTCTGGAACGTCACCGTCGCCATCGTCTGGTTTTCGCGCTGGATCGACACGCCTTCCTTGGCCTCGACCGCCTGATGCAGGCCGTCGGACCAGCGCCGGCCGGCCAATGTGCGGCCGGTGAATTCATCGACGATGATGACTTCGCCATCGCGCACGATGTAATCGACGTCACGCTGATAGATGCCATGCGCGCGCAGGGCGGCATTCATGTGGTGGACGACGGCGAGGTTCTTGGAGTCATACAGGGCGCTGTCGGCGCTGAGCACGCCGGCGGCATGCAACAGCTCCTCGGCGTGCTCCATGCCTTCCTCGGACATGTGTACCTGCTTCTGCTTTTCGTCCACCCAGTAGTCGCCCGGGCCGTCTTCCTCGGTCTGGCGCACCATGTGCGGCACGACCTTGTTGACGGCCAAGTACAGCTGCTCGGAGTCTTCGGCCGGGCCGGAGATGATCAGCGGCGTACGCGCCTCGTCGATCAGGATCGAGTCGACTTCATCGACGATGGCGTAATGCAGGCCGCGCTGGAAACGCTGCTCCTTGGACAACGCCATGTTGTCGCGCAGGTAGTCGAAGCCGAATTCGTTGTTGGTGCCGTAGGTGATATCGGCGTTGTATGCGGCGGATTTGTCGGCATGATCCATGCCCGGATACACCACGCCCACGCTCATGCCCAGGAAGTTGTAGAGCACGCCCATCTGCGCCGCATCGCGCCGCGCCAGATAATCGTTGACCGTGACCAGGTGCACGCCGTCACCGGCAATGGCGTTGAGATAGACCGGCAAGGTGGCAACCAGGGTCTTGCCTTCGCCGGTGCGCATCTCGGCGATCTTGCCTGAATGCAGCACCATGCCGCCAACCAGCTGTACGTCGTAATGACGCAGGCCGAGTGTGCGCTTGGACGCTTCGCGCACCACCGCGAATGCCTCGGGCAGCAGCTTGTCCAGCGACTCACCCCCGGCATAGCGCTGCTTGAACTCGTCGGTCTTGGCGCGCAAGTCTTCGTCACTCAGCTTGACCGTTTCCGGCTCCAGCGCATTGATGCGCGCGACCGTGCGGTAAAGCTGACGCATGACCCGCTCATTGTGACTGCCGAAGAGGTTCTTGAAGGGGCGGTTGAACATCGGTTTTCCGGTGGTGGATAGTGCGCCCGCAGTCAACGCGGGCCAATCGGGCATCTTACTACACGCGGTTTGTGCGACCCGCGCGCGGCTTGGCGGCGGCGCGGCTGGTCGTATGATGGGGGCGAACCTCGTGGAGCCAACCCACTGTGTCAACGCCACCCCGCGCGACATCACGGCGAGCGCGCAGCGAGCCCAAGGCACTGGCGCAATGCGGCGCCTTTGCCAGCCTGGCCCGGCGTGCGCATACGCTTGAGGCGCTGGACCGCGCCTTGCGCCAGACCTTGCCTGCGCCGCTGCGCGAGCAGGTGCGGTTTGCCGACGTGCGCCGTGGCCAGTTGGTGTTCCTGGCCAGCAGCTCGGCCTGGGCCTCGCGCCTGCGCCTGATGCAAGCCACTGTCCTGGCCTCGGCGCGGGCGGTGGGCGTGCACGCCAGCATGCTCAAGGTCAAGGTGACGATCATCGAGCCGCCACCCGTCGCCGTCGATCGGCGCAAAAAACTGTCCGCCGCGGCCGCCAGGCACCTGCGCGGCGCTGCCAGCGGTGTCGCCGACCCGAAGCTACGCGAGATGTATCTCAAGCTGGCCGACGTGGCCGACGACCGTGCCGCGGCGCCCCGCGCCACCATCAAGCCCAAACCCGACGACAATCCGCACTGAAACGATCAAGGCCACCTTGTGGTGGCCTTGATCCGTGTCTGGGCAGCACGCTTGCCTACATCAAAGCGCTTGCGCCGGATGTGCGTAGGAGATCGGCGAAACCGCCGGATCATCCTGGTAGCTCACCTCTTCCCACGCCGAGGTGTCGGCCACCAGCGCACGCAGCAATTGATTGTTGAGCTCATGCCCGGATTTGTGCGCGTGGTAGGCGCCAATCAAGCTATGGCCAAGCAGGTACAGGTCGCCAATGGCGTCGAGGATCTTGTGTTTGACGAACTCATCCTCGTAACGCAGGCCGTCCTCGTTGAGGACGCGGTAGTCGTCCAGCACCACGGCGTTGTCCATTGAGCCGCCCAGCGCCAGGTTGTGCTCGCGCAGCACCTCGATGTCGCGCATGAAACCAAAGGTACGCGCGCGGCTGACTTCCTTCACGTAGGACGTGGTGGAGAAGTCGATCTCGGCATGCGAGGTGCGCTTGGAAATGATCGGATGATTGAAGTCGATCGAGAAGCCGACCTTGAAGCCCTCGAACGGCTCGAAGCTGGCCCACTTGTCGCCGTCGGTCACCTTGATCGGCTTCTTGATACGGATGAAACGCTTGGCCGCGTTCTGCTCTTCTATGCCGGCAGACTGCAGCAAGAACACGAACGGGCCGGCGCTGCCATCCATGATCGGCACTTCCGGCGCCGACAGGTCAACGTAGGCGTTGTCGATGCCAAGACCAGCCATGGCCGAGAGCAGGTGCTCCACCGTCGAGACCCGCGCCGCGTCCTGCACCAGCGTGGTGGACAGGCGCGTGTCGCCAACCTTGTCTTGACGGGCGCGAATGTCGACGGGCGGATTGAGGTCGGTGCGGCGGAAAACAATGCCGGTGTTGGGCGCGGCCGGACGCAGCGTCATGTAGACCTTGTCGCCAGTATGCAAGCCCACACCCGTGGCTCGAATGACATTCTTGAGCGTACGTTGCTTGATCATGGGTCGTTGTACTCTCGGTGGCAGCACCAATCAGGAGCGGATACTAACACAGTCTTAACCTATGCCAATAGCAAACCGTACCGTACAGTCTGCTTTTGCTTCACGCACCTTTCATGTTGTCTTCACGCCGCCGGCGCGGCGTCATGGGCGCGATGCGCCACGCCATGGGAGGACGGGAATCCGCCATGGTTGTGACACATCGCACCCATGCGCGCCACGCCGGCACGCATCAACGTTCAGGCCATTGCCGGCGCAGATTCAGGTTTCACCCTGAAATCCTTGCGCCGCACACGGCCAGCCACCGGGTCTCCTGACCGTCAATCCGCCTGCCGACGCAGGAACGCCGGGATATCCAGGTAGTCATAGCCACCATCCGCCTTGGCCGCTGGCGCCGACTCCGGGCGTGGCGTGGCATTGGCATTGCCGTGCACCGCGTAATCGACGATCTCGTTGCCCGTGCCGGTGCGCAGCACCACCGGACGCGGCCGCAATGCCGGCGGCTCGACCAGCTTGATGGTGGGCGTCTCGCGCGAGGCAATGGCACGGTTGAGACCGGTGGCCACCACGGTCACGCGTACGTCGTCGCGCATGTCCATATCCAGCGAGGTGCCGATCACCACGGTCGCATCCTCGCTGGCAAAGTCGTGGATGATGCGGCCAATCTCGTCAAACTCGCGCATGGTGAGGTTGGGGCCGGCGGTGACGTTGACCAGGATGCCGCAGGCGCCGTTCAAGTTGACGTCCTCCAGCAGCGGGTTCTTGATTGCCGCCTCGGCCGCTGCCTGCGCCCGGTCGTCGCCGCGCGCCGTGCCCGAACCCATCATGGCCAGGCCCATCTCGGACATGACGGTGCGCACGTCGGCAAAGTCGACGTTGATCAAGCCTGGCGCCGTGATCAGGTCGGCAATGCCCTGTACCGCGCCTTGCAGCACGTCGTTGGCTGCCTTGAAGGCGTTGAGCAGGGTCACGTCACGGCCGAGCACGGACAGCAGCTTCTCGTTGGGCACGGTGATCAGCGAATCGACGTGCTGGGACAAGTCCTCGATGCCCTTGATCGCCACCTGCATGCGCCGCCGCCCCTCGAACGGGAACGGCTTGGTGACGACAGCCACCGTCAGGATGCCCTTTTCCTTGGCCAGCTGTGCCACTACCGGCGCGGCGCCAGTGCCGGTGCCGCCGCCCATGCCGGCAGTGATGAACACCATGTCGGCGCCTTCCAGCACCGCCTCGATGCGCTCGCGGTCTTCCAGCGCCGCCTGCCGCCCCACTTCCGGGTTGGCGCCGGCACCCAGACCCTTGGTCACGTTGCCGCCCAGCTGCAAATGCGTGCGCGAACCACAGTTGGTCATCGCCTGCGCATCGGTGTTGGCGACGACGAACTCCACGCCTTCGATGTTGGCGTTGAGCATGTGTGCGACGGCATTGCCGCCACCCCCACCCACGCCAATGACCTTGATCACCGCGTTAGGTGCCAGCTTCTCAATCAGTTCGATCATTTCCCGTCCTCCGTAGTTTTTGTTACCCGTGCCGACAGGGCGGCCTCGGGTGCCGGGCGTGCCTCCATGAGTGCCCTGCTGCGCGTCCTGCGTCAGCTTGAAAACCTCGTCTCAAAAGTTGCGGTTGAACCAGCCGCGCAGCTTGCCCACCAGATCATTGGCGCCCGCACCCGCTGCGCCGCCGGAACGCACGCCATGGGTCCTTGCGCCGTGCAGCAGCAGGCCCACGCCGGTGGCGTGCAGCGGGCTGGAGGCGACATCGCCCAGGCCCTCGACTTGCTGCGGCACGCCAATGCGCACCAGCTTGTGGAAAATCTCTTCAGCCAGTTCCAGCGCGCCTTCCATCCGCGCCGCGCCGCCGGTCAGCACCACGCCGGCGGCGACCAGGCTTTCGTAGCCAGAGCGCCGCAGCTGGTCCTGCACCATCTCGAAGATTTCCTCGTAGCGCGCCTGCACGCTCTGCGCCAGCGACTGGCGGGCCAGCCGGCGCGGCGGCCGGTCGCCGACGCTGGGCACCTGGATGGTTTCCTCGGCGCGCGCCAGGTTGGTCTGCGCGCAGGCGTACTTGATCTTGATTTCCTCGGCATGCGCGGTCGGCGTATGCACGCCGTAGGCAATGTCGTTGGTGACCTGGTCACCGCCGACTGGCAGCGAGGCGGTGAAGCGGATGGCGCCCTGGGTATAGATGGCGATATCCGTGGTGCCGGCGCCGATGTCGACCAGGCACACGCCCAGTTCGCGCTCGTCGTCGGTCAGCACGGCCTTGGCGCTGGCCACGGCCGAGGGCACCAGATCGTCCACGGTGAGGCCGCAGCGCTGGATGCACTTGGAGATGTTTTGCACCGCGGCGGCGGCGCCGGTGACCAGATGCACGCTGGCCTCCAGCCGCACGCCGCTCATGCCGACCGGGTTGCGGATGCCGTCCTGGCCGTCGATGCGGTATTCCTGCGATTCCTTGAACAGCAATTTGCGGTCGGCCGGGATGGCCACGGCGCTGGCCGCTTCCAGCACCTGCTCCAGATCGGCGGCGGTGACCTCGCGATCGCGGATGGCGGCGCTGCCGTGCGAGTTGCGCGTTTCCAGGTGGCTGCCGGAAATCGACGCAAACACCGAGCGGATGTCGCAACCGGCCATCAGCTCGGCCTCCTCCACCGCGTGCTGGATGGAGTGCACGGTCGATTCGATGTCCACCACCGATCCGCGCTTCATGCCGCGCGAAACGTGCGTGCCGATGCCGATGATGGTGATGGGCTGATCCGGCTCGTACTCGCCGACGATGGCCACTACCTTGGAGGTGCCGATGTCCAGGCCGACCACCAGCTGCTTGTCGTTATGCGTCTTCATGGGCGCGGCACTCCTCCCGCCGTGGTTGCGACCGTCGGCGGCCAGCGCACCGCAAAACCATTGGTGTAGCGCAGGTCGACATAGGCAAAGCCCTCGGTGTGACCAGCCATCAACTGCGGAAATACGCCCAGGAAGCGGCGCAAACGTCGCCCGGCCGACTCACGCGGGCCAATGACGATCTGCGCGCCGCTGGCGGTGCTCAGGCTCCAGCTGCCACGCTCACTCAAGGCGACGCCGTGAATATCCAGGTGGGTATGGGCAAAGGCCTTGCGTGTCTCGGCGTAGAAACTGACCACCTCGGCCAGATGCGAATCCGGCCCACGCAAGTCGGGCAAGGCCTGCTCGCTCGCGACATCAGCCACGGCAAACACGGCACCCTGGCGGCTGACCAGCTGCTTCTCGTTCCAGCGCGCAAACGGCTGGCGCTCGTACACGCGCAGCACCAGCGTGTCCGGCCAGCGCTTGCGCGCCTCGACCGACTCCACCCACGGCAGGGCGGCCACGGCCTTTTGCACCGCGTCCAGATCCAGCGCGAAGAAACCCTTGTCCAGCCGCGGTGCCACCGCCGCGCGGATCTGCGCCGCGCTCACATGCTGGAAATCAGCCTGCACGGTCAGGCGCGTGACCGGCCAGCTGTGCACGGCAAACCAGCCGCGCAGCACGCCAACCACCGGCAAGGCGACCAGGACGATGGCCAGGAGCCAGGCGATGGGACGGAAACTCATGGCGCGTCCCCCGACGGAGCCGGGCCACGGGAACCAGCGACCGGGGAAGTGGTACTTGCCGTTCCCTGTTCCCCGTTCCCCATTCCCCGCTTGTCGTCCATGCTGGTTTCCAGCACGCGCCAGCACAGCTCCTGATAGTCGATGCCGGCGGCCTGCGCGGCCTTGGGCACCAGCGAATGCGAGGTCATGCCGGGGGCGGTGTTGACCTCCAGGAGATAGTTGCGGCCGGCGCCGTCGCGCATCACATCGACCCGGCCCCAGCCGCTGCAGCCCAGCGCGTCAAACGCAGCCAGCGCGAGGTCCTGCACGGCCCGTTCCGCCTCGCCCTGCAGGCCGGGGCACAGGTACTGCGTGTCCTCGGCGACATACTTGGCGTTGAAGTCGTAGAACGCCGCCTTGGGCACGATGTGGATCGATGGCAGCACCTGCCGGCCAAGGATGGACACGGTCAACTCCGCGCCCTCGATCAAGGTTTCCATCAGCAGGTCGCCCGGATAGGCCAGCGCCAGCGCCACGGCCTTGTCCAGTTCATCGGCACCAAACACCCGGGTGACGCCAACGCTGGAACCCTCGCACGCCGGCTTGACGATGAGCGGGAAACCCACCTGTGCTGCCGCCGCGTGCACGTCAACACCGCGTGCCAGGGCGACATAACGCGGCGTCGACAGCCCCAGCGCCTGCCACACGCGCTTGGCCCGCGGTTTGTCCATCGACAGCGCCGAGCCCAACACGCCCGAGCCGGTATACGGCACGTGCAAGGCCTCCAGCACGCCTTGCAGTACGCCGTCCTCACCGCCGCCGTGCTGGCCGTGCAGGATGTTGAACACACGCTGGTAATGCCCGGCCCGCAAGACGTCCAGCAGGGCCGGAATGCCGTCGACCGCATGGGCATCGACGCCGCGTGCGCGCAGTGCCGCCAGCACATTGGCGCCGGAGTTGAGCGATACCTCGCGCTCGGCCGAGGTGCCGCCCATGACCACGGCGACGCGGCCAAACTGCGCCGCCTCGGTCACCCGCATTGGACTGGCAGCCGTCATGGTGTGCCCCCGTCAGTCAGCAACTGGCCGCCCTGGGCAATCTGCACCGCCACCGCACCAATGTCGCCGGCACCCAGCAACAGCAGCAGATCACCGTCGCGCAGCAGCGCCGGCAAGGTGTCGCGCAGCTCGCGCGGGTGATCGATCAGCACCGGATCGACCTTGTGCCGGCCACGAATCGCGCGCGCCAGCGCATGGCCGTCGGCGCCGGGGATCGGCGTTTCGCCAGCCGGATAGACATCCGTCAGCACCAGCACGTCGACCTCGGCCAGGACATTGGCAAAGTCATCGAGCAGGTCACGCGTGCGCGTATAGCGGTGCGGCTGAAAAGCCACCACCAGGCGCCGCTGCGGCCAGCCGCCGCGCGCCGCCGCAAACACGGCCGCCAGCTCGCGCGGGTGATGGCCATAGTCGTCGACCAGCAGCACATGGCCGCCGTCGATGGCGATCTCACCACGGCGATGGAAGCGTCGGCCAACGCCCTGGAAGTTCTGCAGCGCCTGGGCAATGGTCTCGGCCTCGATGCCGAGCTGCCAGCCCACGGCTGCCGCCGCCAGCGCGTTGAGCACGTTGTGCCGGCCCGGGCTGTTCAAGTGCACCGCCAGCGGCGCCGTGCGACCGGGCAGCACCAGATCAAAATGCATTTGGAAACCATGCTGGCTGACGTTGAGCGCGCGCACGTCGGCGTCGGCCGTGGCGATGCCGTAGGTCATCACGCGCCGCGCCGTGGTCTTGGCCAGGGCGGCTACCTCGGCATCATCCACGCACAGCACGGCCAGGCCGTAGAACGGCAGGCGATGCAGGAAGTCGGCAAAGGCGGACTTCACCCGCGCAAAGTCGCCACCGTAGTTTTCCAGGTGATCGGCGTCGATGTTGGTGATGACGGCAATCACCGGCGACAGCAGCAGGAAGGAGCCATCCGACTCGTCCGCCTCGGCCACCAGATACTGGCCGCTGCCCAGTCGTGCGTTGGCGCCAGCGGCATTGAGCTGGCCGCCGATGACGAAGGTCGGGTCGTAGCCGGCCTCGGCCAGCACGCTGGCCGTGAGGCTGGTGGTGGTGGTCTTGCCGTGCGTGCCGGCAATGGCCACGCCACGGCGAAAGCGCATCAGCTCGCCCAGCATTTCCGCGCGGGCGATGACCGGGATACGCGCTTCGCGCGCTGCCAGCAGCTCGGGGTTGTCGGCGTGGATCGCGCTGGAAGTCACCACGACATCGGCGCCAACGACATTGGCCGCGGCATGGCCGACAGCGACCGTCACACCCAGTCCGCGCAGATGCTGGACGTTGGGCGAAGCGGCGCGATCGGAACCGGAAACGGCGTAGCCCAGGTTGTGCAGCACTTCGGCAATGCCGCTCATGCCGACACCGCCAATGCCGATGAAGTGCACGCGGCGGAACGTGTTCATCAGGTCTTCGTGCGCGACCAACCGGCGCAGATTCATGACGCCACCTCCAGGCAGGCGCGGGCAATGGCCTGCGCGGCCTCCGGCTTGGCCAGCGTGCGCGCGGCCGTAGCCATGGCGAGCAAGTGCGAGCGGCTGTCCAGCAGCGATTCCAGGCGTTGTTGCAACATGTCCACGTCCAGCGGGAAGTCTCCTTGCGGGTTTTCCTGAAGCATTTGCGCGGCGCCGACAGCCACCAGCACCTGCGCATTGCGCGTCTGGTGGTCGTCGACGGCGTGCGGATAAGGCACCAGCAGCGCGCCCAATCCGGCGGCGGCAAGCTCGGCCACAGTCAAGGCGCCGGCGCGGCACACGGCCAGGTCGGCCCACGCATAGCGCGCGGCCATGTCATCGATGAAGGGCACGATCTGCGCCTGCACGCCGGCGGCGGCATAGGCGGCGCAAGTCTCGTCGAAACCACGCCGACCACTTTGATGCACGACATCCGGCCGCTGTGCCGGCGGCATCGCCGCCAGCGCGCGCGGCAGCGCCAGGTTCAAGGCCCGCGCACCGAGGCTGCCGCCCAGCACCAGCAGGCGTGGCCGGCCGCTGCGCGCGGCAAAGCGCTGCGCTGGTGCGACCACCCCGGCGATGCTGGCGCGCACCGGGTTGCCAACCCACTGCGCCTGCGGCAGCACATCGGCAAAGCCGGCCAGCACGCGCCGGGCACGATGGGCCAAGGTGCGATTGGTCAAGCCGGCAATGCTGTTTTGTTCGTGCACCACCAGCGGGATGCGCAGCAGCCAGGCCGCCAAGCCGCCCGGTCCGGCGACGTAGCCGCCCATCGACAACACGCTGCGCGGTCGTACGGCGCGCAAGGTGCGCCACGCCGCATGCAGGGCGCGCAGCAACATGAAGGGCGCGCCCAGCCGCGTGCGCCAACCCTTGCCGCGCAGGCCGCCGACCGCAATCAACCGCAACGGCACATCGTGCTCCGGCACCACGCGCGTCTCCATGCCGCCGTGCGCGCCCAGCCACACCACCGGCACGCCTTGGGCGCGCAGGCACTCGGCCACGGCCAGGCCGGGGAAAATGTGGCCGCCGGTGCCGCCGGCCATGATCAGCACGGGCGCGGCGGCGTTCATGCGCTCACCGCCTCGCGCACCGGCGCGCTGACCTGGGCATCAAACGCCACCGCGGCCGCGGGCAGGCTCTCGCGCGCCTGGCGGGTGGCAACGGCCCGGTTGATTTCATACGTGGCGCGCAGCAGTACGCCGGCCATCAGACAAGTCAGCACCATGGACGAGCCGCCATAACTGATGAGTGGCAAAGTCAGCCCCTTGGTCGGCAACGCCCCCAGGTTGACGCCCACCGACACGATGGCCTGCATCGCCAGCAGCAGCGAAATGCCGAAGGCGACATGCCCGGCAAACGCGCGATTGGCCTCGATGCCCTGCAGGCCCAGATACAGGCCGCGCCCGACCACCAGCGCAAACAGGCCCATGACCAGCAGCACGCCGGCCAACCCAAGCTCCTCGCCGATAACGGCAAAGATGAAGTCGGTGTGCGCCTCCGGCAGATACGACAGCTTCAGGACGCTGGAGCCGAGGCCGACGCCATCCCACGCGCCACGGCCAATGGCCATGAGCGACTGCGTCAGCTGGAAGCCATCGTTGAAGGGATCCTTCCACGGGTCCATGAACGAGGTCAGCCGCTTCATGCGGTAGCTCTCGCCGGTGGCGGCCACGTACAGCAGCGGCATCAACGGCAAGGCCATCGCCGCCAGGTGCAGCGGCCGCGCACCACCCAGCCAGACCATGGCAATGGTCACCGCGATGACCAGCGTGGCCGAGCCGAAATCCGGCTGCGCCAGCAGCAGGATGACGATGACGCCGCCCACGGCAATGGGCTTGGCCAGCCCCCAGAACCGGGTTTCCACCTGCTCGCGGCGGCGCACCAGATAGCTGGCCACATACACCACCAGGATCAGCTTGACCGCCTCCACCGGCTGGAAGGTGGTGACCACCAGATTCAGCCAGCGCCGCGCGCCATTGATGCGCATGCCGAAGTGCGGCACGAACACCGCCAGCAGCAGGACCAGGCCCAACAGCAGCAACCAGCGCGCATGGGTCTCCAGCATCTTGAGCTCGACGCGCATGGCGACAAGGGCACAGGCCGTGCCCAGCGCCAGGAACACCAGGTGGCGCTTGAGGAAATAAAACGCTCCCATCTGCTGGCTGTCGGCCACGGCAATGGAGCTTGACGTGACCATGACCACGCCGACTGCCGCCAGCGCAATCAGCCCGGCCAGCAGCCACGGGTCGTAATGCCCGCGCGGCGCCTCGCGGCGAATGGCCTGGGTGGTATCGAAAAACATGGCTAGCGCACCTTCAACGTGGCAAGCCCGATCAACACCAGCACGACCGAGATGATCCAGAAACGCACGATGACGCGAGGCTCGGGCCAACCCTTGAGCTCGAAATGGTGGTGCACCGGCGCCATGCGAAAGATGCGCCGGCCGGTGAGCTTGAAGCTGCCGACTTGCAGCATCACCGACACCGTCTCCATCACGAACAGGCCGCCCATGACCAGCAACACGATTTCCTGGCGCACGATCACCGCCACGCAGCCCAGCGCCGCGCCCATCGCCAGCGCGCCGACGTCGCCCATGAACACCTGCGCCGGATAAGTGTTGAACCACAGGAAGCCCAGCCCCGCGCCGGCCAATGCGCCGCAATAGATGGCCAGCTCGCCGGCGCCCGGGATCGAGGGGATGCCCAGGTATTCGGAAAACACCCGGTTGCCGGCCAGATAGGCAAAGATGCCCAGCGCGCCAGATACCAGCACCGTGGGCATGATCGCCAGCCCGTCCAGGCCATCGGTCAGGTTCACCGCATTGGAAAAGCCGACCATCATGAAATAGGCGACCAGCACGAAAAAGCCGCCCAGCGGAATCGCCACCTGCTTGAACAGCGGCACATACAAGGCCGTTTCGGCCACCGGCGCGCCGCCGATCACCGCCGCCGGCGCCGCCCAGTACAGGAACACCGCGGCAGCCAGTCCGCACACCGATTGCCAGAAATACTTCCAGCGCGCCGGCAGGCCGCGACTGTCCTTCATCACCAACTTGCGGTAGTCGTCATAAAAACCGATGACGCCGAAACTCAACATCACCGCCAGCACCACCCACACATACCGATTGTGCAAGTCGGCCCACAGCAACGTGGCGACGGTGACGGAAAACAGGATCATCACCCCGCCCATGGTCGGCGTGCCGGCCTTGGCCAGATGCGTCTGCGGGCCATCGCTGCGCACCACCTGGCCGGCCTTGAGTGCCGACAGTTCGCGGATCAGCCACGGCCCCATCCACAGCGACAGGGACAGCGCCGTCAACGCCGCCATGATGGTGCGGAAGGTGATGTACTGGAACAGGTGCAGCGCGGTGAAGTGGCGCGCCATCCAGTCGGCAAGTTCAAGCAACATGGCTGTCGCCTCCCGTGTTGGCAGGCGTCGCGGCGCCGTCGTCGACCAGCGCCGCCACCACTTCGTCCATGCCGGCCGAATGCGAGCCCTTGACCAGGCCAACCACGCCCGCATGCCAGCGCGTGCGCAGGGCGGCAATCAGCGCGACCTTGTCGGCAAAGTGCTCGCCGCGCACGCCGAATGCCGCCACCGTCGAGGCGCCCAGCGGACCGACGGCAAACAAGCGCCGTACACCGCGCTCGTGCGCCCGCGCGCCCAGCGCGGCATGCAGCGCCGCCGCATCCGGTCCGAGCTCGGCCATGTCACCCAGCACCAGCCAATGTTCGCCGGGGCACAGCAGCAAGGTGTCGATGGCCGCGGCCATCGAGCCCGGATTGGCGTTGTAGGTATCGTCGATCACCACGCCACCACCGCGCGCACGGCGCCGCTGCAGGCGACCGGCGACGCCATCGGCACCGTTCAAGCCGGCCACGATGGTGGCCAGCGGCACGTCCATCGCCCAGGCCACGGCCGCCGCGGCCAGTGCATTGGCAACGTTGTGCCGTCCCGGCAACGGCAGCTGCACCGCCGCCGCGCCGGCCGGCGTCACCAGCACGAAGGTCGAGCCCGCGTCGGTGCAGGCGATGTCGCGCGCCGTGACTTCGGCGGACTCACACAGCCCGAAGCGCACCACGCGGCGTGGTCCGGCCAACCCGGTGAAAAACGGCGCGAACGCATCATCGGCATTGATGACGGCAATACCGTCGGCCGGCAACGCCTCGTACAGCGCGCCCTTGGTCTGCGCCACGCCTTCGATGCTGCCCAGCCGTTCCAGATGAGCCGGCGCGATCAACGTGATCAGGCCTACTTCGGGCCGCGCAATCCCTGCCAGGTAGGCAATGTCCCCGGGCTTGCCGGCGCCCATCTCGAACACGCCAAACTCGGCGTCGGCCGGCATCGCCAGCAGGCTCAACGGCAGCCCCAGCTCATTGTTGTGATTACCGGCGCTGACGTGCGTGCGGCCGTGCCGGTGCAGGATGCCGGCGATCAACGTCTTGACCGTGGTCTTGCCGTTGGAACCGGTGATGCCAACCACGCGCGCGTGATGCTGCGCGCGCACGGTGCTGGCCAGATCACCCAGTGCCACCGTGGCATCGGCAACCAGGATCTGCGGCAGGTCGCATGCGACCTTGTGCGTCACCAGCGCGCCACTGGCGCCGGCCGCCGCCGCAGCGGCGACAAAGTCATGGCCGTCGACCCGCTCGCCCGGCAGGGCGACATACAGATCACCCTGCTGTACGCGACGGCTGTCGACCGTCACGCCCGTCACCTCGGCATCGGCGCCCGACAGTTGGCCGCGGGTCCACATGGCGATGGTCTTGAGCCGCATCACGTGCGCGGCTCCCGGAGCCAATGCTCCAGCGCGCCGTGCGCCACCGCCATGTCGTCAAACGGATGCCGGCCTTGCGCGCCATCTTGATAGGTTTCGTGGCCCTTGCCGGCAATCAGCACCACGTCACCGGGCCGCGCATGCGCCAGCGCCAGGTGAATGGCGCGGGCGCGATCACGCTCCACGCGCGGCGTCATGGCCGGCATGCCGGCGACGATCCCTTCGACGATGGCCGTGCCGTCTTCACCGCGCGGGTTGTCATCGGTGACGATGGCCTCATCGGCCAGCCGCGCGACGATGGCGCCCATCAGCGGCCGCTTGCCGGCATCCCGCTCGCCGCCGCAGCCAAACACGCAAATCAGGCGGCCGGCGCAATGCGCGCGCAATGCGCCCAGCACCTGCTCCAGCGCGTCGGGCGTGTGGGCATAGTCGACCACCACCAGCGGCTGCCCCGGCGCACCGCCAAGCCGATTCATGCGGCCATTGACCGGCTGCAAGGTCGGCAGCAACCCGACGATGCGGTCGAACGATTCCCCCAGGGCACCCAGGCAGGCGACCACCACCAGCAGATTGGCGACATTGAAACGGCCCAGCAGATGGCTGCTGACGGCGCGCGAACCCCACGGCGTATGCAGGGTGAAGTGCAGCCCCGCGGCGGACGTCTGGACGTCCGTGGCGCGCACGGCTGCATCGGTAGCGCCGGCCGTGCTGACGGCCAGTGGCGCCACGCCATCGGGCAGCCCGGCCAGTAGCTGCGCGCCAAAGGCATCGTCGACGTTGATGACCGCATGCTGCAGGCCCGGCCACGCAAACAGCCGCGCCTTGGCTGCACCATAGGCCGCCATCGTGCCGTGATAGTCCAAGTGGTCACGGGTCAGATTGGTGAACGCCGCCACTTCGAAATCCACGCCAACCACGCGATCCTGTGCCAGCGCGTGCGAGGACACTTCCATCGCCACATGCGTCACGCCAAGGTCGCGAAACCGCGCCAGTTGCGCCTGCACGCTGATGGCATCGGGCGTGGTGCGCTCGCCAGGATGCAGGTCGCCATGCACGCCGGCACCCAGCGTGCCGATGCTGGCCGTGCGTTGGCCCAGCGCCGTCAACGCCTGCGCCAGCAGCTGCACGCACGAGGTCTTGCCGTTGGTGCCGGTGACGCCGACGATGTGCAGCGCTTCGGCCGGACGCTCATGGAAGCGTGCGGCAATCTCGCCGACCTGTGCGCGCAGGCCATCGATCCACACCACCGGCACGTCCTGCACGCTCGTCGGCAAGTCGGTACCGGCTGCAAAACCGGCCGCCTGCAGTTCCGCCGCGCTGCATGGCGCCTCGGCCAATACCACGCTGGCGCCGCGTTCGATGGCGCTGGCAGCAAAGGCGATGCCGTGCGCATGCAACCCGCGCAATGCGACAAAGGCGTCGCCGCGATGCACCTTCCGCGAATCCAGTGTCAGGCCCGACACCACCGCGCGCCGCGCGCGCGGATCGGCCGCCAACGGGTGGTCGGCAATGCCCAGCAGCAATTGATCCAGATGGCCGGTGCTCATGGCGCACCCTCATCGACCGGCGCGTCGTCAATCGGCGCCTCGCTTGGCGGGGCGCTGCCGGTCAGCCCGCCGGCACCCTGCAGCGGGCCGCCGACATACCAGCGGCCAATGTTGTCCGGCGGCACGTCCAGCAGGCGCAGTGCGCCGCTCATGACCTGGGCAAATGCCGGCGCCGACACCATGCCGCCGTAGTAGCTGCCCTTGACCGGGTTGCTGATGATGACCACGCCGACCAGGCGCGGGTTGCTGGCCGGCACGATTCCGGCAAACGCCGCGATGTAGTTGTTCTTGTCGTAGCCGCCGGCGCTGGCGCGATGCGCGGTGCCGGTCTTGCCGGCCACGCTGTAGTTGGCGATGCGCGCCTGCGGCGCGGTGCTGCCGGGGCCGGTCACGGTTTCCATCATGCGCACCAGCTCGCCGGCCACCTGCGGCGAAACGATCTGCTTGGCGCCGCTCACCGCACCCTTGATGAAGGTTGGCGTGTGCATGACGCCGTCATCGGCGATGGTGGCGTAGCCATTGGCCAACTGCAGCGCAGTGACGTTGAGGCCGTAGCCGTAGGCCATGATGGCCTTTTCCAGTGGACGCCAGTCGCGGCCCACTTTCAGGTAGCCCGACGATTCGCCGGGAAAGCCGCTGTTGGTGCTGTTGCCGAAGCCGAAGGCACGGAACGTGTCGTACAACAGCGTGGTGTCGAGCTGCATGGCAATCTTGGCGGCGCCGACGTTGCTGGATTTGGTGATGACCCCGGTCGGCGTGAGCAGGCCGTAGTTGTGCGTGTCGTGAATGTCGTGACCCTGGAAGTACCAGTGGCCGCCAGTGGTGTCGATGATCGGCTTGGTCGGCGTGAACTGGCCGCTGGACAACGCTGCCGCCAGCGTGAACGGCTTCATCGTCGAGCCCGGCTCGATCACGTCGGTCATGGCGCGGTTGCGCCGCTCGCCAGGGTGGCTGCCGGCCACGGCATTGGGGTTGTAGGTGGGCAGGTTAGCCATCGCCAGCACTTCGCCGGTTTTCACGTCGAGCACGACGATGGAGCCGGAGTCGGCCTGAAACTTGTCCAGCGTGTTCTTGAGCTCGCTGTAGGCCAGGAACTGGATGCGTCGATCCAGGCTCAGGGTCAGGTCCTGCCCCGGCTTGGGCGCGCGCAATTGCTCCAGGTTTTCCACCACGTGGCCCATGCGGTCGCGAATCACCCGCTTGGACCCGGGCTGGCCGGCCAGCCAATCGTCGTAGGCCAGCTCCAGGCCCTCCTGGCCGCGATCGTCGATATTGGTGAAACCCAGCACATGCGAGGTGACTTCGCCGGACGGGTAATAACGCTTGAATTCCCGCTGGCCGTTGACGCCGGGGATGCCCAGATCCAGCACCGCCTGTGCCGCCTTGGGATTCATCTGCCGGCGCAGGTAGACGAACTCCCGGTCGGCACGCTGCACCAGCCGCTGCTTGAGCGTGTCGGCATCCACGCCCAGCGCCTGTGCCAGATCGACGATGCGCTGCGGGTTTTCCAGCACTTGCGACGGATTGGCCCAGATCGACATGACGGGCGTGGACACCGCCAGCGGCTCGCCGTTGCGATCAAAGATCGTGCCGCGCGACACCGGGATCGGCATCTCACGCAGGAAGCGCGCGTCGCCCTGCCGCTGGTAAAACTGCTTGCGCACAACCTGCAGGTCGAAGGCGCGCGCCATCAGGCCGATCGAGGCCAGCCCAAGCACGCCGACCACCAGCACCATGCGCCGGCGTGCACGCGGGCCTTCGCTGCGGCGGCGACCTTGCGCGTGGCGGGGCTGGTGTGTGTATCCAAGCATCAGCGCAGCAACCGGATGTCTTGTGGCCGCGGCTCGAGCATGCCCAGTTTCTGCCGGGCTTCGCTGTCGATGCGGCGGGGTTCGGCATGCGTGGCTTGTTCGAGTTCAAGCCGGCCGTATTCAATATTCAAATCGTCGCGCTGGTTCTGCAGCGCAGTGAGCTGGACAAACAGCACGCGGTTCTCGTGCCGGCTCCACACCACGCCCAGCGCGCTGGACACAACCGCCACCAGCAACGCAAACACCATGACGCGGCCCAGCCCCTTCATGCCGCCACCTGCTGCGGCAGTTTTTCCGCCACACGCAACACTGCCGAGCGCGCACGCGGGTTGGCCGCGCATTCGGCAGCCGTCGGGAAGCGCGCCTTGCCCACCGCGCGCAGCAAGGCCGGCCGCGCTGCCACGGGCGGGCCGCGCCGGCTGTTTTGCACCCGGCCGGAAGCGTCGCGAATGAACTGCTTGACCACGCGGTCTTCCAGCGAATGAAAGCTGATCACGACCAACCGGCCACCATCGCGCAGACGCGCCAGCGCGGCGGCGAGTCCTGCCGCGACGGCGTCAAGCTCGCCGTTGACCTGGATACGCAAGGCCTGAAAGCTGCGCGTGGCCGGATGCTTGCCCGGCTCGTGGCGGCCGACGATGCGCTCGATCAGCTCCGCCAGCTGCCGCGTGTGGGTGAATGGCGTGGTGGCGCGATCGGCGACGATGGCGCGGGCAATGCGCCGCGCATGGCGCTCTTCGCCGTAACGCCACAACACATTGCTGATGTCGCGCTCATCGGCGCGGGCGAGAAATTGCGCGGCGCTTTCGCCCTGCGTCGGGTCCATGCGCATGTCCAGCGGCGCATCCGTCATGAAGCTGAAGCCACGCGAGGCATCATCCAGCTGCGGCGAGGACACGCCCAGATCGAGCAGCACGCCGTCCAGTCCCGCCAGCGTGGCTTCCCACTGCGCGAGATCGGAAAAATTGCCATGGCGAATGGTCACCCGCGGATCCTGGGCAAAGCTGTCCCGCGCCGCCGCAATGGCTTGCGGGTCGCGGTCCATCAGCAGCAGCTGACCGCGCGCACCGAGGCGCGCAAGCACCTCGCGGGCATGACCGCCGCGACCAAAGGTCCCATCCAGATAGCGTCCGTCAGTGCGCACGGACAGACCCTCCATCGCCTCGTCCAGCATCACCGGGATATGCCGCAATGGCTCAGCCTCATTCGCCACGCTGCACTCCCGCACTCTTTGCACTCACCGTTACAGGCGCAAACTGGCCATGTCGCTGGTGATCCCGTCCTCGCCGATGACCTGGCGAATCTTGGCCAGATGCGCCTGCTCGCTCCACAGCTCGAACTTGTTGCCCATGCCGAGCAGCACCGCCTTCTTTTCAATGCCGGTAGTCAGTCGCTGGCTGGCCGGCAACAGGACGCGCGCCGCACTGTCCGGCTCGACCACCGCCGCCGCGCCGACCAGCTTCATTTGCAAATCGCGGTGTGAAGTCACCACCTTGGACAGCGCGTTGACCTGGTCGCGCACGGGCTCCCACTCGGCGTACGGAAACAGCCACAGGCAACCCTGCTCGAATGGGTTGTAGGTAATCACCAGACGATTGGCGCACTCGCGCACCACCACCTCGCGATACGCGGTGGGAATGGCCAGGCGGCCCTTGTCGTCCACGGTGATGGCGGTCTCGCCTTGGAACACGTTGTGACTCCACGAAAACCCACGATTTCACACTGAAATCCACGATAGCCGTGAATCTGTCGGGTTGTCAAGGAAAATCACTTGTGAATCAACAAGAAAGCCACGATTGTGAACACGATTTACAGCGCTTTCTCACGACCCTTCGCAAGGTGCTTGAATGCATGGTCTTTTTCTGACGAGGACCACGCGTATTCCGCCCTCCACCACCGCACCAAACGTACGCGAGGCCCGTCCGGCGCAGGGAAGTGCCCCGCACGAATTGGTACGTACGTGCAAACTCCCCGCTGCCAGCCGGCTGACAGCGGGGTTCCATGCGAGAAGGTGGAGTCGGCCTGTAAGCCGGGTTCTGTACGCCTTGCGGCGCGACAGTCATTCCTCTCGGCCAGGCGTCGCCGCCTGGCTCCAGCAACCTACCCGGGGACGACGCGGGCCGCGCCAATGTCCCCCTATTTGGTCTTGCTCCGAGTGGGGTTTACCGTGCCGTACGACGTTGGCCCCGTACGCGGTGCGCTCTTGCCGCACCCTTTCACCCTTGCCTGTGCCCGAGCTACCCGAAAGTAGCCATGGCCATCGGCGGTCTGCTCTCTGTTGCACTGGCCGTCAGCTCACGCTGCCCAGGAGTTACCTGGCACTCCGCCCTGTGGAGCCCGGACTTTCCTCGATGCACTTGCGTGCGACGCGACTGTCCGGCCGACTCCGACAGTGAGTATAGGGGAACGGGGGACAAATGCTGGCTGAGCACGCCACCCTGGCCTGTGGCACGAAGGATTACGGTTCCCCGTTCCCCGTTCCCCGTTCCCCACCTCCCCCATACAGCGCTTTGCGCGGCGCGCCGCTGATGGCGGCGGCCAGTTTGGCGGCCTTGGCTGGCGGCAGCGCGTCGCGCAGGATGGCGAACACGCGCAGACCTTCGGCCAGCTTGGTATCGGCAGCCTCGCTGCGACCGGCAACCAGGATCACGCACTCGCCGCGCTGCTGGTCCGGATCAGCGGCCACGCGGGATGCCAGCTCGGCCAGCGGCTCGCCCAGCACGGTCTCGAACATCTTGGTCAGCTCGCGCGCCAGCACCGCTTCGCGATCCGCGCCAAACACATCGCGCATGTCGGCAAGGCTTTCGACGATGCGATGCGACGACTCATAGAAAATGAGCGTGCGCGCCTCGCCCGCCAGCTCCTGCAGGCGGCTGCGTCGCGCCGCAACCTTCGGCGGCAGGAAACCTTCGAAGACGAAACGGTCACTTGGCAACCCACCCACCGACAACGCGGCAATGGCAGCGCAGGCGCCGGGAACCGGCACGCAGCGCACGCCGGCCGCCCGTGCCGCACGTACCAGACGAAACCCCGGGTCGCTGATGAGCGGCGTGCCGGCATCGGAAATCAAGGCCACCGACTGGCCCTGCTGCAGACGCTGCACCACGCCATCGACCGCGTCGCGCTCGTTGTATTCATGCAGTGCCAGCAGCGGCGTGGCAACGCCGTGGTATTGCAGCAGCGGCTTGCTGTGCCGGGTGTCCTCGGCCGCCACGACATCGACGGCGGACAAAACCTGGATAGCCCGCGCCGACAAATCATCGCGATGCCCAATGGGCGTGGCGACGACATACAGGCAGCCAGCTGCAACCGGAGGGGTGGACACTTGGTCACCTTGGGCGTGAGGGTCGATCCGCTATGATCGCGCATTGTCCGCCGCCGTCGACCAGGAGACCGTCCATGCACCTGATGCGCTTCGCGCGAGCTGCCGTCTTCGGGGCAGCGTTGGCGCTGATGCTGGTCGCCTGCGTACCTGGCAATACGCGGCCAACGGCGGCGGAAACCGCCAGCGCACAAAGTGCCGCCGACCTGGCCCGGCACGGCCAGCTGGACGCCGCCGCACAAGCCTATGCCGCCTTGGCCGACAACGCCGGCCCGCGCGGCGACCACTATCGCCTGCTCGCCGCCGAGACCTGGCGCCAAGCCGGCCAGCTGAATCGCGCTGCGCCCCTCCTTGCCGCCATCGACCGTCGCAACTTGAGCGACAACGAACCGCTGCGACTGGATCTGCTGCGCGCCGAACAGGCCCTGGCCACGCACGACACGGCAACCGCACTGCGCCTGACCACGCAGCCCAAGGTGGCGGTGAGCGACGACCTGCGTCCGCGCTTGCTGGAGCTGCGCGCCCAGGCCATGGCCGCCAGCCACGATGACTGGGGCGCGGCGCGCTCACGCGCGGAAATGCAAGATCAGCTGCACGGCTTCGACCGTACGCAAAACCAAAAACAGATTCTCGAGCTGCTGGCCAAAATGCCCAGCGCCGACCTGCAGCAGCGCGCGCAGGCCATGACGCCGGGCGAGCGCATGCTGCCGTGGATCAACGAGGCGCTGACCCAACGCGGCATCACCGTGGCCAGCGCGCAACCGCAACTGGCACAGCCGGTCGGCACGCTGCTGCCCGGCGCCGACGCCAACGTGCGCGAAGGCTACAAGGTGCCGCAGCACCTGGCGCTGTTGCTGGCGACCGACGGCCCTTATGCGCAGGCCAGCACGGCCGTGGCCGAAGGCTTCTTTGCCGCCTATCTTGACGCTGGCCGCAACCACGCACCGCGCCCGGCGGTGCGCGTATACAACAGCCACGGCACGGCCAGCGGCGCAGTGGCGGGTTACCAGCAGGCTGTGCGCGATGGTGCGCAACTGGTGGTCGGGCCGTTGACCCGCACCGAAGTGGCCGCGGTATTCAGCCAAGGCCAATTAAGCGCGCCGGTGCTGGCGCTCAACCACCCTGATGACCGCCAGCTGCCAGCCAGCCACGTCAGCGAATTTGGCCTGCTGCCGGAGACCGAAGGCGCGCAGGCTGCCGACCACATGATCGAGCGTGGCCTGCGCCACGTTTTCGCCGTGGTCAGCGGCGATGATTTTGCGCAACGCGCACTGGCTGCGTTCAAGGCGGAATTAGCCGCCCGCGGCGGCGCGTTGCTGGGCAGCACGACCTTCAGCGACACCGGCACGTCGCTGGCCGCGCTGAGCCCGGCACAGGCACCCACCGACCTTGGCGTGTTCGTCAGCATGCGGCCGACACAGGCGCGCATGCTGGTACCGCAATTGCGCGCTGCCGGCATCACCGCGCCGGTCGTCGCCACTTCGCACGTCTATGACGCCAGCGACAACGCCGGCGCCAACCGGGACCTGGATGGCGTGGAGTTTTGCGACGGCCCTTGGCTCTTCGACGCCCAGCCCGGCCTGCCCAACCGCGCCGATCTGGCAGCCCAGCTGCCCGCGGCGCGCGGCCCCAGTGCGCGGCTGTTTGCCTTTGGCATGGACGCATGGAACCTCGTGCCCTACCTCGATTGGCTGCGCGCCCATCCCGGCAGCTATCTGCCCGGCGCCAGCGGCCAGCTCACCGCCGACCAGTTTGGCCGCATCCGCCGCGTGCTGATCTGGGCCACCTTCCGCGACGGCATCGCCCAGCCGCTGGGCGGTGCGCTGCAAATGGACGACGTGCCTTCGGCCGCGCCACCACCGGTGGTCGATCCCTACGTGCCACCGGTAACCTCGTCCAAGACGCCGACCGCCACCACGCACTGATGCTCAAGCGTGCCACCGGCGATGTCTTCGAGCAGCGCGCCTGCGACGAACTGACCCGTGCCGGCCTGCGCGTGCTGGCGCGCAACTACCAGACCCGCCACGGCGAGATCGACCTGGTCATGCGCGAGGGTGACACGGTGGTGTTTGTCGAAGTGCGCTATCGCCGCAGCGCCGGTCATGGCGATGCCGCCGCCTCGGTCACCGCCAGCAAGCAGGCGCGGGTGATTCTGGCCGCACAGCATTGGTTGGCCACGCACCCACGCCACGCCACCCGGCCATGCCGGTTCGACGTGGTCAGCTACGACGGCCCGGCCGACGCGGCGCGCTTTGCCTGGCTGCGCAACGCCTTCGAGGCCTGACGCCCGTCTTGCCGTGGCGGGCAATCCCCGCCGGCATCAGCCGCCTCAGGTTGCCGCCAGCGTGACGGTGAACCGCGCGCCGCCAAACTCGGGCGAGTGATCCACCACCAGCTCGCCGTGATAGGCGTGCACGATGTCCTGCACGATGGACAGGCCGATGCCGTGGCCTTGCACGCGCTCATCGCCGCGCACACCGCGCTGCAGGACTTTCTCGACCTGGTCGACGGCGATGCCCGGCCCGTCGTCTTCCACGCTCATGCGCAGGCCGGCACGCTGATGACCTTGCGCCGGCTGCATCTTGACCGCCAGCAGCACGCGATGGCTGGCCCACTTAAAGGCGTTTTCCAGCAGGTTGCCCATGAGCTCCAGCAGGTCGCCCTGCTCGCCGTAGAACACGGCGCCCTCGTCGATATCAAACTCGCACAGCAGGTTTTTCGCCGCATAGACCTTTTCCAGGCCGCGCACCAGATCCTCGGCATGACTGGCCACCGGCACCGCACTGGCAAAGGTCTGCCGACCGGAAGTGGCCGCACGCGACAGCTGATAGGCGACCAGATCATCCATGCGCCGCACCTGTTCCAGCACCGTTTGCCGCCGCGCGCCGGCATCGTCGTCGACGGCCGCTTCCAGTTGCGAGCGGATCACCGCCAACGGCGTCTTCAGGCTGTGCGCCAGATCGGCCAGCGTGTGCCGGTAGCGCGTGCGCTGCTCGCGCTCGTTGCTGATGAACACATTGATGCGATCAGTCAGGCCGACCAGCTCGGCCGGGTAGCGGCTTTCCAGGTGATCGCTGTCGCCACGCTCGACGCGACTCATATCACTGGCCACGCGCCGCAGCGGCGTCAGGCTCCAGCGCAGCAACAGCAGCTGCAACACGATCAGCATCACGCCAAGGATCGACAGCCACAATCCCAGCGTGCGCCGGAACACGGCGTTCTGGCCTTCCAGCTGGTCTTCGGTCTGTGCCACCGTCACCGTCAGGCCGACCGACGGCTTGCCCTCCACGTCCAGCGCCACGCCATAGCTGTAGTAGTAAAGCCGGCCCATGCGCGTGTCGATCGGCCCGACAAACCGGCTCTGGCCGGACGGCAGCGCCGTGACAAAGCTGAAATCGCGGCCGATGGCCGAGGACGATTCCCAGTGGTAGCCGTTGTCGCCCACGGCCACGGCATACAGGCCCGAGCCGGGACGTGAAAAGTTGGGGTCCGGCTCCTTGTCCGGCGACAGCAACTTGCCGAAGCGGTTGGCGTCGGTATAGGTGATGTAGGCCAGCGCAAAGTTCTGCAGGCGGTCATGCAGGGCGCTCAACGCGCGCTGCTTGCTCGCCTGCGACAGCGTCAGTCCGACCAGCCCCAGGAATCCCGCCAGGACAAAACCGGTGGCAATCGCCGCGCGTGCCGCCAGCGACAACGGGCGGCGCGGCGGTTGCTTACTCTTCGTCGGTGTCAGTGCGGGGGATGGCAAATCGGTAGCCGCGGCCACGTACGGTCTCGATGGGTTTCAAGGCAGCTTCGGGATCCAGCTTGCGCCGCAGACGACCGATGAACACTTCCAGCACATTGGAGTCGCGGTCGAAATCCTGTTGATAGATGTGTTCGGTGAGGTCGGCCTTGGACACCAGCTCGCCGGCGTGCAGCATCAGGTATTCCAGCACCTTGTATTCATAGCTGGTCAGATCGACCACCTTGCCCTCGACGGTCACCGTCTGTGCGGTGGTGTCGAGCTTGATCACGCCACAAGCCAGCACCGGCTTGGACCAGCCGCTGGCGCGGCGTACCAGCGCATTGATGCGTGCCAGCAGCTCCTCCACATGGAACGGCTTGACCAGATAATCATCGGCGCCGTACTTCAGGCCCTCGACCTTGTCCTGCCAGCTGCCGCGCGCGGTCAGGATCAGGATCGGGTAACTCTGGCCGGCCTCGCGCAGCGCCTTGACCAGGTCCATGCCGGACATCTTGGGCAAGCCCAGGTCGATGATGGCCAGATCAAACGGCACCTCACGACCCAGGTAGATGCCCTCCTCGCCATCCTGCGCGGCATCGACCGCAAAACCGTCACGCTTCAGTCGCGCGGCCAGGGTCTCGCGCAAGGGCGCTTCGTCTTCCACCAACAAGATGCGCATGTCACCGTTTCTCCTTGCTGCCCGCATGTCGGCGGGACGGGTTCTTGGTCGATTGGGCTGCCGGTGCATTCTTGCGCGCATTGGCCGGAACCACCACCACGCGCACGTGTCCGCTGGGCGTCAGCACCTTGATGCGATATTCGGAGCGCCGCCCGAAGTGCCGTGGCTCGGCCGACAGGACCCGGCCACCCGTGTCGGACTGTACCTGCGACACGGCCTGGTCCAGCGTCACCGTCGACGCCGCCTGTGCCGCCAGCGCATTTGCCCCGGTACCCAACCCGCATGCCAGCAGAAGGTGGATGAATATCTTGTTCATGACCCGACCCCGAAGGCGCATCCGCCACTTGTCCAGGCAGTCTGGACAAGCCCGGCTGAATCCCCGCCGGCCGGCGCCCGCCTCACGGCGCGTCCGCGCAGGCGGCCAGCGCCTGTTCCAGCAGCGGCCAACCGGCGCCGGGCACATGCGCGCCTTCGCTCAACACGCGCCGGAAACGGCGCGCGCCCGGCGTGCCCTGATACAACCCCAACAAATGGCGGGTGATGTGCTTGAGCGCGGTGCCGCGCGCCAGTTCGTCCTCGATATAACCACGCATGCGCGCCAGCACGGCGTCGCGCGATGGCAGCGGCGTGGCGTAGCGCTGCGCCTCGATCTGCGCCAGCAGATACGGATCATGGTAGGCGGCGCGCCCCAGCATGACGCCGTCGACCGCGGCCAGCTGGGTGTCGATGTCCGCCAGCGTACGGATGCCGCCGTTGATGACCACCACCAGTTGCGGAAACTCGCGCTTCAACTGGTGCACGCGCGCATAGTCCAGCGGCGGCACGTCGCGGTTTTCCTTGGGCGACAGGCCTTTGAGCCAGGCTTTGCGCGCATGCACGATCAGCACCTCGACGCCGGCGCCCAGCATGGCCTCGGTGAAGCGCTGTAGGTCGGCGTAAGCATCCTGGTCGTCCACGCCGATGCGGCACTTGACCGTCACCGGCACGTCCACCGCCGCGCGCATGGCGCGCACGCAATCGGCCACCAGCGCCGGCTCGCGCATCAGGCACGCACCGAAGCGCCCGGACTGCACGCGGTCGGATGGACAGCCGACGTTGAGATTGATCTCGTCGTAGCCGGCGTCGGCGCCCGCCCGCGCGGCCTGCGCCAGTTCCAACGGATCACTGCCACCCAGCTGCAGGGCCAGCGGCCGCTCCTGCGGGTGATGGGCCAGCAGCCGCAACTGCCCGCCGCGGATCAAGGCTGCACTGGTCACCATCTCGGTATACAGCCGCGCATGCGGTGCCAGCAGGCGATGGAAATACCGGCAGTGGCGATCGGTCCAGTCCATCATCGGCGCGATGCACACGCGCCACGGCACCGGATGCTGGCCCAGCGCCGTCATCGCGGTAACAGCCTGGCTTTGCTGCGCATTCATCGCGCCATGGTCGCGCAAAAGGGCCGCCGCTGTCGCGCCGGGCGGACTCACTGGCCCGCGCGCCGGGCGAGAAACCGCAGATACCACGGCATCGCCTCGCGCAGACCGGCGGGCAAGGTGTGCGTCGGCGCGTAGCCCAGCCGCGTCTGCGCGCGGCTGATGTCCGCCAGCGAATGGCGCACGTCGCCAGCGCGGAAATCGCGGTACACCGGCTGGCTGGCGTAGTGCGTGCCATTGGCGGCCAGCTCGGCCACCAGCGCCGCAAACAACTGGTTGAGGCTGGTGCGCTGACCCACGGCGACGTTGTATACGCGGCCGCGTTGTTCCGTGTCGGCCAATGCCGCCAGCAGGTTGGCCTGCACCGCATTGGCGACAAAGCAGAAATCGCGCGTGGTCTCGCCATCGCCGTTGATGAATACCGGGTCGCCGCCAATCATGCTGGCAATCCATTGCGGGATGACCGCCGCGTAGGCGCCATCCGGATCCTGGCGGCGACCAAACACGTTGAAGTAACGCAGGCCGGTGGCCTTGAAGCCGTAGCAGCGGGCGACCACCTCGGCATAGATTTCGTTGAACAACTTGGTGGCCGCATACGGCGACAACGCGTGGCCAATCTTGTCCTCGACCTTGGGCAGGGTCGGCTCGTCGCCATAGGTGGAGCTGGAGGCGGCGTAGGTGAAGCTGTCCACGCCGGCGTCGCGGGCGGTGATCAGCATGTTGAGAAAACCCGTGCAATTGGACGCATGTGTCGCCAACGGGTTCTCGATGGAGCGCGGCACCGAACCCAGCGCAGCCTGGTGCAGCACGCGCTTGACGCCGGCGCAGGCGGCCTGGCAATCGGCCACGTCGCGGATGTCGCCGCGAATGAAGCGAAAGCGCGACCATGCCTCGCCCCCGACCAGCCGCTCGACCTCATCCAGGTTGTGCTGGTAGCCGGTGGAGAAATTGTCCAGCCCGACCACGGTCTGACCCAGCTTGAGCAGCGCCTCGACCAGATTGGAGCCAATGAAGCCGGCCGCGCCAGTAACCAGCCACGGCGCCGATTCGCCGCGCACCCGCGCGCACAGCGCGGGCGGCAGGCCCAGTTCACTGTCGGTCATTACAACCTCCCGTCCACGGCCTCATGCGGCAGCACGTATTTGACGTCATACACCACGCAGGTGGGCTTGCCGAACGCCCGCACCCCCGCCGCGCCAAGCGCGACAAACTGCTGATGGCCGACGGCGATGATGATTGCGTCGTAAGCCCCGGCCGCCGGTTCGGCGACCAGGTCGATGCCGTACTCGTGCCGGGCCTGCGCCGCATCCACCCACGGATCGTGCACGTCCACCTGCGCGTCATAACCGCGCAGCGCATGGAGGATGTCGACCACGCGCGTGTTGCGCAGGTCCGGGCAGTTTTCCTTGAAGGCAAGGCCGAGGATCAGGATGCGCGCGTGCACCGGATTGATGGCCTTGCGCACCATCAGGCGGATGACTTCGTGGGCAATGTACGGACCCATGCCGTCATTGGTGCGCCGGCCGGCCAGGATCACATCCGGGTGGTGGCCCACCTGCTGCGCCTTGTGCGTGAGGTAATACGGATCGACGCTGATGCAATGGCCGCCGACCAGTCCGGGCCGGAACGGCAGGAAGTTCCACTTGGTGCCGGCCGCCTGCAGCACTTCCAGCGTGTCGATGCCCAGCTTGTTGAACAGGATCGCCAGGTCATTGACCAGCGCGATGTTGAGATCGCGCTGCGTGTTCTCGATGACCTTGGCCGCCTCGGCCACCTTGATGCAGCTGGCCCGATGCGTGCCGGCGGTGATGATGGAGGCGTACAGCCGATCGACAAAGTCCGCTACCTCCGGCGTCGAACCGGACGTGACCTTGAGGATGGTCGTGACGCGATGCAGCTTGTCGCCCGGATTGATGCGCTCGGGGCTGTAGCCGGCGAAGAAATCCTGATTGAAGACGAGGCCCGAACCCTTGGCCAGCAGCGGCACGCACACCTCTTCGGTGCAACCGGGATACACCGTCGATTCGTACACCACGATGTCGCCCTTCTTCAGCACCTTGGCCAGCGCCTTGCTGGCCTCGATGAGCGGTGTCAAGTCCGGGCGCTTGGCATCGTCAATCGGCGTCGGCACGGTGACGATGTAAAAGTTGCACGCGCGCAGCGCCTCCAGATCGGAGCTGAAGTGCAGTCGTTCGGCGGCCGCCAGGTCGGCGGATGTCACTTCCAGCGTACGGTCGTGGCCTGCACGCAACTCGGCCACGCGGGTGGCATTGATGTCGAAACCAGTGGTCGCATAGTGCTTGCCGTACTCGACGGCCAGCGGCAAACCGACATAGCCCAGGCCCACGATGGCGATGCGGGTATCTTCCAGATTGCGCATGGGGTGTCCTTGAGAATGTGAAGCGCCGGTGAAGCGCGCCTTGGCAGCACGGCAGAGCCGTCGATACTAGCTTGCATGAGGCTTCGCCGGCAGTGGCGGCGATCGCTTCAAGCGATGCGTTCAGTCCTGCAAATGGACGGCCATCGCCGCATGGCCCTGGCGCTTGCCGTACCATAGGCCGGCCGTCGCGCCCAGACACCCGGGTGCACGCTGCCATCTGCAGCCCCTTCGGCGGCGCGCCCGCGGCGCACACGCACATTTCGAGATCAACACCATGGTGGCAATGGCGACCGAGCACGTGATTGACGTGCGGCATTGGAACGACACGCTCTTCAGTTTTCGCACCACGCGCGATCCCGGGTTTCGCTTCGACAGCGGCCACTTCGTCATGGTCGGGCTGCCGGTGGACGGTCGCCCGCTGCTGCGTGCCTACTCCATCGCCAGCGCCACCTGGGACGAGCATCTGGAGTTTTTCTCGATCAAGGTCGCCGATGGCCCGCTCACCTCGCGACTGCAACACATCAAGGCTGGCGACCCGATCCTGGTCACGCGCAAGCCGACCGGGACGCTGGTGCTCAATGACTTGAAGCCGGGCCGGCATCTGTACCTGTTTGGCACCGGCACCGGGCTGGCGCCGTTCCTCAGCATCGTGCGTGATCCGGAAACCTGGGCGCGCTTCGACAAGGTGGTGCTGGCTCACGGCGTGCGCACGATCGGCGACCTGGCCTATGCCGACTACCTCACCAACGAACTGCCGCGCCACGAGTATCTCGGGCCGTTGCTGCGCGGCAAGCTCATCTATTACCCGACGGTCACACGCGAGCCGTACGTCAACCGCGGCCGCATCACCGACGCCATCGTCAACGGTGCGCTGGCCGCCGCCACCGGCCTGCCCGCGCTCAACCCGCTGACCGACCGCGCGATGCTGTGCGGCAGCCCGGGCATGTTGGGCGACATGGCGGCGCTGCTCGACGGGCGCGGCTTCCACGTCTCGCCCCGCACACGCGAGCCGGGCGACTATGTGCTGGAGCGCGCGTTCGTCGAATCCTGACGCGCGCGCCCGCCCACGGAATCGCCATGGACCTGATGCTCTACCTGCTTGCCCTCGCGCTGATCGTCGGCGGCCTGGCCGGCGTGGTGCTGCCGATCCTGCCCGGCATCCCCATGCTGTTCGGCGGCATCTGGCTGGCGGCGGCGGTGGACCATTACCAGCATCTGGGCCCGTGGTGGCTGCTCGCCATCGGCCTGCTGGGCGCGCTGGCCGTGGGGGTGGATTTCGTCGCCGCCACACTGGGCGCCAAGCGCGTCGGTGCCAGCCCGCGCGCACTCTGGGGCGCGGGTGCCGGCACTGTGATCGGCCTGTTCTTCGGCATCCCCGGCCTGCTCCTCGGTCCGTTCGCGGGGGCGCTGCTGGGCGAGCTGGCTGCCGGCACCAGCGTGTTGCGCTCGGCGCATGTCGGCGTGGCAACCTGGCTTGGCCTGCTGTTTGGCGCGCTGACCAAGGTGGTGATTGCCTGCATGATGCTGGGCCTGGCCGCACTGGCATGGTGGCTGGCGTGACCACCGGCAGGGGCCGGTTTCACGCCGTCCGGCCTTACGCGGGATTAACTTCCGGCGTGCTCCACTGCCCGCTCGCGATAGGGGTGACCATGAAACAGTGCAGCACATCCGGCGGCGCCGGCAACGTGCGCCATGCGGGGACGGCTTGAACACGCCCGGTAGTCGCCGCATCGCCATCATCGGCGGCGGCGCGGCCGGCGCCAGCGTGCTCACCGAGCTGCTCGCGCGCGAAACATCGATGCCGCTGCATGTGGATTGGTACACCGGCGGCGGCGACCAGGGCCGTGGCGTGGCGTATGGCTACGACTCGCCGCGGACGCTGCTGAATGTACGCGCGGCATCGATGAGCCTGTTCGCGGGCAAGCCAAGCGGCTTCCTGGACTTCGTGCAGCGCACACAGCCGGAGGTGGCCGGCACGGATTTCCTGCCACGCCACCGCTATGGCGACTACCTGCAGGCAGAGGTGGCGCGCGCCCTGCGGCAAGGCGGCGCGCTTGGCCACGATGTCCAGGTCATCCCTTTTGCCGCCGACGCATTGGTGCCCGAAGCCAGCCACTTGACCATCGCGCAAGGCCATCTGCAGCGCCAGGCCGATGCCGCCGTGCTGGCGGTGGGCGCGCTGCCGCCACGACCGTTGGCCGGCATCAGTCCGGCGGCGCTCGAGAGCGGGCGCTGCATCATCGAACCGTGGTCGTTCCTGGCCCGTGCCCCGGATCAAAGCCCGCCGGCGCATGCGGTCATCATCGGCAGCGGCCTGACCGCCATCGACGTGGTGCGCGAGCTCGCGGCCTGCTGGCCACGCACGCGCTTCACCGTGGCGTCACGCCACGGCACCTGGCCTACCGCGCATCTGCGCACACTGGCGGCGCCGGATGGCGACAACCACGACTGGGTGAACTCGATGCACGACGCGCCCACCGTGCGCAGCTGGCTGCACCTGCTGCGCGAGGCGGCCAGCCACGGTCCATGGCACACGGTGATCGACAGCCTGCGTCCGCATACACCGGGATTGTGGCAAGCGCTGCCGATGGACGAGCGGGCGCGCTTCCTGCGCCACGCACGCTGGCTGTGGGAACGCGCCCGCCATCGCGTGCCGCCGGCCGCCGCCGACGCCATCGCCGAGTTGGAAACCGCGGGCCGATTGCAGCGCGTGCGCGGCCGCATCACCGGCGTCGATGTCAGCACCGCAGGGCTGCAAGTGCACATGCAGCATGTCGACCGCCACCACAGCGTGGATGCCGACTGGGTCATCCAGGCCGCCGGCCTGGACACCGACGTGCGACAGACCGCGCATCCCCTGCTGCGCCAGCTGCTGACCAACGCCCACGTGCAGGCCGACCCGCTCGGGCTGGGCTTGTGCGCGGACACCGACTGCCGGCTGCTGCATGCCGACCAGCCGTGGCCGCATTTGTTTGCCATCGGCAGCCTGCTGCGCGGCACATTCTGGGAATCCACCGCCATGCCGGAAATCCGCGTGCAGGCACGGCGCGTGGTCGATCAACTACTGGCCTGACGTCGACGCAAGAGCAAATCCGTGTGCCGGCCTCGACGTGACATCGCACAGCGTCACACCCTTCGCATCCTGCAGGAATCCGCATCGCGGGCGATGCTTTTGATATGCCACCAGAATGCGCGCCATCAAGGCAAGGCATCGCCCGCGAGCGGGCTCCTACGGGAGCGGATCCAGATGATGGTGTGGCCGCCGCCTATTGCCGCGGCCCGAAGCGATTGCGCCACCAGCGGCTGCGCGCCAGCATCGCTCCCAGGTAGACGCCCAGCGCGGCACCCAGCACTTCAAACAACGCGCGCAGGCCCATGCTGTCCGGGTCATGCACCGTCGCCAACTTGGCCTTGAGCAGGATCAGTGATTGCAAGCGGCCATAGTTGAAATAAAACAGGTCGCGCAGATCGCCGCTGGCGGCCAGCAGCACGGTCAACAGGAAACTCCAGCCAAGCGGCGCGCCCGGGCCCCAATCGTGACGCCGGCCCAGCGCGTCAAACACCAGCGACAATACGACGCCGACGGCAATGGCGATGCCGGCCGCCTGCAGCGCGCCGATCAGTCCAAATCCCATCCATGACTGGTCGTAATGCATCAGCGCTCCCACCCGTTCGCGGCGCATGCCAAGGTGCAATTCATGCCTCGTCCTCGGCGCACGCCGTCACACTGATCGCGCCATCCTCGTCGATATGGACGCGCAGGCGCATCGGCCGGCAGCACACCTGGCAGTCTTCGATGTAGCTCTGCTCGGCCAGCGACGGGTCGACCAGGATGTCGATCGCCTCGCCGCAATACGGACAGGCAACGCGCTGCGCATCAAGCATGATGTGTACCGTGACAGGGGAACGCCCTACCTTATCGCCACGGCCTGGCCACCGCGAGCCGCGCCGCCACGCGGCGCTACACTGGCCGCCCCATATCGGAGCGCAGCATGGCCGAGCGCCTGTACGACACCTACCGCGTGCACACTTCCACGGTGCTGGAAGGCTCGCGCTACACCGCCTTGCTGGCCGTCACGCCCATGGCTGCGCACGGCTTCCCGGTGTATTACGCCATTTGCGAGAACCGCAGCTTCCGCACCAGCGAGGCCGCGCAGGCTGCAGCCGACAAGGCGCTGGCGGACATGACCGGACTGGAAGCGGACGGCACGCCGCAATTCCCGGACGGCTATACGGGGTTTGACGACGCACCCGCCGCGCCTTGATTCAAGCCTTGCGGATGGCGTGCGACCCGTGCCGCGCATCATCAACGCCATGCCGACGACGCCTTGCCCGCACCGCCATCAACTCACTTCGCGGGCCAGGCACAGGTTGATCTCCAGTGCCGTCGCCAGCTCGCGCATGGCCTCATCGTCGAGACTGCGCGTCATCCAGCCGGCATAGCTGCCATCGGCAGTTTCCCAGCACCACACGGTGTAACCGCGCTCCGCCAGGCGATCGGCCGCCACCCCAAGCAACGACGGCACATCCTGTGCAGCGTGGAAATCCTCCTCGTCGGTGTCACCATCCCAATCGACGGCCAGATTCCAGCGCAACGTCAGCTCATCGATGGCCTGCACCAGCGCGCGCGTATCGCCGGCATCCACATGGAAGCCCGAACGCCAGTCGATCACCTGCGCCACCTGTTCGACCGACATCGATTGCGGGTCCGCCTCCGCCTGGCTTTCGCGCCATGCGGAAAACTCCTGCAGCGCCAGATCGTCGTCGCCGGGATTGATCAGGTCGAGCAGCCGCCACACCAGCGTCTCCAGCGCCTCCTCGTCGGCACCGTCACCGGCCGCATCGCCGTCGTCGTCAAACTCGTGCATGGTCATCACCGCCAAAGATTGCCATAGGGTTACGCGCCACGCCGATATGGATCGGCCGCGCCGCCGGTACTCAGGAAGAGGCGCGCCACAACGCCAGGCCGACGCCGACCAGCGCACTCACGCCCAGCCAGCCCACCAGCGCGCGGAAAACCCATGCCGGCCAGCCGCGTGCGCCACGCACGGCGCGCGCAAACAGCGCGAGGGCGACGACCAGCAACACGGCGCCAACCGTCACCGCCACGGGCTGCGCCAGCAAGGTGCCGGCAATCACCAGCGCGTTGGCCAGATTGAACGCCACGCACTGCCAAACCACCATGGCGACGCTTGGCGTCCGCAGCGCCAGTCCCGCCTGCGCCAGCGTCAGCGCCGCCTGCGCCACGCCCACTACCAGCACCAGATACGCCACCAGCCACATCATCGGCCGCGATGGCGCATGCGCAAACGCCGCCGCCAAGGCGCCACCGGCCAGCACCGCCAGTACGGCAATGGCGCTGCCGGGCGCAGCGCGACGGAGGGCCAGGCGATCAAGAGGGAACGACATGGGCGGCGTGGTTCGGGCGGCAAGACAGGCTGCAGCATAATGCGCACACCACCCTGGCCGCCGGCGCGCGGCGCCTTGCCACAGGCGCATCGGGCCGTGCTGACGCATCGGGCACAATGCCTGCGTCACCCTGCAACCCGTGCGTATCCATGCGCGCACGCCGCCACGGAGATCGCCATGAAACTGCTGCTTGCCGTCGCCCCGCTGCTGCTGGCCGCCTGCGCCGCCACGCCGTCCACGCCGACGAAACCTGCCGTCACGACTGGCACCGCGCCGGCAGCGGCCGCCACGATACCCGTCGGCATCGCCAACCTCGGCGCCTGGCACTGGCGGCTGCAGCGCGCGACGCGTGCCGACGGTGCGGTGATCGAAGCGCTGTCGGTGCCCTCCCGGCCGCCGCTGCAACTGGACTTCACGGCGCAACGCATCCACATCAGCCACACCTGCAACGCCATGGGCGGCGGCTATACCGTGCGCGGCCGGCGGATTGACATCGGGCCGATGTCGCACACGTTGATGGCCTGCGCCGACCCCGCATTGACCGCCATGGACAATGCCGCCGCATCGCGCCTGGAAGGCTCGCTGCAATGGACGCTGGCGGGCACGCCCGCCGCCCCACGGCTGACGCTGCGCACGGACGCCGGTGACACCCTGGCCTTCGACGGCACGCCCACGGCACAGACCCGCTACGGCAGCCCTGGCGAAACGCGCTTCCTCGAAGTGGCCGCACAAACCGTGCCGTGCGGCGCCGATGCCGGCCAATGTCTGCATGTGCGCGAGGTGCACTACGACGCCAACGGCTTGCGCCGCGGCGCACCCGGTGCATGGCGCGTGCAACGCCAACCCATCGAGGGCTACGCGCACACCGCGGGCACGCGCAACATCCTGCGCGTCAAGCGCTACCGCCTGCCGGCACCGGAGACTGGCGCGGCCTGGGTGCTGGACATGGTCGTGGAATCCGCGCTAACGCCGTAGCCGCCAACCGGTATCCAGACATCCGGGGCGTCACCGCAGGCGAACGCGGCCCGCCGGTTTTGCATGCAGCGGACCGCGCCCGCCCCAAGCGTCTTGGCGCCCCGGGGCGGGCCTGCAACGACGGTGACGCGTCCCGTCAGTCGATGGCGCCATCCAGACCGCGGCGCTCCAGCAGCGGTTCGATCTGCGGCTCGTGGCCGGCAAAGTCGCGGAACAGTGCCAACGCATCCCTGCTGCCGCCGCGCGACAACAGTGTCTGCCGGAAGCGGTCGCCGTTGGCGCGGGTCAGCCCGCCATGCGCCTTGATCCACGCCACCGTGTTGGCGTCCAGAACCTCGGACCAGATGTAGGCGTAGTAGCCGGCCGCGTAGCCGCCCATGATGTGGCTGAAGTACGGCGTGCGATAGCGCGGCGGTACTGGCGCGTAGTCGGTGCCGTTGGCCTTGAGCGCGGCGGCCTCGAATGCCATCACGCCGCCAGCAGCGGGAATCTTGTCCGCACTCAACTGGTGCCAGCTCTGGTCGAGCATGGCCGCGCCCAGATACTCGGTGGTAGCAAAGCCCTGGTTGAACTTGGATGTGGCCAGCACCTTGTCCAGCAATGCCTGCGGCATCGGCGCACCGGTCTGGTAATGCTTGGCATAGTTGGCCAGCACGCTGGGCCAGTCAGCCCACATCTCGTTGACCTGCGAGGGGAACTCGACAAAGTCGCGCGGCACGCTGGTGCCGGCAAAGTACGGGTACTTCACGTCCGAGAACATGCCGTGCAAGGCATGGCCAAACTCGTGGAACGCCGTGGTCACTTCGTCCCAGGTGAGCAACGTCGGGCCACTGGTCGGCTTGGTGATGTTGAGGTGGTTGGCCACCACTGGCAGGTTGCCGGTGAGGTCGGACTGCTCGACGTAGGAGTTCATCCACGCGCCGCCGCGCTTGGACGGGCGCGCATACATGTCGGCCAGGAAGATCGCCAGCTGCTTGCCGTTGGCGTCATACACGTCATAGACCAGCACGTCGGGGTTGTAGACCGGAAGATCCGTGCGCTGCTTGAAACTGAGGCCATAAAGCTGGCCGGCGGCGTAGAACACGCCGTTCTCCATCACGTTCTTCATCTCGAAATACGGCTTCAACTGGCTCTCGTCGAAGTTGTATTTCTCGGCGCGCACCTTTTCGGTGTAGTACGCCCAGTCCCACGGCGCGAGCTGGAAAGTCGGCTCGCCCTTGGCCGCCTGTGCCTTGTCGATCATTGCCTGCAGCGCCGCGCCTTCACGCTTGGCATTGGCCACCGCCGGCGGCGCCAGCTGGGTGAGCATGGCGTTGACCGCCTGCGGCGTCTGGGCGGTTTCATCCGCCAGCACGTAGGCGGCCCAGGTCGGATAACCCAGCATCGTCGCCTTCTCGGCACGCAGCTTCATCACCTGCGCGACGATCGCGGTGTTGTCGTACTGGTTACCACGGCTGCCGCGCGCGACCGAGGCCTTGTACAGGCGCTCGCGCAAGGCGCGGTTTTCCAGTTGCGCCAACGGCGGTTGGCCGGTGGTGTTGAGCAGGGCAATCACGTACTTGCCGTCCAGCCCCTTGGCCTTGGCGGCCGCTGCGGCGGCGTCGATCTGCGCGTCGGTGAGGCCGGCCAGCTCGGCCCGGGTGTCGACCACCAGCGCCGAATCGTTGACCTCGGCCAGCACGTTCTGGCTGAACGTGGTGCCGAGCTTGGCCAGCTCGGCGTTGATCTGTTTCAAGTGCGTCTTGTCGGCCGCCGACAGCTTGGCGCCAGCGCGTACGAAATCGGTGTGGTAGCGCTCGATCAGGCGTACGCCCTGCGCATCCAGTCCCAGGTTCGCACGCGTGTCGTACAGCTTCTGGATGCGCGCAAACAGCATCGGGTCAAGCGCAATGGCGTCGCGATGCGCGGCCAGCCGCGGCGCGTACTGCGCCTGCAACGCCTTGCGCGCGTCGTTGTTCTCCACGCCGACCAGGCTGAAGAACACCGTCGACGTGCGCTTGAGGATCTGCCCGGAGCGCTCCAGTGCGATGAGCGTGTTGTCGAATGTCGGTGCCGCGCTGTTGGCCGTGATGGCGGCCACCTGCTTGAGCTGCTCGGCCATGCCACGATCAAACGCCGGGGCAAAGTCGGCATCGGTGATCTGGTCAAAGCGCGGGTAATGCAGCGGCAGCGGGCTTTCGGTCAACAGCACGTTGGACACGCTGGCGCGGGCATCGTGCTTGTCCACCGCCGGCGTGCCGGCGTCGGCCGTGGACACGGCATCGGCGCAACCGGCAGCGGCCGACAAGGTGATGGCGAGGGTCAGTGCGAGTGCGGACTTCATCGGCGCGGGCCTTGGCTAGGGAAACCCCGAGCGTACCGGATGTAGGCGCGACGTGCCCGCCGGCTTGCCAGAGCGGGATACAGGTCAGATCATGGGCCCCCCCTTCACGAGTGGATGCCATGGGCGCACAAGCGGCACGGGTGTACATCACGCGGCACGATACCGAGCGACTGAAATCGCTGATTGCCGCCTTGCCCGCCCACGCCCGGGTTCGATTGACATTGAAAGACGGCAGCACCTGCACTGGCGTGGTCGCCACGCGGCCCAACGTGCAGGCGTTTCGGGATGTCCACGGCGTGGAAGGCACCAACGCGGTGTTGAGCCTGGAGCGGCACGACGTACCGCACGGCAAGCAGTGCCTGTGGCTGGACCAGATCGCGCACATCGAACATCTGGATTCGGGCCTGGCCGGAGAAAACTGAAGGCGCGCCACGGCGGACCGCGCCATGAAAAACGAGGGCGCGCATCCTGCGATGCACGCCCTCGATCATTCAAGCCGGGCGACGGCACGCAGGCCGCCGCCCGTCAATGTCCAGCGATCAGTGCAGCGGCGCCAGCTTGACGTTCTTCACCTTCAACGCCTGGGCGACATCAAACATCGCCTGGTTGAGGATCTTGTGCACGTTCTCGTCGGCGACATGACCAAACTTGGCGTCGATGTCCTGCATCACCTTGACGTGCAAGTCATGCGACAGCGCCTTGTCGAACAGCAGGCCGGACCACCACGTGCCGTCCTTGCCGATGCCAGCCTGGACCAGCGTGCTGGCCAGCTTGGCGCCATGCAGGTCGGCCGGCGCGGCCGGCAGCGCCACGCCCGCTTCGGTGGCGCGCTTCAAGCCGTCCTTCACCGCCCAGGTCATGCCGTCAACAAACTGCTTGACGTTTTCGGCACCGTACTGCTTGGTCAGTTTGGCGACTTCGGCGTTCACCGTCTTTTCGCCCAGCATGGACACCAGCGCCTTGGAGAAGTCGAAGTTCTCGGCACCGCCACCGGCCTTGACCAGCGCTGCCGTCACATCCAGCGCCGGCGCACCCATGTAGCTCTCACCGCCAAACCAGTTCATGGCCGAGGCATTCATGGTCGCCGCCGGTGCCGCCGTCTGCGGCGCCGCTGCCATCGACACGCCCGCAAACGCCACACCACCGAGGGCCAGCGCGGCCACAAGAACACTCTTACGCATATTCATCATCAAACACTCCTGCATGTGGAAGCGCGTCACGTCGTCGATGACGTGGCATCACTCAAATCGCGCATGTGCGCGAGAAAATCTCCCGAGGGATACAAGCCATCCAGCAAGCGCCGGGTTTCGGCCGACAGCAGCCCCTCGAACCGCCCGGCCAATTCGCTGCCCAGCAGGGCCAGCGCCGTGCTTTGCTGGATGTAGGCATTGGTCAACTCCACCACCAGCTTCTGGCGCGTGAGCACCGCGCTTACTGCGCCGTCGGCGATGTAGCCAAGCAAGGCCTCCTGATTGTCAGCCACCACCAGTAGCCAATGCGCACCATCGGCCGGTGACAGATGGCAACGATGGATGTTGCCGACGCAACCGCCGCACTCGACCTCGCAATGTTCCAGGCACAAGGTGGTAATGGCGACGTGGCGCTCGCGCGCCTGATGCAGGGGCGCAGCCAGCAAGGCCGCCTCGGTCGGCTGCACGGCAATGTGCAGGCTGGTCAGGCTGGCCTCGATCAGGCGCTGCGCGTGCTCCAGTACTTCGTCGCCACGCAGGTTGAGCACCACCGGCAGGCTGTGCTGGCGTCCCAGATGCGACAAGGCGCCGCGTGCATCGGCCATGGCCTTGCGCCGGCTGGCTTCGATCGCGCGCAAAAGCAGCTCCGGTGCGACGGCGACATACACCACGCCGCCGGAGCGCTGCAGGCGCTGCGCCGCACCGCGCTGCACCAGCTTGCCGGCGACGGCATAGATGTTGGCGCGCGGAATGCCGCTGGCCTTGGCCAGCGCATAGCCATTGAGCTCACCGTCAGCGACCAGCGCGACATAGGCGCGCGCCTCGTATTCGGTAAACCCGATCTGCTGCAGGGCGCGCGGCAGATCCATGCCTTGTCGGTTAGTAGTCATACGCATAGCGACTATACGCCACAGCCGGTTTCGGTCAAGCCGCCACGCAGCGGTTTTCCCCAGGCATTCAGGCGCCACCAAGCCGGCACGGTCCGCAATTGACACCACGCTGCCGCGCCCGCATATCCAAGGCTCAGCACGCCACGCGCGCCCCACCAACACCAGGTGTCACATGCCCGCTTCCAGCACCGCCGTCCCGGCCACCAAAGCCCCCATCCGCATCGACTTCGTCTCGGATGTTTCCTGTCCGTGGTGCGCCATTGGCCTTGCCGCCCTGCAGCAGGCGCTGGACCGGCTGGGCGACGCCGTAAGCGTCGATATCCACGTCCAGCCGTTTGAGCTCAACCCGCAGATGCCCGCCGCCGGCGAAGATGCGGTGGAGCACCTTCAGCGCAAATACGGCAGCAGCCGCGAACAAATCCAGGCCAATCAGGAGGCCATCCGCGCGCGCGGCGCAGCGCTTGGCTTCACCTTCGATATGGATCGGCGCCAGCGCGTGTACAACACATTCGATGCGCACCGCCTGCTGCACTTCGCGCAACTGCAGGGCAAGCAACTGGCGTTGAAGCAGCGCCTGCTGCGCGCCTACTTCACCGAAGGCGAGGACGTGAGTTCACACGACACCCTGGTGCGCCTGGCCGCCGAAATCGGCCTGGATGCCGAACGTGCCCGCGACATTCTGGCTGACGGCAGCTATGCCGACGAGGTGCGCGCGCAGGAGCAGTTCTACCTGCAGCACGGCATCCATTCCGTTCCAGCCACCATCATCAACCAACAGCACCTGATCGCCGGTGGCCAGCCGCCGGAAGCCTTCGAGCAGGCGCTGCGGCAGATCACCCATCTCGACTGACGGCACGGTGGCCGCACCCGTCCACCACGCACCGCGATCCCGCGCACGCAAAACAGCCTAGACTACAGCCGAGAACCATTCCCGCCGTACGGCGTGGAGGGTTTTGATATGCAGGCCTGGATCTATGCGGCACTTCTGGCCTGGCCGCTGGCCATGCCGGTGCACTCCGCGGCCAGCACGCCGCCGCAGCCCGAACAAATCATGGCGGTGCCGCCGGCATTGCAGGCGCAATTTGCGCAGCAGGTCATTGCTGTCGGGGGTTCCGACCGGGCGCGGCTGGAGCGGCTGGTGAACTTCCTGTTCCAGCCGGCCGGCTTGGGCATGACTTATTCCGATGCCGCCACCTTGACCGTCGCCGAGGCCTACCACACGCGCCAGGCCAACTGCCTGACCTTCACCCTGCTGACCGTGGCGCTGGCCCGCGAAGCCGGCCTGCAGGCCTACGCACAGGAGCTGGACGGCGTCGTCGCCTGGCGCATGGGCGACAACATTGTTTTCCGCTTCAACCACGTCAACGCCGGCATCGCCATCGGCCACTCCCATCTGACCGTGGATGTAGCCCGCGACGCCGTGCTGGCGCGCAGCCCGCCCCGGCGCGTTTCCGATCAGCAAATGCTGGCGCTGTACTACAACAACCGCGCCGCCGAACTGCTCGTCAGTGCCACACCCGCGACTGCCGAACCTTACATGACCCTGGCCTTGCAACTTGCTCCGCGCTACGCCGGCGCCTGGTCCAACGCCGGCGTCGTGCGCCTGCGCCAAGGCAACCCGCACGCCGCCGAGCGCGATTATCTGCGGGCGCTGGCGCTCGAGCCCGAGCACTCCGGTGCGCTGTTCAATCTCGTGGCGCTGTACCGCGGCCTCGGCGACGAAGTGCAGCGCGCCAGCTACGCGCGGCGGCTGGAGAAAGTGCAGGAGAAAAACCCGTACTTCCAATACCTGCAAGCCGAGGACGCCGCCCGGCACGGCGACTATGCCGGTGCCGTTACACGCTACCGCCGCGCCATTCGCCAGTACGACGGCGACGCACGCTTCTACGTCGGCCTGTCCCAGGCCTATCGCCAGCTTGGCGAAGAACGCCTCGCCGCACGCGCCAGCCGCCGCGCCCTTGCCCTCAGCAGCAACGGATCCGGCAACACACGTCATTGATCCCTCCGCTCCGCACCCGGCTTCGGCGCACGACGCGGCATGCAAAAACCCGGGACCAAACGCCAAAGCGTCCCGGTAAAGTGCACCTTGCCCCAGCTTCCCTCCCACGGAGCCACATCATGTTGCGGATCATCCTGAAGTACGGCGTGATTGCCGGCCTGATCGTCGGCGGCTTCGAGTTCATCACCTTCACCGCGTTCTCCGGGCTGCCGCCGTTGAAGTACGGCATGCTGATTGGCTACACGACGATGCTGATCGCATTGAGCGCGGTGTTCGTGGGGATCAAGCGGCACCGGGATGTGAATCAAAGCGGCGCCATCGGATTCTGGCCAGCGCTCGGGATCGGGCTGGGCATCAGCTTCATTGCCGGAGTCTTCTACGTGGCCGCGTGGGAAGCCGTGCAGGCGACGACGCACATGGATTTTGCCAGTGCCTATGCGCAGGCCATCCTCGCCAGCGAGGCGGCGAAAGGCGCCAACGCCGAGACATTGGCGAAACTCACCGCCGACATGGCGGCGTTCAAGGTTCAGTACACCGACCCGCTGTTTCGCCTACCCATGACCTTCGCGGAGATCTTCCCGGTCGGCGTCGTGGTATCACTGATCTCCGCGGGGCTGCTGCGCAACCGCTGGTGTCTGCGCGCGCGGCGCGGGTGACGCGCTTTGCGGACACAATCGGTACACATGGTCTCCCGGCGTCAGCCGTTGAAAACCAACCCGCCCGATCGTACCGATTTTCGACAATGCCGCTCGTCGTTCCCCCAAAGGCCGGACTGACCAGCCCTTGCGAGGAGACCGACCATGCGCGTAATGGTGATGGGAAAGGCAACCGACAGCACCGTAAATACTGCAGGCATTGATCCCGTGGCACTTGGGGCGATGAGCAGATTCAATGCGGCATTGATCAACGCCGGCGTTCTGGTCGCTCTCGGTGGCCTTGCCCCCTCCTCGGCCGGCAAACGCATCACACGAGAAGGCGACAACCGCACCGTCATCGACGGGCCGTTCACCGAGAGCATGAAACTGGCTGCCGGTTTCATGATCCTGGAGATCTGATGGACATGGGGGAGGCGATGGTTTGAGCGATGCCCCTCAATGACGCTCTGGAACGGAACAAGGTTGAAATCAGGCCACTGTTGGGGATGGCTGAATTCGAGACGATTCAGACGCCACAAACCAAGGCCATCAGTGACTGTATCCGCGCAAAGCTCGATGCCGCCTGAGCTCCTTTCGGCCGCATCGGAATCCAAATACAGAGTCAATTCCCGGCACCATGCATCAAAGGACAGAAGAAGTGCGCTCTAATCGCGATCCCCAAAGAACTCGAGAACTCCGTCCTGCTAACTGTGGTCCTTCGTTAATCGACATCCGTCACGCCACCAAGGTCGCTCATCGTGCCACTCATGTTGTTGCGTACCAAGGATTGCACGCGCATATGCGCAAAGCGACCAATCACTTCCAGGCGCCATTTACCACCGACGTTCATACCCAATGCACCATCGTACCCAGTGCCGCCATTCTCCAGCCTGGTTCCGTTGATCTGGCGCGACTCGCCTGCACCCAGCTGAAAGGAAAGATCGGCACTGCGCGTACCATCATCCATGACACCACGAATAGTCACCTTACCCGCCGTGTCTCCGGCGTTCACGACGCGCAGAAAGCTCTGCTGAGTGGAATTCGAGCCGGGATTGAAAGTCGTCACCTCAGCAACCGATCCGTTGTAGCGCAAGGGCCGAAGCTCGCCCTCGTCACGGCGATCTGAGACCTTGCCCCCAAGGTAAAGCTGCGTAGAAGCATGTATGGGGGTCGCGACGATCACACCGTCACCATTGGGATTCGGGAATGGGTAGACGCAGAGGTGTATACGTAACGGCACCTGTCCACCGAACGTCGCAGTCGAATAGCTGAACACCACCCGATGCTGATCGCTTTCCGGTAACGGATACATCACATGAATATTCGAATCCGTACAATTACCACTTTCCAGATTCAGAAGTACATTTCGGAAAGAGCCTGTCACAGTTGTCTCAAACGCGGTTACTGCTGTGCCAAAATCGATCACACTACCAGTCTCGCCATCCACCACATTGGCCACTGGCTCCACTATCAATGAACCGGCATCAAACCCAATCAGGTCATCCTTCGCCACAAGCTCACCAGTCTTCGAAAAGCCGTGACGCTCAGTAGCCACATTGATCCGCGCTCCTGGATAATAGACATCACCAGCGTCGTAACTGATGCGAAGCGGATCGACCGCCTTCACCAACACGCCATCCAGATTCGCCAGATTCTCCCCAGTCACGGAATCTTTCAGCGACAGGCTGATTCCCTGCGTACCTCCAGCTGAACCCAGTGAAACGACATGATCCAATACCATGTGTCCCAGACTGAACATCTCGCCTTCAGCTATCGGTCGCGCCCCTGGGGCGGGAGAAAACAGCACATCAGCATGATTTTGGCCTGTCGCGCTGGATTGATTCGTCGCCGTCCATCCTGCCAGCCCTTCCCCCGGCCTGATCTCAGGATCCACGGCAAACGTGGCGCCATCGCCCAGTGTCAAGCTGGCAACAAATGGCGCAATTCTCCCCTGCAGGGAATCGGCCCCATTCACCATGACCTGTACGCGTCGCGGGGAGAGATCAGCGCGATATCCCACATCCTGCTTGACCGTCAGCCAAGCCACTTGCACAGGCTCGCCCAAGCTGACTGCCAATACCCTCTCCGGAGCCACAAGCAACCCCGTCACCAAGATCAATGACCACCCCGATCTGATCCATCCGTACGCTGATGACATGCTCAATTCCCTCGCTGGAACTACTGTCAGATTAGCCACGTCAGCAACTCACCGTCAACGAACCGCCGATGGCGGTAATCGGTAAAGACGTCTCTCTTCCGTCCCCTACGGCAACAAGATGTTTTCAAACTACCGCCAGTGAACCTAACCCCGGAAACCGGGAAACCAGGGAAACCGGGCCAGAGTCGACTTCCTGGCGCCCTGCATCGAAGGCTGCAGAAGGCACACGCTGACCCGGGCTTCACAACTGCAAGGCAAGCAACTGGCGTTGAGGCAGCGCCTGCTGCGCGCCTATTTCACCGAAGGCGAGGGCGTGAGTTCACACGAGATCCTGGCGCGCCTGGCCGCTGAAATCGGCCTGGATGCCGAACGCGTCCGCGCCATTCTGGCTGACGGCAGCTATGCCGACGAGGTGCGTGCGCAGGAACAGTTCTACCTGCACCACCATCATCAACCAACAGCACCTGATTGCCAGTGGCCAGCCGCCGGAAGCCTTCGAGCAGGCGCTGCGGCAGATTGCCCATCTCGACTGACGCAGGGGTGACGCGCGGCGCCGTGATGCCCGCGCCACCGGGTTTCAGCACTGATAGCGTCGCAGAGGGTCCCCGCCAGGAAACGGTTGGCGTCGCCCCACATTCGCATTGCGGAGAATGCGACACACATCGGGTGCGTACGTCGCGGCCGGCTCCGCGGCGGCTATGCCGACAGCTCGACCACCGGCGTGAAGCCGCCGAAGATCATCCGCTTGCCGTCGAACGGGCAGTTACTGGCCGCTTCCATGCGCGGGTCCTGCATGATCTTCGCCATGCCGGCATCACGGGTCGCCTTGTCGGGCCATTCGATCCAGGAGAACACCACTGCCTCGTCCGCCGTCGCCTGCACCGCGCGGCGAAAGTCGGTGAGCTTGCCGTCGGGCACGTCGTCGCCCCAGCACTCGACCACCCGGGTGGCGCCGAACTCCAGAAAAAACGGATCGAAAGTGCGCGCGTGTTCGATGAACTGCCCGCGGTTGGCGTTGGGTACCGCGATCACGAAACCGTCAATGTAGGCCATGGTTGTCTCCGCACTGGGGGTCGCGCCGGGTGCTCGCGCCGGAAAAGCCACAGTCTAGGCAGGCACCGTGAGCGTGAGGTCAACCGTAACCAAGGCCCGCCGGCGCCGGCATGGACGCCAGCGGCCGGCCCCGGCGCCCGGCCTTTCTAGACAGTTCCTTCGCACGCCGCACGGTACATTCCACGCCCCGCCGTTCCTTCCCTCTCCGTGCCTCCCACCCTGGAAGGTCAACATGAAGCCGCGCCACGTGTGCCGGATCGCCATGGCGATCATCAGCCTCCTCCTCGCCGCCGGCGTTGCCGCGCAAACGCTGCCGACGACCACCGCCGGCACCGAGCCGGCGTCGACCGGGCAACTGGTTCGCGCGCTGCATGGCCTGCACGCCGCCTTGCTGGCGCAAGGCAAGACCACGCCGGCGGCGGCGATCGAGCACCGCTTCAAAGCCGCCTGGGCCGATGCCGACGTGGCCCTGGAAGCCTCGCGGATCATGCCGCGAAGGCCGGCAGCCGCCCACGTCGCGGCGGTGCTGGACTGACCCTGCTGGCCTGGCAACGCGTACACGGCAACATCCCCCTCACCACCCGGAAAGCCACCATGATGCTCAAGCTCGCACCCGCACTGCTCCTGATGCTGGCCCTGCCCGCCGTAGCCCAGGACAGCACCGCGCCGTCCACGTCACCGTCCATGTCGCAGGAACAGGCGGCGATGGTGGCGGCCTACCAGAAGGCCGGCACGCCCGGTCAGCAACAGGCCGAACTAGCCAAGACCGCCGGCGACTACACGTTGTCGATCCGCAGTTGGGACAAGCCGGGCGCCCCGCCCAGCGACGAGCAGGGCACCGCCACGCGCAAGATGGTGCTGGGTGGCCGCGTGCTGGTGGAATCGGTACAGGCCAAGATGCACGGCCAGGCCTTCAGCGGCCACGGCATGACCGGCTACGACAACGTCAGCGGCAAGTGGTGGAGCACCTGGAACGACTCCATGTCCACCGGGCTGATGGTCAGCCAAGGCGATTGCGACGCTCACGGCGCCTGCACCTTCGAGGGCAGCTGGAACGATCCGGTCACCAAGGGCAAGGTCAACGCGCGCATGGTGACGCGCTGGGTCAATCCGTCCACCGAAGTGTTCTCGATGTATGCCCCCGGCCCGGATGGCAAGGAATACAAGATGATGGAGATGACCTACACCCGGCGCTGAGCCGCGGCGGCTCGACCTCCCCGCCGGGTGCGCTGATTCTGATCCACGGCATCCCGGGCGCGGATGCATGCCGCCCGGAGTGACATGGTTTCCGCTCACCGCCACCCGCCCAATCGCCGCATACCGCACCAAGCGAACAAACCCCGGTGCGCCCGCTCGACGTGCCGCAGCAAAGCGCGCGCGGCCGGCTATCATCGGCCTTCGCGCACGCTGACGAAACATGCCCACGCCGCCCGCGGCGACAACGCCCCGCCACCCCCACTACGGATTTGACCATGCATGGGGTACCTCTCTGGATCTGGCTGGTCACCGCCGCTGGCGTGCTGGCGCTGCTGGCGCTGAGTTTCTTCACGCACATCCGCCACGCGCACGAGCCGTCCATGAAGGAAGCTGGCGCGTGGACCGCGTTTTTCGTCTCGCTGGCCATCTTGTTTGGGGCGGGGATAACGCTGGTCTGGGGCGCGGATCACGGCCTGCAGTTTTTCGCCGGCTACATCACCGAATACAGCCTGTCGATCGACAACCTGTTCGTGTTCACGATCATCATGTCGAGCTTCGCCGTGCCGCGGGCCTATCAGCAAAAGGTGCTCTTGGTCGGCATCATCGTGGCGCTGATTCTGCGCACGATTTTCATCCTGCTCGGCGCCGCGGCCATCGCGCACTTCAGCTGGGTGTTCTACATCTTCGGCCTGTTTCTCATCCTCACCGCGCTCAAGCTCGGGTTCGCCACGCCCGATGAGGAGGCAACCTACAAGCCCAACCGGATGGTTCGCGCCATGCAGAAACTGCTGCCGGCGGCCGACACCTACGACGGCGCGAACGTCACCACGGTCATCGACGGCAAACGCTACGTGACGCCAATGATGATGGTCATGCTGGCCATCGGCATGACCGACATCCTGTTTGCGCTGGACTCGATCCCGGCCATCTACGGCCTGACCAACGTGCCCTACATCGTGTTCACCACCAACGCCTTCGCCCTGCTCGGCCTGGTCGAGCTGTATTTCCTGATCGGTGGCTTGCTGAAGAAACTGGTCTACCTCAGCCTGGGGCTGGCGGTCGTGCTCGGCTTCATCGGCATCAAGCTGATCATCGAGGCCATGCACGGCAACCACCTGCCGTTTCTCAACGGCGGCGAGCCGATCCACCTGATCCCCGCCATCCCGACCTGGCTGTCGCTGCTGATCATCATGGCCATCCTTGCCGTCACCACCGTGGCCAGCCTGATGAAAAACCGCCGCGACCATGGCGCCCGCGCCAGCGACTGACCCACGCAACATGACCGACGACGCATGCCCATGGAAACCGGGGTCAGAGTCGACTTCCTGATGCCCTGCATCGAAGGCTGCAGAAAGCACACGCTGACCCGGGCTTCTCCCGTATTGTCGCAATGACGTGAAAAGCCGCATCCTGCGACTTTCCGCCATCGGCAACCCGCCATGCATGCCCGCCTGTCTCTGCTCATCATCAGCGCGGCGTTCGGCCTCGCCGCCTGCGCCAGCCTGCCCGGCTCGAAGGCACCGGCGGCCACCCAGCCAGCGCTGACGGCGCAGACAAAAAACTCTGGCGGCGTCATGCCGGCCGAGCAGGCCCGCGTGCACTTCGATCATGCCGAGCTGCATTTCACCGTCGACCCGGCCACGCAGAGCATCGACGCCAGCGCGACATTGCGCTTCACCGCGAAGTCCGCCACCGACACCCTGCTGCTGGACCTGGACCGCAACCTGCCGATCAGCGGCATCGCGCTGGACGACCAGCCACTTGCCGCCAGCGCCTGGAGCAGCCCCGATGGGCGTCTGCGCATCCGGCTGCCAAAGCCGCTCGCCGCGGGCGACAAAATCCGCGTGACCGTGCGCTACGCCGGCAAACCGCATGTGGCAAAACACGCGCCATGGGACGGCGGCTTCGTATGGAGCCACAGCGCCGACGGCCAACCGTGGGTGGCCAGCGCCGTCGAGGGCGAGGGCTGCGACCTGTTTTGGCCATGCATCGACCAGCCACAGGGCGAGCCCGACCTGGTCGACACCTGGATCACCGTACCCAAGCCCCTCGTCGCGCCTGGCAACGGCGTGCTGGTCGGCATCACCGACGACGGCGACCGGCACACCTACCATTGGCGCGCCAAGCACCCGGACACCTACGCGATCGCGATCAACGTTGGTCCGTTCCAGAGCCTCAAGGCCGACTACGTCAGCCGCTACGGCAACACCATCCCGCTGGAGCTGTGGTACCTGCCCGAGCACGCCGCCGGCGCGCAGGCGCTGTTTGCCGAGTTCCCGCACATGCTGGATTTCTTCGAGCAACAGATCGGCCCGTATCCCTTCGGCGACGAAAAAATGGGCGTGGTGGAAACCCCGTACCTGGGCATGGAGCACCAGACCATCAACGCCTACGGCAACGGCTACCCGAAAAGCGAGTACGGCTTCGACTGGCTGCTGCAGCACGAGTTTTCGCACGAATGGTTTGGCAACCAGCTGACCAACGCGAACTGGGACGACATGTGGCTGCACGAGGGTTTCGGCACCTACATGCAACCGCTGTACGGCCAGTACCTGCATGGTGACATGGCTTATTTCGCGATATTGCACCGCCAGCGCATGGGGCTGAAGAACGCCTATCCGATCGTCTCCGGCCACAGCCAGAGCGAGGAAGCCGTCTATGACACCGCGCACGGCCCCGGCAACGACATTTACGACAAGGGCTCGCTGGTGCTGCACACCCTGCGGCAACTGATCGGCGACCGGGATTTCTTCGCCAGCATCCGCCAGCTCGTGTACGACCGCGCCGATCCCAGACCCGGCAATTTCAGCCCGCGCTACGCGTCTACGGCGGACTACATCGCGATCGTCAACCGGGTGACCGTGCGCGATCTGGGCTGGTTTTTCGACGTCTACCTGTACGACACCGCACTGCCGCGCCTCGACCTGCAGCGGCACGGCGACACGCTGCAGCTGCGCTGGGTCACCGAACACGGCAAGCCGTTCCCGCTGCCGGTGGAGATTCAGGTGGGCGACACCGTGCACACGCTGGCGATGCACGACGGCGAAGGCCAGCTGCAGGTGCCGGCCGGCAGCCTGCTCATCGTCGACCCACACTCGAAACTGCTGCGCGAGGAGCCGCACGTCGAGGCATTCCAGCAATGGCGGCAGAAGCAGCGCGCGCAAAAAAAGCCGAACCCGGGCTGACCGAAAACCCTCGTCAAAATCGACCTCCCCGGCGCCATGCAGCGAAGGGCGAGAGAGACCTGCCCCCCTCTTTCCAATGTCGCTGGAACTTACACATTCCCTGTCGTTACGCCGGAGGCCGCGGGATGAGTGCCTGAATAACAACAAGTTGGCGATTGGTGCAAAAAATGCTTCGTCCCATGCTCGGGGATGGCCAGGATCAACCGTGCGGAGGAGCCCGCCCTGCTCCGATCAAGTAACGGGAGAGACAGACCCATGCATGCATATAGAGCAACGTCGTTGCCAGTCCGGCTGTTGGCAGCTGGCGCCATGGTGGCCGCCATGGTGTTGGGTTCCAGCGCCAGCGCCACGGTGGTCAGGGTCAACATCAACGGGGCCTTGGGCAACGGCTATATCGACCTGACAGTTGCGCCACCCAGCGATCCCACCGACACGATCGACGCCAGCAGACCGCCGCTGGCAATCACCGGGGCCAGCGGCACTTTCAATGGCGCAACAATCACCGGTTTGCACGCACTCAACCCTGCCGTGCCACCGCCGGGCGAAGTCCTTCCGGGCAGCTACAGCCTCCTTTCCATCCCGGGATACGGCGACCACGGCGGGGTGTCGTACGACAACCTTTTCTACCTGAGCGATTCGCCGATGATTTGCCTGGTGAACGGCACGCCCGTGTATCCGTTCTCCGGCGGCCTGTTCGATCTCATGGGCGTGATGTTCGTGCTCGACAACGGCAACCTCGTCGACCTGTGGAGCATGGGAGTCTCCACACCGGGATTCTTCGGGCCATCGTGGGCGGGCGGACTCACCTACGGGCTCAAGATCATGAGTCCAACCGACGACCCGAATCTGGATGGCTATCAAGTCATGGGCGAACAATCGATTGGCGTCACCGCGACCGTGCCCGAGCCGGACTCCGTGTGGTTGTTTGGCGCCGCCATGGTCGGCCTGCTTGCCTGGCGTCGCTCGGCAAAACCGCGCAAGGCGCTACGGGTTTCCTGATCGGAATTCCCTGATCGGCAATCCACAACAAGGCTGGCCGTCTGCCGGCGTTGACCCGTCGCGATAACCCGGGTCACCGGGAAGAAACACCTCGAAACCGGGGTCAGGAATGGGCGCCCTGACCCCGGTGCTAGGCCCGATCCTTTGCGGCTACCAGCCGGTTGCGGCCGCCATCCTTGGCCCGGTACAACGCCGCGTCGGCATCGGCGCACAGCTGGCGCAAGTTGTAGCCGGAGGTATCGGTAAACGCCATGCCCACACTGGCCGACACCGCGATAGGCCGGTCCCCGCATTTGACCGCCATGCCGGCAATGGCCCGGCGGACACGCTCGGCAATATCCAGCGCGCGCTCCCGCGGACAGTCCATCAACAAGATGCCAAACTCCTCGCCGCCCAGACGTCCAAACAAATCCGCCGCCCGCAGCTGGCTGCGGCAACTGGCGGCCACCCCCTGCAACACCGCATCGCCCACCGCGTGGCCGTGGGCGTCATTGACGCGCTTGAAGAAATCCAGGTCGAGGTAAATGAGGCACGCCATCGCAGCGTGCTTTTCCAGCCGCGCCAACTCGCTCTCGGCCGTGCTCATGAAATGCTGGTGATTGAGCGCGGCGGTAAGCCCATCCAACCGTGCCATGCGCTGGAAACGTAATTGCGAACGCCGCAAGCGAAACATGGCCAACGCGCCAAAGGTGAGCACCAGCAACAGCAGCACGATATACAGGCGACTGGCCTCGGCGGTCTTGGCCGTCAGCGCCTGCTGCATGCGCAAGGCGGCATTCTGCTGACTGAGCTTTTCCGTTTCCAGCGTGTGCATCAGCACGTGTTGCTGCACTTCCTCGTAGGCCAACGTGCGCGCATGCACGTCGTCGAGGTAAGCCTTGTCGAGCTTGGCGAATTGCTCGTAGTAGGCGAGTGCCGCAGTCGCGTTCCCCTGCTTTTTATCGAGGCGATAAAGCACCTCGTAGGCACCCTTCAGCCACTCGTCGAAATCACTCGACGTCCCACCCGCCACGACGGTCAATGCCGCCTTGCGCGCGCCCGCGTCGTCGCCCACGGCCGCCAATGCGCGTGCCCGGCTCAAGGCGGCATCCAGCTTGTTGGGCGCATAACCGTTGGCGACAAGTGCGGGCGCAATCTTGTCAAGCAAGGCCAGTGCCCGGCGCGGGTGCCCTTCGGTCACCAGCAGGGCGATCTGCGTGAGTTGCAAATCGGTGTGGTAAACCGGCTCCCTGGTGGGCGGGCAGGTGGCCAGCGCCTGCTTGAGTTCCGGGCTATCCGACGCAAGCCGGTGGCCGCTGGACAATGCCACGATCAGGTTTGCCACGGCATAGCACCGGCCACTATCGGTATGCGCCGCACTCAGTGCCATACGTGCGTAACGCTCGGCCAGGTCCGTCTGCCCGGCCAGCCCCAGCGATTGCGCCAGACCGAGTAACCACGACTGGCGTACGACCGGATTGGTCACCTGCGGCAAGCGTGCCGCAAGCTGGTTGGCCAGCTCGAACGCTTCCGTGTAGCGGCGCGTCAGTCCGTACTGCCCCAACAACATGGCCGAGGCGCGATCCGCCAGCACCTCGTCACCGGAATGCTGGACGATATCCTGGAACAACGCCTCGGACTGGCGGTAATCGTTTTCGTACAGAGCTTCCCAGGCGTTGAGATAACGCAAACGCCACTGCTGCGATGGCGTCAGTCGGGACGCCTCCCGGTTGAGTAACGCCAGTTGCTGCAGCGAGCGCGCGTGATCCGTGGTCTGCAGGTTCCAAGTCTGTTCAAGCAGCACATCCGCGTTGGCGATGGGTGGGCCCGCCCAGCCGGGCTGCCAGCACAGGCAGCCCGCCAGAGCCACGATCATGGCCCACGATTGCAGACAGCTCCGCCTCCGAAACATGTGCCGCCCCATCCATGATCAGTGTGGCGTGCGCAACTCAGTCGGCGATGTGGAGGGAGCCGGCTCAGGTGGCTCGGGTAACGGAACCTCATCCTCGCGATCACCGTCATCGCCATAACCCGGCAGGTGCGACTGCGGTACCTGCGGTTCCTGCTGGATATTCAGCTCCGCCCGCAGCTGTGCACCATCGCCGGACGTGGCTGCCAGCCTGAGTCCGTCGCTCGCCTGTGCACTGGCCAACGCCGCGCCCAATTCGCCAGCCGATGCATAACGCAGCGAAGCGTCGCGGCCGATGGTTTCCAGCAATTCGATCGTGTCAGTCATGTCATTCCCCCCGTTGAGGGTGATCGTACCGGGATTGGTGTATCAAACGCAGCGGTCTTTCAAGCTTGAGCGCTTGCCTGTGTCGCCGCATCCAGCACCGCCAGCCGGTCCCGCATGGCCAGATTCGGTTGGAGTGACCGCGCCGGCGGCAACACCACGGTCTCTTCCGCCGTCAACCCGGCCTTGGCCAGCTCGCGCAAGGTCATGCGTTGAATGCGTGGCTGCTCGATCGGCAAGGTAGCGCCGCGGTAGACAATGACCTCGTGTTCCAGCGGGTAATCCTGGCCCAATCGCTCCACCAGCAATGCGCGCCAAGCCAGCGCATTGGCCAACGGCCCCACCGAGCGGTTGCCGATGACACCCACCTGCCACAGCACCAGATAACCCGCTGGATCAATGCGCCGCTCGCAGTACAGGAGTTGACTCGCCTCGAAGTGCTGGCAGCCATAACGGCCAGGATCGATGCCGAGGTCGGCATACAGGCAATCCTCGGCAGAGATACCCGGCTCCATGTGCGCCTCGAAACCTTCTGCACGTGCCTGCGCAATCACCTCGTGCGGCGACCACGCGAAGATGCCGGGATGACCATAGAACACGCCGCACACACGCTTGCCAGCACGCAGCTCATCCATCATCAACGCGACCCACTCGCGGTAGGTCCGCATGCGCGGTTTACCCTGCGCGTAATGGGGCTGCAGGCTGCGCACATTTGGATGCATGCGCTGCAGCCACAGCTCGGCAATGGCATCAGACAGCGCGGCAAACACCACGTCCGCCTGTTCAATATGACTGCGCGCCAACGGCGTGAGATGCGAACCCAACGTCATGCCCAGCCCCACACAAGCGAGACGACCCCGGCGGGCAGCGGTGGCAAGTATCGGCGTGGAAACTCCGGACATTTTCCGATCATAACGGAAGGCGCCGATGCCGAGCGGCACGGTAGCCGCATGGGGAAAAGGCGTGTCCTGTCGCTTGTTTTGTCTGGCAGGTACCAGTCCGGGGGACAATCACGGGAGTTACCGTTCGCCGATGGCGATAATCGCCCGACAAGCAAGACACCAAGGTGCCGGCACTCGACAAATAATGCCGCGTTTAAATCAAGGGTTGGAAGGCGATCATCTGCCTTTATGTGGCCATCCGCTGTAGTCGACACCACCGCTACGTTGCATGGGTGCGGATGAATCGCGCAAACTGGCCCCACACTCCACGCGGGCACCACACATATGCTGCTGGAAAAGAGATTGCGCCAGTTATCCGTGGGACAACGGGGCGCAGCCGTGATCGCCTTGCTGTTGTTGCCCATGGCCGCACTTAGCCTGACCAGTGTGCTGGTGGTGAACGAGCAGGAAATAACCTTCCGCGAATCGGTGGAAGAGTCCATCCACACACTGATGCCCCTGACCACACTGGAGCATTACCTGCAGCGCGCGCTGGTCGACGAATTCAAGGCGCAGTCGCACGAGTCCGTGCCCAATTTTGCCGCGCTGACTGAAAACATCGACAAGAGTTTTGCCAGCATCGAGGGCAGCAATCACAACCTCGACCTGCAGGACAACCTGGTCACCGCCGCGCATGCGGCCTGGCGCAATGCCCGTCCGTCGGTGCGGGAGCTGATCGAGCAGGTACGCACGCTGCGTCCCACCGACAACCACGCCAACCAGATGCAAACCCGTGCCGACCTGCAGCTGGCGATCCAGGACATCAGCACTGCCCGGCAGCATCTCGCACGGGCCATCGAGGCGCGTTACACCCAGGCGGTGACGGACAGGTACACACAGCTGAAGGAGCTGATCTGGAGCTGGATCATCATCCTCACCGCCAGCGGCGTGCTGATCATCCTCCTGCTGCGCTCCCTGCTGCGGCCGATCCATGCGCTCGGCCACGCCGCCCGCAACATGGGCACTACCCCCGGCGTGCGCGTACCGATCATCGGCAACGATGAGCTCACCGCACTGGCCGAGCGTTTCAACGAGATGGCCTCGCACTGGGATGCTACGCACAAGACATTGCTGGCCGAAGCCATCGAGGATCCGCTGACCGGAGCACTCAACCGTCGCGGCATCCTGGCCGCATTGGACACCGCACTGGTCGACCATACGCGCGCGCAGCAGCCACTGAGCATCCTCTTGCTGGATCTGGATCACTTCAAGCACATCAACGATCACTTTGGCCACGCGGCCGGCGACCGTGCACTGGTCTGGGTTGCCGGAGAGATGCACGACATGCTGCGCGAAGATGATCGACTCGGCCGCTACGGCGGCGACGAGTTTCTCATCGTCCTGCCCGACACCGACAAACAGCAGGCCGCACAGATTGCCCAGCGCATGGCCACGGTGATCAGCGAAGCCGCCGCCACGGAAGCCGCCTATCCCGCCATCAGCATCGGCATCGCCTGTTCGCCCGACGATGGCAAGGGCGCCGAAGCACTGATCAAGGTCGCCGACACGGCGCTGTATGAAGTCAAACGCAGTCGCCCGCCCCAACCGCCCACCGCCGACGCATTCGGGTTGGCCTGACGGCTGTCGCCGCAGATCCGGGGAACTGACTCGAACGGATAGCCGTCGCTTTGAAATCAGCGGTGTATCGACAGGTGGTTCGACGGCTTGGTTTTATCCGAGTCCTCTCCACCTCACGCTGTGTGCCTTGATAATTTCCCTCAACGCCGGAATTGAGCGACGGCGTAGTCGTCCGCTTGGATGATTCGTCAGGACTTATGGTCCATGGAACAGCGTGTGTCCTGGAAATTGAGGCAGGCCATCACTTATGGGGGCCCACGGCGCCTTCTCCGCGACATACTTGTGTCCCATTGGCTGTTTGTAAAACGGTGTATCGAGAGTCCCAAGACGGATACCAAGGTAGTCAGGCTTTTCCGCACGATATGCGTAGATTGGGGAGCCGCAGTTTGTACAGAAAGCTCTGAACATACCGGGAGATGATTCAAACTCCCGCAGAATATCGGCACCACATACCAGCCTGAAACTGGCGCGCTCAATGGGCGCGTTCGCGGCATGCGAGGAACCGCCTGCTTTGCGGCAGCTCACGCAGTGGCAAAACCCAAAGTCTCCCGGATCGGCGGTGAGTTCGTACTGAATCCGTTGACAGAGGCAACTACCTTTGTGCATAACACCACCTCCTTTACGGAATGGCCATAAATTGCCCGCAGCGAGCCCCAACGCTTGAGTTAAGCGGCGGCGAAGCCGTCCGCCTTGAACGAGTAAAAAGAGACTTCCCCT
>CAZMPZ010000009.1:0-102481 GCA_964568445.1 uncultured Rhodanobacter sp. | reverse complement strand
CTCTCGGGCAAGCGAGAGAAAGTGACTCGGGCGCCGCAGGCGCTCGAAAGCTTTGGCCGTTTCCCGAACACCAATGCAAGAGCATCGCGCGCCAGCGCGCTCCTACGAAGGGTGCGCCAGCCACGATGGGCGAAGCCGCGTCCCCAATGGCCGCCGGAGTGCCAAAGCGCCCCGCTCCCGCCAACGATGGCGCACCCAGCGCCATCAGTAGAAGCTCCCGGCGAGGGTGCCCAGCAGCAGCGTCCAGCCATCGACCAGCACGAACAGCATGATCTTGAACGGCAGCGAGATGATCATTGGCGAGACCATCATCATGCCCATCGACATCAGCACGCTGGCTACCACCAGGTCGATGATAAGAAACGGCACGAACAACATGAAGCCCATCTGGAACGCCGTCTTCAGCTCGCTGGTGAGGAATGCCGGCATGGCCACCTTGAATGGCACGTCGGCCTTGCTGGCATAGGGTTGCTCCTTGGCCAGCCGGGTGAACAGCTGCAGGTCGGCGTCGCGGGTCTGGTCGAGCATGAAATGCTTGAACGGCGCGGCGGCGGCGGGGATGGCCTGTTCGGCGCTGAGCTGGCCGTCCATGTAGGGCTTGAGGCCGTCGGTATACGCGGTGTTGAGCACCGGCGACATGACGAACAGGGTGAGAAACAACGCCAGCCCCAGCAGGACCTGGTTCGGCGGCGTCGATTGCGTACCCAATGCCTGCCGCAGGAAGCCGAGGACGACGATGATGCGGGTGAACGAGGTCATCATCAGCGCCGCCGCCGGCAACAAGGTCAGCGCGGTCATCAGCGCCAACACCTGCAGCGACATGGTCCAGCTTTGGCCGCCGCCAGGCGCGCTCTGCACGTTGAGCAGCGGAATGCCCGGCGGCGCCGCCTGCGCCAGTGCCGGCAAGGCCGGTAGCGCGCACAACGTCAGCACGAAAATGCCGCGCCAGATCTTCATGCGCGATGCCTCCAGCGTGCCAGCAATTCACCAAAGGCCGGTGACGCCGGCGCAGCTTCGGCAACCGATGGCAGCGATGCCGACGCCGCATCCGCCGCATACACATGCAGCGTGCGCATGCCGCCCGGGCCGGTGCCGATCAACAATCGCTGGCCGTCGGCTTCCAGCAGGACAATGCGCTCGCGCGTGCCCAAGGCAAAGCTCTCGACACAGCGGATGCGTCGCCCGCGAACCCCGCCGCGTGCGCGCTGCAGGCGCCGGCTGAACCAGCCGGCGGCGAAGATCAGCGCGACGATCCCGGCCAGGCTCAACACCACGCGCAGCAATTCGCCGGCGGCATTGAACTGGGGCACGGCCGGTGCCGCATCGACCAGCATGAAGGCGGCGGCGAACATCAGCGCAGCTTGCGCACGCGCTCGGCCGGGCTGATCACATCGGTCAGCCGGATGCCGAACTTCTCGTTGATGACCACCACTTCCCCGTGCGCCACCAGCGTGCCATTGACGAACACGTCCAGCGGCTCGCCGGCCGAGCGGTCCAGCTCCACCACCGAGCCTTGGTTGAGCTGCAGCAGGTTGCGGATGCTCAGCCGCGTGCGCCCCACTTCCATGGCCAGCGTCACCGGCACATCCAGGATCATGTCCAGATTGACGTCACCGCCTTCACCGGCCATCTCGTGCAGGTGTTCGAAGGCGACATGCTCGGCATCGGTCGCGTCGGCGGTACCGGCAGCGACCTGTTCGGTAGTCTCGTTCATGCGGGTTTCTTCTCGTGGTGGTGATCTGCACCCTGTGCGCGCTCGCGGCGGCCGGCAGGGGCCTGGTAACTGATGGCGTTGCGACCGCCGGACTGGCCATAACGGCCGCGGAAAATCGGCACATCCTCGGCAAACACGGTGGCCAGCTCGGGCAACTGCACCGGGATCACGTCACCCGGGCGCAGGTGCAGAAACTCGCCGATCTCCATTTGCGCCTCGATCAGCAGCGAGCTGACGTCTACCTCGGCGTCCAGCACTTCCTGATGCAGCAATTCGGCCCAGCGGCCATCGCCGTCGACGCGATCACTTTGCACACCGGCGTCCAGCACCGTGCGCAGCGGCTCGATCATGGCGTAGGGCAAGGTCAGGTGAATCTCGCCGCCGCCGCCGTCCAGCTCGACGTGGAAGCGCGACACAACCACGGTCTCGGTCGGGCTGACGATGTTGGCGAACTGCGGGTTGATCTCCGAGCTCAGGTATTCAAATTCCATCGCCAGCACCGGCGACCATGCCTGGCTCATGGCGCCGAAAAGCTCATCAAGCATGATCTGGATGACGCGGTTCTCGGTCGGAGTGAAATCCCGCCCCTCGATGCGCGCGTGATAGCGCCCGTCGCCGCCAAAGAAGTTGTCGATCACGGTGAACACCAGGCGCGGCTCGAACACCACCAGCGCCGTCCCGCGCAGCGGCTTGATGCGCACCATGTTCATGTTGCTGGGCAGCGCCAGGCTGTGCACGTATTCGCTGAACTTGAGCATGTTCACGCCCAGCACCGACACCTCGCAGGTCTTGCGCAGCACGTTGAACACGCCGGTGCGAAAGAACCGGGCAAAGCGGTCGTTGACCATCTCCAGCGTCGGCAGACGGCCACGCACGATGCGATCCTGCTGGGTAAAGTCGTAGCTGCGCACCGCGCCCGGCGGCAACGGCTCGTCCTTGCCGGTGGCAACCGCCCCGCCTTCCACGCCATCCAGCAGCGCATCGATTTCGTCTTGTGACAGCAAATCGCTCATGCCCTGGCTCCAATTACTGCATGACGAAACTGGTGAAATACAACGCCTGGATGCCGGGCTTGCCCAGCCGCTCGCGTACCACTTTCTGCACGGCGGCCAGCGCCTCGGCCTGCAGCTTCTCGCGCCCGGCGGCGCTGGAAAGCACTTTGGAATCCTGGCTGGACAACAGCGACACCATGGCGTCGCGAATCACCGGGTCGGCGTTCTTGGCAACGTCGATGGCGGCCTGGTCATGCGCCATCAGGGTGATGCCGACCTGCAGATAACGCATCGAATCGTCGTCGCGAAAATTGACCACGAACGGGGGTTGCAGCGCCAGGTACAGCTCGCCCGCGACTATCTTGGTCGACGCCGACTTCGTCTTGGCGTGCTTGGCATCCGGCGCCGCCGGCTGCGCAAACCAGAAATAACCACCGATGCCGGCACCCAGCACCACCAGCGCGATCAGCACCAACGGCCAGCGCGGCTTGCGATGCGGCGGCGGTGTCTGCGGCTCGTCCTGTGCTTCCCCGCTGGCGTCCTCGTCCTCGACCATGTTCAACCTCGACCCGTTATGGTGACTGCCCGACTCCGGGCCCCACGACGTCCGAAGCAATCAACGTGCCACGTATCCAAAGCATTGCCACAGCTCGCTTTGCAAGCTGATGCCGGAATGGTGTGCCGGCACGGCGGCGCTTTCTTGACGGATGCCGGGGAACCGGCTCACGACGTCGAGGCGATGCAGCGTGGGCGAGAACGGGCAATCCGCCCCGCGCGATATCACGTCGCCCCTGCCCCCGTAGGAGGCCGCTTGCGGGTGATGCTTTTTGCGGGAATCGGGAATCGTAAAAGCATCGCCTGCAAGCGGGCTCCTACGGGGACAACGCTAGGCGCAGGCACCGGGTCACGATGCCTGCGTCGGAAAGCCGACGGGCCACACTCACCCTGCGTCGTGCGGCCGGTCAGGGTCCGTCGTCAGGCAAAAGCATCCAGCAGGTTCGTGGCCCGCAAGCGCGTGAGTGCGCCAATGGCCGGCACCTCTTCCACCTCGCCGCCACCCGCGCCACCATGGCCGTGCTGCTGCTCGGGCGTGCCATCGCGGCCCTGCTGGCTCACTTCGCTGTGGCCCAGCGCCAACCCTTGCTGGGCCAGCATCTGGCCCAGCTGCGGCAGGCTTTGTTGCAGCGCCTGCACGGCACCGGGCTGCTGTGCGGCAAAGGCCACATCCACGGCGCCATGGTGCACGCTGATCTTGAGATCCACCATGCCCAGCTCTTCGGGATGCAGGCGGATACGTGCGTGCTGGACATCGCGATTGGCAAACCACGCAATTTGCTGGCCCAGCTCCGCACCAAAGGCAGGCGTCCCCGCCGCCGCGGCCAAGGTCACTGGCGGCAGGGCCGGTGCCGCTGCCGGTACGGTCGCCGAACCCGCCGACATCGCCGCCACCAGCGTCGATGCGTCGACGTCGTCATGTGCCTGCCGCGCCGGCAGGCCGGCGGAAAGCACCTGTGCCATGGCGGCTGCCGGCGGCGCCACGATCGCGGCAACCTGCAGCGGTGAAGGCGCTGCAGGCTGCGTCGCCGGTATGGTGACGGTTGACGCTGCCGACGGCGCGCCAGGCAAACCGTGGACCGTCCCGACCAGTGCCCCGGCGCCGATGGACGCGGCGTCCGGCACGGTACCGGGCGCCGCATTCGCCGCCGATGCGGCGACGGTCGCCGGAGAGGCCAACGTGACGGCACCCGGCGACATCGCGGAGGATTCGGCGAGCTGCGGCACGGTGCCGGCAAGCAGTGGCGAAACCGACGGCCCGGCGGGTTGCGATGTGGTGATGGTGGCCAGCGGCGCCGCCGCTGGCCCGGCGGGTTGGAGCGTGGCGCCGGCAAGTTGCGGCGCAATGCCGGCCAAGGACAGCAGCGGGATAGACGGCGGCGCAACGGCGGGGCCGGCCTCGGCTTTGGACCCGGCTTCGTCGTCGTCATCGTGCGTCAGGTGGACGTCATCGGCTTGCAGTGTGGACGACGAAACGATGCCGGCAGCGGTCTCGCTCAAACGCAAGGTGCAGGCGTCGGCCGGACCGGCTTGCGGCGGCAAGGAGGGCAATGCCACCGTTGCCGGCTGGCCGGCTGGCGGCGGCAGATCGCCGGTACCCGACGCACCGGCATTTGGCGTATTAGCTGGCGGCAGTGCCGCCTTCCCGGCGGTCGGCGCAGCGTTTGCCGTGTCCGCTGTTGCAGCACGCTGTGGCGCATCCTGCGCCGGTGCCGGCTCGGCCGGCGCGGACTGGCGGCGCGCGGTTTCAAGCTGACGGCCAAAGCCGGCGTCGCGGGTTGCGGTTGCGGGTGCGCGCGCGGATGTCGGTGCGCCCTGCACCACCGGAGTCGGCGCGGAAGTTGCGGTTGGGGCTGGCATGTCAGACACCTCCCTTCGGGAAAGCAGGCCGCCATCGACGGCGTGATGTGGTCAGGCGGACAGCCATGTCATCGCGCCGGCCGGCGGTATTGCATGCGTTCGTCAATCTCGGCCTGCTCGCGGCGGTCCTCGGCCTGACGCTCGCGCTCCAGGTATTGCTCGACCACGCTGCCCAGCGCCGCTTCACGCGCATGCGCGCGCCGCCAGGCTGCGCGCGCCTGCTCCAGCGCGCGGGTCAGATGCGCAATGTCCCTGACCTGCTGGGCAATGGCGCGGTCGATGCGCTCGACGAAACCTTGGCGATTGAGCAAGGCCGACACGCTCTGGCTGCTCTCGCTGCCGGTCGCGTACTCGTGTCGATAGCGATGCAGCTCGGCCAGTTGCCGTTCGCCCGCGGCCAGCGCCTGCTGCTGGTGCGCCAGTGCGGCCAGCGCGTCTTCGCTGCGGTCGTGTGCCTGCGCCACGGCCGGCTGCAACTGTTCGGCACGCGAGGTCATGTCGTCACCTGCGCAGCCAGGGCAGTCAGCGCGCTGACGGCCGTTTCAAGATCCATCGGCTCGTCCACCTCCTGCTGCAGGAAGGTGCGCAGCTGCGGCCACAACTCGATGGCCTCATCCACTTGCGGGTCGGAACCTTTCTGGTAGGCGCCCACGGCAATCAAGTCACGCTGCTGGCGATAGGCCGAGTAAACCTGACGGAAACGCTGCGCCGCGCGCATGTGCTCGCGCGGCACCACCGCCGGCATGACGCGGCTGATGGAAGCCTCGATGTCGATGGCCGGGTAATGTCCGGCCTCGGCCAGGTCGCGCGAGAGCACGACATGGCCGTCCAGGATGGCGCGCGCGGCGTCGGCAATCGGGTCGTGGCGGTAATCATCGCCTTCGGTCAGGACGGTGTAGAACTCGGTGATCGCCCACTAAAAAACAAAAAAATAGCCGGCACGCTCGACCAGCGCCGGCAACATGGCGAACACCGATGGCGGATAGCCCTTGGTGGCCGGCGGCTCGCCAATGGCCAGGGCGATTTCACGCTGTGCCTGGGCATAGCGGGTAAGCGAGTCCATCAGCAGCAGCACGCGCAGGCCCTGGTCGCGAAACCACTCGGCAATGGCGGTGGCGTATTGCGCGCCGCGCAGGCGCTTGAGCGGCGGCGCATCGGCCGGCGCGGCGACGATCACGGCGCGGCGGCGGCCTTCCGCGCCCAGCGTCTGCTCGACAAATTCCTTGACCTCGCGGCCACGTTCGCCGATCAGGCCGACGACCACCACATCGGCGTTGGTGTAGCGCGTCATCATGCCCAGCAGGGTGGATTTGCCCACGCCGGAGCCGGCAAACAGGCCCAGTCGCTGGCCGCGGCCGACGGTCAGCAGGGCATTGATCGCGCGCACGCCGACATCCAGTGGCGCGTCGATCGGCTTGCGTGCCATCGGGTTGATCGGCTCGCGCTTGAACGCGGCCTGCTCGTCGGTATTGAGTGGCCCCAGGCTGTCCAGCGGCACGCCATCGGCACCGATCACGCGGCCCAGCAGCGCCCTGCCCACCGGCAAGCCGCCGCCACGCGCGCAGGGTCGCACGCGGGCATTGGGCAGCACACCATGCATGTCGCCCACCGGCATCAGCAACAGTCGTTCGTCGGCAAAGCCGACCACTTCGGTGTCCAGCTGCGCGCCGTCGGCGGTATCGACCAGACAGCGCGCGCCCAGCGCGGCCTCGCAGCCTTCAGCCTCAAGGGTCAGGCCGACCACGCGGCGCAGGCTGCCCTCGACAATGAGGGTGCGCGCGGCCTGCGCATGCGTGGTGCCGCGCGCAAGCTGTTCGCGCCAGCGTTCCCGACGCGCTGCCATGGCCGCTTCGGCGTTCATGACGCGGCGGGCGCCTCGTCACCCAGCACGGCGTCGATCACCGCCGCCAGGCGGGTCTCGACCGTGGCATCCAGATGCGAGCGCGTGGTCTCCAGCCGGCAATCGCCGCGCGCCAGCTGCGGATCGGCAACGACCTGCCAATGGTTGTCGACGCCGGCGTCCCGTACCAGCGCGACATCCTCGGGATGGACATGAACCTGCAATTCCTGCGTGGCGCTGGGCAGGACGGCGACCGCGGCCTGCACCGCCCGCACCACCAGCTGCGGCGCCGTCGCCAACTCGCTGTGCAGCACGCGCCGGGCCACGGCCAGCGCCAGCGTCGTCAGTTCCTGCGCGGTTTGCGCGTCCAGTGCCTCCAGCGGTCGCGCCACCGACGCCAGCAAGGCGTCGAGCCGCGCCACGTGCTCGCGAATCTGCTGCTGGCCCGCCGCCAGACCTTCGGCCCGACCGGCGGCATAGCCTTCGGCACGCGCCTGCTCCTGCAGCTGTGCCAGCTCGCGCACCGTCGGTCCGGTGGGCGCGTTGGCGGCCGGCTTGGTCGGCGCGGTGCCCACGTTGGGCAGCTCCCAGCGATGCGCGGACCCGGCTTGCGCGGCAAACACGACGGACATCAGACGTACTCCTCACCGCCGCTGGACAAGTTGATCTGCCCGGCATCGGCCAGCTTGCGGGCAATGCCCATGATCTCCTTCTGCGCGGCATCGACCTCGCTCAGACGCACTGGGCCCTTGACCTCCAGGTCGTCGCGCATCATGTCGGCGGCACGCTTGGACATGTTGGAGAAGAGCTTCTCGCGCACCGCCGGCTCGGCCCCCTTCAAGGCGGTAATCAAGGTTGCCGACGGCACTTCGCGCAGCAGGGTCTGCAAGCCGCGATCGTCGACCTCGACCAGATCCTCGAAGATGAACATCAAGTCCTCGATGCGGCCGCCAAGGGCGTCGTCCTGGCCGCGGATATCCGCCATGACTTCCGCCTCGCGACTGGTTTCCATCGCATTGAGGATTTCCGCCGCGGCCTTGATGCCGCCAATGGCCGCGGATTTGAGCTTCTTGCTGTTGCCGGAAAACTGCCGCTCCATGATCGCGTCCAGCTCACTGAGCGCATGCGGCTGCACGCCATCGAGCGTGGCGATGCGCATGATCGCGTCGCTGCGCACGCGCGGCGGCAGGTAACCGATGACTTCCGCCGCCTGGTCGGCGTCCAGGTGCGCCAGCACCAGGGCGATGATCTGCGGATGCTCCTGCGCGATCAGCTCGCCGATGGCGCGGCTTTCCATCCACTTGAGTGACTCCAGGCCCTTGCTGGAATGTCCCAGCAGGATGCGGTCGATCAGGCCGCCGGCCTTGCTCTCGCCCAGCGCATTGGTGAGGATCTTGCGAATGTATTCCTCGGTGCCGACGCCCAATGCGGTCTGCTGGCCCATGTCCTGGTTGAGTTTTTCCAGCACCTCCTGGACCTGCTCGCGACTGACGCCGGAGAGCGCAGCCATGGCGGTGCCGACCGCCTGCACGTCACGCGCCGACAGGTGCTTGAGCACCTCGGCGGCATCCTGCTCACCCAACGTCAGCAGCAAAATGGCCGCGCGCTGCGAGCCGGTAATGGTGTTGGCTGTGTTCTTAGCCGGCATCTTCGCTCACCCAGTTCTTGACGACCTGCGCCACCTGCCGGGAGTTTTCCCCGACCATGCGACGCGCCGCGTCTACCCGTTGTTCATACCCCATTTGCTGGTTGAGCGCTGCGGCCGCAGTCGCATTCAACCGCGATGTGTCATCCGCGGAGGGGCCGTCATCCACGCGCACCGAGATGCTGGGCAGCGGCCCGGCCAGTGCGCGGCTGGACGATTCATTGCGCAGCAAACCCTTGAGCAGCGGGCGCAGCAAGCCAAAGGCCACCAGCAGCGCCAGCAGCACGCCCACGCCTTGCTTGACCAGATCCAGCACACCCGGCCGCTGCCACAATGGCACGTCCGGCAAGGCCTCGATGGTCGGGCGCTGGAACGACTGATTGACCACGCTGACACTGTCGCCACGGTCGGCGTTGAAGCCCACCGCGTTCTTGGTCAGGTCAGTCAGATGCTGCAGCTCCTGGCTGGTGAACGGCACGCTCTTGGCCGGCGCCACCTCGCCATCCTCGCCAGCCACGCCCGGCACCAGCTTGTTGTCCAGCGCCACCGCCACGGTCAATCGCGCCAGCCGTCCAGCCGGGTCGGTGACGTGGCTGATGGTGCGGTCCAGCTCGTAGTTGCGCGTGGCGCTGCTGGAGCTGTCGCCCGGCGGCGTGGTGGACGCGGTGGTATCGGTCGTGGTCTTGCCTGCCGTCCCCTTGCCAGCAGTGGGATTGGCCGCCGTTGGCTGCGCCACTGTGTTCGGCGGCTGATTGCTCAGTGCGCCAGGGATGCCGCCGTTGGCGGCGCCGGCACCGTGATGCTCGGAGCTGGTCTGCTCGCTGCGCAGCGCCGGCTTTTCGTTGTCGAAGGTCTCGCTGGCCTTTTCCGTCTGGCTGAAATCCACGTCGGCGTAGACCTGGGCGCGCACGCGGCCGGCCCCCACCAGCGGCGTCAGGATTTCCTCGATGCGCTGGGCGTAGGTGTTTTCCATGCGCGTGACGATGCGCAGGCGATTGTCGTCCACTGCGCCCGGGCTGTCCGGGTCACTGGTCAGCAAGCGGCCCTGCTGGTCGATCACCGAGACGTTGCGTGAATCCAGGCCCGGCACGCTGGCGGCGACCAGATGCACGATGGCGGCCACCTGCCCGGCGTCGAGCTGGCGGCCCTGATACAGCGTCACCAGTACCGAGGCGCTGGCCGGCCGGCTGTCACGAATGAAGGCCGAAGTCTTGGGCAAGGCCAGATGTACGCGCGCGGCGCGCACCGATTGCAGGCCGCCGATGGTCGAGCCCAGATCGGTTTCCAGCAGCTGCTGGTAACGCGTGCGCTCGGCCAGATCGCTCATGCCGAAAGCCGAATCGGCCGGCGCCGCGGAACTGGCAGCACTGCCCTGCGGCAAGCCGCGCGCGGCCAGTTTCAGGCGCAATCCAGGCAGGTCGGCCACCGGCGCCATGATCGAGCTGCCGTCCGCGCCCAGCTTGTACGGCGTGTTGGTCGACTGCAGCTCCTGGGTAATGGCCGAGGCATCCTTCTGCCCCAGCCCGGCGTACAGCAAGCCGTAGTTCGGGCCGCGCGACCACAGCACCACCGCCACGCCCACGGCCACCGCCGCCGCCACCGCCACCAGCAGCAGCAACTGCCGTGCCGCCGGATTGCGGGTCAACTGTTTGAGGGGATCCATGCGCGATCCGCTGGTGGTCGCGACGGCGTTGTCTGCCATGGGTGGACTCGAGATCTGTGGGGTTGGCTAAGCGGCTGCCGGTCACACCGGCATGTTCATGATTTCCTTGTACGCATCCACCATCTTGTTGCGCACCTCGACCATCGTGCGCAGCGACAAGTCCGCCTTCTGCACGGCAATCATGGTGCGTGCCAGATCGGCACCGGGGTCGCCACGTTCAAAGCTGGCCGCCATGCGCCCGGCTTCCATCTGGCTGTGGCCCACGGCCGCAATCGACTCCTTGAGCACCGCCGAAAAATCGCTCTGCGGCGCCACGCCTGCCGGCTTGAATGCCGTCTCCGGCGGCTGCACCCGCGCACTGATCTGGCGCATCTGGGACAGCAGGTTGTTGATGTCGATCGTGCTCATCGCCTTGCCTCGCTTGCCTGGCGCCTGTCGGTTTCCCGTCGCGTGACGGCTTTCAGTGGGAATGGATGCACGAGGCGTGCCATGGTGGGCGAAGGGACTGCCGCGAGGCGGCACGGTCCGTCCTCTGCGGGCCGCTACTCCCGCAGGAGCCCGCTCGCGGGCGATGCGTTTGCTCTGAATCTCCGTTTGAGACATCGAAACAAGAGCATCGCCCGCAAGCGGGCTCCTACGGGACACGGGGACATGGCGTTGTGCGGCGGACGCAAACACAACGGAGAGCGGAAGTGTGCCGTTCCCCGCGACCACAGGAAGTCCCTTTGCAGGATTCCCCGTTCCCCGCTCCCCGCTACGCCGCCATGCTTCCCTGCAAACCGTACTTGCGCAGCTTTTCGACCAAGGTGGTGCGCTGCACATGCAACAGCCGGGCGGCATGGGCGACGACGCCGCCGGTGGCGTCCAGGGCCTGGCGAATGAGGCTGACTTCGATGTCGGCCAGATGGTCCTTCAAATCCAGGCCACCTTCGGGCAGCAGGCCCAGGTTGTCGACGGCGTCGCCAGCGGCTTCGGGGGCGAAGCTCACCGCCTGCTCTTCCATCATCGCCAGCAAGGTGGTGCCGCGCGCCTCGTCGGACACCTGGCAACCGCGGTATTTCTCCGGCAGGTCACTGGCGCGGACCTCGCCGTGCGGGAACAGGATGGCCATGCGCTCGACCAGGTTGGACAGCTCGCGCACATTGCCCGGCCACGGATAGCCTTGCAGCGCCTGCAGCGCGCCCTGCGTGAAACGCACGGCACCCAGGCCACGACGTGCCAGGCGCTGGTTGAACTCGCCAATCAGCTGCGGCATGTCTTCCAGCCGCGACTGCAAAGCCGGCAACTCCAGCGGGAACACGCTCAGGCGATAAAAGAGATCCTCGCGGAAGCGGCCATCGCTGATGGCCTGCTCCAGGTTGCGATGCGTGGCGGCAATGATGCGCACGTCGCAACGCTGGGTCTTGTTGCCGCCGACGCGCTCGAACACGCGCTCCTGCAGCACGCGCAGCAACTTCACCTGCATGGGCAAGCTCATGTCGCCAATTTCGTCGAGGAACAGCGTGCCGCCCTCGGCCATCTCGAAGCGGCCCTTGCGCGCACTGATGGCACCGGTGAAGGCGCCTTTTTCGTGGCCAAACAATTCGCTTTCCAGCAGCTCGGCCGGGATCGCACCGCAATTGATGGCCACGAACGGCCGATCGCGCCGCGGCGACTGCTGGTGAATGGCGCGCGCCACCATTTCCTTGCCGGTGCCGGACTCGCCCAGCACCAGCACGCTAGAATCAAACGGCGCAACCTGGCGGATCAAGCCGTGCACGCGGGTCATGGCCGACGAACCACCAACCATGCGCAATGCGCTGTCGCCACGGCCCAGCACACGCGCATGCACTTCACGCAGCGCCTCGGCCATCTGCTCGTAGCGCAGCGGAAAGTCGATGGTCGCCAGCCGCGTGGCAAAGGTCGAGCTGGCGCTGGCAAAGCGCGCCATCCATTTGCAGTCGCTGGCCACCAGCATGGTGACGTGCGCGGCGGCGTCGCCCAGCAGCGCCAGCTGACGCTCGGCCTCGGCGGCATCGCCAAGCGTGCCGACGAACACCGCCCGCCACGCGTGGCTGACATCTCCGGCACTGGCACACAGCGCCCCGTCCTGCGGCTGATAACCCAGGAACTGCAGCGCGGAAAGGATGGACGCCGCGCGCGCCGGGTCAGACTCGATCACCAGAAAATCGTACTTTTGCATTGCCCCTGTCTCCTGTGTGCCCGTCGGCTTTTCGTCGCCGACCTGCTGAAGACAGGAGCAAAATCAGAGCCAGCTTTTGACGCTGCCGTCACACGCGTGACGGAAAAACCGGCGCGCGGAGCGATTCCCGCCCCGGATCCCATCTCAGGTTTTTGCGCTAACCCCATGTTGGACGGGAAGTTCCGCGGCACACGACAAACACTTGACAGGCCATGCGGCGGGATCTGGCACGCGTCAAGAAACGCACACAGATCGCCGCAAGTGTGACGCCCGTCACACGACCGTCGCGGCCGTCAGCCGCCCACCTGACGCGCTTCTGCCACTTTGCGTCGATGATGGCGAAAAACGAGACGCTCAATTGCGTCACTCAACACATCGCCCAGCAAGGCAAAGGCAGCAAATACCCGCCCGTCGGGGAATCGACGCTCGACCCGTGCCGCCAGTTCCAACGGCAGGCTGCGGCAGACATCGAACCGCGGACGCAGGATCAGCGCCTCGTCGGCACCGGCCAGCGCGGCGGGAATCACCGCGCCGACCGCATTGAAGCGCAGCAGCCGACGCGGTGGCAAAACGGCAGCCGGCACCATCAGCTGGTTGACGATGTCCACCAGCGCCGTGAGCTTGGCATCCATGCGCAGCATTTCCTGCATCAGTGGATTGTCCTCGTCGACATTCTCCAGCGCGCGCTCTTCCAGCGCGGCAATGGCGGTCAACGTGTTGGCATTGCGCTCGACCATGCGCAGCTGCTCCTGCGCGGACGGCGGCCAGGTCAGCGGCGCGCTGTCCACATGCAGGCTTTCCTCGCAACTCACGCGCTGCTGGAAATCATCCCAGTGACCATCTGTCATCGTGCCGCTCCCGTGCGTGGCTTCGGCATCAGCCGGTGAGGAAGGACTGATGCCCGTGCATTTCACCACGCCGGGAGGATTTGCGCTGGGTGGCCGTCAGGCGGCGGTGCGTGGTTTGGCGCTGCGCAGCTCCTCCGGGTCGAAGTCATCGACCGAGATGAACTCGAACACGGCCGCGTGCACGCGGCGCAGCAAGGCCACTTCGCTGGCATCCAGCACGCCGGCAGCCTCGGCCTGTGCCAGCTGCCCGGCATGGTCGTGGGCCTTGATCTGGCCGGATTTGAGCGCCTTGCCAAATTTGCGATCCACCGGCTCGGCGGCAATTACATCCGGCAGCAAGGCGTTCATGCGCCCCACCGTGTTGTTGGCCGTCGGCGTGAGATACACCCATTCCAGCAGGCGGCCACGCGCCTCGCTGGGCGCGGTGATCAGCGCCGCCACGCGGCGCCCCAGGCGATCCGATGGCGGCACTTCACGCCGCCCCAGCGGGAACACCAGCGCGCGCAGCAGCCAGCCCACCGGCCGCAGCGGGAAGTTGCGAATGGCGCCATCCAGCGCCATCTGCATGTTCCACACGCACTGATGGAACGCCCACGCCAGCAGCGGCCGATCCGCTTCCGGCCGGCCGGTGTCCTCGTAGCGTTTGAGCATGGCGCTGGCAATGTAGAGATAGCTCAACACGTCGCCCAGGCGCGCCGAGAGCTTTTCCTTGAATTTCAACTTGCCGCCCAGCACGCCCATGAACACGTCCGCGCACAAGGCCAGCGCCGCCGAGTAGCGATTGAGCTTGCGGTAATAGCGTCGGGTATAGGCATCGCCGGCGCTGTCGCCGAGGCGCGAACCAGTCAGTGCCATGGCCAGGCTGCGCGCGGCATTGGACAGGCCAAAGCCGATGTGCGCGAACAGCAGGCGGTCGAATGTGGCCAGCTGCTCACGCCGGTCGTCGATGGCCAGCGCCTGCATCTCCTTCAGCACATAAGGATGGCAGCGCACCGCGCCTTGACCGAAGATCATCAGGCTGCGGGTCATGATGTTGGCGCCTTCCACCGTGATGGCGATGGGCACGCCCTGCCACGCCCGCCCGGCATAGTTTTTCGGCCCCAGCTGCACGCCCTTGCCGCCCAGCACGTCCATCGCGTCGCCGGCGACCTGCCGGCCCCACTCGGTGGCGTGATATTTGGCAATGGCCGAGGTCACCGCCGGCTTCTCGCCGCGATCGACCGCCGCCGCCGTGGAACGCGACAGTGCCGCCGTCGCATAGGTCAAGCCGCCGATGCGCGCCAGCGCCTCCTCGACGCCTTCAAACCGCGCCACCGCCAGGCCAAACTGCTTGCGCATGCGCGCGTATGCGCCCACTGCCGCCACGGCCTCGCGCAGCGCGCCGGTGGCGCTGGATGGCAGCGAAATGGCGCGGCCGACCGAGAGCACTTCCACCAGCATGCGCCAGCCATGGCCGGCCATCTGCGGCCCGCCGATCAATACCGACATGGGGGCAAACACGTCCTTGCCACGCACCGGGCCGTTCTGGAACGGCACGTTGAGCGGGAAATGCCGGCGACCGATTTCCAGCCCCGGCGTCGTGCGCGGCAGCAGCGCCAGCGTAATGCCAAGGTCCTCTTCGCCGCCCAGCAGATGCTCCGGGTCATACATGCGAAACGCCAGGCCAACCACGGTCGCCACCGGTGCCAGCGTGATGTAGCGCTTGTCGAAGGTGAAGCGCAGGCCCAGCGTCTCCACGCCGTCGACCATCTTCTTGCAGACGATGCCGATGTCGGGAATGGAAGTGGCATCGGAGCCGGCGTAAGGGCCAGTCAAGGCAAAACACGGGATTTCCTCGCCCACCGCCAGACGCGGCAGATAGTGCTGCTTCTGCTCGTCGCTGCCGTAATGCAGCAGCAGCTCGGCCGGGCCCAGCGAGTTGGGCACGGCCACGGTCGAGGCCAGCGTGGCCGACATGGTAGAGAGCTTCTGCAACACCGCCGAATGCGCCAGCGCGGAAAACTCCAGGCCGTTGTAGCGCTTGGGGATGATCATGCCGAAGAACTTGTGGCGCTTGATGAAATCCCACACCGGCGGCGGCAAGTCAGCCAGCTCGTGCGTGATCTGCCAGTCGTCGACCATGCCGCACAGCTCTTCCACCGGGCCGTCGAGAAACGCCTGCTCCTCGACGCTCAACACCGGCTTGGGCTGCTTGAGCAGCTCATGCCAACGCGGCATGCCGGAAAACAGCTCGCCTTCGAAACCGACCGTGCCCGCCTCCAGCGCGGTTTGTTCGGTCTCGGACAATCGCGGCGTGACCTTGGCAAAGGTCTTCAGGAGCGGCGCGCTGATTTGCCGGCGGCGGAAATCGCTCCACAGCAGCGGTACGGCAATCAGCGCCTCGAGCACCAGCAACACCACGACGGTGGCGATGGCATGCGTCAGCAAGCCCATCGCCAGCGTGACCAGCGCGGTGACGATGGCCCAGGTGCGCAGACGGCAGCGGTGATACGCACAGGCGCCACTGGCCACCAACGCCGCCAGCACGGTCAGGATCACGGACATGGGAAGCACCTCTTCAAGATTTGACTGCCGCGGCCACGCGCCGCGCGGGAGCAACGGCGAGCTGCGCGACAAAGCGCACCACCTCGCCGGTAAAAGCATCGTTGGCGTCGCCAGCCAGCATATGGGTCGCACCGGGGATTGACACGTGCCGTGCGTGCGGCGCCAATTTCAGAAACTCGTCGATAGTGGCACGCGACACGACATCGCTGCGTGCGCCGGACAGCAGCAGCGTGGGGATTTCTACCCGCGCCGCCGCGGCCTGCAGGCGATCCTGATAACGCGGCCCTTCCTGCGCCACGGCGTCAAGCAAGGCCGGGTCCCAGTGCCAGCGCAGTCGCCCATCGCTGCCGGGGCGCAACAGCGTGCGCAGCTGCGCCTCGCTCTTGCGTCCGCCACGTTGAGGCAAATACTCGGCAATACGCTGCGCCGCCTGCGCGTAATCGGCAAAGCCCTCGGGGCAGGCGTGCATGAAGTCCAGGATGCGTGCCACACCGGCCGGCTCCCAGCGCGGCGTGATATCGACCAGCACCAGCGCGGCAAAGGGCGCCGGGCGCACTTCGCCGGCCAGCAACAATGCCAACAGGCCACCCATGGAGGCACCGATCAGGATCGGCGGCTGCGGCTGGGCCCAGGCCAGGCGCAGCAAATCGTCGGCAAACTGTTCAAGGTGGTAATTGCCATCGACAACGCGATCGCTCTGGCCGTGGCCGCGGAAATCGAAACTGACACAGCGGCAGCCGGCATGCGCCAGCGATTGGCTGGCTGCCGTCCATGCGCCGCGGGTCTGGCCAAAGCCATGGGCAAAGACCAGACACGGCCGGCCATCGGGATGGCGCGTGTCCACCGCCAGCGACAGATCCGCCGTGGCGAAACGGCTGGTATGGCAGGCAATTGGCAATGGGGCAGATGTAACCATACGCCTGAGTATGGATGTGTGTCCGAGCCGGCGTCAACCCCGTCCGCCAACACCCCCGCCATTACAAATGCGCACGCGCTCGTTACCATGCACACAATGAACGTTACCGGCAAGAGCGAACGCACCCGCTTGTCAGCCCAGGATTGGGAGCTGGCGGCGCTGGCGGCCATCGCCGAACAGGGCGTCGGCGCGCTCTCGGTGGAAGCACTGGCGCGGCAGCTGGGTGTGACCAAGGGCAGTTTCTACTGGCACTTTCGCACTCGCGAGGCCCTGCTCAACGCCGCCTTGGCGCGCTGGGAGCAATACGGCGAGGCGGAGATCATCCAGCCGATCGAGCAAATGCCCGATCCACGCGAGCGCCTGCCGGAGTTGTTCCGCCGCGTTGCCCACGAGTTGCAGACCCATCGCGTCTATGCCGCGCTGCTCAAGGCGCTGGACCATCCACAGGTGGTGCAGGTGATTGCGCGCGTGTCGCGCCGGCGCATGGAGTTTCTCACCGCCATCTACCGCGAGGCGGGCCTGAGTACCAGCGAGGCGCTCAATCGCGCGCGCTTGACCTACGCGGCATATGTCGGCTTCCTGCAACTCAACTTCACGCTCGGCCTGCCGCGCCTGAGCCATGAGGATTTCGACGCCTACGTCGAGCACATGATCGGCGCGCTGATCCCCTGAAGCGGCCGCCAGGCAGCTGCTGCGCGCAACCTTGCAATGGTTATGGACGCAAATTAACGTCCAAGCTTCCTTGATTATTCATGCTGAGGGAGCATCGCCATGGCGAGCGAGCTGCAGGCACTGACCACCTGGGTGAACGAAGCCGCGGCGCTGACCAAGCCCGACCGCATCCATTGGTGCGATGGCTCACAGGCCGAATACGACGCCTTGGTACGGCAGATGCTGGCATCCGGCGATTTGATCGAACTCAATCAAAAGACCCACCCCGGCTGCTACCTGCATCGCTCCAATCCCGCCGACGTCGCCCGCGTGGAACGCCTGACGCTGGTGTGCCATCCGCGTGAAGAGGATGCCGGCCCCAACAATCACTGGATGGACCCGGCCGCTGCGCACAAGAAGATTGACGCCTTGTTTGCCGGCTGCATGGCCGGGCGCACGATGTACGTGATTCCGTACTGCATGGGGCCCATCGACTCCCCGCTGTCGCGCTGCGGCGTGGAAATCACCGACAGCCCATACGTGGTCGCCAACATGCGCATCATGACGCGCATGGGCGCCGCCGCCCTGGCCCGCATCGAGCGCGAAGGGACCTTTGTCAAAGGCCTGCATTCCATCGGCGAGCTTGATCCCGAGCGGCGCTGGATCATGCATTTCCCGGCCGAACTGGCGATCAAGTCCTATGGCTCGGGCTACGGCGGCAACGCCCTGCTGGGCAAGAAATGCCATGCCCTGCGCATTGCCAGCAACCAGGCCCGCGCCGAAGGCTGGCTGGCCGAGCACATGCTGATCGTCGGCCTGCAAGACCCGGCCGGTAAGGTGCACTACATTGCCGCCGCCTTCCCCTCGGCCTGCGGCAAGACCAACCTCGCCATGCTGATTCCGCCAGAAGGCTATCGGCGCGACGGCTGGAAGGTGTGGACCGTTGGCGACGACATCTGCTGGATGCATCCAGGCGACGACGGCCGGCTGTACGCGATCAATCCGGAAGCGGGTTTCTTCGGCGTCGCGCCCGGCACCAGCGAAAACACCAACCCCAACGCCCTGCGCACCATCGCGCACGACACCATCTATACCAACGTCGCGGTAACCGCCGACAACCAGCCGTGGTGGGAGGGCCTGCCCGGCACGCCGGTCACCGACTGGCAGGGGCGCCCATACGACCCAGCCAACGGCCCGGCCGCGCATCCCAATTCACGCTTCACCGCCAGCGCGCGGCAGTGCCCGACCTGGTCGCCGGAAGCTGAAGCCGCGCAAGGCGTCCCCATCAGCGCCATCGTCTTTGGTGGCCGGCGTCCAAGCTTGCTGCCGTTGGTGGTGGAAGCCCGTGACTGGACCCATGGCGTGCTCATGGGCGCCACCATGGGCTCGGAAACCACGGCTGCCGCCACTGGCGCAGTGGGCGTATTGCGTCGCGACTCGATGGCCATGAAGCCGTTCTGCGGCTACCACTACGGCGACTACTTTGCGCACTGGCTGGGGTTTGACCGGCCTGGCGCCAAGCTGCCGAAAATCTTCCAGGTCAACTGGTTCCGCAAGGATGCCGATGGCCATTTCCTGTGGCCGGGGTTTGGCGAAAACCTGCGTGTGCTGGAATGGATGATCAAGCGCGTCGAAGGCACGGCCAAGGGTGTGGCCACGGCCATCGGCACCATGCCAGCCGAAAGCGAACTCAACCTGGAAGGCCTGCATCTGCAGGATGCGCAGCTGGACGCGCTGCTGGCCGTGGACCACGCCGGTTGGCGGCGCGAGCTTGCGGACATGCAAACCTACCTGGAAACCTTCGCGCCGCGCCTGCCGGAGACCCTGCGCAAGGAGCACGCCCGCATCGGCGACGCCCTGGCCGCCAAGGCCGAATCACGCAGCGCGGCGGCGGCACCCTGATCAGTGCCGGGCCGGCGCAAGCCACGTCAATCCGGCCAAACCGAAACCGGCACCAATGCAAACGGGCAGCTCGCGCTGCCCGTTGTCGTTTCGCTCCATGAAGGGGCGCCGTTACAAATCCTGGTGGTATTGCACGTACGGCGTACGCGACTGATCCGGCTCCGGGCCAACCGGCGTGTTGATTGGCGTACCCGACGACCACAGGTTCTGCGCCCCGACACTCAACTCGCCGCGCCACGGCAGGCGCCAGGTGACGCCCAGATCAATGCTGTTCCAGCGCCGGTCGGCACCCAGGCTGCTGCCCGGAATGCCGGCTTGCGGCGCCAGCGTGCGGCCGACCAGCGCGCCGCTCAAGGCACCATGGTCAACACCCAAGGTCAAGGCCTTCTGGTCCAGCGTGCTGACACCCAGCAAATTGCCCGGCAACAGGCGAATGCGCCCGCTGCTGGCGCCAAGATCAATGCCGCTGTTGCTGCCCAAGGCCAGACGGCCGCGGGCATTCAATTGCGTACTGCTGTCGAAATCGCTCAAGCCACCGATGCCTGGCGCCGCGCCGGGCAACACCCGCGGCAGCGACACACTGTCAGGCGTGGTGCTTGAACCGACGCTCAAGCCCACCGTGTAGCGACCAGTGCTGTAACTGGCACCCACTTCGCTGCCGACCAGACGGGTCGGGCTGCCCACCCAGCTGCGCTGGGTCAGCTCCGCATGCGCCTGTACGTGGGGCGTGAGTCCGTAGCGCAAGCCGGCGCCCAGCACATCGCGCGCATCGACGACGCGCAACGGCAATGGGCTGATCAAGCGCGAGTTGGCCGTATCGTCAACCTGCAGCGCCAGCAAGCGGCCATCGGTGCCCCGCCACAGCGGCACGGCCAAACCCGGCTCCACCGCACTGAACTCCGTCGGCTGCTGGCTCAACAGACGCTGCGCCGCCGCACCGCGATCGCCCACGGACTGGCCTGCCGCCAGCAACGGCAGCATCAGCAAGGCAATGGAGGCAGGAAGACGCCACATGAGAATCAGCACACCCTTACATCGTTATGGCTGGAGTGTAGCAAGTTTTACGTTTTGCTAACACCTCGAATGCAGACCTGGTACACAAATCCGGAACACAACGGCACATCGACGCCGTATATGTCCTGTCTGTGACCACTGTCTGGCAATCGCGGTTCCCGGCGCTAAAGTGGGCCACGCCAACGCACAGCACACGCAAGCTATAGAGTTGTGTGCTTTGGTGTCGTCACCGCACTGAGATATTGCCGCTTGAGCCCTGCCCAATGAGTGTCACGCTCACCAGCCACGCCGCGTCCGCGTCCGCCGGCTCGTCTGCCGATGCCGCAACACATGCGGCCATCGAGCAGCTGTTTCGCGCAACCGACGCCTCCGGCGTACTGGCGGCGTGCACTCAGGCGCTGGCCGTGGCCAATATTGCCGGTCAATGGCAGTGGCGTGAGGTTGCTGACCGGGCATCCGGCGTATCGGCTGCCAATGTGGCGCCTGCCGACGACCCGGCAACCAATCGCAGTTTGCAGTTCAGCAGCGCGACCGGCACGCTGCCAGTACAGACCGCCACCTACGTAGCCTGGGTCAGCCGGCTTGCCGCCACGCGGCTGCACCAGCTGGCCGAAAGCAGCCACTTGTATGAAGCCATTTCCCGCCTGGCGCTGGCCGAACGCCTGCAGCGGGCACTGTTCGCCATCGCCGAACAATCGGGCGCCGATCACGCCATGCCCGAGACCATGCGCGCCTTGCACGGCATCGTCGGCAGCTTGATGTATGCGGAGAATTTCTACATTGCGCTGTACGACCATGCCGCGCAAACCATCACCATCCCGTACTACGTCGATATTGCCGATCCCGAGCCGCCGTCCCCGGATCGCGTCTATCCCATGGACGAATTGGCGCACAGCCTGACCTGGAACCTGCTGCGCGAGGGGCAGCCACTGATGGGTTCGGAAGCGGAGCTCAAGCAGCTGCTGGGTGAGCGCATGGTCCCCAGTGGCCCGCGCTGCGAGTACTGGCTGGGCGTGCCGATGCTGCGCGATGGCGTCGCCGTCGGCGCCATCGTCGTGCAAAGCTACCGCCCTGATACGCATTATTCGGCGCAGGATCGCGACCTGCTGACTTACGTCGCCCAGCACATGCAGATTGCACTGGAGCGGCGCGAAGCCCATCTTGAATTGGGCCGCCGCGTTGCCGAGCGCACCGTTGCGCTGCGTGAAGCCAATCGCGTACTGCGCCAGCAAGTGCTACAACGCCAGCGCGGCGAACGGCTGCAGGCTGCACTGTTCCGCATTGCCGAGCTGGCCAACGTCTCGGAAAGCCTGAGTACCTTTTATGCCGCCGTGCATCAGGTCATCAGCGGCCTGCTGTACGCGCGCAACTTCTACATTGCCCTGGTCGACGAGGAAAGCGGGTTGCTGACATTCCCGTATTCAGTCGACGAGATCGAGCAGAATCGCAAGCCGCGCGCGCATGGCCGCGGCGCCACCGAGTACGTACTGCGTCACGGCACGCCGCTGCTGGCATCACGCGCCGACTTCGACCAGTTGATGGCGCAAGGCGAAATGAGCGACGTCGGCGGTTCGCGCTCGGTGTGCTGGCTGGGCGTGCCGCTGACCGTGGCCGACAAGCCGCTGGGTGTGCTGGCGTTGCAAAGCTATTCGCCGCGACACGTGTACAACGAGCGCGACCAGGAGTTGCTCACCTTCGTCAGCTATCACATCGCCAATGCCTTGCAACGCAAGCACGCGGCAAACTCGCTCAAGCAGGCCTACGCGGGACTGGAGCGCCGGGTGACCGAGCGCACGCGCGCCCTGGCGCTGGCCAACCGCGACCTGCGCGAACAGATTGCCGAGCGCGAACGCATCGAACGCCGCCTGAAATACGAAACACTGCACGACTCATTGACCGGCCTGCCCAACCGCGCGCTGCTGCTGCAGCGGCTGGAGCAATCCATGGGCCGTTATCAGGATCATCCGCACGATCAGTTCGCCGTGCTGTTCATCGACCTGGATCGTTTCAAGGTCATCAACGATTCGGTCGGCCATCTGGTCGGCGACGACCTGCTGTTCCAGGTTGGCGGGCGCATCCGCGCCTGCCTCAAGACGCGCGACGTGGTCGCCCGCCTGGGCGGTGACGAATTCGCCGTGTTGCTGGAAGGCATCGACCACCCCGACAAGGCGCGGCTGATTGCCGAGCGCATCATTCGCGAGTTGCAGGCGCCGTTCCGCCTTGGCCCCAAGGAAATCTTCACCTCGGCCTCCATCGGCATCGCCCTGGCCAACCCGCGCTATCGCCAGCCCGATGAGCTGCTGCGCGACGCCGACGCGGCGATGTACAACGCCAAGGACGCCGGCCGGCATTGCACCATCCTGTTCGACGACCGCCTGCGGCGCGAGGCCATGTCCCTGCTGGACATGGAAAGCGACTTGCGTCACGCCCTGGCGCGCAACGAGTTCGTGCCCTTCTACCAACCCATCGTCGAGCTGGACACCGGCTTGGTGGTGGGCTACGAGGCGCTGCTGCGCTGGCATCATCCCGAGCGCGGGCTGCTCTCGCCCGATGATTTCCTGCTGGTGGCCGAGGAAAGCGGCTGTGCCGAGGCCATCGATTGGCGCATCTTCGAGCAGGTTTGCGCACAGGTCACGCATCTGGTGACCGGCAACGGCTTCGTCAGCATCAATGTCTCGGGCCGACATTTTCGTTCGGCCGATCTGGACCAGCGCCTGCTGGCGCTGTTCGAGCAATACGCCGTGCCGGCCAGCTGCATCCATGTGGAAGTGACCGAACACACGCTGCTGGAGAACCCGCAGCAGGTCAAGCAAATCCTGCAAAACCTGCGCGCGCATGGCGTGTGCATCGTGCTGGATGATTTCGGCACCGGGTATTCATCGCTGAGCTACTTGCACCAGTACCCCTTTGCCACGCTGAAGATCGACCGCTCCTTCATCACCGAGCTGCCGGCCGGCGACGAGCCCACGCAGTCCATGGCGCTGGTGCGCGCGATCCAGGTGCTGGCCGATTCCCTGCACATGCGCGTCATCGCCGAAGGTATCGAGCTGGAATCCCAGCGTCGCGCCCTGCTCAGCTTGGGCTGCCGCTTCGGCCAGGGCTACCTGTTTGCCAAGGCACAGCCGGCCGGCACCTGGCCGCATCCGGCGCAGGCCGCACACTTGCCCTGAAGCGCGCCGTGCGACGCGTACGTCACTGCGCCGTGGTCAGTGGCGGCACGGCGCCATCGGGGCTGCGCAACAGATGCTCGGCGTCGACGCGATCAAAGTGATAGATCTGCGCGCAAAACTCGCAGGTCACTTCAATCTCGTCATGCCGTGCCGCCAGCGCAGCCTCAACCTCGTCACGCCCCAGCGCACGCAACATGGCGCCCACCCGCTCACGGCTGCAACTGCAACCAAAAGCCAATGGCTGCGGATCGAACAGGCGCACCGATTCGTCGTGATACAGCCGGTACAGCAGATCATGCGCGTCGCTGGCCAGCAGCTCCGGCGCACCAAGCGTCGAGGTCAGATGCTTCACGCGCGGCCAGGCATCCTCGTCACTCACCGTGTCGTGGCCACCCATCGCCGGCAACTGCTGCAACATCAGGCCCACTGCACACCGATCATCGGCAGCCAGCAGGATGCGTGCCGGCAGCTGCTCGGATTGTGCAAAGTAACCTTCCAGCGACGCGGCGAGGTTGGCATGTGCCAGCTCGACCAACCCCTGGTAGCGCTGGCCACGTTCGACATTGCCAATGGTGATGGCCATTACCCCGGCATCCAGTTGATCCAGTGCCAGCGGCTGCGGCAGTGGGTCGGTCCAGCGCGCCAATGCGCGCAGCTGGCCAGCGGCGTTGCACTCGGCAAACAACAGGCGCAGCGCCGTGGCCGATTTCAATTCAATCGACAGCGCGCCATCGAGCTTGATGTTGCCGGTCAACAGCGCGCTGGCTGCCAGCGCCTCGCCCAGCAGCGCATGCAAGGCCGGTGGATAGGCTGCGCGCGACGCCACCTCGCGCCAGGTGGTACCAAGGCGCACCAGCACGCCGCGCACACCGGCGCGCTCCAGCACGAAACGCTGCAGGACATCTTCATCTTGTGCTTGCATTGCCGGCCTCGTCATTGCCCTGTCGTAGCCAAGGCAGATGGGGGCGGGTCGTGCGCCACACAACTTGCCTATACTGCCCCGTCCCCTTGCCGAAGCTGGTCGTGACCGAGCGTACGCGCCGCCCCATGCCGATTCGCCTGCTGCGTTGCGTTGGCGTGTTCATCGCCGCGTGGATGGCATTGAGCGTCCTGGCTGTGATCATCATGCGCTTCGTGCCGCCGGTGACTTCCGCCGTGATGCTGGAGCGCCAGGCGCAAGCCTTGTGGCGTGGCGAGGGGGATTTCCATCTGCGCCAGCACTGGGTGCCGCGCCGCGCCATGTCGCCGTATCTGGCGTTGGCGGTGGTGGCCGGCGAAGACCAGAAATTTCCGTTTCATCACGGCTTCGATTTCGATTCCATCCAGAGCGCGATCGATGCCGCCGACGAGGGCGAGCGCTTGCGCGGCGCCAGCACGATCAGCCAGCAGACGGCGAAAAACCTGTTCCTGTGGAACGGGCGCAGTTTTGTGCGCAAGGGTCTGGAAGCTTACTTCACGGTGCTGCTGGAAGGGATCTGGCCCAAGCAGCGCATCGTCGAGGTGTACTTGAACATCGCCGAATTCGGCGACGGCATTTACGGCGTGGGCGCCGCCAGCGCAGCCTTCTTCCACACCACGCCGGCACGCATGACGCCCGAGCAGGCTGCGCGCCTGGCCGCCGTCCTGCCCAATCCGCGCCGCCTGCACGCGGCGCGCCCCAGCGCCTACGTCCAGCGCCGCACGCAATGGATCCTGCGGCAGATGCGGCAACTCGGTGGCCCGGGCTATCTGCAGGCGAATGAGGCGCTCGACCGTGCCCTGCCGGCACGTTCACACCATCCGAACAAACCCGCCGCCGGCGGACGCTAGACTCGCTCAGAGGCCGCCGGGGCCGCGGCCGTTGGAGGCGCTGTCATGAGTCAGGTCAAGCAGCTGTTGCAAGCCAAGGGCGGTACCGTCTACTCCATCGGGCCGGATGTACCGGTGCGCGAGGCCATCAAGGTGATGGCCCAGCATCGCATCGGCGCGCTCGTAGTCATGCGTGACGGTCATCTGCTGGGCGTGGTTTCCGAACGCGATTACGCTCGCAAGGTGGTGTTGCAGGGTCGCTCTTCGGCAGAGACGGCCGTTACCGACATCATGACTGCCGAGCCGCTGACGGTCGGCCCGGAAACCGATATTTTCGACTGCATGCGCCTGTGTACCGACAGCCGCGTGCGCCACTTGCCGGTAGTGCAAGGCGGTACCGTGATCGGCGTGATCTCCACCGGTGACTTGGTCAAGGCGGTGATCGACGCGCAGGCCGAGCACATCGAGCACCTGGAGCGGTACATCACGAGCTGAGGCGGGAAGCGGAAGGCCGGGGAAACAGGAAACAGGAACAAGGCGCGGGGACCGGCGTGAAACCCTGGCCTCGCCCTCGCCTCAGGCTGTCGCCTCGTCTTCGTGGGCGGCGCCTTCCGGGGCCAGGTCCGGCGACCAGCCGGCACGACGGGCAATGACGGCCGCGACCACGGCGACACCGGTGCCGATCGCAGCCAGGCCGGCAATGCCGGTACCGATGCCGCGCAAGGCACTCACGGCGCTGGTGACGACCACGTCGCCAAACCGCCACACTGCCGTCTCCACGAAATTCTTGCCCTTGTAGCGCGTCTCCCGCGGCACGCGTGTGTAGAGCGCATCCACCGCCGGCTTGGTCATGCCGTAGGCAAACCCGCGCGAGCTGACCATCATCACCGCCAGCGCCGGCACCGTGTAGCCCAGCACGACCAGATTGCCATCCGCCAGCCACACGATGCCAGCCAGCAAGCCAATGTTGACCAGTGCTGGCAGCAACAGACCCCAACCGGCGCCATGACGCACCAACAGCCAACGCGTCAACGTGAGCTGCAACACCGCACCCAGCAGGTTGGTGACCAGATCCAGATCGTTGTAGAACGCGGTACGCGCAATCGTGTCGACAAAGTGCGCCTTGGTGTAATCAGCCATCAGCGCATACGCCAGCGTGCCGATGCCGTCGCTGAAAAGCATCAGCAAGGCCATGTAGCGCAGGAACGGCCGCGACCACAGCTCCTTGACCCCGGCCCACAGCGAACCACCCACCGCGCCCTGCACGTGGGCGCCAGGCTGGCGGTCACGTCGCGCCGAGATTTGCAGCAACACCATCAGCGCCAGACCCAATGCCAGCGCGGAGACCATGAGCAACGCGGCCACGCCAATGACGCCAACCAGCAACCCGGTCACCAGTGGCCCACAGACGGCGCCGGCCATGCCGCCCAGCGCGATCAGCGAAAACACGCGCCGCGCCTGGCCACTGCTGAAGATGTCCGCCATGAAACTCCAGAACAGCGACACCACAAACAGGTTGAACACGCTCACCCAGACAAAAAACACCACGCCCAGAACGTACGCGCCGATACGTTCCTGGGCGACAAACGCCGGGACGAACAGCAGCAGGCAAAGGATGAAAAAGCTGTAGCTCCACAGCAACAGTTCGCGCCGCGCAAAGCGCGACACCAGCGCACCGAACGCCGGCGTCAACAGCAGCATCACCACGAACACTGCGCCGTAAAACAGCGGCAGCGACGCCGAACCCACGGCGCCACCAAGCTGGTCGCGCACCGGACGGATGATGTAGTACGACACCATGACGAAGAAAAACGCCACGGCCGACCAAGCCGGCTGGGCGTATTCGCGCGTCACGGCGAAACGGGACAAACTCACGGGGCCATCCAATGCAATCTGCGCGCAGACTAGCATGCGCCATGGCTGCAACCGGGGAGCATCCGTGAACCGTTTTGACTTCGTCATCGTCGGCGCTGGCTCCGCCGGCTGCGTACTGGCCCATCGGCTGAGCGCCAATCCCGCACACCGCGTGTTGCTGCTGGAAGCCGGTGGACGCGACTGGAACCCGGCCATCCACATGCCGGCCGGACTTGCCCAGCTGGCCAATAATCGCCGCCTCAACTGGAACTACCGCACCGAGCCGGAGCCGGCGCTGGACAACCGTCGCCTGTGGTGGCCACGCGGAAAAACACTGGGCGGCTCCAGCGCGATCAACGCCATGTGCTACATCCGCGGCGTGCCCGAGGACTATGCCGCCTGGGCGCGGCTCACCGGCGACGCACGCTGGTCATGGCCCCAAGTGCTGCCATGGTTTCGCCTGAGCGAAGACAACAGCCGCGGCGCCAGCACGCTGCACGGCCGTGGCGGACCGCTTGGCGTTGCCGATCTGCGTCATCACAGCGTGTTGTCAGATGCGCTGGTGGACGCCGCGTGCAGCATCGGCCATGCCCGCCGCACGGACTTCAACGACACGCAGCAAGCCGGCTTCGGCCTGTACCAGGTGACCCAGCGCAACGGCACGCGCTGCTCGACCGCCAGCGCCTTCCTGCATCCGGCGCGGTGGCGACCAAACTTGACCGTGCGTACGCATTGCCTGGTCGAGCGTGTGCTGTTCGATCACGCGCGCGCCGTCGGCGTGCAGGTGCGCGAGCGCTGGCATGGCACGCGGCGCATCGAGGCCGGCACCGTGATCCTCTCCGGCGGCGCGATCAATTCACCGCAAGTGCTGATGCTCTCCGGCGTGGGGCCAGCCGACCATCTGCGCCATCACGGCATCGCCGTCGTCGCCGACCTGCCGGGCGTGGGCGCCAACCTGCAGGATCACCTGGACATCTGCACGCTGGACCGCTGCCTTCAGCCCGTCACCTACGACCACCTCAACCAGCTGGCCGTGGCCTGGCGCTGGCTGCGGCATCGCGATGGGCCGGGCAGTTCCAACATCGCCGAGGCCGGCGGCTTCGTGCGCAGCGCGCTGGCCGACGATGCGCGCTGCGATCTGCAGTTCCACTTCGTGCCGGCGTTGCTCGACGATCACGGCCGGCATCGCCTGCCCGGTAACGGCTACACCTTGCACGCGTGCTATCTGCACCCATCCAGCCGTGGTCATTTGCGCCTGCACTCGGCCGATCCGGCGCAACCCATTGCCATCCACGCCAACTATCTCTCCGACCCAGGCGGACGCGACCTTGAGCACATGATCGTGGCCGCGCGATTGTCACGCGAGATTCTCGATCAGCCTGCGTTCGATGGCTTTCGCGGCGCGCCGGTGTTCCCGGAAACCCGTCTCGATACGGACGCCCAGTACGCGCAGTTCATCCGGCGCAAGGCCGAAACCATTTACCACCCGGTAGGCACCTGCCGCATGGGCAGCGACGACGACGCGGTGGTCGACAGTGAACTGCGCGTACGCGGGATCGATGGCCTGCGCGTGGTTGACGCCTCGGTCATCCCGCAGCTACCGAGCGGCAACACCAACGCACCCACCATCATGCTTGCCGAACGCGCCAGCGCATGGCTCAACGGCGAGTGACTACAGTGGCAGCGGACAATGCACGCTGGCGCAGATCACACGCAGCAACGCGGACTCTTCCACGCTGACCTCGCCATCGGCACGCACGCAGGCGATAAGGCCGCGCACCAGCAACTCCTTGGCCGCCGGCAGCAAACCGTCCAGCTGCTGCAACGCGTGTTCAAACGCCGGACGCCACGCTTCCGGCACCTGCGGCCATTGCGCCGTTTCACCGGGAAACACCTGCTGCATTGCCAGCAACCAGGCACGCCGCGCCGCCACCTCATCGCTGGCGCCATGACGAGCGATGATGGCGCACACCAGCTGCACGCTGTCGCGATGGGCCGGCAACCGACCGGTACCATCAATCGGGGCACTGCGCGGCGATTGCGCCTCACCCAGCTGCACGCGCAGCAGACGCGTCAGGCAATATTCGCCAAGGTCGATCTCGCCATCCGCCGACACCAGCGCATCGAGCGTATCGAGCAGGGTTTGCTGACGGCCTGGCGACAACTGCCTGAGTGCCGGGAACGCCAGCGCCAGCAACGGCAGCCGCAGTTGCGGCGCCAGCGCCTGCACCTCATTCGCGGCCGCCAGTACCGCCGCACACACGTCATCACCCAATGCGTCGGCAAGCAGGTGCCGCTGCCGCTCGCGCATGGCGGCATCGGCAGAGACCGCCAGCGCCAGCACTGCGGTCAACGCGGTATCAGGCTGGCGCACGCGGCTGACCCATGCCGGCGGCAGGCTTTGTTTCAATGCCACCGCGCGTGCCAGGGAAGGATTGCCGGCACCCGACATCGCCTGCGCCGCAACGGTCGCGCCCACCACGGCCGCCGGGAAGGCACCTGACAGGCCGAAGCCCGAACCGCGTGACGCGGGCATTGGCGGCTCGGCCGGCGGCTCGGCCGGCGCGGCAGCATGTTGCGCGGCCTGCTCGGCAAAGCGCAGCAGATCCTCTTCGCGAAATCCCGGCTGCAAGGCCTGGATGCGTTCCAGCAGCGGCGGATGCGTGGCAAATAAGGCGCTGAAACTGCCCGCCTCGCCAAACAGCATGTGTGCCACTTCCTGACGATTGGCCGCCCGCAGCGTCGATCCTTCGCTCAGCACCGCGATTTTCTTCAGCGCATCGGCAATGCCGTCGCTCTGGCGCGTGAACTGTACGGCGGAGGCGTCGGCCAGCGATTCGCGCGAGCGCGCCACCGCAGCCTGGATCAAGCGCGCAAAAAAGTAGCCGATGTAGCCGACCGCGATCAGTGCCAACCCGATCATCCACACCTGGCCGCCACCGCTGCCATTGCGGCTTCGACTGCGGCCACCGCCAAACCAGATCACGCGCCGGCCGACCACGGCCAGCACCAGAATGCCGAACAACAACCCCATGAGGCGGATGTTCAACCGCATGTCGCCGTTGACCACATGACTGAACTCATGCGCGATCACGCCCTGCAACTCGTCGCGCGTGAGTTGATCCAGGCAGCCCTGGGTCACGCACACCGCCGCATCCGAGGCCGAGTAGCCGGCGGCAAAGGCATTGATGCCGGACTCTTCGGCCATCAGGTAAATGTCCGGAACCGGCACGCCGGCGGCAATGGCCACTTCTTCGATGACGTTGCGCAGGCGGCGCAACTGCGGATCGGCAGTGTCGGCCGGCACTTCGACCGCGCCGACCGTCTGCGCGACTTTCCGGCCGCCTGCGGACAGGCTGGCAATGCGGAACAGCGAACTGAGCACGATGCCGCCAACTACCGCGACACTGGAGACCAGCAGCAGCGTCGCATTGGACGCGGCCGGCTCGCCATCGACGCCGTGATTACCCAACGCAAACCACACCACGGCATCGATCACCACCACGATGGCAACGACGGCCAGCACGAACAGCGCCACCAGACGTCGGCTGCTGCCGCGCACGCGAGCTTGCTGGGCAAAAAAATCCATGGCGATGCGATTACCTGCCGGCACGGCCGATCACCGCGCCGACGCCCTCAGCTGAAGCTGACCTTGGGCACTTCACGCACGGCCGGGTCATCAATCTTGAGCGACTCGGCAGCGACAAAGCCAAAACTGTTGGCGACAACCGAGGCCGGAAACACTTCGCGCTTGTTGTTGTAGGTCAGCACCGAATCGTTGTACGCCTGACGCGCGAAGGCCACGCGGTTTTCCGTGGAGGTCAGTTCCTCGGACAGCTGCATCATGGTCTGGTTGGCCTTCAGGTCCGGATACGCCTCCTGCAATGCGAACAAATGCCCCAGCGTCTGCGTCAGCATGTTCTCGCTGCTGCCCAACTGCTGCATGGCTGCGGGATCGCCCGGCTTGGCCTTGGCATTGGCCAGGCCGCTGACCGCCGCGTTGCGCGCCTGGACCACCGCCTCCAGCGTGCCGCGCTCGTGGGCCAGGTAACCCTTGGCGGTTTCCACCAGGTTGGGGATCAGGTCGTGGCGCCGCGTCAGTTGCACGTCGATCTGCGCAAACGCGTTCTTGTAGCCGTTGCGTGCCGTCACCAGGCCGTTGTAGATGGCAACGAAGTACAACACAATCAAAACGACGACGACCAGCAAAACGATCATGCCCATCGGTATATCCTCCCACCCTGCGGCGCCGAACCGCGCCGGAATTTTGCCAGAGTAGCATGCAGTTTCGATCATTTTTGTTGTACCTGGGCGCCATCGCGATCACGGCCTGCATGGCGTTCAATGCACCGGCCGCGCCCCCGCCGCCGACGCCACCCGGCCACCCTGCCGAGACCTTGGCCGCGCTGCCGCCGGCGCGCATCAAGGCCGCGTTGGACAACTACCAGCGCAGCCTGGAGAAGGTCGAGCAGCGCGACGCCGTGGCCGGCCTGGCCACCGCCGTGGTGATCAATGACAAGGTGGTGTTCGAGCGCACCATCGGCTATGCCGATGCCGCCAGCAAGCTGCCGGTGACGCCGACCACCGTGTTCCGCCTCGCTTCACTGTCCAAGGCCTTTGCCACGGCGGTCACCGGTTTGGTCATCGGCGACGGGCGCCTGGGCTGGGATACGCGCCTGACGGACGTGCTGCCGTACTTCAAGCTCAAGGACACCGAAGGCGCCATGCACGCCACGGTCGGCGACATCCTCGGCCAACGCCTGGGCCTGCCGCGCAACACCTACGACAACATGCTTGAGGACGACGTCCCCTACGAAGAGCTGGTACGCAAGCTGGACGAGGTGGACATGACCTGCGCCGTCGGCAAGTGCTACGGCTACCAGAACGTCGCCTTCAGCATGATTGGCGACGTGCTGTTTGCACGCACCGGCGACTTCTTCTACCACTTGGTGGACAAGCGCCTCTTCTACCCGCTGGGCATGACCACCGCCAGCTATGGCCGCGCGGCGCTGGAAGCCAGCAAACGCTGGGCACGGCCACACAACGCGTCCGCCCGTGGCTGGATTCCGTTCGAGCCCAATGAAACCTATTACCGTGTCGCCCCGGCCGCTGGCGTCAATGCCAGTCTGCGTGACATGGAAAAGTGGCTCATCGCGCAAATGGGCGGACGCCCAGACGTCCTTTCCGCCAAATTGCTGACCATGCTGCACACGCCAGGCATCGCCACACCCGGCGAGCTGCACGCCACGCCATGGCGCAGCCGGCGCCTGAGCAAGGCCAGCTACGCACTGGGCTGGCGCGTGTATGAATATGGCGGCGAGACGTTGATCTTCCACGCCGGCGCCGTCGCCGGCTACCGCACGATGATCGGCTTCTTTCCGAAATACCACGCCGGTGTTGTCACGCTGTGGAACTCGACCGGCCCGACGCCGGGCGGCTTGATGCCCATGGTGTTTGACGACCTGCTTGGCTTGCCGCACGTGGACTGGGCCGGCCTCGATCGGCCGGCGCCAAGCCGCAGCAAAGCATCACCATCCCGTCGCAGCGCACCGCAAGCGCCCAAGCGCAAAGCCGCCACGCGGCGTGGCAGACGGCACTGAGACAGACGCGGGATCCACCCAACATCCAAGGCTGGGGATCGCAGGACGCACGCCGCCCGCCATCCATCGCCATTCGTGGCGGGCCGTGGTCACTCTGGGCTGGAAGGCCGGCAGCGCGAGTGCGGCGTGTCCACCGCGCGTCCCGGCCCGATCTTGCGCGAGCCGATGGCAGTGGCGGCCACCGGTTCACGCCGGCGACCGCTTCGGGAATTACAGGCTGAATTCGATGCGCTGCTGGCGTTTGGTGGTGACCGCCACACCATTGCGCGTCGCCGGCTTGAAGCGATAGCGGGCAACGGCATCCATGGCAGCGCGATCAAACACGCGGCGAGGTTCCGAGTTCACCACCTCCATGTCTGACGTGCGGCCATCGGCATCGACGGTGAACGACACCACGACCCAGCCACTCTGGCGCCGACGCAACGCGTCGGTCGGGTAGCGTGGTGGACTGGCGCGCTCCAGCACGGCATCAGTGGACGCCACTGCCGTCGTGGACTGCGCTGCGTCAGCCGTCGCTGCCGTGGCTGGAGCCTGTGCCCGCGTCGTGGTCGCCGGCGCCCGCGCTGCCGCTGTCCGCTGCTGAGCGGCAGCAGCCTGCGCCTGCTGCTGGGCCAGGCGATCGGCTTCGGCTTTCTCCGCTGTCGCCTTTTGCGTCGCGGCCAGTTGTGCCTTCTGCTGATCCAGCACCTGCTGTTGCTGCTTGTCCAGCATCTTGCGTTGCGCGTCGAGCTTGGAACGCAGGATGGTCAAGGTGAAATTCGCCGGATCGGCCTTGGCCAGCAAATTGATCTGCCGCTGCGCTTCATCGAATTCACGCGCATTGATGGCCTGCTCGGCCGAGCCTGCCGCGAACGGGAAGGTCTCGCGCAAGGCATCAGAGGCAATCCGGTTGTCGGGCTGCTTTTCCAGCACGCGCAAATAGAACTCGAAGGCATTATTGCCGGCCGGCGCCAGGTAGCGACGCTCATTGATGGCCTTGCGCGCTTCGGCCAGCAGCTGATTGGCATCCATCGCCGCGACATTCGCTGGCGGTGGTGGTGCCGCAGCGGTGCCGGCGGCAGACGGCAAGGGCGAAGGGCCTGCGCCGTCGGCCAAAAGCGCCTGCTGGTGCGGCTGGATGATCAGGAACCACGCGCCCAGCGCCAGCAGCGCGAGAACGGCGATGGCAGCAATCAATGTGGTGTTGACGCGCCCGCGCACAGCGGCGCGAGTAGAGCTCGGATTTCGGGTATCCATGGTCTCTCACTGAGTGTCGACAGATACCCGCGCTTTTTCCCCCTGTACCCCAGGAGCGGGCCGTCCTCGACAGCACCGCGGCGCGGATGCGCAAAAGGTAACCCCTACGTAGCACGACGGCAATGCCGACCACAGCCGTCGTCCGCTACCGGCAGCGGGTGGCAGTGGCGGGCGCCTGCCATGCGTCGCGATGCGGAGCGATCACGCCTGCACGGATTCCGGACCGTAGAAATGAAACGTCCCGGCAAGCCGGGACGAATGGTTTCGAAAGCTCTCCCTGCGCTGGGCACCGCCGGGAGAGAAGTCGATAGCTCTCTAATTCAACACACGGATGAAACGTGACGCGCTTACTTCTTGGACTTTGCAGCCTTTACGGGCTTGGCTGCCTTGGCGGTCTTGGTGGCCTTGACCACCTTGGCCGGAGCAGCCTTCTTCGCCGCCGGCTTCTTGGCAGCGGCCTTCTTCACGGCAACCTTCTTTACGGCGACCTTCTTGACCGCAGCCTTCTTGGCGGCAGCCGGCTTCTTGGCGACAGCCTTCTTCGCAGCAGGCTTCTTGGCAGCCGGCTTCTTGGCTACCGGGCGCTTCGTCGCAGTCTTCTTGGCAGTGGACTTGGGAGCCGCTTTCTTCGCGGCCGGTTTCTTTGCAGCAGTTTTCTTGGCAGTAGCCATAGTTCGTCTCAGCTCCTCATCAGTTGGCAGTGGTTGCCCAGTAAAAGCGTGCAGGAACGCCTCGACCAACAAATCACTGTTGGTGGCGTGCCGGAGATTCTTGACCTGTCGCTCGGTACGCAAATCAGACAACTTTTTCAAAACGTGCAGCGGTATGGAGACCGTGATCTTGCGTACTGCATTGGCCTTCTCGCCATGCTCTACATACGGCGTGATGAACTTTGCAGTTGCCATGGTGCATGTTCCCCGTGATCTGTTGCGAAAGCTATCCCTGAAGATTTCAGCTGTCAATTGATTTTAGCCATGAAATCATCGCGCTCACCAGCGTGTTCCGGGGGCAGCCAACGTGGCGGCGCGAGGTATTCAACGTCGCGAGTACATTTTCTATTTAGACGTTTATACGTCCACATGGTTTTCACGACAATTTGCCATGCGGGGTGCAAACCGTTGTGCGGCAAAGGCTGCCCGTACAAAACAAGTGGCGCGCTGCGCATGGCGCGAAAATCCAGCACACGAAAACATCGCGCATTTCGCCACAATCACGACGCCCGGCAGATGAACACAAGGCGACTGCCTGGCGTCGATGCACGATCATCACGCGCAAAAATATTTCTCTACTTCACGTGCTGCCGACGCGTTGCACGCCGGCAGGTCGACATGGATCGGCGACGAAACCGCGTCGCCGATCCACCCACTTCAGTGCTCGTCGCCCTCGAGCAGCGCCTCGTAATCACTGACGTCGAGCAGGTCGTCGAGCTCACTGCGATCACTCGGCCGCACGACGTAGATCCAACCTTCGCCGAATGCATCCTCGTTGATCAACTCGGGCTTGTCGCTGAGCAGCTCGTTGACCTCGACCACCTCGCCGGACACCGGCGCGTAGATGTCCGACGCGGCCTTGACCGACTCCAGCACGGCCGCGCCGTTGCCGGCGGTGAGCGACGCCCCTACCTCGGGCAATTCGACATAGACCAGATCGCCCAGTTCGCCCTGGGCATGGTCGGAAATGCCCACGCGCACCAACCCGTCGTCTTCGAGGCGGGCCCACTCGTGGGATTTGAGGAACTTCAAGTCACCGGGAATCTCGCGCATGAGTCAGGTCCACAGTTGGAGTGATGAAAAACCACAGGGCAATTCTAGAAGCCCAGGCGGTAGAAATCTTCCCGGTTCACGGCGACGCGGCACGCACGCAGTCAGAGGTCGATGCACGACTTGCCGCCACGCACGAACGGATACTTGACGATGCGCGCCGGCACGTCGCGGCCACGGATGTCGACGTGCACCTCACTTTGCGTGCCCTTCGGCACCCGGGCAAAGGCAATGGCCTTGCCCAAGGTCGGCGCGAAGCTGCCGGACAGTATCTGACCGTCGCCGTGCGGTGTATGCACGGTCTGGCCATGCCGCAGCATGCCCTTGCCTTCCAGCACCAGGCCGACCATTTCGCGCGACACGCCGGAAGCCTTCTGCGCCTGCAGGGCTGCGCGGCCGATGAAGTCGCGGCCTTCATCCATCGCCACGGTCCAGCCGAGATTCGCCTCCCACGGGGTGACGCCCTCGTCCATGTCCTGGCCGTAGAGATTCATGCCCGCCTCCAGCCGCAGCGTGTCGCGGGCGCCAAGGCCGGCCGGTGTCACGCCGGCTTCACGCAATGCGGCCCACAGCGCCTCGGCGTGCGTGTTGTCGACCAGGATTTCAAATCCGTCCTCGCCGGTATAACCGGTGCGCGCGATGAACAGCGGCACGCCATGCAGGCCCTGCGCGGCGGCGGCGCTGAACTTGCCCAGCGCGGCCATCCGCTCGCGATCCGATGACGCCAGCAGGTCAAGCACGCGCGCGCGCGCATTGGGACCCTGCACTGCGATCATCGCAAAGTCGTCACGCTCGGCAACCTCCACTGCGTAGTCCTGCGCCTGGCGCTGGATCCACGCCAGATCCTTGACGCGCGTGGCGGCGTTCACCACCACGCGGAAATACGCCTCGGAAAAGAAATACACGATGAGGTCGTCGATCACCCCACCTTCGGCGTTGAGCATGCACGAGTACAAGGCCTTGCCCGGCACATTGAGCTTGTCGACGTTGTTGGCCAGCAGGTGCCGCAGGAACTCACGCGTGTGCGCGCCGTGCAGGTCGACGACAGTCATGTGCGACACATCGAACATGCCGGCATCGCGACGCACGGCGTGGTGCTCTTCAATCTGCGAGCCATAGTGGACCGGCATGTCCCAGCCGCCAAAATCGACCATGTGCGCACCGGCCGCGCGATGCACGGCATTGAGTACGGTCTTTTCAGTCATTGCGGCACGCCTTGGTGAAAGCCCGATTATCGCGGTGCACGCGGTACAAGCCAAGCCACCCACGCACACCGCATCCGTCGACGGCACGCCGTCGCCAACGCACCGGGACAACCTCAGCGCGATGCCTTCCCCACACTGGCGTCGCCCGCGGCCGATTTCAGTGCCAGCGCGGGGAACCCGATCGAGAACCAGTCACAATTAGTCGTCGCATTCCCTTGGTCGACTTCGACCCGCAGGCGTCGCGCCCCGGAGACATCCAACACCAAGGGACGCGTGTGGTCACGATTCACGATGAATCGCGACCGTAGCGGGCGACCATCGAGCGTTATCCGTACCCCCACCACGCCGGCTTCTGGATTCGCCTTGCAGCCCGCGGTCAACGGATTGATGCGCGGCGCCAAGGTCAGACTGGCCATGCCCGACACGTCGAACTCGATCCAACCGGCATGGTTTTTCGCCGGCGGCATGAAAATCTGTCCTGCGGGGGAAATCCTCAATGTCACGTCGCCCTGCTGGCGAGCTGCCATCCGCTGGAACATGAACTGTGCGTTGGTTGCCACCGAGGACACGGCAGGCAATGCCTGCGATGGCATCTCACCAGGTAGATGCCCGCCATCGGCTGACAATGACTGGGTACCGAAAGCACTGCTGAAGTCCCGCCGCGCGTCGCCGGTTGCCGTATTCAACGCCCGCAGCAAGGCACGGCAATGAGGCGATCGCAGGTTGACGTCGCTCATGTGCGCCACCATGCCCAGGCTGGCCCACGCGCCATTGGCCGCCACCCACCGCAAGGCAAGCATGCGCTTGCCGTCGCGACGCCAGAACGGTATGGCCAGAAAAACCTGCTTGTGCTGCTCGCGCGCCTGTTCGAGCCAGCGCTCCTGCGTGCCGAACGGCAACATCTGCAGGCTGGCGTCGTGCCCGTCCACGAAAACCAGCAGCACATGATCATCTTCCAGATCAGCCTGGTGCCAGCCACCGCGCATGAACGGCAGTGACCAGCCGCCGATGTCGATGTTGCGCTGCGGATTCCACCCAACCAACTGGTTCCCCGCACACGGCTCGGGTGGCTTGCGGTCCGCCCACAAGGCATCCCTGAGTACGGCCTGGGCAACGTCATCAGCCGGCAGCGGGTTGTCCGGCGCCGCTGCAGCGGCCTTGTCCGCACCAGCCATGAAGCGCACGTTCGACCGCACACCCAACACGTCCAGCAATGTCGGCGCGACATCCATGTGGTACATGCGTGCCGGTCGATCGCCAGTGCCAGCATTCAAGACAAACAGCAGCGGCTGGCGTTGTATGTCCGGCGGATACAGCACGGAGGCGACATTGCGCATGGCGAGGTGATCGCTCATGACGGCCACGACGGTGTCCTTCCATCCCGGTTCCCGCGACAGGGTGTCCAGAAACTGCCCCAGCAACTGGTCGGAACAATGCACTGCGTCCAGCATCTTGTTGTGGATCGGCGCGTATGGACGGCAACCCGGCAACGTGTAGCCTTCCGGCGGGTGCGTATCGATGGTGGAGAACACCACGCCGAACGGACGGCCCGAGGCCACTCCTCGTCGATACTCGGCCAATGCCTCATCGAACAACACCGTGTCGAGTAGTCCCCAGCCTGCTTTCGGCAATGCCCCGGCATGCCGGTGCTGGATCTGTGGTGCACCGAGCGCAGCATCATATTGATGCATGTGGAAGAACTGGTCGGTATTGGCAAACTGCAGTGACACACCGCTCAGGTAGGTCTGGCGATAGCCGGCCGCATGCAGCACGTCGCCCAGGCACGCAAGCTCTGGATGGAAGCTGTCGATCGACGCGCTGTCATTGCCCGGCACGAAGCCCAGCGCGTTGATGTCATTGCCGAAAACGCTGTTGATCAAATACGGCGTGCCACACTGGGACGAAAACAGGCCGGCGATCGTATAAGTGGCACCGGGAAACGTGCGCATGCCGGAGAAATCCAGGCCCTGTCGGCGCCAGCGATCGATGTTCGGCGTCAAGCCCGGAAAACGCCGTGCATCGGTATACGTGCGCTCCAGCGACTCCAGATACACCAGCACCAGATTGCGCCCGGGTTTGGCCCTGACCGCCGCGGGACTGCTGGGATACGGGTCGATCATTGCCCTGATCCGCCCCCCTACCGTCGAGCTGGACAGTGCCTCGGTCTGCCGGGCGACCGTGAAGTAATGGTAGAGCCGGCGCGGCGCGGCATTCACGCTCACCACAAGCAGCAGCAATACGCCCACGGGCAACCATGCCCAACGCGTCACCGGCCTGCGACCGGCGTTGACCAGCACGCGCAATACACTGCCAAGCAAAACCAGCATCGCCAAGACACCCAAGCCGATCGCCAAGGCGTACGCGCGGATACTCACCGCCACATTGTGCACATCCACGTGCGCAAAGAAGCGCTCGTTGAACGAGCTGCCTTGCATGAACCAGGAAGCGCCATCGCCCACGCCGACAAGCAGCGCCAGCACAAACAGCAGCAGCGATACCGTCACGCCAAAGCGACCACCACAGCGACTGAGCAGCACCAGCGCGACGGCCAGCGCGACTCCGTATGCCACCCCCAGGCCTGCCTGCCAGGCGCCAAACCCGTCGACCGTGAAACCTAGCCACAAGCTCAGCGCCACGAATGGCGCAGCCGGCTATGCCGCACCTGCTTCCAACGACCACCGCCCCCTGATTCCCTGCATGCCGCCTCCATCCAAAGCTGACTACACGGCAGAAGACATCACGTCGCACCGCGTCGAGAAAACAGGTGGGCGTTCAGCGCCTGCTGTAAACGAACACCCGCGCTGGCGGCAGGTTGCGCCAGGCCCAGCCGGCCGAACGACACACCAGACCCAGCTGGCGGGCAATCCGTCGATCCAGCGGGCCGGACAGCCCATAGGTGTACTGCACGAACACGCCACCCGGCTTGAGTACCTCGAACGCGCCGGCCAGGATGGCCCGCTGCACTGGCCGCGGGATCGCCAGCAAACCCAAGCTGCTCACGACGGCATCGACCTGGCCGGACGCCAGGCCGGCGGAGCGATCCACCAGATCATGCAGCTGGCAAGCATCCCCACACAGCACTTCGGCCCGCGGGAAACGCTGCTCCAACATGCCATGCAGCACGGCGTTCATTTCAACCACCAGCATGTTGCCAGGAGCGACGCCGTGGCGAATCAATGCTTCGGTAATCACGCCGGTGCCTGCACCCAACTCGACCACGCAGCCGGCATCGCGCGGCAGGGCCGCCGCCATCAACTGCGCCAGCTGCCGACCGGAGGGAACCACCGATGCCATGCTCAGCGGATTCTTCAACCACTGCCGGAAGAAAACCGCCCATTGCGCAGGCAGTGAAACCGTCGCACCTGCGCGGACCTCATCCATCATCCCTTCCTTCCCCAATGGTGAAGACGGCGCAAGCCCGTGGATTGTGTCACTGTCGAATAGGGGCATCCAGTGGACTTCGTGGGCAAACATGGGTCATGCCACCCTGCATGAACATCCGCGCACGCTCCCTCGTGCCTTCTCAAGCGAACGCCCGCCGCCATCCGCCTCACGTCTCGTCCGGCTTGACGCTCTCCAGTCGGCTTACCAGCAACTTGGCCACCTGCTCGGCCAATGCCTCGGCCTGCTGGCCGCTGGTGGGCAGATGGATATCCGGCGCCTCGGGCGTCTCGTATGGCGCATCGACACCGGTGAAGTTGCGGATATCGCCGGCACGGGCCTTGCGGTACAGGCCCTTGGGGTCGCGCCGCTCGCACTCGGCCAACGGCGTGTCGACGAACACCTCCACGAATTCGTCCACATCGAACAAGCTGCGCGCCCAGCGCCGCTCGCTGCCGTAGGGCGAAATGGCGCTGACCAGCACGATCAACCCGGCGTCGACCATCAAGTGCGCAACCTCCGCGACGCGGCGAATGTTTTCCACGCGCGCTTCGGGCGTAAAGCCCAGGTCACGGTTGAGCCCATGGCGAACGTTGTCGCCATCGAGCAGATAGGTGTGATAGCCCAGCGCATGCAGCCGGCGCTCAAGCAGGTTGGCGATGGTTGATTTGCCGGCACCTGACAAGCCGGTGAACCACACGCACAGTGGCCGCTGCGCCTTGCTTCGCGCGCGTACGGACTTGTCGATATCCATATGCTGCCAGTGCAGGTTGCTGGCGCGATCAAGCGCAAAGTCGAGCATGCCGCAGGCCACCGTGGCATTGCTTTGGCGATCGACCAGGATGAAGCCGCCCAGCGTGCGATTGACGGCATAGGGTTCAAAGGCAATGTCGGCATCCAGCCCGACCGTGCAGTAACCCACCTCGTTCAACTCCAGATGGCGCGCCGCCAGATGCGCCTGCGAATTGACATCGACCTTGTACTTGATGGACATGATCCGGGCATTGAGCGTGCGCGAGCCGATGTGCAGCCAGTACGTGCGATTGGGCAGCAACGGGGTGTCGCCCATCCACAACAGGTGACAGGTGAACTGGTCGGCCACGGGCACCGGGCGCTGCGCCAGCACCATCACGTCGCCGCGGCTGATGCCGAGTTCGCGATCCAGGCACAGCGTCACCGCCTGTCCGCTGGCCGCCTGCGGCAAGTCGCCGCCGGCAGTGACGATGCGCGCCACGCGCGCGCGCTGCACGCCCGGCTGGACCACGATCTCGTCACCCACCGCGATGCGGCCACCGCACGGCGTGCCGGCATAGCCGCGAAAGGAATGATCCGGGCGGTTGACCCACTGCACCGGCATGCGGAAATCCGCCGCCGCGGCGACTGTCACATCGGTACTCTCCAGCGCCGCCAACAGCGTCGGGCCGTCATACCAAGGCATGTTGGCCGAGGCCTTGCCGACGTTGTCGCCGGTCAGCGCCGACACCGGCAGGCATTGCACATGGTCGATGCCCAGGCGCTGCGCCAGGGCGCGATACTCAGTGGCAATGGCGTCGTAGATCGACTGGCTGAAATCCACCAAGTCCATTTTGTTGACCGCCAGCACCACATGGCGGATACCCAGCAGCCCACATATATAGGTGTGACGCCGGGTCTGCACCAGCAGCCCCTTGCGGGCATCGACCAGCACCACAGCCAGCTCGGCATTGGACGCGCCGGTAGCCATGTTGCGCGTGTACTGTTCGTGTCCCGGACAATCGGCGACGATGAAATTGCGCCGCGCGGTATGAAAATACCGATACGCCACATCAATGGTGATGCCCTGCTCGCGCTCGGCATCCAGCCCGTCGGTCAGCAGCGAGAAATCCAGCACGTCGCCGGCGCCGGCATGCAGGCGCTGACTGTCGCGCACCAGTGCCGCCACCTGGTCGTCGGCCAGCATGCCGGCGTCGTACAGCAACCGCCCCAGCAAGGTGCTTTTGCCGTCATCCACGCTGCCGCAGGTGATGAAACGCAGCAGGCTGCGCTCCGGCTCACGCATGCCGGCTTGATCCATGGCCATCAGAAATAGCCCTCCTGCTTCTTGCGCTCCATCGAAGCGCTGGCGTCCTTGTCAATGACCCGACCCTGCCGCTCGGACGTGCGCGAGGCGGCCATCTCGTCGATGATCTTGTCCAGCGTGTCGGCCTGAGACTCCACCGCGCCGGTCAGCGGATAGCAGCCCAGGGTACGAAAGCGCACGCTGCGCAAGCACGGCGTCTCGCCGGGGCGAAACACGAAGCGGTCGTCATCGACCATGATCAGCGCGCCATCGCGCTCGACGATCGGCCGCGGCTTGGCGAAATACAGCGGCACCAGCTCGATGGCCTCGCGGCGGATGTACAGCCAGATGTCCATCTCGGTCCAGTTGGACAGCGGAAACACGCGCACGCTTTCGCCCTCGTGCAGGTGCGCGTTGTAGGTGTGCCAGAACTCCGGCCGCTGGTTTTTCGGGTCCCAGCGGTGCTGCGCGTTGCGAAACGAGAACACGCGCTCCTTGGCGCGGGATTTTTCCTCGTCGCGGCGCGCACCGCCCACGGCAGCGTCGAAGCGGTATTTGTCCAGCGCCTGCTTCAAGGCCTGGGTCTTCATGATGTCGGTATGCACCGTGGCGCCGTGCGTGAACGGCGACACGCCTTGGCGCACGCCATCCTGATTGGTGTAGACCAGCACGCGGACGTCGCCCTGCGCGGCAACACGCTCGCGGAAGGCGATCATTTCGCGAAACTTCCAGGTTGTGTCCACATGCAGGAGCGGCATCGGCGGCTTGGCCGGGTAAAACGCCTTGCGCAGCAGATGCAGCAATACGGACGAATCCTTGCCGATGGAATACAACATCACCGGGTTGTGAAACGCCGCTGCCACCTCGCGAAAAATGTAGATTGCCTCCGCCTCGAGATCATCGAGGTGCGAGCGCGTGAGGGTTTGAGTCATGACCAGAACAGACCGTTGCGGAGACGTCAGGCGGCCACAATGCGACCAACCAGTCGGTCCATGGTACGCGGATTGCCCATGTGGAGAAGCGAGCACGCCAGCCACGCACCAGCGCGAAGGCGGCTCAAGCCACGACCGGATAATGCGGCGCCACGTCCAGCGTGGCGGCACATACGCTGGCCAACTCCAGCAAACGCAAATCCGAGCCGCGCGCGCCGATCAGCTGCAAACCGACCGGCAAGCCGTCAGGCAGGGTGCCCATCGGCAGGCTGACCGCCGGACACCCGGCCAGGCTGGCAAAGCTGGTCAAGTCGGCCTGTGAATCAGGCACCGGGCCGTCCAGTGCAAAGGCGCCCTGTGGCGTGGTCGGCAGCACCAATACATCCACCTGCGAAAACAGGCGACGCATCTTCAGCGTGGCGGCATCCAGCACGCGGTCGGCAATGGCGTAGTCGGCCGCACTTTTGCGCGCGGCAAAATCCAGCAAGCCGCGGAAATGCGCCGACGGCGGGTGGCGCGTATTGGCCAGGTCCGGCGCAAACGTGGCGAGCATTTCCGCTTCCATCAGCAGCAGGCCGGAGCGCCGCGTGCGGGCAAAGTCCCAATCGCTGAAATCCACCGTGCGGCGCTCGCCCAGCGCATGCGGCAAGCGCGCCAGCGCTGCATCGAACACATCGACGACCGGCCGCTCCACGCCAACGGCGGCCAAGTCGGGCAACACGCCCGTGCGCAGGTTGCCCGGTTCCCAATCGGGCAGCGCAAAGGCCACGCGGCGGCGGCGCGAACGCGCATCATCGGCGTCATAGCCCACCAGCACTTGCAGCAGGACGGTCAAGTCCTCGGCGCTGCGCGCCAGCAACCCCACGGCATCCAGGCGCCGCGCTGCCGGCACCAGCCCGCGTGCGGAAATCTCGCCGTGCGTGGGCTTCAACCCGTACACGCCGCAATAACTGGCTGGAATGCGGATCGAACCCAGGCTATCCGAACCCACCGCCGCCACCGCCAACCCGGCCGCCACGGCCGCCGCCGCGCCACCGGACGAGCCGCCGGCGGTATAGCCATGGCGATGCGGATTGTGTGTCGGGCCGAAATGCGCATTGATCGTGGTGGCGCCCAGCGCGCCTTCGTCCATGTTGGTCTTGCCCACCAGCACCGCGCCGGACGCACGCAGCCGCGCCACGACATGGGCATCGGCGTGCACCGGCTGCTCGCGACCCGGCAGGCCGGCACGGGTCGGCCAGCCAGCCACATCGAAATTGTCCTTGAGCGCCAGCGGGATACCGTCCAGACGTCCGATCACGCCATCGCGCCGGCGCCGGTCGGCCATGTGCGCCTGGTCCTGCAACAGGCCCGAACGCACATCGACATAGGCGTTGAGCTCCGGGTTGATGCGCTCGATCGCCGCCTGGTAGACGTCCACCAGCGCCTGCGGCTGCACCCGGCCGACCGCCAGCCAGTGCAGCAACTGGCACAGGCTGGCGCCGCGCAGGTCCAGATCGGAGATCGGCGACATGGAATTCATCGTGCTTCCCGCTGTGAGATGCACTGATTATCGCCGCGTGGTGACACGACATTGCAAGCGACGGGCCGCCACCGGTCCCTGGCAGCCCGTCCCGTCGCGCAGCAGGGGATGAATCGGCTGCCGCGGCTCCGCTGCCACGTCAAAGTTCAACCACGAAAGCAGCAGCTGGCTACCCACGATCAAGGGTAATGCCGCCAGCATGACCGTGCCCGCCGTCGCCGGCAGTTTGTCGGCAATGGAGACGCCCCACTGCCAGATGCCAAAAACGCAGCCAAACAGGAACAAGGGCAGGCCCAGCAGCAGCTCGAGCGAAGCCGCCGAAAATCCACGCAGGAAATAGCTGTAGAGCAGCCGACGCAGCGTGTTGCGCAGATGTCCGCGCAGGAACGGCCCAACCATTCGCAGCGGCCGCAGACCCGAAGGCTCATCGCCATAGCTCGCGCGCATCGGCATTTCAACAACCACGGCACGCAGCTGGCCGAGATGGTGCAACAGGTCGGATTCGAAGAAATAGCCTTGCGCCAACCGACTGGAATCAAGCTCGGCCAGCAGCGACGGATGGATCGCGGTGAACCCGTTGGTCGGATCAAACAACTGCCAGTAGCCCGACGACAATTTGCTCAGGAACGACAACACGGCGTTGCCAAACAAGCGCAGCGGCGGCATGCCCGCAACATCCGACAAGCGATAAAACCGATTGCCCTTGACGTAGTCGGCATGGCCGTGCAGCACGGGTGCCGCAAGTCTTGGAATCAACGCCGGGTCGGCTTGCCCATCGCCGTCAAGCTTGATGATGACATCAGCCGGAAGTGCGCACGCCATCTTGTAGCCAGTCAACATCGCGCCGCCAACGCCCCGATTCTTCTCGTGCCGCAGGACGCTCACGCGCGGATCGCGGCAATGCTGCTCGATGGCATCGCCACTGTGCTGCGGACAGGCATCGTCCACGGCAATGATCCAGCCCACTTCCGGACCAATGTGGGCAATGACATCGAGCACCTGCCCGGCCACCTGGTAGCAGGGAATGACGACGGCAATGCGCGGTGTGGGTGGCGTGGTCATCTGGAAGCCTGGACAGTGGAAACCAAGGGGGATGCGGTAAAGCGATGTAGCGTCGGGTTTCTCGATCGTTCGAGTTGGCCATCCGACGAGAAGGCGCGTGAAAACTGGCCAGGAACACAAAGCCGCAGCCCTTGAGTTTCTACTGTCCGGGCTCCTAGCGATACACCCAATGACGGGAAATGACGAAGCTCACCAGGGCAAGCGCCGCTTCAATCACGGGCTTGGCCAACCACGCAAAGCGCAAACCAACATGACCGACGCTCGCGGTTACCAGGCCCGTACTGACCGCCGTCAGTACCAGCCACAGCAAGGCATAACGCACAAAGCGACGATAGCCAATGCGAGGCCGGCCAGCCTCGCCAAACGTCAGCCAGCCATTGGCGACAAAGCCCAGGCCCGCACCCAGCACGCGGCCGGCAAGGTTTGCGCCTGCCGGTCCAACACCGAGCGCCGTCAGCAGCACAAACGTCAGCCAGTCGGCAACGATCAAGCCGCTGCCGACGGCGACAAAACTCAGCCCCTGGCGAGCAAGCGTCATGTCCCCGGCATCCGCGCACGGGGCTCGGTTCCCCAGGGAACGAGCTTGCTTCGCAGGCGAAGCGCGAGATCGCGCGACGCGACCAAATCCACCGGCGCCGAAGCGGCACCGGCGGCTGCTTGCGGATGCAGCTCCCACAGCCTGGTGCCTTCCACGGCAAGCACGCTCTCTCCATGGCAAGCGGCAATGGCTGATGTCATTCCGGCAGAAGGTCCCGCCTTGGAGACCAGCACGAGGTTGGCGCCGCTGGCATCGAACAAGCGGCGCCATGCCGCCGCCGAGTCAGTGGATCGCGCATGCGCGGCAAGCGCGGACAATTGCGGGTCATACCAGGCCGTGACCAGGCCACGGCCGGCGAAAGGCGCTGCAAACGGTCGCGCCGGATCGGTCAACAGCGTGCGCGCCCGATCGCCATAGCGTTGCCTCACGACATCGGCAAAGCGCCGTTCCACCGCATAGCGTTGGACGACGCGGTCCTGTCCGCCGCCCAGTCGCTTCAGCAGCGCGCCGCTTTTCAGTTGCCACGTCGCGCTGGACAACAACACCAGATTGGCGACCGCCAGTACCCCCAGCGCATACGCCACTCGGCGCAATAAGCGCGGCGCCATCGCCTCGCAGCGCATGCCGCACAGCATGGCCGGGATCATCAGCACCAACACCGGCATGGCGTACCGCAGGTACTGGATCTGGGTAAGCGGCAGCGCAAACGCCACCAAGGCGACCCACGCCAACCCGGCGCTGTGCCTGCGGCACAACGCGACCAACAAACTGCCACCCAGCGCAATGAGTACGAACGGCCCGACACCATTGCCTGCCTCGTCATACACCGAAGACGCAAACACCAACTGCCAGGGTAGACGCCACGACAAGCCAGTATCCCAACGCTGATCGTGGAAGTTGGCCAAGGGGTAGAACACCGAGTGGAAGTAGCCGTTGAACAGCGGCAACACCGGGTTACCCGTCAACACATACGCATACACATAACTCGAGCCGGCGACGATACCGCCGAGCAACAACGCCAGCGGCAGCGCCCGCCACGGCAAGCAGCTGCGCCAGCGCCACAACAACCACAGGCCGAGCGGGCCGGCAAACATCAGGTTGCTTACCTTCAGCGCCAGCAACAACCCCATCAACACGCCAACCGCCAGCAGGTGCCGGCGCTGCGGTGGCAGCCGGCGCTGAATTAAAAGTGCCACGCCCGCCAACACCGTCGCTGTCGGACCTTCGGTTTGCATGGAAGCCAGCAATCCAGCTACAAGCGGCAGGGAGCCGAACAGGGCGACGGCCATCCAGCACAACCATGGCGCGAGATCGAGCTCCCTGGCCAGTCGCCACAACAAGACCATCGCCAGGCCAAACCACAGCAAGCCCACCGCGCCCGCCGACTCCCCGCCTGCCAGCACCCACGCCATGCCCTGCAGCACGTCGGCTGCCCATGGCGCCAGCGCCCACACATTGGAGCCGGCGTCCATCTGGTAATAGCCCAGCTGCGCCAGTTGTGATGGCAACGCCAGGTGATAAACCAGCGCGTCATACGAGAGCGCCGGCAACCACGCACACGTCGAGGCAATGCCCATGCACAAGATCGTGAGAAACGCCGCCCGTGGCGCCGCGACCACAGCCGTCGACCAGGCAGCGCGCGCCGTACGCCCGGCCCGAACCACGGCACGCCACCGCAGCGCAATGACGACAACCAGCATCGGCAGGTACACCACGCGCCAGTGCACCGGGAACGGCAACAGCCAGCCCATGATCCCGCACAGCAGTGCCAAGCCCAGCAACATGGTCAACGCGATCGAATCGCCATGACCTGCCCCGGCATGGCCTGCGGGTAACAGCAGGCTGCCGATGGCCACCGCTGCACCCGCCAACAGCATCACGCCCAGCACCGACGCCAGGCCGGAAAACCAGAATGCGGCGCACACCCAGACGGCCAGCATCGCCGTGGTCCGTGTGATGTGAAACACGCGGCGAACACCCGCCTCCAGCGCCAGCGAGATCAGCCCAAGGACAATGAGCCCGGCCAGAGGCGTTGCCGCTATCGCACGCCACGGCGCATTGAAAACCATGCCCGCGGCAAGCAGCGCGAAACCGGTCCAGAACAGGAGGGTGGGCCAACGCGAGCAACTCATTCCTATCTCCAGGTGCCGTGCCGCGAAGCCAGCGACGGCAAACCCGACGGCAGCGCTCCTGTCCCAGGCGGCCAGCGGCCAGCCGCCAGTCCACGCCAATCGTGGAATTGTAACGATCCCTCGTCAGGGTGCAGTAAACGCCTGCCCAGGCCACCGCGGGTACGGCGCAGCCACGCTGGACCGTTTGCCGTCATCCATGCGAACCGGGACAATGCGTAGCGGCATCGCACGCCACGGCGTCGATGCACCCGCACCCTGTCACCGGAGCCTCCCATGAGCGAACGCGAATCCATGGAATACGACATCGTCGTGGTCGGCGCCGGACCGGCAGGGTTGGCTTTCGCGATTCGCCTCAAGCAGCTCAAGCCCGACACCAGCGTCTGCGTGATCGAGAAATCCTCGACCATCGGCGCGCAGATCCTGTCCGGTGCGGTGATCGAACCGCAGCCGCTGGACGCGCTGCTGCCGGGCTGGCGCGACAATCCGCCGCCAATCTGCGTGCCGGCCGGGCCGGATGCGTTTTATCTCTTCAGCAAGACCGGCGCGCACAAGCTGCCGTTGCCGCCGGGCATGCACAACGCGGGCAACTTCATCGTCTCGCTGGGCGCGCTGTGCGCCTGGCTGGCGCCGCAGGCCGAGGCGCTGGGCGTGGATGTGTTCCCCGGTTTTGCCGCCGCCGACACCATCTACAACGATGACGGCGCCGTGGCTGGCGTGCGCATCGGCGACATGGGCGTAGCCAAGGATGGTACGCACAAGGCCAACTACACGCAGGGCATCGACATCAAGGCCAAGGTCACCGTGCTCGCCGAGGGCGCACGCGGCAGCCTGACCAAAGTGCTGGTCAAGCGCTTCCATTTGGATGCCGACAGCGATCCGCAAGGCTATTCGATCGGCATCAAGGAGCTGTGGCAGGTGCCGGCTGGACGCGTCACACCGGGCAAGATCGTGCACAGCTTCGGCTGGCCGGCGGATACGCGCACCTACGGCGGCGGTTTCATCTATCACCTGGATGGCGACCGCCTGGCGCTGGGCTACGTCAGCGGCCTGGATTACACCGACCCCAACTACAAGCCGTGGGAAGCCTTCCAGCAATGGAAGCACCACCCGCTGATCCAGCCGCTGCTGGAAGGCGGCAACATCCTCTCGGCCGGCGCGCGGGCAATGGCCACCGGCGGCTACCAATCCCTGCCCAAGGTGGAAATGCCCGGCGCGCTGCTGATCGGCGACACCGCCGGCTTGCTCAACGTACCCAAGATCAAGGGCACCCATCAGGCCATCAGGAGCGGCATGCTCGCGGCCGAACATCTGGCCAAGCAGCTCGACAGCACCGGCTTTGACGCCGCACTGCGCGCGTCGGCGGTGATGGCCGAGCTGAAGAAAGTGCGCAACGTGAAACCCGGCTTCAAGAAAGGCCTGTGGTTTGGCATGTTGAACGCCGCGTGGGAAACCGCCACCGCCGGCCTGTCGCCATGGACGCTGAAAAACAAGGCCGACTGGTCGACCCTGCACAAGCTCGGGCAATACAAGGAACCCACCCGCGACTACGTGCAACGCACGCTGCCGCCGCGCGACCGGCTGGCCAGCGTGTACTTCGCGGCCACCGAGTACGACGAGGACCAACCGGTACACCTGGTCATCACCGACCCCAACATCTGCGTGGACCGCTGCACCGAGGAGTACGGCAACCCGTGTACCCGCTTCTGTCCGGCCAACGTCTACGAGATGGTCGAGGACATCATGCCCGACGGCAGCAAGAAACCGCGCCTGCAAGTCAACGCCGCCAACTGCGTGCACTGCAAGACCTGCGACATCAAGGATCCCTACGAAGTCATCACCTGGGTCACGCCGGAAGGCGGTTCAGGGCCGAACTACCAGAATCTGTGACGTCACGGCCAAAGGCCCAACGGTCGCGCCCGTTACGCGGCCTACGAAGGTGATCGCGGATCGACCAGGGCCCGACACCAATGACGTGAAGAGCCACGGAATCTGTTGCCCGCCTGCCCTGGATGGAAAGTCATGCGGATCGAAGATCTGAACACCCACCTGACGCGCAATGCCGACGGCATCTATGTCGCTGCAGGCGATCACGGTGTCTCCTACCCCGCCGAAGGCCATGCGCAATGTTTCCAGGTCGAAGACAATTCGTTCTGGTTCAAGCATCGCAATGAGTGCATCGCCGCCATGGTGGCACGTCACCCATTCTCCGGCACACTGCTCGACATTGGCGGTGGCAATGGCTATGTCTCGCAGAAACTGGCCGCCCTGGGACTGGATGTCGCGCTGCTGGAACCGGGGCGTACTGGCGCGTTGAACGCCCACCGGCAACGCGGCCTCGACAACGTCATCTGCGCCACCGTGGAAGAGGCCGGGCTACCGCCGGGGTCTTTCGGCGCCTTGGGCATGTTCGACGTCATCGAGCATGTACAGGACGATCACGCTTTTCTTGCCGATGCGGCACCGCTGCTGCAACCGGACGGCATGCTGTACCTGACCGTCCCATGCTACGGATGGCTGTGGTCCGAGGCGGATGTCGAAGCCGGGCACTTCCGCCGCCACACCCGGCAGAGCCTGCTGGCATTGCTTGGCGACGGATTCGACATAGCCTATTCAAGCTACTTCTTCACGCCGCTGGTACTCCCCCAGTTTCTCCTGCGCGCATTGCCCTATCGCCTCGGCATGCGCCAGCACCGCGTGCTCTCCGATGCCGCCGAGCACGGCGCAGGCAACGGGATGCTGGTCAGGCTCATGGACAAGCTCCTGCAGCGCGAGGCTGCTGCCATCGCGGCGGGGCGTCAAAAGCGATTTGGCGCCAGCTGTCTTGTTGCCGCCCGCCGGCGCACGGCAGCACGCACAGCCACTCCACACGACCAGCCGAACACAGCGACTCGAACCACACGCGCCAAACCGCTTTCATCGCCGAGGGCAGACCGCTGACCGGCAACCTTTCATGGCGATGGAAACGCCTGCGCTACCTGCTGCAGCGCGTGCGCGCGAGCGTGGCGTTGCGCGGCTGGCGTGGCACGTGGCGGCGCATGCGCCAGGAGTTTCAATCGCGGCCGGCACTGGACGAGGATCTCGCCCTGCTGCCGCTGGCGACGCCGTTCACGCCCTTTGCCTTGCCGCGCAGCGAAACGCCGCGTGTATCGATCATCATCCCGATCTACGGCAAGCTGGCGTACACGCTGGCCTGCCTGCGCTCGCTGGCGCGCTACCCCAGCGCCGCGGCCTGCGAAGTCATCGTGGTGGACGACGCTTCACCTGACGACAGTGCCGCGACCCTGGCACACATCGACGGCCTGCGCGTGCTGCGCAACGCCGACAACCTTGGCTTCATCGGCAGCTGCAACGCTGGTGCCGCGGCGGCGCGCGGCGAGTTCCTGCTGTTTCTCAACAACGACACCCAAGTCACGCCGCACTGGCTGGACGCGCTGCTGGCTTGCTTTGCCGAACGGGCCGACTGCGGCATCGCCGGCAGCCGGCTGGTGTATCCGGACGGACGCCTGCAGGAAGCCGGCGCGCTGGTGTTTGCCGATGGCAGCTGCTGGAATGCCGGCCGCTTCGAGCCGCGCGACACACCGGCTTTTCGCTACCGGCGCGAGGTCGACTATGTCTCCGGTGCATCGCTGTTGATCCGCCGCGAGACATTCGAACGCATCGGTGGTTTCGACTCACGCTACGCCCCGGCCTATTACGACGACGCCGACCTCGCCTTTGCCGTGCGCAAGCTTGGCCTGCGCGTGTACTACGCACCGGCCAGCGTCGTCGTCCACTACGAAGGCATCAGCGCCGGCACCGACCTGGACGCCGGCATGAAGCGCTACCAGCGCGTGAACCAGGCCAAGTTCGTCGCCAAATGGACGGCCGAACTGGCCGCGCAGCCACCCGCCGGCACGCCGCTGGAACGCGCCCTGCGCTGGCGTTGCCGCGGCCGCGTGCTAGTGGTGGATGCAATGACCCCCGAGCCCACGCGTGATTCCGGTTCGTTGCGGCTGTGCGCGATCCTTCAGCTGCTGGGGGAACAAGGTTGGGGCGTCACGTTTGCCGCCGACGACGGCCATGCCAGTCCCGCGCAGGTGGCCGCGCTGGGCGCACTCGGCGTGGAGGTGCTGTGCCGGCCGTGGATCACCGACCTGCCGCAATGGCTGCGCGCACACGGCCACGCACTCGATGCGGTGATCCTGTGCCGGCATAACGTGGCCGGCCAATACGCTGCGCTGGTGCGCCGGCATGCACCGCGGGCCAAGTTGCTGTTCGACACCGTCGACCTGCATTTCCTGCGCGAGCACCGCGCCGCCAGGCTGCGTGCCAATGCCGCCATGATCCGCCACGCCCGGACCTCGCGGCATAGCGAAATGGCGCTGATCAAGCGCTGCGACGTCACGCTGGTGGTCAGTCCGTACGAACGCAAATTGCTGGCGCAGCTCGCGCCGCAAGCCACCGTCGAGCTGCTGTCCAACATCCAACAAATCCATGGTTGCCGATACGGCCACGATCAGCGCAAGGATCTGCTCTTCGTCGGCGGCTACGGCCACCCGCCCAACGCCGACGCCATCCGCTGGATGGCCCATGACATCCTGCCGGCCCTGCGCAAGGCCATGCCGGACATCAAGCTGCATGTATTTGGCGACATTCCCGACGACGTGCGGCGCGGACTGGCCACGCCGGGGCTTGAACTGCATGGCCGCGTCGAAGACCTCACGCCGTGGATGGACCGCTGCCTGGCCTCGCTGGCGCCGCTGCGGTTTGGTGCCGGGGTCAAGGGCAAGATCAACATGGCCATGAGCTACGGCGTGCCGGTGATCGCCACCGCCATCGCCGTGGAAGGCATGCAACTGCGCCACGGCAGCAACGTGCTGGTGGCCAACACGCCGGCCGCCTGCGTCATCGCGGTCCTGCGCCTGCAGCGTGACGCCGCGTTGTGGCAGCGCCTGTCTATCGGCGGCATGGACAACGTGCGGCAATACTTTTCCCCTGCCGCTGCCGCCGCCACCTTGCGCCGTATCCTGCATTGACCACGGCTGACACAGCGACGATGCTCCAGACACTCCACGCCGTCGGCTGACATGTCCGCCCGCACTCTTGCCCAACGCTGCCTGTTCCATGCCCTGCGCCTCGGCTTTCGGTTGACGCCGCTACCGACGGCAACGCGCGACCGCTTGCGCCAGCGCTTGCTGGATCGTCACGGTGACCTGGTGCCTTCCGGGCCACGCGGCCAGTCGCCGGCAACGACGCAACGTGCCCACCGGCCTCGCGTCCGCGCCGGCGGCCGCGCCATCGGCTGGATGCCGCATCGCCCCGGTACGCTGCCAACACCGCTGCCCGCCACGCTGGTGGCGTTTTATCTGCCGCAATTCCATTCCATACCGGAGAACGACATCTGGTGGGAGCTGGGCTTCACCGAGTGGCACAACGTGACACGCGCCTTGCCGCAATTCGAGGGCCATGCGCAGCCGCGCCTTGCCGCCGATCTCGGTTTCTACGACCTGCGCCAGCCCGACGTGATGCGCCGGCAGATGCAGCTGGCGCGCGAATACGGCATCGGCGCGTTCTGCAGCTATTTCTACTGGTTTGCCGGCAAGACGCTGCTGGAAACACCGCTGCAGCACTGGCTGGCCGATCCGACGCTCGATCTGCCGCTGGCCCTGTGCTGGGCCAACGAAAACTGGTCGCGGCGTTGGGACGGCCGCGCCGACGAGATTCTCATCGGCCAGCAACACAGCGCCGAAGACGACCTGGCCTTCATCGAACACGTCGCGCGCTACCTCGCCGATCCACGCTACTTGCGCGTGGATGGCAAGCCGCTGCTGCTGGTCTACCGCCCCGGCCTGCTGCCGGAGCCGAAAGCCACCGCGGCGCGTTGGCGCAGCTGGTGCCACGCACACGGCATTGGTGACATCCACCTGGCCTATGTGCAGAGCTTCGACCGCGTCGATCCGCGTGACATCGGCTTTGATGCCGCCGTGGCCTTTCCACCCAACAACACCACGCTGCCGCCCGTCACCGCGCGCCAGCGGCTACTTAATCCCGAATACCGTGGCGACGTGTTCGACTGGCGCGCGCTGGCGCGGCAATCGATGGCGCAGCCGGACCCGGCCTACCCGCGCTATCCCTGTGTCAATCCTGGCTGGGACAACGAACCGCGCCGCAGCGGCGGCGGCCGCGTGTTTGCCCATGCCGCGCCGCGCGGCTACCGCGACTGGCTGCGGCACGCCATCGGCACCGCACACCGGCGTTTCCCGCGGCAGCCGCTGGTCTTCATCAACGCCTGGAACGAATGGGCCGAAGGCGCCGTGCTGGAACCCGACACCCGGCTCGGCCACGCCTGGCTCGATGCTACGCGCCAGGCGCTGCACCCAGTGCCCGCCACGCGTGCCTATCCACGCCCTTGCGCCGTGCTGCACGTCTGGTACCCGGAGCTGCTGGATGAATTGATCGCTGCATTGCGTGGCAGCGGCATCGACTGGCGTGTCGTCATCACCACCGCACCCGAACGCGAAACCGCCGTGCGCCAGCGCATCGCCGCACTGCACCTGGATGCCGACGTGGCCGTGTTCGCCAACCGCGGCCGCGACATCGCACCCTTCCTGCATGTCGCCAACCGGCTGCTCGACGAAGGCGTGACCACCGTGCTCAAGCTGCACACCAAGCGCTCCACCCACCGTCAGGACGGCGACCTCTGGCGTCGGGATTTGCTGAACAAGCTGCTGGCGCCGGAACGTGCCCCGGCCATCCTTGCTGCCATGAGCGCCGATCCCACCCTGGGCCTGGTCGGGGCCGAAGGCCACCTGCAACCCCTGAGCTATTACTGGGGCGCCAACCAGGACACCGTCGCCTACCTGTGCGCCCGCCTCGGCATCGCGCCGGCCAACGTCGATACCGACCGCTTCATCGCCGGCAGCATGTTCTGGGCACGCCTGGAAGCACTGCGTCCGCTGCTGGACGCGCATCTTGATGAAGGCGCGTTCGAGCCCGAGCACGGCCAGGTCGACGGTACCTTCGCCCATGCCATCGAGCGCGTGATGGCACTGGCCGCCGCATCCGCCGGCGGCCGGCTGGCCGATGCCGCCAGCGTGTGCGGGCTGACATCAGAGACCGTGGCCAAGGGAGACTATCCCTTCGCCAGACGCAGTCACTGAATCGTCCCGTCGCCCAGCGCTACAACGCCGACAATGCGCGGGTGGTGATCGGGTTAGAATGCGCGTTTGTATGGCAATCCAAGCGCCGGCGGGCGCATGGCACAAGGAACCGCGATGAAGATTTTGGTCGGCTACAAGCGCGTGGTGGACTACAACGTGCGCATCCAGGTGAAACCCGACGGCAGCGGCGTGGTCACCGACGGCGTCAAGCTTTCTGCCAATCCGTTTGACGACATCGCACTGGAAGAGGCCTTGCGACTGCGCGAGAAAGGCGTCGCCGACGAGGTCATCGTGGTCGGCATCGGTCCGGCCAATCTCACCGCGCACCTGCGCAACGGCCTGGCCATGGGCGCCAACCGCGCCATCCACGTTGTCGCCGAGCAGGCCATCGAGCCGCTAACCGCCGCGCGCGTGTTGCTCAAGCTGGCCGAGAAGGAACAGCCGGACCTGGTGATCGTCGGCAAACAAGCCATCGATGACGACGCCAGCCAGACCGGGCAAATGCTGGCCGCACTGTGGGATCGCCCGCAGGCCACGTTTGCCAGCAAGCTCGACGTCGCTGGCGGCAAGGCCACGGTGACGCGTGAAGTCGACGCCGGCCTGGAGACCATCGAGGTCGATTTGCCCGCCGTCATCACCACCGACCTGCGTCTGAACGAGCCGCGCTTTATCAAGCTGCCGGACATCATGAAGGCCAAGTCCAAGCCGATTGAAAGCATCGTGCTCGACACCCTCGGCGTCGATACCGGCGTACAGCTGAAAACCACCCACTATGCCGCGCCGCCCAAGCGCAGCCGCGGCGTAATGGTGAAAGATGCCACCGAGCTGGTCGCCGCGCTCAAGCAGAAAGGCTTGCTGTAACCCACACTACCGATCCCTCTCCCGTCGGGAGAGGGTGGCCGAAGGCCAGGAGAGGGTACGCACGAAGCATGACACCGCCGGTCACCGTACTCTCTCCCCAACCCCTCTCCCGACGGGAAAGGGGCACAGGAGAAAAACCATCATGAGCAAAATCCTCGTCATTGCTGAACATCAGGCCGGCAAACTCAATGCCGCCACCGCGCGCGCCGTCAGTGCCGCCATCGCCGTGAAGGGCGATGCCATCGACGTGCTGGTGTTGTCCGACGCTCCCGACACCCTCGCTGCCGAGGCGGCGAAAATCTCTGGCGTGAGCCGCGTGCTTACCATCGCGAAGGCCGAAAACGCCCATCCGCTCGCCGCCGTACTGGCGCCGCAAATCGTGCAGGCTGCTGCCGGCTACAGCCACGTCTTCTTCCCCTCAACCACCTTCGGCAAGGACGTCGCGCCACGCGTCGCCGCCCTGCTTGGCGTGGTGCAGGTCAGCGACGTCATGAGCGTGGACGCGGCGCACACCTTCAAGCGCCCGATCTACGCCGGCAACGCCATCATCACGGTCGAAGCCGACGCGGCGCACACCGTGGTGGCCACCATCCGCACGGCCTCGTGGCCGGCCGCCGGCAGCGGCGATGCCAGTGCGCCCATCGCGGCATTGACGGCCGACGCCGCACTGCCCACACACACGCGCTTCGTCGAGCTCAAGCAAGGCAAGAGTGATCGTCCGGACCTGCAGAGCGCCAGCAAGGTCGTCTCCGGCGGCCGTGGCGTCGGCTCGAAGGAAAATTTCGACATCATCTACAAGTTCGCCGACAAGATCGGCGCCGCCGTCGGCGCCTCCCGCGCCGCCGTCGATGCCGGCTACTGCCCGAACGAAATGCAGGTTGGCCAGACCGGCAAGATCATCGCCCCTGAGCTGTACATGGCCATTGGCATCTCCGGCGCCATCCAGCACCTGACCGGCATCAAGGATGCCGGCACCATCGTCGCCATCAACAAGGATGGCGAGGCGCCGATTTTCGAGGTGGCGGATTTCGGACTGGTCGGGGATTTGTTCAAGATCATCCCGGAGTTGGAACAGGCGCTGTAACTCCACTAAACCATCACCGGGCATCAAGAACCACCATGTGCAAATCCACGCACATTGCATTGGCCCTCGTCACCACACTTGCCCTCGCCGCCTGCCAGCAGGAAGCACCTCCGCCGATAGCACCCACTCCACAAGTCGCCGCGACAACCGCTACTGCATCCGCCGCAGCTACTGATGCCATCGCGCCCGTTACCAATCCATTGATGAGCATCACCCCGGCCAGCATGGCGGCCTGCGATCCCGCGGCTACCGCCACCGTCCACTGGGATGTACGCAGCGCGCACCCGGAAGCCGCCACAATCTCGATCTATGCTGGCGTCGGTGCGGATGCAAAATTGTTCGTTACAGAGGGAGCCAACGGCGAAACCCGGACCGGCCCTTGGGTTCGTCCAGGCAGCCAGTTTCAGCTGAAGGACGCGACAACTGGTGCCACACTCGGCCAAGTTACCGTTGGCGGACCGAAATGCTCCTAACCTGCTGAAGGTGTAGTGCACACACGAAGGCGTCGCGGCGGCACAAACAGAATGCAACGCCCATGGTGATGCACGCCCGGTACAGTGTCACGGGCTGAAAGACGTGCAAGATCACGCTAGTGGCATTTGACAGCGTTCCATTGGATCGGAAATACAAACGATGCAATATCCGGTAGATCTATCCATCGTTTCGCCGGTATACGGCTGCCATGGCTGTCTGGAAGATCTAGTTGACCGCGTCGCAAACGCGTTGGCACCACGCCATCAGTCTTTCGAGATGATCCTCGTCGACGACGCCAGTCCAGATAGTGCATGGTCTCGGATCAATGAATTGGTCGCATCGCGGCCATGGCTCCGCGGCATCCGCTTGTCACGCAACTTCGGCCAACACTATGCGATAGCGGCCGGTATCGAACACGCCAAGGGCGACGTCGTCGTGGTTATGGACTGTGACCTGCAAGACGTCCCAGAAGAAATCCCCAATCTGGTTAATGCACTCGGCGACGGTGTCGAAGTGGCCTTCGCACAACGCGTGTCCCGCCACGATACATCGCTGAAGCGTCTGGGTTCATGGATCTTCTTCCGATTGCTGTCATGGTTGACTGGCGTCCCCCAGGATCACACCACCGCCAACTTTGGTGCCTATTCACGCAAAGTCATCGACCTAATCAATGCCATGCCTGAGCGTGAACGTTGCTTCCCGTTGATGGTGAAATGGACTGGCCTGCGCAGCGTGTCAATCCCGGTCCAGCATGCCGGGCGCGCCGAAGGTCGCAGCACTTACAGCTTCAAGCGGTCCCTACGTCTGGCCATCGGCATCATGCTGTCTTACTCGGACAAGCCTCTGCGCCTGGTGGTTCGACTGGGCCTGGCATTCTCCGGAGTCGCCTTTGGCATGGTGATACTGAGCGTTATCCGCTATTTGCACGGCGACACGCAGGTAGCTGGATTCACCAGCATCATTGCCTCTATTTGGCTACTGGGCGGCATGTCCATTTTTTGCCTGGGCATTATTGGCCTCTATCTCGGCCGCCTCTTTGTTGATGCCAAGGCAAGGCCCTATTACATCATCGCCGAGCATACGGATTCGCCAACGTAGAGCTGCTGTCGATACCTCATGCAACTCAATATCCGTATCTTATGTACGCGTTGCAACAGCCCTGTTTACAAGGTGACTAATAAAGTTTCAGCACCAAAGTCTGGGAGCAAGATATGAGTGGCTACCACAACGATCAAATTCTCGCCAATGACGTCCACATCGGACGCAACGTTGTCATCCATCCCAGCGCCATGATTACTGGCGCTGACGGTAGCCCAGCTCGCAAGGTAAGCATCGGCGACAATTGTTATATCGGCGAGCGCGTAGTTATCCGTTGTCCGGAGTTTACAATTGGTGACTATTCGAGAGTGCACCACGATACCAACGTACACGGATACCAGCCCTGCATCATTGGCCACAATGCTTGGATTGGGCAATTTTGCATCATTGACTCGATTGGCGGCACTCGCATCGGCAACAACTGTGGTATCGGCGCCCACTCACAATTGTGGAGCCATATAAAGTACGGCGACACGCTGGAAGGCTGCCGTTTTCTCTCCGATAAGCCATTGCTGGTCGGCACTGATGTATGGTTTGTGGGCCACTGTATTGTCTCACCCATCGTAGCTGCTGATCGCTCCATGGCTATGGTCGGCAGTGTTATCACCAAGGACATGGCCGAGAATACGATTTACGCCGGTTCTCCCGCGAGGGAAATCAGTTCGAAAATAGGCCCTCAGTTCGCCCCTGTCACAATCTCCGAGAAGATGGAGAAAATGCGTGCCTACCTTGCCAACCATGGCAACGATGGCAGCCTCTGTATTGTCGAGACACGAGACGATTTCAAGACCGACGGGCGAACCTACTTCGCAGTAAAATCCCGAGAGTATCTAAAAACCGGTAGCGAAGAGGAGATTTCATTCATGAAATACCTGCTCCCATCCAGGGCAAAGTTCGTACCATATTCTCCTGACGAATAGATATCGACGTCGCCCGGTTCGATCAAAGGTCAAAGTATGATTCCATTCAACAAGCCTTTCATGACAGGGCGTGAGCTTGAATACATCAAGCAGGCGCACGCGAATGGCCAACTCTCCGGCGACGGTCCATTCACGAAGCGCTGTAACGCGTGGCTGGAATCGAGTATCGGCTCGCCAAAGGCACTGCTCACACACTCGTGTACCGCCGCACTGGAAATGGCAGCCATCCTGCTTGACCTCGAGCCTGGCGACGAAGTGATCATGCCTTCGTTCACGTTCGTGTCCACCGCCAACGCCTTTGTCTTGCGCGGTGCCGTACCGGTGTTCGTCGATATCCGGACCGACACCCTGAATATCGACGAGAACCTGATCGAAGCAGCCATCACGCCGCGTACCCGCGCCATTTGCGTCGTGCATTACGCCGGGGTTGCCTGCGAGATGGACGCCATCATGGCACTCGCCCGGCGTCATGGGCTCAAGGTGATCGAGGATGCCGCACAAGGCATTTTCTCCACCTACAAGGGCCGCGCACTGGGCAGCATTGGCGATATGGCGGCACTCAGCTTTCACGAGACCAAAAACGTCATCTCCGGCGAGGGAGGCGCGTTGCTGATCAACGATCCCGCGCTGGTCGAACGCGCGGAAATTATCCGCGAAAAGGGCACCAATCGCAGCCGCTTCTTCCGCGGCCAAGTCGACAAATACACTTGGGTGGATATTGGCTCGTCCTATCTCCCCAGCGAATTGATCGCGGCATTCCTGGCGGCGCAGCTGGAGCACGGCAGCGAGATCACCGCGCATCGACTTGCCCTGTGGAACCGCTATCACGCGTGGGCCGCGCCATTCGAGGCTACCGGTACGCTACGTCGTCCCGTGATTCCCGCCAACTGTGACCACAATGCCCACATGTACTACCTGCTGCTGGCCGATATGGATCAGCGCACGGCGTTCATCGCAGCAATGAAGGCGGCCGGCATCGGTACCGTTTTCCACTACATCCCGCTGCACAGCTCACCTGCCGGCCTGCGTTTTGGACGCGCGGACAGGCCATTGCCGCATACCGACGCAACGAGTGCGCGACTCGTGCGACTGCCACTCTGGGTGGGCCTGGAAGACCAGCAGGACTACGTCACCACGACGGCCGGCCATATCCTGTCAGGTTTGTCGCACTAGAAGTGTCCGCATGAAGGCAAGCGCCATGGCGGCACCACATCTCCAGCGTCACCTGCGCCGGGCACTCGTGCTGTTGATTGCCGTGGTATGTGTCGTCACTACCGTGCACCTGTTCGACTGGCGCACGGTGGGCCAGGCACTCGCCCATTTGAACGTCAAGCTGCTGCTGGGCGCCGGCGTACCACTCCTGTTGGCAATCTACGCGCTGCGCGGCTGGCGCTGGCTGGTGGTGTTGGGCATACCGCTCAGTGGTGCCAACCTGTGGCAGTCGTTCTGCGCCAATGGTGCTGCGGTCGGCCTTGGTGCACTGACGCCATTCCAGGCCGGCGAGGCGATCAAGATCCAGATGATTCCGCACCAGCACGGCACCCATTGGCGCCTGGCAACCTCTGCATTTTTTGTCGAGCGCACACTCGATCTGATCGCGCTGTGCGGTGTCGGGCTGGCTGGATTGTCCGCCCATTGGGGCCTCGCATGGATCGCACCCGTGGCACTGTTGTTGCCGCTGGTCGGTGCGCTGGCGCCAAGCCTGTTGCGCCCTCTCATCCGGCTGCCGGCGAAGGTTCAACCCTACGTGGAGGTGTTTGGCCACATCCATCGTGTCATCGGAGCCGCCATCCTGACGATCCCGCTATGGTTCCTCTACGCTTCCTTGTGGTGGGTCGCATTGCAGGCCATGAACGTGCAACTCGGCCCCGTCCAAGTTGCCGTCCTGCTCGGCGGAGTCATGCTTGCGGTCGTGGCCAGCATGACGCCAGGAGGGCTGGGCGTATCGGAATTGGGCACACGCGGCCTGTTGTTGTGGCTCGGTGCATCCGCTGCGGACGCAGAAATCGGCGCGATCGCTATTCGCCTGCTCACTCCATTGGCTGTCGTTGTCGGAGCGTTGTGCCTGCTGCCGCTTCTTCGGCAGCTTCGCACCAAAGGGTGACGCGGGACAAGGCGATGTTCCAGGTCTCCAGTCGCCAGTAGATCACGCCCCGTACTGACTACTCGCGCATCCTTATCACGCGTGCGGGGCTGCCAGCCACCACCGCCTTGGCCGGTACGTCGCGTGTGACAACAGATCCCGCAGCCACGACGGCTCCCGCGCCGATGGTCACACCGGCCAGGATGATTGCACTCCCGCCAATCCAGCTGTTGTCGCCGACGACGATATCCGCCCCGGTATCCCTGAAGTCATCGTCAGCCAAATCATGCCCGGCACCGTAAAACCTGGCGTGCGGCCCAATCCGGATGTTGGAGCCAAGACGAATGAGGCTCTTCTTCGCCGCACTCGGATAAAACTCGGTTCCGCGATTGATGCTCACGTAATCGCCGATTTCAATCAGCCACGGGAATTTAAAATAGACCCGCGCGTCGATATAGACGCCCTTCCCCATCCTTCGCATCACGACACGGAACGCCAGACTGCGCAATGGCTCCGGAAGGACGCCAGCAATCGCGTGGTAGATGTTGGCCACGTACAGGTACGCGTGATTGATCAACAACGCCTTGTGCCAATATTTCTTGCGCATTACCGCGTACCCGATTTCCCATGTGTCAAATGCCGCAGATATCCGCCGCCAATTCACTCTCCCGCCCGCAGGCAGTTATGGCAAATCGTGGGCACGCGCGCATCGTTGCATCCCTGGCGCGTCAGTCACCCGTCGCGCCGGAAGCTCCACAGACACGTACCTCCGAAATTGCCACCCCGAGCCAGCGTCGGTCCTGACCATGCGGCGGCAGCGACTTGCCGATGCGAATGGCCACGACGTGTACGCTCCCGGCAGGCAGCTGTCGCAACGGCAAGCGCACGTCGCCATCGGCAGACACCGCAAAAACCTTGCCGCCATCCGCGCTCATCAACACGTCCTTGCCCACGACAGCCGGCAGGCGCAGGTCGACAACAACCGGCGGCAGGAACGATGGCGTACGAAAGGCCAGAAAGGTCTCCTTGCGCTCCGACCAAGCGTGACTCGGCTCAAAGCTGAGGCCAAGCGAACTTACCGCAGGTGTCGAAATGCTGGTCCAGAGACAAGCTGGCAAAGGTGCTTGTGTCTGTGCCTTGGCAACGAGGTAGTCCAGCTTGCTCCGCGCCATTGAGGCCAACCAGGCCGCCCACGCCAACATGGCCACGATGACCAGCACGGAGCCGAGCCGGTACACGCCAACGCGACGGCTCATGAAACCCACTCCCCGCTGTAGTAACGCGCCACCGCAAGAACGTTGATCATGGTGAAGAACGCCAGCAACGGCAGCATGGCGACATACTTGTTGCGCTCGCGCCCGCCGGCCCCAGCGATGGCCATGCCAAGGGCTATGGCCCACGGAACCAGGTATGTCACATGACGCGCCACATTGGTCGCGTCAAACGACACAAACACTCCCATAAATGCCAACAAGCCGACATACAACGACCATACCCGCAGGGGCAGGAGCGTACTGAATGCAAAGGTGGTTGCGACCAGCAACATGGTCATGCCGCCAAGCATCACCACCCAAGGCGTCAACTGTGCCGGCGGCGTGGTCAGGGATTCAAAAAAGTAATGCAAGGCGGGGAAGAACGGCAGGACGCCGTCCATGAAGCTCCCAAGCCGCCACGCCTCCAGGCTGTTGACGTACACCAGGGAATCCCCGAAACGCCACGCCTGCCAGCTTGCCAGCGCCATCAACGGAGCCGCCATCAGGGCAAGCTTGAAGATCGACGTGCCATCCAGCATGCGCCACGGTCGCCAATGCGCCTGGCGCAACAACTCGACACCCACCAACGCCCCCAACACCACGGCATGCGGTCGTCCCAATGAGGCTACGCCCACAATCAAACTTGCTGTCCATAACCAACGTCGCTGCAAGGCCACCAAACACCATACCGTGGCCAGGGCAAACGAAGGTTCGGTGTAGCCAACGAACGTGTAGAAAGCGAGCGGGCCGCAGGCCCAAATCAGCGCGGTAAGACGCGCTGCCTGCTTGCCGGCAAATTCCTGCAGCAAGGCAAAAAAGCCCAGCAGTGTCCCAAACATCACGACAACGCCGGTCAGCGCGATCTTCAGCGAGGCGTTGTGCCCCGGCAACAGCGCGTCTGCTATCGCCATTACCGCCGCCTGCAATGGCAAAAAGGAAATGTTCTGTTTGCTTTCAATATCGCCATTGAAGGCATACCCGTGCATGGCGATATCACGGTAATAACTGCCGTCAAAAGTCACCTTGTCGCCCCACATCGGCATCACCTGGCCCTTCGCCAGGAGATATACCAGCAGCGCAAACGCAACGAGCACAAGGCAATACCCGATATCCGCCCAGCCGAGGCGAAGTGGAGAAGCAGGTTTGTCGGTCATGGCGTTCAACGGGTCGGGCAAGTCGGCAGCGACATCGGGAATGCAGCGGCGCAGTGTAGCTCACCCACAGTGACCCCCAGCAAAGCAATATCTCGTCCCACCCGCCGGATTGCCCGACGCCATGACGAATAATCCGGCGTCCTTCCCACCGCGCGCACATGGCCTGGCACGACGTGCTGCGCCCATCAGACACCCGACGCGACAGCGGCCTAAGTGGGCCGCACCGCGTTTGGCGATGACTCAACGTCCCTCACCCGATGAGTGGATTCACCGCGCAGCCTTGCGGTTTGTGCAGGCATTGCGTCTGATAGAATCGGATGCCGCTGCAACGCACGCAGGCCACGCGCGCCCCTCCAAGCAGGGACGCGCGCGGGACGATCGTCATGGGCCGACCCACTATTTTGCGCGACGCGCCTCGCGACCCAATTCGCCAGATTCGACACGCGTCAGATCAGGCCAATGCGTGTCACGCACCGTGGAAATCCAGTCAAGGATCAACTACTCGATGAGTGACGTGAAGCTTCACAATCGCAGCGCCGTGCGCAACGCAATCTTCTTGTGGACCGTGGTAGCCATACTGCTTTTTGCCCCAGCCTACGCCGGACTTTCATGGTTGGACCGCAATCATTTTGACTGGCGCAATGCCATAAGCACCGTCGGGCTGACTGGCTTGTTCATCGCATCGTCATGGCTGGTCGCACGAATGCGCCGCACCTGGGCAGCCATCGTAGCAATGTTTATATTGGTGTCGTTCTTTGTACGCATGTTGTTCGCCGGCGTAGTGCGCTTCTCCGGACGCGACATTGACACCGATTTCTTTTTGCATTTAAGCCGTGAATCCGCCGTCGTGGCATGGCAGCAATACAGCTATCTGTTTGTCCTGTTTGCATTGGGCGTGGTCTTGCTGACACTCGGTTTTGTGCTGTTGAGCCGCAAGCTGTGGCATCCGCGCGGGTCGGTCGCCGCCGCCATCGCCGTGGCCTCCTTGCTGTTGCTGGCAATGAGTTACCCAGGTACGCCGGAGTGGCACTTGGTCACGGCAACGCAGGCGTGGTTTCAACCCAAGCAATTTAGTTTGCCCAACGGTCGCATGGCGGTGTGGGAAAAGAGCCCGCTGATCAACGTCAATCTCACAAGCAAACAATCGCTCCAGGCCAAGGCAGCGACGCCACCCAAAAACCTGATTTTTCTGTACATAGAATCCGGTGGTCTGGGGTTGATGGAGTCGGAACTGCATCCGGGCCTGATGCCGAACATGGCCCGCCTGGTAGCCAAGCATGGCTTCCTGCCCTCCATATGGACCAGCAGCTACGTCACGATCGAAGGCGAGGCCAACACCCAGTGCGGCACACTGTTGCCGTTTGAACACGATAGTGACTCCATGGCCGGATTCGACCAGATGGTCGACCAGATGCCATGCCTGGGCGACGTATTGCACACGGCGGGGTACCAGCAGTCGTATCTGGGGGGTGCGGGGAAGTCATTCGCGGGCAAAGGGAAATTCCTTTCCACCCACGGCTACGACAAGGTCATGGGGCTGGAAGACTGGATGGATATGGGACTCAATCAACGGCCCGATACCTGGGGACTGAGCGATGTCGACCTGTTCAAACAATCACTCCTCGAACTGGGACGCCTCAAGGCCAGCGGCAAACCATTCAACCTGACCATGCTGACAATCGGGACCCACCTCCCTGGATTCCCCTACAAGGAGTGCAAGCCGTGGCTCGACGGCAGCGAGCGCTTCTTGAGTGCCGTGTATTGCAGTGACCAATTGATTGGCAAGTGGGTGAGCGACCTCAGGGCTGGAGGCTGGCTGGACGACCAGACCATTCTTGTCATTACCGGCGACCACAATTTCTTTCCCAATCCCCTGATGAATCGATTGTTTGGTGAGAAAGCCGTGCAAAACCTGGTACTGCCATTGGTGGTGGTCGGTCACGATTTGCCCAAGCCCGTTCAAAAGCAGGGTGCTGGCTACGACATCACACCAACGGTACTGGATTTACTTGGGGTGCAAACCAACGCCCATTTCGCCATGGGGCGCTCCCTGCTGCGCAATGATCGCCCCATCGAGTACTTCTCCAGTCGTTATATCGATTTCTACGATGGCAAGCCGTGGTATCTCCAGGACCCATTCAACTGCGACCCTGCCAACACCACGCGCATACCGGGCCAGCAGCCACTGAGCCAGTGTGAACGCTCGGAGCTCTTCACCATCCTGCGTATGCAGGCTCAGGCATATTCCGCGCCCGTCGTGCAGATGCGCTGCAACAGCGAACACCCCATCGAGATATCGATCCCTGCCGCAAGCGATCATTCACTGGATTTCCGTGTTTCCGGCAGGCAACAAGCCGGCCGTTTCACATGGCTAGAACGGCATGTGAAGAAAACCACTGCTGGCCTGTATCTCCTGGCCATGGACCACACCGGTAACGTGGTATGGCGCAAATTCGCGCCAGCTGACCAGGCGGCCAAGGTGTTTTCCTCCCGGCCGGATTTTGCTGATGTGACTGCGCTGGCAGTGGCTTGGCGACCGGAGCAGGAGGATGCAGCGAACCTTCCCTCCTGGCTACTTGAGGCGGGTGCCGACAACCAACGCGGGGCCAGGGTATTTCGGGTGGACAACTCCGGCACGCTCAGCGCCCTGTCGACATCGGATGCCAACGCCAACCTTCGCGTCGACAGCGCGACCTGCAGCCAATTGATCACCAGCCCCAAGTCTCGATGATGCCCGCAGGACATCGCCACCCACCGCTGTGGCGATGCCCTCCATGCAACACGGGCGATAACGGGTCGTACCCCACGGCGGCGCCCCGCCGGGGCTACGCCCGCTGTCACGCCATGCGCTTTCCAATCTGCAAGTCGTGCTGGGTCACGCCGTGAATAGCCGGCCACAGGTATGGGTCGGTACTTTCAGCAGCACGGTCAAAGGTGAAGAAGGCTGGCCGATGTGCAGTACGCAACCACCTTCGGACGCCAGCTACGACACGTGGCATGCCAAAGTTGGCGCCCTGCTCGCCTTCGAGCAAACACTGGCATAGAGCAGGCACGATCTGACGGCTTCGTGCGATGCCGCGCGGCAGGCGCTGGCCACCACCCCGCGCTCGGTCAGCGGAAAGTAATGCCGTAACGATCCTGCATCGCTGCTGTCTCGTGGCGAAGCAGCCAGGTCGCCACGCGCCAGGTGAGGCTGTGGAACGATGGTGCGGCATAGGCGCCGGCGAAAATGCGCGTATGTTCCGGCAAGCGCACCGGGCCAGGCAAGCCCAGATGCGCATACACGCGTTCCAGCGTCGCCCGTGGCTGCTCGCGAAACCCGGCGCTGCGCAGCACCAGTATCTGACGCGGGTCGAAATGGCGGTACAACGTATCGAGCTGACGCGCGTAGTCGCCCCGCAGGCAGTAGGAATGCGTGCGCAGCGGTGAGCCAGCCGAGAAATCATCATGATGACCACGCAGCCGCCAGCGCTCCAGCAACAGCGCCGGCAGCAGCGGCCACCGTTCGTTGCCACGGGCGCGCTCCATGTGGTACTGGGAAATGGCACGCGCCACCGGATGGCGCAGCAGCAGGATCCAGCGCATCTGCGGGTTGTAGCGCGCGATGCGCTCAACGAAACGTTCATGCAGACAGTAGATCGGCGTGGCGTCGCCAACGAGACGGCCTTCATCGTCAATGGACGCAAACTGCGGCGCATAGTGCTCGTCCACCTGGGCCTGATCCCAGGTGTCGTCAAACCGCGGCGCATCGAACACATGCGCCTCCTTGTTGTCCGGCAGCAGCACCTGCGGATGCTGGCCAAGGCAATGCGCCATGGCCGTGGTGCCGCCTTTCTGCACCCCGCCAATGACAAAGCGCACGCGCGACGGCAACGGCTCAAGCATCGTCATGCCGCCCCTCGCAGCATGCGGTCCGCCAGTGCTTCCACTTCACCCACCGTGTAGCACCGCCAGCAGGCGCGGCCATGGCGGTGCAATGCATCCAGCAAGGACGCTACCTCGCCGGCCGCATACTGGTCGCTGGTGTTGCGGCTGTGCAGGGACGTCAGCGACGGCGTGGCCGGCAGACCCGCGGCCGCACGCAAGGCAAGGCCACCGTCGGCAACGGTTTGCTCGTAGCGAATCAAGTGCGTGGGCGCCACCCAAGCCAGGAGTCGCTCGAAAAACCAGTCCAGCAGCAGCACCTGCCGGCGCAACACATCGGGCTGGGCTGCCAGTGCGGCGGCCAGCGGTGGATCCAGATGCTCACCCGCCGGCAGGCGACCGCGTGACACCGCCAGATCGACCGAACGCCACGACGCCAGCACGGCCAGCGGATTACGCACCACGCCAATGACCGCAAAGCGTGCGGCCAGCACCGGCAACAGGGCGGCAAATGCCGCGTTGTGCTTGATGACCAAGCGGAACGACGATGACAACGGTTTGCCGACGTCAATGTCGCCCAAGTCTGCCAGCCATGGCCGCACACCGCCATCGCGACCGCGCTTGCCATACGGATTGTCCGGCACACGCCCCTCGCGATGCTTGCTGCGCACGCGGCCTTCGGTCAGGGCGCGCTGGCGTGTCTTCCGGAAATACCGCACCACCTCGGCCAACGCGGCGTCGTGATCCTCGGGCAACGCCATCACCGGCATGGGTTCGAACAAGGCCAACGTGTCTTCGGCCTCGCCCAGCAGACGGCAGGCCAGCGTGGTGCCGCCGCGCGGAATACCCGTCAGCACAATGTCCGGCGAATTCAGGACAGCCATAAAGCATCCATCTCCTCCAGCAGTGCATGCACGCTGGCACGCTCGCTGGCAAGGCCAAACCGGGCGGCAGTCACTCGCCCCCCTGCACACAAGCGGGCACGCAGCGACGCATCACCCCGAAGTTGCAACACCGCCGTGGCAATCGCCTCCACTGTCGGCGCCGGTACCAGCGCGTTGTCGCCATCGCGCAAATAATCACGGCTGCCCAGACAGTCGTACTGTACCAGCGCACACCCAAGCGCCAGCGCCTCGATGCCAGGCAGATAAAACCCCTCCGTCGGATCAGGCAAGGTCACCACGATTCCGGCCGATGCCATCGCCGCGAGATAGTCCGCCCGTGGCAATCGTGTGTGATGCAGATGTGCCGGCACGCCCACTGCTGCCAGGGCCGCCGCCACGGCCGCCCCCAAGTGTGGCTGCTTGACGGCATCGATGAAAACGCCGCCACGCTCCGATGCCGCGCCAAGCGACTGCAACATCGGCACGTCCACTGCGGCCGGAATCACCCGTACCGGGCCATTCACCTCGCCGGTGGCAAGGATTGCCTGCGCAACCGCCGTACTCACGCACACACGGATTGCCCGGCGGCATAAAAATTGGCGCAGGCCCAACGCCGGATCGGCATGGCGCACATGCTGAACCAGATTGATGATGGGTCGATGGCCGGCAGCATTCACTGCCGGCAGCGCGGCCCAGTCCATGCCGCCCAGGAACAAGGCATCGGCCTGCTGCGGCGGCCAAGCCGGAGCGAGGTCGGCCCCCATGCAAAACGGATTGCCGCCACCACGGTCCGAGTCCGGCGTCAGATAGACGGCCGCACACCACTGCGGGTGTGCGCTGACATGATCGAGATAATCACGCACCTTGCCATGGCCGCCGGTGTAGCCGTGGTAATCACGATAAAACACCATCCGGCGCATGATCGATCAGCGCTGGCCGATGGTCATGGGAATGGGAAACAAGCCGGTGAACTCGGCACGGCTGTCGTCCACCACATCAAATGACAGCCAGCCTTCCTGTCGCGACAGAACCTGGGTCAATTCCAGTGACGGGGCATCCACCACGCGCATGCGAAAGCGGTACACGCCCTTTTGCAAGGTGGCGGCAAAGGCCACCCCAAGCTGCGCCACGCCATCATTGCCGGCGGCCGGCAACGGGATACGCCGCCCGGTCAACTGCAAGCCCTTGCCGTCCATCACATCCAGGATCAAGGTCGGCGCCACCACAGTGGCCGGCACCTGCACCCGCAACGCCAGCCGCACCGTCTCGCCATAGCGCACCGAGACATGGCGATCGTTGCCGTTGATGCTCGCGCCAACCACACGGGCATCATGCGCGCCATAGCCAAAATCCACCCGTGCCAGATCAGACGCCGCATGCGCGGCATCGGCCTTGAGCGCATCGGTGTGGATGCGATACAGGTACTCGGTAATGACTTCCTCGGGCGCGGATTCCAGCACGACCCGGCCTTTTTCCAGCAGCATGGCGCGGCGGCAAAACGCCTTGACCGCGTTGAGGTCGTGCCCGACAAACAGCAACGTCGTGCCGCGCTGCAAAATTTCGTCGATGCGCGTCATGGCCTTGGCCTGAAAGCGGGCATCGCCCACCGACAGCGCCTCGTCGACAATCAGGATGTCCGGGTCGACATGCACCTGCACGGCAAAAGCCAGGCGCATGACCATGCCGGAGCTGTAGGTCTTCACCGGCTGGTCGACATATTCGCCAATGTCGGCAAAGGCAATGATGGCGTCCATGCGCGCGCCAATCTCCGCACGCGACATGCCCAGTACAGCGGCATTGATATAGACGTTCTCGCGACCGGTCATCTCGTTGTTGAAGCCCGAGCCCAGCTCCAGCAAGGCGGCAATACGGCCCTTGACCACCACCTCGCCGGCACTGGGCTGCAGCACGCCGGCAATGATTTGCAGCAGGGTGCTTTTGCCACTGCCGTTCAAGCCGATGATGCCCAGCGCATCACCCCGTCCAAGTGAAAAGTTGATCTGATGCAAGGCCTGATGGAAACGCAGGTAGCGATCCACCGTGGCCTGCAGGCGTCGTCCCAGCCGCGGCCACACGCGCACCGCCACGCCCTGCAAGCGCTGCAACAGCGGCACCCACAAGCGTGCCGCGGGTGTCGACCACAGGCGGTACACCTTGGATACGCCACGCACCTCAATGGCAGCGGCGGCATCGGCAGCGACAGGCAGCATGCAAGCACCTCATGGCAAGCAGCCCGGTAGCATACGGTCATAACCGCATCGCAGCAATCAAGCCGGATACGAACGGCGCAATGCCCACCAGGAAACGCGTTGCGCCGGAGATGACGTCATTGCGTCGATCGGGAATGCACCGGCGCAGCCTTCAAATAAGCGTCCAACTGCAACTTGGCCCAAGCCACCGTGACTGCATAATCGGGCTTGTTCGGGGCGAGGATCCCATCCTCCCAAATCCGCCTGGCCCGTGACGACGTGCTTATGGCATCGAGTGCGGCAATGATGGCTTGGGCACGGCTCGACAGCAGCAAGCCCATCGCTCCGGCATCGATCACACCCGGTTGAAGGTTCTCGATGGACCACCAGTCGAAAACATCACGCGGGTTCATCATCGCGCCACGAAAAAACAGCTTTTTCGCCAATACTTCGGCCACGGGTTCCAATGGAAATGGCGTGTCCGGGGATTGTTCAAGCGGAAGGTTCAGCAGCGTCGAGGTGACGATAAAATCGATCTCGCCCTGCGGAAACTTGAGCTTCACGAAGGCGGAATCCTCCTGATACTCCTCCGCCTCGGCTGCCGCGCCGGAGCAAAGGCGCGGGGTCAAGTAACCGAGCCATTGCGCATCGTGAGTGAAAAGATCGATGTCATGGCTGATGCGATGGTCAAGTGCCAACATGAGGCGGGTGCCGCCGCCAAGCGCGGGTGCAAAAGGTTTGCCTGCTGCGGCGCTTGCGTCGGAGATGATCCGCGTCGCGAGCTTTTCAAGCGTTCGCCACGTGCCGTGCGCGCGAAAGTCGGCCACGTCACATTCCGTCGTCGCCGAGATCACAGCATGTGCTCGATGGCCTTTTCCCAGGCACGGGCCCGGGGCATGGAGGCCGCCAAGGTGGCCACGTACAACTTGTCCAGTTGGCTGACGTCCGCCTTGGCCTGCGCTCCGGCCTGCAAAATCAAGCCCGGCGGAAGGTCGATGAACAAGCTGCTGACCAAGGCGGCCGCACTTGGCGAATCCGCCAACGGTTGTAGCGAGCCCTGCCGCATCGCCAACGCAAGTTGTCCCGCTGTGAGGCAGTTCCCTGCGGGGGCATTGAGGTGTCCCACGGCCAGATTGAGCGCGTTGTACGGAGGCATGGGGCAGGCGCCAGAACGACGGGGAATTCACCCTATCCTGGGGCAGCGGTGCGGTCAACGGTTCCCCGTGTATACACGCCAAGCGCATCAACAAAAACGGGCGGCCCGAAGGCCGCCCGTTATCTTGCCCTGGATGAATCCAGGTGGAACTTAGAACGCGCCGCTCACCGGGGTGCCGAGGTTGCTCACGGTACCCGAGTTGTTGTTGCGGTTCAGGTTGGTCACTTCCATGCTGCTGATCTCACCCGTCACCGTGAGGATCCACTTGCCAGCACCGGCGCCCAATGCACCCGTCAGACCCTTGGCGGTATTGCCGTTCTGCAGGTCATCGGAGGTCAGCTGAATCGACTTGCCAGCGCCCAGCGTCATGCTGACCGAACCGGCAGCGGCTGCACCGGCGTCGTCACGACCCGTGACCGTCACCAAGCCAGCGGTGGTACCGGTGTTGCTGACGCGCAGGAAGCTCTGCTGCGTGGTGTTGCCAGCCGGGTTGAACGTGTACACGATAGCCACCGGGCCGTTGTACTGCATGGCCATCGCATCGACCGGACCCGCGGCCACGGTCTTGGTGGTGGCAGTACGGGTGACCACGGCCGACACGCCAATCTTGGTCGCGTCGATCACGTCGGCATTGGCCGCCGGTACGGCAAAGCACAGCTTGCCGGCGCCAGCATTAAGACTGGTGTAGGTCACGCCCGCAAAGGTGACCTTGTTGGCAGTGACCACACCGGCGATTGGCCCCACTCCAGGAACCGCGCAAGTACCGACGGGGTCGGTCACCAGAATCACCGTGGCACCGGTCTGGGTAAAGGCATTGAAGGTACCGTCGACGGTCAGGTCAACCGTATCGGCAGCGTTCCAAGCAAACGGGGCCGCGAGGGCATCCACCACACCGGTGGCCACGCCGATGGTCGGCGTACCGGCCTCGAAGAAAGCCTCGTGGGGGCCGTTCACCGCGCCAGTCGACGAGAACTGGGTTTTGCTGGGATCATTGGTCGAACCCACGTCAATCCGCTTGAGCGTGTTGCTGGAAGCCGCCACCGTGAAGTCCAACGGGTTGGCCGACACCAGGAACTTGTCAGTAAACGGGGTCAGAATCGGCTGCGCCGTATTCGGGTCAGCAAACGTGACCGTGGCACCGACCGCACCACCGGCTGTCGCCAGACTCCCGACGTTGGTCAGCTGGATGTCGCCAGCAGCGAACGACAGCGCCGCACCATTGATCACGCCGAGCGAGCCGGTATCTGGCTGCACTGAATACACCGCGAAGGTATCGCCAGCCGTACCACCCGCAGCGAGGGTGACCGTCCACGCGGTACCCGTCGTCAAAGCGGCACCAACGGTCGGGTCGACGACGGGAGCACCAAACTTCGCGCCATTGGCCAGATCAATACGCACCGAGAAACCGGTGGTACGACCGATGATCAAATCCGAAGTCCCGATGTTGATGTCCATCGCGCCCAGCGAGACGACCGTGGTGGCACCGGCGACATCGATGTTGGCAACCTTGGTCGGCAGCGTAGTTACATCCATCGCAAACGCAGCAGGCGCCGACAGCAGCAACGCCGCCATCACGCCCAATGCCAGCGAGGTCTTCTTGTTGATTTTCGACATGTCGAGCAAACTCCTTATGTGATGTTCGAACGTAGTCCACACTGGCCGTGATACCACCTCGGTACCAAGGTGTAGATGCATCGCGGACGACATCGTTGCGGTTCGGTCCGGAGTTTTGAGACCCCGCCCACCTGACGAATGCCGAACTACCGCGACAATCTAGCCAACGCCCAACACAACGTCAACAACTGATTAACACTTGTTGTCATGGCGTCTTCATGTTGTGTTGTGCACCACGCCATAGTACGGCAGACATGGCCTGCCACCGCCATGTCGCCACCAGAGGCGACAAGCCACGCCCACCCCGCGATGCCCGCGCGCTGCGTGCCGTGGCCACAAAACGCCAGCCACGCTGGCGAAAGCGGCCGGGGCGCTGTTGTACCCTAGGCGGCTTGTCATCGAGCGACCGCCCCGTGCAGTTATCTGATCTCGTCTCCCCGCTCACCCGCCACCGCGCCCTGCTGGGCGCACTGAGCCGGCGCGAGCTGGCCAGCCGCTACCGCGACTCCTTCCTTGGCAACTTCTGGATGGTGATCACGCCGCTGTTCATGCTGGCGATGTACACCTTCGTGTTTGGCGTGATTTTCCGCTCGCGCTGGGAAGGCTTGGGCGACCACGGTATCGCCACGTTTGCCATCGTGTTGTTTGCCGGGCTGCTGCTGCACAACCTGCTGGCCGAGACGCTGGGCCGCGCGCCACGACTGATCCTGGAAGAACCCAACTACGTCACCAAAGTGGTGTTTCCGCTGGAGCTGCTGGCTTGGGTGAACATGCTCACCGCCCTGGTGCACTTTGCCATTGGCGTGGCCTTGCTGCTGGTGGTGGTGGCGTTCGTGATGCCGCCGGTGCCGTGGACCACCTTGTGGCTGCCGGTGATCGTGGCACCTTATATGTTGTATCTGATCGGCCTGGGCTGGGCGTTGTCGGCCGTCGGCGTGTACTTGCGGGACTTGAGCCAGTTCATGGGCACGTTCGTCAGCGTGTTGATGTTCATCAGCCCGGTGTTCTACGAGCGCAGCAAGGCGCCAGCCGGGCTGGACCGCTGGATGCTGCTGAACCCACTGACCATCCCGGTGGAACAGGTGCGCCGCGTGCTGTTTCAGCACCTGCCGCCGCAGGGACTGGTGATGGCGCAATACGCCGCCGGCAGCGTGGTGGTGTATGTGTTGGGACTGCTGGTGTTTCAAAAACTGCGGCGCGGTTTTTCGGACGTGATGTGAGGCGCGGGCCATGAACCAACTGCTGGGTGACATGCTGGTGGCCGATGGCACCGTGCGCAGCGACGAGCTTGCGCGGGCGCTGGACCTGCAGCAGCGCATCGGCGGCCGGCTGGGTTCGCTGCTGATGCGCGTGGGTGCCGTGTCCGAGGACACCTTGCTGGAAGCCTTGTCGCGACAACTGCAGCTGCCGCTGCTGGGCCGCGAACTACCGCCGCCAGACGAGGTGCAGCTGCGCGCGTTGGCGCACACGCCGGGTATCAGCATGGATTGGCTGCTGGATCAGCAGGCCTTGCTGTGGGAGGACGCCGAAGGGATGTGGCGCTGCGCCGCGCGCGACCCGCTCTCGCCCGGCTTGCGCGAGGAGCTGCGCTTTGTGTTGCCACAACAGACACCGGCGTTTTGCCTGGTGTCCAGCCAGCTGCTGGATCGCCTGCTGGACCAGCTGTCCCGGTTGCAGCGACCCGAGCACGGCGACGCCAGCGCCGACGTGCAGCAGCTGCGCGAGATGGCCGAAGAGGCGCCGATTGTCGAGTTGGTCAACAACGTGATGGCGCAGGCGGTGGAACAGCGCGCCTCGGATATCCACTTTGAGCCGGAGGAGCACCAGCTGCTGGTGCGCTTTCGCATCGACGGTGTGCTGTACACGCGCCTGCAGCTGCCGCGCGAGCGCTACAACGCGGTGGCCTCGCGCATCAAGCTGATTTGCGGCATGGACATTGCCGAGCGCCGCCTGCCGCAGGATGGGCGCATGAGCGCGCGCGCCAGCGGACAGGACATGGACATTCGCGTGTCGGCCCTGCCCGGCGTGCACGGCGAGTCCATCGTGCTGCGCCTGCTGCCCAAGGACCGGCAGGACCTGGCGCTGGAAAGCCTGGGCATGGCGGCCGACCACCTGGCGCTGATGCGCGCCTGGGCAGCCGAGTCCAATGGCATCGTGCTGGTGACCGGCCCCACCGGCTCGGGCAAATCCACCACGTTGTACGCCACGCTGGCAGCCACCAATGACGGACTGAAAAAGATCATCACCGTGGAAGACCCGGTGGAGTTTGAGCTGCCGGGAGTGACGCAAATCCAGACCCACGCCGAGATTGGGCTGGATTTCGCCAGTGCCTTGCGTTCGATCCTGCGCCAGGATCCGGACGTGATCATGGTTGGTGAAATCCGCGACCTGGAAACCGCGCAGATTGCCATCCAGTCGTCGCTGACCGGACATCTGGTGTTGTCCACGCTGCATACCAACGATGCCATCAGCGCCTTTACCCGCCTGGTCGACATGGGCGTGGAACCGTTTCTGGTGTCCACGCCACTGCGTGCGGTGCAGGCGCAGCGACTGGTACGCCGCCTGTGCGACGCCTGCGCCCGCGACTGCGCCGCACCGCCGGCAATGAACACGGCGCTGCGCACTCTGGCCGGGCAGGTATTGGGCGACGTGGCAGCGCGCTGGCGCCAGCCGGTGGGTTGTCCGCAATGCATGAACACCGGCTACCGTGGGCGCGTGGGCATCTATGAATTGATCGGGGTTTCGCCGGCCATGCGCGCCATGATCAACGCGGGCGCCAGCGCGGCCGACATGACGACACTGGCCCGCAGCGAGGGCTATCGCTCGCTGCGCGACGATGGCTTGCTCAAGGCATGGCAGGGCTTGACCTCGGTTGAGGAAGTGCTGCGCGTGACCAGTGTGTAAGGCCCATGCCCCGCTTTGACTACGAAGCGTTGAACGCCGACGGCATGCTGCTGACCGGTACGCTGCGCGCCGATACCGAGCGTGCCGCGCTGCGCCTGCTGGAACGGCGTGGGCTGACGGCGCTGAAGCTGGCACAGGAAGGCGCGCGGCGCGCGCGGCGCGCGGGCGCCTTGCGCACAATGGATATCGTGCTGCCGTTTCATGAGCTGTCGACCATGCTTGATTCAGGTGTGGCCTTGGCCGAGGCGGTGGCGGTACAGGCGCAATCGGCGCATCACCCGCAAATGGTGGCGGCCTTTGCGCACATGTCCACCGGGCTGCAGCGCGGCCAGGCATTTTCCGCCACGCTGGAAGGCAGCGGCATTCCGCTGCCACCGTATTTCCTGCACTTGGCCAAGGCCGGCGAAATGACCGGCGAGCTGGGCCAGGCCATTGCCGGCGCGGTCGATCAAATGGAATACGAGCAACGCATGCGCGCCGACCTGCGCAACGCGCTGGTGTATCCCACCATTCTGATTTGTGCCGGCGTGGCGGCGGTGGTGCTGATGTTCACCTTCGTGGTGCCCAAGTTTGCAGCCTTGCTGGACAAGGCCGACAAACTGCCATGGTTGGCGTGGGCCGTGCTGGCTGGCGGCACCTGGGTCAATGCCAACAGCCTGTGGCTGCTGCCGGCACTGGTGTTGGCAGTAGCCGCCGGCGTGCTGGCACTGCGCCGCGACAGCGTGCGGCAAAAGCTGTATCAAGTTGTCAGCGGCTGGCCGTTGATCGGCAGCTGGATGCTGCAGGCGGAAACCGCGCGCTGGGCCAAGATGCTGGGTACCTTGCTGGCCGGTCATGTGCCGCTGCTGCGCGCATTGGAACTGGCCAGCGATGGCGTGCGCCTGCAACAGCGCCGCGTGCGCATGGTGGAGGCGGCACGCGCCGTGCGCGGTGGCACCACATTGGCGCAGGCGCTGGAAGATCACGATGCGCTGACCGGCACCGGTTACAACTTGGTACGCGTGGGCGAGCGCTCCGGACAACTGCCGGCCATGCTGTTGTCGCTGGCGCGGCTGTATGAGGAGTCCGGGCGGCAACGGCTCAAGCGGCTGCTGGTGATGATCGAGCCACTGGCCATCCTGGTGATCGGTGCGGTTATCGGCGTGATAATTGTCGGTGTGATGCTGGCCATCACCAGCGCCAACGACCTGGCGATATAGCGGAGAAACACATGAAGTCTGTTACCCGGCAAAGCGGCTTCACGCTGCTGGAAATGATCGTGGTACTGGTGATCATCGGCTTGCTGATGGGCCTGGTTGGCCCGCGCCTGTTTGCGCAGGCGGACAAGGCCAAAGTGCAGACCGCGCAGACCCAGGTCAAGATGCTCGGCGGTGCGCTGGAAACCATGCGACTGGACATCAGCCGCTTCCCCACCGCGCAGGAAGGGTTGAACCTGCTGGTCACCGCGCCAGCCGATACCGACCTGGCTACGCGCTGGCACGGACCGTATCTGGATGGTGACGTACCACTGGATCCGTGGGGCCACGCCTATCAATACTCGCCGCAGGCCAGCGGCAAGCACGCCTACACGCTGTATTCATGGGGCGCCGACGGCAAGCCCGGCGGGGAAGGTTTTGATGCCGATGTCGGCAACCTGCCACAGCGCTGAGCCACGTCGGCACAACGGCGGCTTCACCTTGCTGGAAATGGTGGTGGTGCTGGCGATCATGGGACTGGCCATGGGTGTCGCCGGGGTACGCGTGTTCAAGCTGATCGACACCTGGCGCGAACGCACCCAGCTGGAGTCCATCGAGTTGCAGTTTGCACGCCTGCCGGCATTAGCGCGGCAAACTGGCCGTGAAATCATCCTGCCGCCATCGGCTGCCAGCAGTGAAGCCCCCGCCGATGCCTCGATGGACGCACCGGCTGCTGCCGGCACCGTGCCTGCCGAGCCACCAGCGGTAGACCTGCCCTATGGTTGGGTCGTGCACTTTGACCGGCCATTGCGGGTGCGCAGTTCAGGGTTGTGCGAAGGCGCGCGGATCGAACTGGAGCATGGTGACCGGCGCTATCCGCGGCAAGTCGCACCCCCGTTCTGCCAAGTCACTGAACTGCCTGCACGGGCAACGCCATGAACCGGTATCAGCACGGGTTTTCATTGCTGGAGGCGATTGTGGCGATGGTCGTGTTCAGCATGGCCGCCGCCGCGCTGTACGGCTGGCAGGCCACCAACCTGCAATCCATGCAGCGCGCCGATGCGCACGCGCAGCACAACGCCTTGGTGCGGTCGGCGCTGGGCGTACTGGCGCAGGTCAACCCCATGCAGGACCCGACGGGCAGCCGGCCGTTGGGCCAATTCAGCCGGGGTGAACTCAGCGTGGCGTGGAAAGCCACCGCCGTGCAGCCGGTCAAGCCCGGCGTAACGGCAGTGGGCGCGCCCGGTATTTTTGATCTGGGTCTGTATCAGATGGACGTCCAGGTGTTGGACGACAAGCAGGCGGTGACTACGTTCCAAGTGCGCCAGGTTGGCTACAAGCAGGTGCGCAGCTCGGGCAAGGATCTATGAACGCGCGTGCGCGCGGCTTCACCTTGCTGGAAATGCTGGTGACGCTGGTCATTTCATCACTGGCCGTGCTGATGCTGTTTCAGACCCTGGCCGGCTTCAGCCACACCCGCGAGCGGCTGGCCGCGCGCGAAGCCGTGCGCAACAACAACGCCGTGGTGCTGGGCTGGATTGGCGACAGTTTCCGCCGCGTGGTGGCCATCAAGGCACCCGGCATGACGCTGCAGGCGGATGATCCAGCTGGCGGCCTGCACGGCGATGCAGACGGCTTCACTGCGCTGACGCTGGCACCGCTGCTTGGCCCGACCGGCACGCCGACCAAGGTGACGTGGCGCATTGCGCGCAATCCGGGCGACGTGCACCTGACCTATCAGGAAGACGGCCAGGAGCCCCTGTCGTTGCCGCTGCGCAACGCCGACAACCTGCGTTTTGCCTATCTGGACCGCGACGGCAAGGCGCAGGACAGCTGGCCGCCCAAGCTGGGCGAGCAACTTGCCCTGCCCACGGCCATCGAACTGCAATACGGCCACGGCGCCCAGGCACACACGGTGACACAGGCCATCACCGCTTCCCTGCCCATGCAACTGCCGACATACGGCCGCGAGGCGGAGGAATGACCCGCCCACCGCGGCGGCAGGCGGCAGGTGGCTTCATCCTGCTGACGGTAATCGCCATCCTGGTCGTAATGGTGCTGCTGGCCACGGCGGCGGCGACCATCAGCAACCGCGTGCGCAATGACCAGCTGCGTGACGACGCACGCATGGCTGGCGAACTGGACGCGTTTTCCACCCGCGCCACGGCGCTGTACTTGCTGGGTACGCAACGGCTCACCTTTGGCGGTCTCACCGTCGACAACCAGCTGCGGCTCACCGCCAGCGAGCAGACAGAAAAGGATGAGTCCGGCAGCGTGTTTTCCAACCTGCCGGTGGGCAACGAGCTGCGGCTGGACAACACGTTGTACGCCGGCGTCGGCGCCAGTACGTTTGCGCTGCAGGCCGACAGCGGCCGGCTCAGCCTGAACTGGGCCAACCCGCTGCTGGTCGAGCGCTGGATGGTCGCCCGAAAGATACCGCTCGAGCAGCAGGGGCCGCTGCTGGCCAAGCTGCTGGACTACCAGGACCCGGACGACACCTATCGGCTCAATGGCGCCGAAGCGGAGCAATATCGCGCCGCCAAGCGGCCCCCACCGCCCAACCGCGCAATAGCTACCCCTCTGGAACTGCGCCAGGTGCTGGACTGGGACAAGGTGCTGGCCAAACTGGACGACCAGTACCTGATGGACACCCTGACCGCCGCGCGCAGCGGCGAGATCAGCGTGAACACCGCCCCGGCCAGCGTGCTGGAGCTGCTGCCGGGGGTGACGCCGGCCATGGCCAAGCGCATCGTGGCCATGCGCCAGGTACAGGCGTTCTACCAATACGGCGCGATCTACGAGCTGCTGCCCACCGTGCCGCTGGACATGGACCTGATCGGTCTGCATCCGGGTGAATCTGGTACCATCGAAACTTGGCCTGAAGCCGGTGCGGCAGGCGACCTGTTGCACTGGACCTTGACTCCTTTCGACGATGGCGGACACCCCTGGCGTATCGACTATGAACTCCGGCTTCCAGCGCGTCCGCGCAGCGAGCGAACGCCTGCTCGCGAAGCTGCAACGCCACTTCTCGCCCACCCGTCTGCTACGCACCCGCACTGAGCTGTTGCCGCTGCGTGAAGGGGGCCGCCAGACCGAGTGGGTCATCGCACGCAGCTTGAGCCTGTTCATTGCCGTACCGTGCGCCGCCGTGCCGCACAAGCGCCGCACCGCGTTCGTGGCAACCGCCGTGCGCCGGGCAGCGCCGTTTCCCGATCCGGCATGGCATACCGCGTGGGGCGGCGATGTGGCCATGGTCTGGGTGTGGCCCATCGCCGACCTTGTCGCCCATGTCGATGACGACGACTTGCAGGTTGATGCGCCCACTGTGCGCCGTGCCCAGCGCTTCATGCCCGAATCACTGCTGCGCGGCGAACCGCACGAAAACGGCGTAGAACTGGTCGCGTGTGCGGAAGGCGTGGAAGCCCGGGCCTGGCGCAAGGGGGCGATGTATGCCAGCCACTGGTGGCCGCAGATGCCGGATACGGAGGCCTGGACGGCATTTTGCCGCGGCGCCGGCGTCGCACCACAGGCCCTGCCGGAACTGCAGGCGACGGCCTGGCGTGAACAACCCTGGACGATCAGCAGCGCCTTTTCCTTGGGCGACACCTTGGCGCAGTATCAAAAACTGGCACTGCCGGCAGCCGTCGTGATGATTGCCCTGACCGCCGCGTGGCAGATCAGCGCACTGGCCCGCGTGCAACTGGCGCGCGCCGGCGTGAATGCGGACATTGCCGCCAGCAGCCAGAAAGTGGCCGACATCCTTGCCGCGCGCAACCGTGCCGAAGATGACCTGGCCGCCACGCGCCAGTTGCTGGCACTGCGGCCACCGGCGCCGCAGATACAGTTGATGGCCACGGCGTCCAAGATTCTCGACCCGCTCAAGGCGCATGTCGTGCAATGGAGCATGCCCAACCCCACTACGCTGGAACTGGTGGTGGCCATGGGTTCGCCCGACCCACGTGCACTGGTGTTGGCCTTCCAGCAAGTCGGGCTGTTCGATGACGTCAACATCGACATCGGCCGCGGCGACAAGGATCAGGTGATCCTGCACGCACGCATCCATCCCCGCGCCGATGCAGCGCCGGCAGCGTCGGCGGCTGCGACGAACGGCGACGCGCAGGGCACGCCATGAAGGCAGCCTGGTGGACATCCGCCCGCGCGGAGCTGCGCGCCAACCCCCGCTTGCGCGTGGGACTGATCCTCATTGCCGCCCTGCTGGTGATTTACCAGCTGACTGGCCTGGCTGACTTGCGTGCGCAAATCGCCAGCGACTATCTGGCCAAGCAGGCGCAGTTGGTCCGGGTGCAAAACATCTCCAAGGAAGACGGCTGGGACCAGCGCGCCCGCGCGATGCATGACTTGCGCGCAGCACTGGAAGCGGAAATCCCCGACGCCGACAACATGGGGCTGGCGCAGGCCACGACACAAGGCTGGTTGCGCGATCTGGTCACCCGTTCCGGGGCCAAGCTGACCGTAACCATGGATACGCCGGTGCAAGCCAGTGGTTCCGCGGTGTATTGGAAAATACCAGCGCAGATCAGCGGTGAACTTAACGTGGCACAGGCCATGGAGCTCATCCGTCAGGTCGAAAGCCGCAAGGAACTGATGAGCGTGGAGAGCATTCGCCTGACCGCCGGCACGCGGCCATCGCTTGCCCTGGACGTCGCCAGCTTCTATCGCATCAAAAACCGCGGGAGCGCGTCACATGCAGCTCCCTGACTGGATCACCCGCAAACCCTTGCTGGCAGCGCTGGTGGCAGCGGCGTTGGTTGGCCTGGTGATCGGCTGGTTCAACACGCCACCGCCGCCACCGTCCATCCAGCAGCACCACGAAGCGGCGTGGGCACCACCGCAGGCCGGCGACGTCCAGCGCTTCGACGACAAGGCGTTCCAATCACTCAAGCGCAGCACGAGCTGGGCTGACGCACGCGGCAAGGCCGGCGCCAAGGGCGCACACGGCACCAATGGTAACGATGGCGACGACAGCCCGGCATGGTCGCTGGTCGGCATCGTGCTGACGCCGCAGCCTGCAGCGCTGGTCATCGACGCCAGCAATTCACAAGTCGAGCGCGTTGCCGCCGGGGCTGCGCTGCCCGATGGCAGCACGCTCGACCACATCGAACACAACATCATCAGCGTGTCCCACGCCGGTTGCACGCGGCGCGTGGTTCTGTTCGGCGCCCCACAGGACACCCCGGACGAAGTCTGCCCGCCGGCCAACCAGGCCGCGGCAAGCCCGCCCGTGACCGGAGATTCCCCATGAGCAAATTCCTTCCTTTTGTACTGGCGACGCTGGCGACGTTCCTGGCCGGCTGTCAGACGGTACCTTCCAGCGTGCAATTGCCCGCACCGTTGAACCTGCCCGCCAAAGGTCCGGCAAACAGCGGCGTGGCCATCGCGTCCGAACGCACCGCACCGACGGCGACCGCCGTGCAGGCCACGCCAACCCCGCCGCCCATCGGCAAACCGTCCATGGGCCTGCACACGACGCAAGACATGCCACCGCTGAGCGGCCAGCCCATTACCGTGGCGCTCAACAACCTGCCCCTGCCGGCCTTCATCAATGCCGCCTATGGCGACATGCTGCACGTCAACTTCGTGCTGGATCCGAGCCTGGCCAAGCAAAGTGACCTGGTGACCCTGCGCGTGACCGAGCCGCAGTCGCCGCAAACCTTTTACCGCCTGGTGGACGAGGTCTTGCGTCGCTACGGCATCGCCAGCACCTGGGACGGCCGAGTGCTCAACATCACCTTGGCCAAGAATGCGACTTCCAGCGAGCCGCCGATCCTCATCAGCGGGCGTGCGCTACCCAACGTCCCGGAAAGCCATCGCCCAATGTTCCAGCTGGTCGAGTTGCACGCCGTGGGCAATACCGACGTGGCGCAATGGTTGCGCACGGCCTACGGCAACGACCAACTCAAGGTCAGCGAAGACATCAACCGCAATGCCGTGATGATCTCCGGCCCGCCGGACCTGGTGCAGCAGGCGGTGCAGGCGGTGGCGGTGCTGGACCGACCGTATCTGCGCGGCAGCCACAGCCGGCGCATTTCGCCGGCCTTCATCGCCGCCGACCAGTTGGCGCCACGGCTGGTGGAAGCCTTGCGCGCAGAAGGATTTGCCGCCAACACGACGGTGGCACCAGGCTCGGCGATCATCGTGCTGCCGGTGGCGGCGGCCAACTCATTGCTGGTGTTTGCGCCGGATGAGAAAACCCTCGACCACGTCATTGCCTGGGCGCGAACCATCGACCAGCCCAACCCCGCATCCAGCAAGGACAGCGTTTTTTATTATCCGGTGACCAATACCAAGGCCGCTGACATTGCCGCCATCCTCAATGGCAGCAGCTCCACCCGCAATAACGACAACCTGTCCATGGGCACGCCGGCCGCCACCCCGGCGGCGGCTGGCGCGACGCCCGCCGCACCAGCCGCCAACGCCAACAACAACGCCTCGAACCGCAACGGCACCGTCATTGTCGACGAGCCGCGCAATGCGCTGGTGTTTCGTGGCGACCCAGCCGAGTGGCAGCGCCTGGTGCCATTGATCAAGCAGATGGATCGCGCCGCGCGGCAGGTAATGATCGAGGTGACCATCGCCGAAGTGACACTGGATGACGGCGAACAATTTGGCGTCAACTGGCTAGCCAAGGACAGCCACGGCAAGTTCAACGGCCTTTGGCAAATGGGCACGCTGGCCTCAGGCGCCGGAACGGGCACAGGGACGGGAACCGGCAATGGAACGGGTTCCGGCAACGGCTCCGGCAGCTCGTCGTCCGGGCTGTCCTACCTGGTGGATGTGGCTGGCATGAATCGCGCGCAGCTCACCGCCATTGCACAGGATCAGCGCGTGTCGATCCTGTCCACGCCGCGCATCATGGTCAAGAGTGGCGAAGAGGCCAACATCGACGTCGGCACGGAAGTCCCGACCCTCACTGCACAGACCACGTCCGCACAGCAAACCGAGGGCAGCAGCAACTTGCTGCAATCCATCCAGTATCGCAAGACCGGCATCATCCTCAACGTCAAGCCCACGGTGTACTCGGACAATCGCATCGACCTGGATATCAGCCAGGAAGTCAGCGAGGCACAACCGCTGGATTCGTCTTCCGGCGTCAGCTCGCCGTCCATCCTCAATCGATCGCTGAAAACCAGCCTGTCGCTGATGGACGGCGGCTCGGTAGTACTGGGTGGGCTGGTTTCCACCAAGGACACCAAGGGCAACAACGGCGTGCCCTTCCTCAAGGACATCCCGGTCCTCGGCCATCTGTTCAAGTCGCAATCGCGGCAGAAAAGCCGTACCGAGCTGCTGGTCATCATCGTGCCGTACATCATCGAGTCCAACCAGCAGGCCAAGGCTGTAACCAATGCGGTGATCAGCAGCATGCCGTCGATTCAGCCGGCCGATTTGCGGCCATTGACGCCGACGCCACCGCCAGCCATGCGGCAAACCCCTCCCGCCGCGATAACGACACCGCTGCGCTGACGTATTCGGCACGAGCGCACCCTGTGGACGAAACCAGCAGTGATGGCACTCCGGTCGTCCACGGAGCGGTTCTACTGATTTCCTGATTAGCGTCGAAGCTCAGCTCACGGAAGCCCCTCTCCCATCGGCGACCAAAGGGAGAAGGGAAGACCCAGCCGAGGATCAACGCTAATCAGGACTGGTTTTGCTGAATACCAACCGGTTGTACAAGGTCACGGGAGGGAAGGGCTGAAATCTCCAGCCCTTCAATCATGGGCGGCGCGCAAACAAATCCAGGCGGCTGGGCAAGTCATCCAGCAACCAGCTGCGCGCGATGCCTGCGGCGCGCCCTGCCTGCTGATCAGACGGCTGATCGCCGATCAATACACAGCGTTCGGGCTGCAAGGCAAAATCGCGCAGGGCGGCCAACATCATGCCTGGTTGCGGTTTGCGACAGCTGCATGCGCACCGGTAGGCATCCAGCGCCGCCTGCGGATGGTGCGGGCAAAAATAAGTGGCCAACAGCGGCACGCCACGCGCGGCAAATTGCGCGTGCACCCATTGGGTGTAGACGCGAAATTGCGCTTCGTCGTAATAGCCGCGGGCAATGCCGGCCTGATTGGTTACCACGATCAGGCCGTATCCCGCCGTCTGCGCCGACGCACACAATTCAAAGATGCCCGGGAGCCACGTTGTTTCCTGCGGCGTATGCACGTAGCCGTGATTGACGTTGATGACGCCATCGCGATCCAGCAGCAGTGCGTGATCCAGTCCCGCCCCCAAGGCGTGTTGCGGGTAGCCAGCGGAAAACACCACACCCGGCGTGGGCGGCGTGCTCAAGGCCCGGAAACCAGCAGCCGCGCAGCGCGCGCGTAATCCTCAGGCACGCCGATATCGATGAAATCACACGTATCCCGTGTAGCCACGACCTTGCCAGCCGCCGCCGCCGGCAGCAGCACATCGGTCTCGAAGGAAAAATTAGCCTGCGTGGGTAGCTGCGCCAGCCCGTCTGCGCCCAGGTAGTAGCTGCCGGCGTTGATCAGGCCGGCACCGCAGCCACCCTTTTCCTGAAAGCCCGCGACACGATCGCCGATCAGGTCAACTGCGCCATAGCGGCCGATGTCCGGCACCTGCGCCAGCGCCATGCCGATCGTCGCATCCGCTGCCATGACCAGCCGCTCCAGATGCCGCGGCTGATAACGCAAAAAGGTATCACCGTTGGCCAAATGCACACCGTTGCCGCGCAGCTGGCGTACGGCCAGCGCAATGGCGCCGCCGGTACCCAAGGGTTCGGACTCACGCGAATAAGCGATATCCATACCGGCCCAGTGTGCGCCAATGGCCTGCTCGATTTGATCGGCCCGGTAACCTGTAGCCAGTATCACCCGGCGCAAGCCCGCAGCCGCCATTTGATCCAGCAGCCAGGCGAGGAACGGCCGCCCCGCCACCGGCGCCAGCGGTTTTGGCAGTTCCGGCACGACGCTGCGCAGCCGGGTGCCAAGGCCGCCGGCCAGAACGATGGCTTCCTCAGCTGCGCGCGTCACCAAACATCTCGCTCTCGATCAGGCCGCAAATCAGATGGCCAAGCACTTCGTGGCACTCCTGGATCTTCGGTGTCTCCTGGGTCGGCATGCGCAGGCAGATGTCACACAGCTCGGCCATCGCCCCACCACCTTGGCCGGTGAAACCAATCACCGCGATGCCGGCATCGCGGGCAGCATGAATCGCACGCACGATGTTCTTGGAGTTGCCCGAGGTGGAGATGGCAAACAGCAGATCACCCTTGTGGCCCAACGCCTCGATCTGGCGGGCAAAGACGTAGTCGTAGCCGTAGTCGTTGCCGATGGCCGTGAGGATGCTGGTATCGGTGGTCAGGGCAATGCCGGCCAGGCCGGGCCGATCAAAATTGAAGCGGCTGACCAGCTCGCCGGCCCAATGTTGCGCATCGGCCGCGCTGCCGCCATTGCCGGCAAACAGCAGCTTGTTGCCGCGCTTGAGCGCCTCGACCGACAGCGCCACCACCCGCGTCACCAACGCATGCAAATCACGATCCATGGACATCGCGCCCAGCAGCTTGAGCGATTTGTCGAATGCCGCGTCAATCTGCGCCGTCAAATGATCCGCCATGAGGTAGCTCCCTGTGGAGTGAAGTGGAAATTCATGATGCTGCCGCCTTGCTGCAGCAACACGCGCGTCAGCTCGATGCGCCGCTCTGGGTCGCACAGAAACATCATGAAGCCGCCACCGCCGGCACCCGATACCTTGGTGGCGCGCGCGCCGTGCCCAAAGGCCAGCTTCTCCAGGGTTTCGATCAACGGGTTGCTGACCGTGGTAGCCGTTTTCTTCTTGGCCACCCATCCCGCCTGCAGCGTGGTTTCCAAACGCCGCAAGTCGCCCTTGAGAATGCATTCCTTCATTTCGATGGCTTCATGCTTCAGCTGGTGCATGGCCTCGATGGACGCCTGGTTCTTGTCGCCGACGTTGCGCGACTGCTGGTCAATGATGTCGGCCGAATCGCGCGACACGCCGGTGAAATACAGCACCAGCGACGTTTCCAGCTCCGCCCATACCCAATCCTTGATGCGCAGCGGATTGACGATGACGCGGTCGTCGGCATAAAACTCCATGAAATTGAAGCCACCGAACGTGGCCGCGTATTGATCCTGCTTGCCGCCAGCCAGTTTGAGATCCTTGCGCTCGATGTCGTAAGCCAACTGCGCCACTTCGTATTCGCCCAGCGGCAGCGAGAAGTACTCGACAAACGCCTGCAACAAAGCAACCACCATGGTCGAGGACGACCCCAGGCCCGACCCTGGCGGCGCGTCGGAAAAAGTCTTGACCGTCAGTGGCGGGCGCTCATCATTGAGGAAATCGTGCGATACCCGCGCATACACGCCCTTGAGCAGACGCAAGGGGCCATCCACATCAATGGCGTGGCCGCATGAATGCACCTCGCGCTGCTCCACATCCAGCGCGTGGAAGCATGACTCATTGCCTTGGCGCGGACTGATGATGGCATGGGCATAACGGTCAATCGTGACGTTCATCACACGGCCGCCGTACACATCGCAATAGGGCGAGACGTCCGTCCCGCCACCAGCCAGCCCCAACCGCAGCGGCGCACGCGAGCGGGCGATCATGCCGCGTGCCCCGCATTCCGGTCGGTCACCGCAAGCTCCTGGGCAAACGCCTGCCACTGCGCTGCCTCCGTGAAGTGGGTGCGCACGAAATCCAGCTCACCGGCCGACGCATGACGCCACGCGGCGTCATCATCCAGATAACGCAGTACCTGGTGGGCAAACTCGGCGGGGTCGTCGGTGGAGACAAGGGCATCACCGGCCTGCGTCAGACCTTGCACGCCAGCCGAGGTTGTCACGCAAGGCACGCCAAAATGCATGGCCTCGACCACCTTGCCCTTGACCCCGGCGCCATATCGCAGCGGCGCCACGATCACGCGGGCCTTGGCATAGCGCGCCGCCAAGTCTTCGTCGGTGACAAAGCCGGTGACGGTAATGCCCTCACCCTGCAGAGCCTGCACCACCTCAGTGGGATTGGAGCCGACCAAATCAAGGTGCGCCTGAGGGTGCGCCGCCCGGATGCGTGGCCACACTTCGCGAACCAGCCACAGCGCCGCATCCACATTGGGCGGATGACTGAACCCCGCCACAAACACCAAGCCATCACGCCCGGGCAGATTGGCCTGTGGATCGGCGGGAAATTGATCGTAGGCATAGGCAGGCACGGTGCGCGCGCGAACCTGCGGCGCGTGCTGGTCAAGCCATGCACGCACATGCGCCGTCTCGGTGGCCGAGGGGTAATACACCACATCCACCAGCGTCCACACCTTGTGCTCAAGTGCGAGCGTGGCATCGCGCTTTGCGCGCAACGCGGCATCGTCAGGCTGCAGGGCCAAACGGTCTTCAATGCGCAGATAGTGCACGTCGTGGCCGTAATACAACAATGGTGCCTGCGTGTACTTGCGTGTCGCTTCAATGAAGTCGATGGCAATGTGCGGGCGGCTCAGCAACACGGCATCCAGATCGCCGCCATTGTCCTGCATCCACTTCGCAAACCCCTGCAGATATTCGGCGCCGTAGATGACCTCGACGCCAAGCTGCTGCAACGCCGGGGCATAGGCTGGATCGTTGTGCAGGTTTTCTGGCCAGAACTTCACCGCATAGCCGCGACGCACAAACAGACGGATGAACTGCCACATCGTGCGTGAACCGGCGTCGCGATCAGGCTGCGGAATGTAATGGTCGACAATCAGGATGACCTTCGCACCGCGTGTGCGACCACGGGCGCGCGGCACATTCTCGCCATTGGCGTAATGCTCGCGCTCCAGCACGTCATGCCAGCGCATCAGAAACTGCTGCTGATTCACCAGCTGATAGGCCTTGATCCCGGTGCCGGTATCCGTGCCGTTGGACACGCCTTCGTGGTGCACCACAACCGAGCGCGGCTGGTAATACAGCTTGAGCCCCGCTTCACGCACCTTGAATGCCAGATCGGAATCTTCGCAATACGCCGGCGCATAACGCTCATCAAAGCATCCCAGGCGCTGGAACAGCTCGGTGCTGATCAACAATGACGCGCCCGAGCAGTAATCGGTTTCCCGCACGTAGTTGTAGATGCTGCGCTCCGGGTCATCTAGGCGGCCGTAATTCCACGCGCTGCCATCGCGCCAGATGATGCCGCCGGCCTCCTGCAGCCGGCCGTCTGGATACACCAGTTTGGAGCCCACCATGCCGCAATCGGGAAAGCAGTCAAACAGCTCCAGCATGCTGTCCAGCCAGCCCTCGGTGACTTCGGTATCGTTGTTGAGGAAGTACAGGTAGCGGCCATGGGCCAGACCCGCCGCGCGATTGCATGAGCGCAGGAAGCCAAGATTTTCCGGATTGGGCTCGAAGCGCAGGCCCGGTATGTCGGCAAGCGCCAGAATATCCTTGTCGCCGGAGGCATCCTCGACCACCAGGACCTCATACGGAACCAGCGGCGGATGGGCTGCAATCGAACGCAGGCAAGCGGCCGTGATCGGCAAATTGCCGTAGGCGGGTATGAGGATGGTGACCAGCGGCGCGTGATAGACCGGGAATTGCAAGCCGCGTAGATCATCCGCCGGCGGCGCCGGCAAAACCGCAACACCATTCATGGTGCTGTCGGCAACCTGTGATCGCGTCACCGCCAACGGCGCCACACCGGGCACGTTTGCCGAAGCGATCCGTGCACGACGCGCAGCAAGGGCCGCGCCAACGGCACTCCAATCGCCACGCAATACCCGAGCCGACAACCGCAAGGGCGAAGTCAGCCGCCACGAGCGAGACGTGATGATCTGTTTGTAGTCGACGCGCAATCGCGCCAGTTCACCGTGCAAGGAGGCGACCTGCGCCTGCAGCCGCGATTGTTCATGCCGTACAGTTGCCAGAAGTGTGTCGCGATCGGCCAGCTCACGGTCGAGCGACTTTGCCCAAGTCACCGACTGCTCGTGATCGGATTGCAGCTGGGCATGGCCAACCCGCAATGCGGCGAGTTCGCCATCCAGCGATTTCGCCCACGCGACGGCGTGCTCATGTTCACTGACCAGCCGCCCGTACCGCTCACGTAGTTGTGCAAGGTCGCGATCAGTGTCCTGAGCCCACTGGCTGCGTTCATCCAGCTCCTGCTGCAACACCTGCATCCGCTCGTCGGCGCGCAAGGCCACTGCCGAGCGGGACTGCGCCAACGCATCGACCAGGCTGGATGCCTGACCGTGCACCGCTTGCAGTTTTTCCGATGCGGCTGCAATCACCGACCAGACCCGGGATGAGCCGGCGGCGGCATGCACATCCGCATAAACCTCGGCTGCCAACGCACCCAGGGGATCGTCGTCCGGCTGTCCGGCAAATACGTGATGGCGAATCGCCACATCGAGGAAGTCGTCAATATCACACTGAGCGACGTCGGCCGACCGCGGCCACGTAAGGCCCAGCTGCGCCTGCACAAAGTCGGTCGTGGCCTGCCAATTTTTCAGCAGCGCCTCGTAGCTGATCACGCAGCGTGGATAGCCACGCGTGGCCACCTCTGCATCAATTACGTGATGCAGCCACAGCAGATGACACACGTCCGGCAGTTCGCCATTGCGCTTGTGCATCGAGGCCGCGACTTCCACCGGATGGCGAACGACCAGCAAGAATACGGGACGAGCGCCCGTTGCCTGCAGCGCATCGAGCCATACCGGCGCGCAACGGCTGAGCCGTGGATCCTTCACCGCCCACAACGGCTGCCCGGCAAACTCACGGCCAATGAACTGCGTGATCGCTTGGCGCGCATCCGCGGCACCCTCGCCACGCTGCCAATCCGACGGCATCGCACGCACATCGTCCCACCGCCGGCCAAGCCGATGCAGCAACTGTTCGTTGATCGCCACAGCGGCGGTGTTTTCCCAAAACCCCTTGGGATTGTCTGCCGCTGCCGGCATCAAATGTTCGCCAAGTCCGGCCCCGAGCAAGCGCAAAACTCCGGCCGTGGCCGAGGTCCCGCTGCGATGCATGCCCAGTACCAGGATGGCCGTCGGGGATGCTGGTGCAGTCGCCGGCAGGTTCACGTCAGCGCGTGTTCCAGCTCGGCACGCAGATCGGCCACGTCTTCCACGCCCACTGACAATCGGATCAAGCCATCGCTGATGCCCAGGCGCTTGCGGATGGCGGCGGGCACCGAAGCGTGGGTCATGATTGCCGGATGCTCGATCAGGCTTTCCACGCCGCCGAGCGACTCGGCCAGCGAGAACAGCTGGCAGCGCTCGAGCATGCGCTTGGCTTTCTTCAAGCCACCCTTCACCTCAATGGTGACGATGCCGCCAAAGCCGTGCATCTGGCGCTTGGCCAGCGCGTGCTGCGGGTGACTCTTGAGACCCGGATAAAGCACGCGCTCGACGGCCGGATGCTTTTCCAGCCAGGTCGCCAGTTCCAGCGCATTGGCGCAGCTGGCCTTGAGCCGCAGGTGCAGGGTCTTGAGCCCGCGCATGGCCAGGAACGCATCAAACGGACCGGCAATGGCGCCGACGGAGTTTTGCAGGAAGGCCAGCCGTTCAGCCAATTCAGTCGTGCTGGCGACGACAATGCCGCCGACCATGTCCGAATGACCGTTGATGTACTTGGTCGCCGAATGCACCACCAGATCGGCACCAAACTCCAGCGGACGCTGCACCATCGGCGAGCAGAACGTGTTGTCCACCACCAGCAGCAGGCCGTGTTTGTGCGCAAAGGCGGCCACCTTGGCCAGGTCGACCAGCTTCAGCAGCGGGTTGGTCGGCGTTTCGGCCCAGATCATGCGGGTATTGGGCTTGAGCGCGGCCTTGAGCGCGGCGGTGTCATTCAAGTCGACAAAGCTGAAGTCCAGCCCCGCCGAACGCCGACGCACCTTCTCGAACAAGCGATAGGTGCCACCGTACAAATCATCCATGGCGATGACGTGGCTGCCCGAATCGAGCAACTCCAGCACCGTGGCCGTGGCGGCCATGCCGGAGCCAAAGGCAAATCCGGCCACGCCGCCCTCCAGGTCCGCCACGCAGCGCTCGTAGGCCATGCGCGTGGGGTTTTGCGTGCGCGAATACTCATAGCCCTTGTGCTTGCCGGGACTGGCCTGCACGAAGGTGGAGGTGGCATAGATCGGCGTCATGATGGCGCCGGTGGACGGGTCGGGATGCTGGCCGGCGTGGATGGCGCGAGTGCCGAAGCCCAGTTGCGTCGCGGCGCGCTGGCCGGGTTTGGTGATGGTCTTGATCAACGCGTCCACAGCCCGCGGGGGCCGCCTCATTTGATGACAAAGGCGTCATTCTAGCTGGCGCGAGCCAATTCCGAAGTGACAACCGGAGGATATCGTTCATGCAGCGGGCTGGATCAAAGCGCCGCTGGTCGTCAAAATGCCCTGTCTTGCGCCAGGTCGATATCGGCGCTGGCGGCCTGTTGCGTGCAGCCACCCTTACCAAGGACGAGCCCTGATGGAATTCTCACCCAGCAACATCAAATCGATGCTGGTCACCGGTGGCGCCGGCTTCATCGGCGCCAACTTCGTGCTGCAGGCGGTCGCCGACGGCTTGCGCGTGATCAATCTGGACAAGCTCACCTACGCCGGCAACCTCGACACCCTGGCGACACTTGCCGGCAACGACCGCCATGTCTTTGTCCACGGCGACATCGGCGACCGCGCGCTGGTGGCCAAGGTCCTGGCCGAACATCGGCCCGACGTCATCGTCAACTTCGCCGCCGAATCGCATGTGGACCGCTCCATCGATGGCCCGGCCGAGTTTGTGCAGACCAATGTGGTCGGCACGTTGGCGCTGCTGGAAGGCGCGCGTGATTACTGGCGCAGCCTGGACGGCACCGCGCGCGACGCGTTCCGTTTCCTGCATGTCTCGACCGACGAGGTCTATGGCTCGCTGGGGGCCGAGGGCAAGTTCACCGAACACACCGCCTACGCGCCCAATTCGCCCTACTCCGCCTCCAAGGCCGCCTCCGATCACCTGGTGCGCGCGTTTCACCACACCTATGGCCTGCCGGTGCTGACCACCAACTGCTCGAACAATTACGGGCCGTACCAGTTCCCGGAAAAACTCATTCCGCTGACCATTGCCAAGGCACTGGCGGGCGAGTCGTTGCCGGTCTACGGCGACGGCCGCAACATTCGCGACTGGTTGTTTGTCGGCGACCATGTACACGCGATCCGCCGCGTGCTGGATGCTGGCCAAGTGGGCGCGACCTACAACGTCGGCGGCAATGCCGAGCGCGAGAACCTCACCGTAGTCAAGACCATCTGCGCCCTGCTCGACGCGCGCCAACCGCTGGCGGGCGGCAAGCCGCGTGAATCGCTGATCAGCTTCGTCAAGGATCGCCCCGGCCACGACCGTCGCTACGCCATCGATTCCAGCAAGCTGCAACGCGAGCTGGGTTGGCACCCGTCACAATCATTTGAAAGCGGTATCGCGCAGACGGTGGACTGGTACCTGGGCCATCAGGCGTGGGTACGGCGCGTGCTGGACGGCAGCTATCGCATGGAACGGCTGGGCGGCATGGGAGCGCGCGCATGAGCACCACGCAAAAAGGCCTCATCCTTGCCGGCGGCTCGGGCACGCGATTGCATCCGATCACCCGCGCCATCAGCAAGCAGCTGCTGCCGGTGTACGACAAGCCGATGATCTACTACCCGCTGGCGACGCTGATGCTGGCGGGTATTCGCGAGGTGCTGGTGATCAACACGCCGCACGAGCAGGCCATGTTCCAGCGCCTGCTGGGCGACGGCACGCAGTGGGGCATCGCCATCCATTACGCCGTGCAGCCTTCGCCCGACGGCCTGGCGCAGGCCTTCACCATTGGCCGCGATTTCATTGCCGGACAACGCAGCTGCCTGGTGCTGGGCGACAACATTTTCTACGGGCACGGCTTTGTCGAGCGTCTGCAGCGCGCCGCCAGCCGCGACCACGGCGCGACCATCTTCGGCTACCGCGTAAAGGACCCGCAGCGCTACGGCGTGGCGGCCTTCGACGCGGATGGCAAGGTCATCGGCCTGGAGGAAAAACCCGCCACACCCAAGTCCAGCTACGCCGTCACGGGGTTGTATTTCTACGACGAGCGCGTCTGCGATTACGCCGCTGCGCTCAAGCCCTCGCCGCGTGGCGAGCTGGAAATCACCGACCTCAACCGCTGCTACCTGGATGACGGCTCGCTGCACCTGGAACAGCTTGGCCGCGGCTTTGCCTGGCTCGACACCGGCACGCACGAGTCGCTGATGGAAGCGGGCAATTACATCCAGACCATCGAAAACCGGCAGGGCCTCAAGGTGTGCTGCCCGGAGGAGATCGCCTTCAACCATGGCTGGATCGACGCCGGACAGCTGTCGAAACTGGCCGCGCCGCTGGCCAAGACCGGCTACGGCCAGTATCTGCAGCGGCTCGCCGAGCAGGGACGCGCATCGTGAAGATCATCGCAACCGCGCTGCCGGGCGTGTGCATCATCGAGCCGCAGGTGTTTGGCGATGCACGCGGTTTTTTCTACGAAAGCTACAACCAGGCCAGCTTTCGCGAGGCCGGTATCGACGCCGACTTCATCCAGTCCAACGTCTCGCGCTCGGCGCGTGGCGTGCTGCGCGGGTTGCATTACCAGTGGCCGCATCCGCAGGGCAAACTGGTCAGCGTGCTGGAAGGCGAGGTCTACGACGTGGCGGTGGACATCCGCCGCGGCTCGCCGACCTTTGGCCAATCCGCTGCCGCCATGCTCACGGCCGACAACCATCGGCACTTCTGGATACCGGAAGGCTTTGCCCACGGCTTTTGCGTGGTGTCCGCTTTCGCCACGTTCACCTACCAATGCACGGCGCTGTATGAACGCGCCGGCGATGCCGGCATCCGCTGGAACGATGCGGCGCTGGCCATCGACTGGCCGGTGAGCGCGCCGCTGTTGTCGGACAAGGATCGCACCAGCCCGTTCCTGCATGAGGTGGCGCCGGAGCGGCTGCCGGTCTTCGTGCCGTGAGGATTTTGCTGCTGGGCGCCAACGGCCAGCTGGGCCGCAGCTTCGTGACCCAGGGTGGCTTGGCGGCGCGCGGCGAGCTGACTTGCGCCACGCGCGACGGCGCGTTGACCACGGGCGGGCGCGGCGAAATCGCCGATCTGTCCGCACCGGCCAGCCTGCCGGCCCTGCTCGATCGACTGCAGCCACGGGTCGTCGTCAACACCGCCGCCTACACCGCGGTGGATCGCGCCGAGCAGGAAGAAGCGCTTGCCACCCGCGTCAACGGCGAGGCGGTGGGCGTCATCGGCCACTGGGCGGCGGCGCACGGCGCGCTGGTGATCCACTACTCGACCGACTACGTGTTCGACGGCCAGCAATCGCAGCCTTATACCGTGGAGGCGCCAACCGCGCCGCTGGGTGCCTACGGGCGCAGCAAGCTGGCCGGAGAGGTGGCCTTGCGCGAGAGCGGCACGGCACACTTGATCCTGCGCACGGCCTGGGTCTACGCCGCCCACGGCAGGAACTTCCTGCGCACCATGCTGCGCCTGGGTGCCGAGCGCGACGAGCTGCGCGTGGTGGCTGACCAGCACGGCGCGCCGACCAATGCCGCATTGATCGTCAACGGCAGCCTGGCGGCGCTGGACGCGTGGCTTGATGCCACACCAAGCACGCGGCAAACGTTGCAAGGCACGCATCACCTGGTCGCCAGCGGCGTCACCACCTGGCACGGCTTTGCCTGCGCCATCCTTGAACAAGCCGTCACTGCTGGCCTGCTGCCACGCGCGCCACGCGTCGTGCCGATCACCAGCACCGACTACCCGGCGCCAGCGCGACGCCCGGCGTGGTCGGTGCTGGACAACACGGGCTTCAGTACAGGCTTCGGCTATGCTTTGCCCGATTGGCAAGCCGGCCTGCGCGACGTGCTGGAGACGCTCGCCCACCCGCACTGAGGCTCGCGCAGAGACGCCCCTGGACGCGACGCGTTTTTCGCGATGACTCATTGCACACGGTGTGCGCTTCTACAATCGACGGGCGGCCGATTGTCGCGGACACAAGGCGGACTTCCCATGCTCATTCCCCTGATCCTCAGCGGCGGCAGCGGCACGCGGTTGTGGCCGGTGTCGCGCAAGCATCTGCCCAAGCAATTTCTCGCACTGGCCGGCAAGGGCACGTTGTTCCAGCAGACGCTGGCGCGCACGCGGCGCCTGCCCGACGTCGGCGCACCTATCGTGGTGGCCAACGAAGGCCATCGTTTCCTGGCCGCCGAGCAGCTGTTGGCCGCGGGCATCGAAGGCGCGACGATCATCCTTGAGCCGATCGGCCGCAACACGGCGCCAGCCATTGCCCTGGGCGCGCTGCAGGCACTGGCGCACGACAGCGAGGCGCTGCTGCTGGTATTGCCGGCCGACCATCTGATTGGCGATGCCACCGCTTTTGCCGCCGCCATCGCCCAGGCGGTCACACTGGCCGAACAAGGCTGGCTGGTGACGTTCGGTATCCGCCCCGATCGCGCCGAGACCGGCTTTGGCTACATCCGTCGTGCCGAAACCGTGGGTGACGGCGGCTTTCGCGTCGAGCGTTTCGTCGAGAAACCAGACCTGGCCACGGCGCAGTCGTACCTGACCGATGGCGGCTACGACTGGAACTCCGGCATGTTCCTGTTCAAGGCCGCACGCTACCTGGAGGAGATGGCCGAGCATGCGCCGGCCATGCTCGCGGCCGTGCGCGCCGCCCACGGCGGTGCCACGGTCGACCTCGACTTCGTGCGTATCGACCACGATGCGTTTGCCAAGGTGCCGGCCGACTCCATCGACTACGCGGTCATGGAAAAAACCCGCCGCGCGGCGGTGGTACCGGTCAGTTGCGCGTGGAGCGACATCGGCTCGTGGGCGGCGTTGTGGCTGACCGGCGACAAGGATGCACAAGGCAACCTGTGCGAAGGCGACACGCTTGAGGTGGACACCCGCAACTGCCTGCTGCGCTCGCATGATCGCCACCTGCTGGCCACGGTCGGCGTCGATGACCTGGTGGTGGTGACCACGCCCGATGCCACGCTGGTGGCGCGTCGCGATGCCGCGCAGGACGTCAAGCAGATCGTGGAGCGACTCAAGGCCGCCGGCCGCAGCGAATACGAGCTGCACCGCATGGTTTATCGACCGTGGGGCAGCTACGACTCGCTGGAAGCCGGCGAGCGTTTCCAGGTCAAGCGCATCGTGGTCAAGCCCGGCGCCGCCTTGAGCCTGCAGAAACACCATCATCGTGCCGAGCACTGGGTCGTGGTGTCCGGCACCGCCGAGGTCACCTGCGATGACAAGGTGTTCCTGCTCACTGAAAACCAGAGCACCTACATCCCGCTGGGCAGCAAGCACCGCCTGCGCAACCCCGGCAAGCTGCCGCTGGAATTGATCGAGGTGCAATCCGGCAGCTACCTGGGCGAAGACGACATCGTGCGCCTCGACGACGTCTACGGCCGCGCGTAAACCGGCAAAGCCGTGCGTGATGGCGTGATTCCCCGTTCACCGCCAAACGTGGCGCGAGCACGGGTTGTCCCCATGCCCGGCCATTGACGGTAGCGAGCCGGTGCACGGGGGAATGAACACGATCCGCCGGCGCTGGTGCGACGATGCGCGGCGGGCGTTACACCCTACGGGGTGCGCTGCGTGCGGCCAGTGCGGGCTGCCTAGAACCCCATGCCATAGGGGTCATTGCTGACCAGGGCATCGCTGTTGTCGCTGCCGCCCTCGGCCAGGCGGATCTTGAGGGCAAGACCGTCGCGCGAATCGGATTTGCCCAGGGCTTCTTCCAGCTCGACGCGGCCGTCCTTGTACAACCGGTACAGCGACTGGTCGAAAGTCTGCATGCCTTCCTGCAGGCTGTGCTCCATGGCGTCCTTGATCTCGTGGATTTGCCCGCGGCGGATCATGTCGCGGATCAGCGGCGTGTTGAGCAGCACCTCGGCAGCGGGAATGCGCCGGCCGTCCTTGCCCATCACCAGACGCTGGCTGATGACCGCGCGCAGGTTGAGCGCCAGGTTCATCAGTACGTTCTTGTGCGCTGATTCGGGGAAGAAGTTGAGGATGCGTTCCAGCGTCTGGTCGGCGTTGTTGGAGTGCAGCGTGGCCAGGCACAGGTGACCGGTCTCGGAGAACGAGATGGCCGCCTCCATGGTGTCGGTGTCACGGATTTCGCCGATCATGATGACGTCCGGCGCCTCGCGCATGGCGTTCTTCAAGGCCTCGGCGTAGCTGTGCGTGTCCAGGCCCACCTCACGCTGGTTGACGATGGAGCGCTTGTGCCGATGCAGGTATTCAATCGGGTCCTCGATGGTGAGGATGTGTCCGGGCGACTGCTGGTTGCGCTGGTCGATCATCGCCGCCAGCGTGGTCGACTTGCCTGAACCGGTGGCGCCGACGACCAGGATCAAGCCGCGCGGCTCCATGATCAGCTTGCTGAAGACGCTGGGCAGCTGCAGTTGCTCGATACTCGGGATTTCGCTCTTGATCGCGCGGATCACCATGCCCACTTCGCCGCGCTGCTTGAACACGTTGATACGGAAGCGGCCGGCCTCCTTGACCGCCAGCGCCATGTTCAATTCAAGCGCACGCTCGAATTGTGGCACCTGGCCTTCGTCCATCAGCGAATAGGCGATCTTCTTGACCATGCCACCGGGCAGGCCGGTGTTGCCCAACGGATAGAGCTTCCCTTCGACCTTGATGTTCACGGGGGCGCCGGTGGTCAGGAACATGTCCGACGCACCCTTGTCTACCATGAGTTTGAGGAAGTACCCGATGTCCATTGATAGCCCCCTGGGTGGCACTTTTGCGTTGCAATGGTGGATTATGCCTGTTCACAATACGCTGCAAGTCCCCTTGAGGAATGTGATGGTGCACATCTTTTCGCCGCTTGCCGGCGGCAACCGTGTTATCGGCCGCGGCCGGCTGGCCTTGACGCTGGCGGCCATGCTGGCGTTTGCCGGTTGCGCTTCGGTGCCCCCGCCCGATGGCGCCATGAACATGGCGCAAGGCCAGCTGCAGACTGCCCGCGACGCCCAGGCGGCGGACTATGCGCCGGTGGATCTGGGCTTTGCCCAGGACAAGTTCCAGCAGGCCCAGCAAGCCATGGCCAAGCGCGACTATGCCAAGGCGCTGACGCTGGCCGAAGAGTCGCGCGCCGACGCGGAGCTGGCGGCGGCCAAGGCGCGCCTGGCCGCCGACCGCGCGCAGATCGAAGACAAGATGGCGCGCAACGACGCGCTGCGCGCGCGCGGCAATCACGACGATGCGGCCGCGCCGGCGGCCGCGTCCTCGACGCCGGACGTGCCGCCGGAACAACCGGCCGACATGCCTGCTCCGCCGGCTTCCGTGTTGGCGCCTGCCACCACGCCGGAGGGTTTCCAGAGCGTGCCCGAGCCCGCACCGGCGTCCACCGTCGAGGGAGGCCAGCCATGAACCGCCTTGTCATCATTGCCGCCGGCGCACTGCTGGCGTGCCTGGCGACGCTGCCCGCGTCCGCCCGCGACCAGAGCATCGATGTCAGCCGCCTGGGTGCCAGCCTGGATCAGCTGGCCAACGATCCAACGCTGGGCACCTACGCCCAGGCCGAACAGGCGCGGGCGCGCGACGCCGTCAATCGTCTGGCCCAGGCGCGCTCACGCGACCGCGCGCATGCGCTGTATCTGGCCGAGCGCCGGGTCGACCTGGCCAAGGTGGCAGCGCAATTGCAGGATGCACGCATCAAATTGGCACAGCTGGATCGCGAGCACGACCAGATCCAGCTGGACAACAGCCGGCGTGAAGTGGAAGCGGCACGGCGCGAATTGGAACGCCAGCGTCTGCAATACCAGCTGGCGCAGGAGGAAGCCGCGCGCTTGCAGGCGCAGGGCCAGGCGTATTCCGAAGCCGTCGACCAGGCTCGCGCCGAGGCGGATCGGGCCAAGAAGCTGGCCGCGGCGCAAAGCAAGGTGGCCAAGGCGGCACGCCGGCAGGCAGCGCTGGCGGCCGAGGCGGCCAAGGTCATGCGCTCGCAGATGAACGACCAAGGTACGTCGCCGGACAAGCCCGGCAAGTAGTCGCACCGGCACACCGCGGGCGTCCGACGACGACGACGCGCGCCTTGCGGCGACAGTCGTTAGAATCATGTAAAACGTTGTTTTGGCGCGATTTTTGCCACAGCGCAAGACGCGCTCACGGTGCTTGTCGGCACTTCGCGCACGGTGTACGGTCAAAGCCCCTGCAGGCGATTTTGCCTGCCGGGCTACTGACTTGAATCATGCACTCACCCGTTTCGACATGCGCATCTGCCGCCGGTGAATCCGGCGGCGGGTGATGGGTGCGTGCGTGCCGTCGTCCGCGTCCGGATGACCGGCGCGGGCCCAATCGCGAGGAGGTCGGAAATGTTTGAAAACGATCAGCACCATGATCTGGAAGCATTGATGAAGACCGACGCCGAGTTCCGGCGGCTGTATCAGCACCACAAGGAACTGGACAGCAAAGTGCACGACGCCGACACCGGCGTCCTGGCCATCGACAACGTGACGCTGGCCGGCATGAAGAAGGAAAAGCTCGCCGCCAAGGCACGGCTTGAGCGCATGTGGTCGGATCGAGGGCACCTGGTGTCCTGACGGACATCGACGTCAACCCTTCCCGGCAGGCAGGCCACGGCTGTCCCGCCCGCGGCCCTGACCGGGAAGGGTTCGACCATCGGCATTGCCGCACCCGGCTGCCGTTATCATGGGCGTCTTGCCTGCGCGCAGCGATGCTGCTGCGTGGGCGCTTGCCACGGAGTCGCCATGACGGTGCACCAGAACGTCCTTGAACTTGTCGGCCACACGCCCATGGTGCAAACCCACCACCTGGACACCGGCGTGTGTGGTCTGTACCTGAAACTGGAAAGCGCCAACCCCGGCGGCTCCATCAAGGATCGCATCGGCGTGTCGATGATCGAGGGCGCCGAACGCGCGGGCCGGATCAAGCCCGGCGACACGCTGGTGGAAGGCACGGCCGGCAATACCGGCATTGGCCTGGCGCTGGTGGCGCAGCAGAAGGGCTATCGGCTGATCCTGGTGGTGCCGGACAAAATGAGCCGCGAGAAGATCTTCAACCTCAAGGCCATGGGCGCCGAAGTGGTGCTGACCCGCTCGG
>CAZMPZ010000008.1:0-118027 GCA_964568445.1 uncultured Rhodanobacter sp. | reverse complement strand
TCTACATGCAACAGCGGTATTACGATCCGGTGGTGGGGAGGTTCTTGAGTGTGGATCCGGTAACCGCGCTTGAGAATCCAACGGGGGCGTTCAATCGGTATTGGTATGCTAATGATAATCCGTACAGATATACGGACCCTGACGGACGCGACATCACTGAAGCGTTAGGCGGACTGTTCTACGAAACTGCATCCTTCGTCACGGGCAACGGGTTCCACGGTAGTCAAATCGTGGGTGCTCTGAAAGATGGTTATAACGGTGAAGGCGGTGGCGTAGGACATGCCCTTCTGGAAGATGCTGGGACGATTTCAGTAGCGGCTGGTGCCGCCGGAGCAATAAAGGGCGGCGCGGCGCTGCTTACTCGCCTTGCTGCAAAAGCAGTGGTCAAAGAGGGTGCCGAGTTAGGTGCAAAGGAAGCGGCAAGGACTGGAGAGAAAGGACTCACCACACCTGGGCATTTCTTTGGGAACAAGACCGCCAAAGAAGCTTCAGATTCATTGGGCAAAAAGTTAGGCGCGCCATAAGAGTTCGCGTCCAGGCGCGGGCACCTTCTACAACCCGAAGACTGGCCGCTCGTACAACGTTCATACTGACCCTGCCCGCGGACCGTCTCACGTTGACATTCGGACGCGTGGCCCGATTCCTGATAGGAAGATTCCGCTTAAAGAGGATGGTGGCTAATCATGGCGTAATGGGTTGTTGTAAACGGTGCGCGAATCGAGCGATCCTTCCTCGATGAGAACGTGTCCGAGGCGCGAAAGTACGCATGGGAGAGGACCCATTGGGAGCGTCCGAATGACCATGGGCATTGCATGGTGTGCAACATCAAGCTAACAAATCACGGTGTGTGCTACCAGTCTGAGGGTGGATGGCTTTGCCCCTACTGCTTCGAGAGGTTCGCGCAATAAACGACGAGGCCCGCATTGCGGGCCTTCCGGCGTGGAGCGCAGCCGGCCTGGCCATCACCGGCTGCGGGCAGGAGCAAGTCCCGGCTGCAGCCAGGACCACCCGCACCTGCGACGCCCTGGGCCAACTCCAGACCGCCGTCTCCGGCATCAGCACATGGAGCGCCACCTACAACAAGCGCGGCATGCTCTCCACCGAGACCCTGCAGCTGGTGGGCCAACCCAGCAAGACGCAGACCTACCTGCAGGATGCCTATGGCCATGTTCCCAGTGGATCTATCCGGACGGCGAGACCGTTGTCTATGCGCTGGATGCGCTGGGCCGGTCGACACGGATGGGCAGCTACGACAAGAACGGCAACCTCACTCAGCTCACTGACCTGTCCGTCGGCCAGCGCAGCACCACCCTGGGCTACGACGGCCTGGACCGCCTGACCAGCGCTACCTTCCGGCCTCACGGCATCTTCACGGCATCGCCATCTGCGTGCCCGTCTGCGTGGAGCGTGGCGATGATCGGGCACGCCACCTCGCCGCGATGGCGGGCGCAGCGCTTGAGCAGGGTCGCCAGCGCCGCTTCGATCTGGCGGAGGTCCTGCAGGCGCGCGCGGACACCCGCGAGATGCCGTGCGGCCAATTGCGCTGCCGCGCTGCACTGCATTCCGGCATCGAGGCGCAGCAGCTGGCCAACTTCCTCCAGGCTGAATCCCAAGCGCTGCGCCGACTTGATGAATTTCACCCGCGCGACATCCGCGCCCGTGTAGCGGCGGACCCCGCCGGGCGGGCGATCCGGCTGTGGTATCAGCCCTTTGCGCTGATAAAAACGGATGGTCTCGACGTTCACGTCGGCCGTCCTGGCCAGCTGCCCGATCATCAGGGATGTTTCACGGGTCGCCATGTGGCTTGACTCCGTACTCAAGTACGGCCATAGGCTAGCCAATGGCCTGCGGCACACGCAAGCCGAATCATGTCGTCCAAACCACGTCATCCAGAAGGATCAAGCCATGTCCACTGCCACCCGTATCACGGACAAGGCCGGCGTCGTCGGTGCTGTCGTCGGCAGTTTCGCCTGCACCGCGTGTTTCCCCGCCATCGCCAGCATCGGCGGCGCTCTCGGCCTGGGTTTCCTGGACCAGTGGGAGGGCATATCGGTGCGCTTTCTCATCCCGCTGTTTGCCATCGCGGTCTTGCTCGCGAATCTGATGGGATGGCGTTCCCATCGACAATGGCATCGCGCCCTGGCGGGTGTGGCCGGCCCGATCCTTGCGCTGATCGGCGCGTTTGGCCTGATGGGCGTGTTTGGCATGACGCACGGCTTCCTGCCAGCGGACGTCGCGCGCGGCGTGTTCTATGCCGGGTTGATTGTCATGATCGGAGTCGCGGCGTGGGATCTGGTCAGCCCGGGTCGACGCCACTGCCTACCCCGATCCGGCGAGGTTGAAGGGTGATGACCGCGCCCCGGACAAACACGCCCATCCCAGAGACAGCTCATGCGTGCTGTCACGGCGACGCTCCCGGTCAAACGGGCGCATCGACAGCGGACGCACCGGCACTGCAACCCGACGCCACGATCACCTGCCCCGCCTGCGGGGCGGCGACCACCGCGCGCATGCCGACCGATGCCTGCCAGTTCTTCTGGGACTGCCCGGCGTGCGGGGTGCTGCTGCAGCCGAAACCGGGCGACTGCTGCGTGTTTTGTTCGTACGGCGACGCGCCATGCCCGCCCATACAACTGGCACAGACTGGCAGCGATTGAGCATGGCCCGCGGTGATCTGACGGCGGGCCATGAAATCACCGTGCCGGCGTGATTGCCATCACCGTGCTGTGCATGCCGGCCGGGCGCAGGCGGAAGTTCACCCGCTCGCCCACCTTGATGTCTTTCAGCAGGCTCGGCGGCGCGGCCTTGAAGGCCATCGTCATCGCCGGCCATTGAATCGCGGCAATCGGCTCGTGCTTGATCGTGACCACGCCCTTGGCGGCGTCGACCGCCGTGATCACGCCGGTGCCCGGCACCGTCTGCGCCGTGCCCTGGTCCACCTTCGCGGCGTGTGCCGCTGACGGCGCTTGCGCGAAGGCGGGAGCAGTGGCGGCCAGCAAAACGGCGGTGAGAAAAATGGCGGGTGTCTTCATGATGGGTTCTCCTCGGGTTGTTGTGGGGGTTGTTTGTTGCGTGTTTGCAGCCGACGGCGTTCCAGCCAGCGGAACGCTGCCGGGATCACCAGCATGGACAGGATCGGCGCGGTAATCATGCCGCCGACCATCGGCGCGGCGATGCGCCGTACCAGCTCGGAGCCGGCGCCGCCGCCAAGCATGATCGGCAGCAGGCCGGCGACGACCACGGCCACCGTCATCGCGATGGGGCGCACGCGCAGCAGCGCACCTTCGCGGATGGCGGCATCCAGCGCGGCGCGATTCCGCTCGCCGGCATCGATCCGGCGCTGCCACGCATGGCGCAGGTACAACATCATCACCACGCCAAACTCTGCGGTCAGGCCAGCCAGGGCAATGCAGCCGATCACCACCGCGACCGACACCGCATAGCCCAGCAGCCACGTCAGCCACAGCCCGCCAACCAGTCCGAGCGGCACGGTCAGCAGGATGATCCCGGTCTGCGCGGCGTCGCGAAAGACCAGGTAGATCAGCAGGAACACGATGACGATGGTCGCCGGCACCACCAGTAGCAGACGATCCTTGGCATGCTGCAGGTACTCGAATTGCCCGGCCCAACCCAGCGTGTAGCCGGACGGCAGTTGCACCTGCTGCCCAACCGCCTGCTTCAGCGCGCTGACCACGCCGCCGAGATCGTGGGCCGAGGTATCCACGTAGACATACGTCGTCGGCACGCCATCCTCGCTCGCAATCATCGGCGGGCCGCGGGTGACGGTGATGTCCGCGACCTGGCCCAGCGTCACCTGCGCCCCGCCCGGCGCCACGATCGGCAAGGCGCGCAGCGCCGCCAGCGAATCGCGCTCGCCGCGCGGGTAGCGCAGCACGATGGGAAACCGCTCCAGCCCCTGCACGGTTTCGCCGATGGGCTCGCCGCCGACCACGGTGCTGATCAGCGCCTGCACATCACGCTGGCTCAGGCCGTACCGCGCGGCCACATCGCGGCGGATGCGCACCTGCACGTAACGGCCGCCGGTGCTGCGCTCGGCAATCGCCGAGCCGACGCCGGGCACGGTCCTGGCAACGTCCTCCACCTGGCGGGCAATGCGCTGCAGCTGGCCAAGGTCCGGCCCCATCACCTTGATGCCAATCGGTGTCTTGACGCCGGTCAGCAGCATCTCGGTGCGGCTGCGGATGGGAAACACGAACAGATTGGTCAGGCCCGGCACCTGCACGGCGTGATCGAGCTCGGCCTTCAGCTTGTCCATGGTCATGCCGGGGCGCCACTCGCGCTTTGGCTTGAAGGTGATCGTGGAGTCGAACATTTCCAGCGGTGCATTGTCGGTCGCGGTATCGGCCCGGCCGGCGGTACCAAAGACATGCGCGACTTCCGGCACGGTTTTCAACATGCGGTCGGTCTGCTGCAGCAACTGCGAGGCCTTGCCGGCGGAGAGTCCCGGCAACGCGGTCGGCATGTACAGCAACGTGCCTTCATCCAATGGCGGCATGAACTCGCTGCCAAGTCGCGACAGCGGCCACAGCGCCGACAGCAGCACCAGCGTGGCGACCACCAGCACTCCGCGCGGCGCGCGCAGCACCCACGCCAGGACTGGATCGTAAAGCGCATGTACCAGGCGGTTGATCGGGTTGGCGCCTTCCGGCCGGATGCGTCCGCGCACCAGATAGCCCATCAACACCGGGATCAGGGTGACCGACAGGCCGGCGGCGGCGGCCATGGAATACGTCTTGGTGTAGGCCAGCGGCTTGAACAGCCGGCCCTCCTGCGCCTGCAGCGCAAACACCGGCACGAACGAGAGCGTGATCACCAGCAGGCTGACGAACAGTGCCGGGCCGACTTCGGCCACGGCATCGCCCACCAGCTTCCAGCGCTCGCGCGCCGCAGGCTCCAGCCGGCCCGGATGCGCCTCGCGCCAGGACTCCAGGTGCTTGTGCGTGTTCTCGATCATCACCACCGCCGCATCGACCATCGCGCCAATGGCAATGGCGATGCCGCCCAGCGACATCAGGTTGGCCGACACGCCCTGCAAGTCCATCACCAGGAACGCGGCCAGCACGCCCAGCGGCAGCGTGATCACCGCGACCAGTGACGAGCGCAGGTGCCACAGGAACAGCGCGCACACCAGGGCGACGATGAAAAACTCTTCCAGTAGCCGCTGGCCCAACGTCTGCACGGCAGCGTGAATCAGTTGCGAACGGTCGTAGGTGGGCACGATCTCGACGCCGGTCGGCAGGCTCTTTTGCAATTCGGCCAGCCGCGCCTTGACCGCATCGATCGTCTTCAGCGCGTTCTTGTCGTAGCGCATGATGACCAGGCCACCGACCACTTCCCCTTGCCCGTCCAGCTCCGCGATGCCGCGGCGAATGGTCGGGCCACGCCGCACCGTGGCCACGTCCCGCAGCAGTACCGGCGTGCCGTCCGCACCGGTCGTGACGGGGAGGCGCAGGAAATCCTCGCGTGATTGCAGGTAGCCGTTGCTGGCGATCATCAGCTCGGCCTCGCCCTGCTCGATCACCGAGCCCCCGCTGGCGCCATTGGCCTGCTTGATGGCGGTCTCGACCTGCGCCACGGTCAGGCCGCGCGCGGCCAGCGCCGCCGGCTCCACCACCACCTGCCAGGCCTGCACCATGCCGCCGACGGTGGCGACTTCCGCCACGTCCGGCACGGTCTTAAGCCGATAGCGCAGGAACCAGTCCTGCAGCGCAGTCAACTGGCCGAGGTCGTGCTTGCCGCCGCGATCGACCAGCGCGTATTCGTACACCCAGCCGGCGCCGGTCGCGTCGGGGCCAAGCGCCGGACTGACATTCGGCGGCAACTTGTCGCGCGCCTGGCTCAGGTATTCAAGCACGCGCGAGCGCGCCCAATACGGATCGGTGCCATCGGCAAACAGGATGTAGACAAACGAGTCGCCGAAAAACGAATACCCGCGCACCGCCGTCGCCCCCGGCACCGACATCATCGTGGTGGCCAGCGGATAGGTCACCTGATCCTCCACCAGTTGCGGCGACTGCCCCGGCCAGGCGGTGCGCACGATGACCTGGGTGTCGGACAAATCCGGCAGCGCGTCGAGCGGCATGCGCAGCATCGACACGCTGCCGGCGACGGCCAGCGCCAGCGCCGCCAGCAGCACCATGCCGCGGTTGGCGATCGACCAGCGGATCAGCCGCGCGATCATGGCTGGCTCTCATGGTCATGCGCCGGTGCTGCCGTGGCTGTCGGCATCGGCATGGTCATGCCGGGCATCGCCGGTTCTTTCCCTTCTCCCTTTGGCGACCTTAAGGGAGTCCCCTTGCGGGTGAGAAGGTGGCCCGAAGCCTGAGGTTGCCCCGAACCCTCACCCCTGCCCGTCTCTCGGGTGGAGCGGGGTTCAAGCTCACCGCTGTTCGCGCCCGGGTCTGCGCCCAAACGCTCCAACGCACCGGACAGGCTGGCTTCCGAGTCCAGCAGGAACTGCCCGGAGGTCACGATGCGCTCGCCTCCCCGCAAGCCGGCCAGGATTTCCGTCTGACCATCGGCCGAACGCCCGGTCCGCACCCGCACCGGCCGGAACTGTCCGTCATCCAGCACCACGATCACCCGCGTGTCGACACCCTCGGCGACGATGGCGTCGGTCGGCACCAGCGGCTGCGGCGCGCCGACGGCACCATCGATGCGCACCTGCGCAAACATGCCTGGCGCCAGCGCACGGCCGGGGTTGTCCAGCACGATCCGCGCGCGCTGGCTGCGGGTGGCCGCATCCACCTCGGGCAGCAGGGCTTGCACTTCACCGTGAAAAATCTTCCCCGGCAGCGCGCTGACCGCCGCGGTAATCGGCGTACCGGCGCCGATGCCCGCGCTTTGCGCCTGCGGAATCGCGGCCTCGATCCAGACCGTACCCAAACCGTTGACGCGCATGATCGGCGCTCCCTCGCCGACCTGCTGGCCTTCCTGCACGTCGAGCTGGCTGACCACACCATCCACGGGCGCGCGCAAGGTGATCGTGCCGCCGCTGGCGCGCAGGCCGCGAACGGTTGCCGCATCCATGCCCAGCGCGTGCAATCGCGCGCGCGCCACCGTCCGCAAGGCGCGCCCCTCGGCCGAGGTGGCATCAGCCAGCGCGAAGTATTCGTCCGCGGCGGCGCGCCACTGCGGCGCCAGGATCTCCGCCAGCGGCTGGCCGGCCTTGACCGCGGTGAACGGCGCACGCACGTAGAGCTTTTCCAGCGTGGCACTGGTGCGCGCACTGACCGTCACCGCCAGGCGCGGGTCCCACGTCACCGTGCCGGGCACCTGCACGGTGGCGACCAGTGCCGCAACCTTGACCGGCGCGGTGCGCATGCCGAGGTTTTGCATCGCGGCCGGCGAGACACGCACGACATCGTGGTCACCGGTGTTGCCCGCGTCCGCGTACTTGGGCAGCAGCTGCATGTCCATGAACGGCGACTTGCCCGGCCGGTCGAAATGCTGCTCCGGCACCATCGGGTCGTACCAGTACAAAACCTTCTGTCCGGCTGGCGTCGCGGCGACGGGCGGCGCGGACGCCGGGGCCAAATGCCCCGCGACGAGGTAGCCGACGCCGCCGGCCACGACCAGCGCCAGCACCGCCAGCAGCACAAACCAAAGACGTTTCATGGCGACACCTCCGGCAATGCGACCGACGCGGTCCGTTCATCCGGGATCAGATAGGCCAGTTCCACCCAGGTCCGGCCCCAGGCCGCAAGCACGGCGGTGTAGTCGATGCGCGTGCGGATCTCGTCGCGCCACGCCTCCAGCCACGGCTGCAGCGCGCCGCCGCCGCGATACCCGGCCAGCGCCGTGCGCGAGCGGTCGCGCAGCAGCGGCAGCATCGCCTGCTTGAACCGCTGCGCCTGCTGGCCATAACCGGTCCAGTTGGCCATGGTGGCGGTCACCCATTCACGCTGCGCGCGCCGTGCATCCTCGTGCTCGGCAAGGGCGGCATCACGCTCCGCATAGCGCGCGCTGATGTCGCGATCCTGGCGCTGGCCAGGCAGGATCGGCAACGCCACGCTGACCTCGACGCCCAGCATGTTGTCGCGATGCAGCCGATGGCCAAACACCAGGCCGGCTTTCCAGTCCGGGCGCTTGCCGGCCTTGGCCAGCGTCAATGCCGCCTGCGCCCGGTCTTCGCGCGCCTGCCAGCCCAGCATCGGCCCGTGCCGATCGAGGTTGCCCAGCAACTGTGCCGGCGCAGCCGGCAGGGTGGCAAAATCCGGCGGCGCGGCCAGTGCGCGCTCCGCGTCGGCACCAATCCAGCGCTGCAAGGCCGCGCGGGCGGCAACAAGGTCGGCATCGGCAGCATCGAGCTGATTGTCGAGTTCGATGGCGGCACTCTGCACGGCCAGCACATCGGTGGCGCTGCCACTGCCGCCCGCCAATCGCGCCTTGGCCAGCGTCACGGCCAGCGTCGCCTGCCCGCGCAGCTCCGCGAGCAACGCACGCTGGCGCTGGGCAGCCCACAAGGCAACCCAGGCGGTGGCGGCGGCACGCTTTGCCGCCAGCCGCACCGTGAGGCCGTCGGCACCGGCGAGCTGCGCCTCGGCGGTAGCGACACCGGTACGCGCCTGACGCTTGGCGCGCGAGGGAAAGGCCTGCATGAAGCCGATGGTCTGCATCGTCATCGCATCCGCGCCGGGGTCGAACGCCTGCGGCCCGGTGGCCGGCAGGTTCTCGATACCCACGCTGAACTCGGGGTCGGGCAACTGACCCGCGCGCACGACATCGTCCTGCGCTGCCTGCGTGCGAAGCTGTTGCGCCTGCACCAGCGGCGCCTGCGACACGGCGAGGCGGGCCGCACTGTCCAGATCCAGCGCGTGCTCGCCACCGACCGCCGGCAACGGCAGCGAGACCAGCCCGCCACACAGCAAGGCCAACAGAAAACGCGGCATGCGCACATGCCGGTAAAACCCGGGGATAGCCATGAAACCTCCACACACGATCAAACGCAGCCGTCGCCGGCCGCGGAAAGCGAACGTGGGTGGGGTCTAGATCAGCAGGACGCGGAACCGCAGCGTCGGCGGGATGCCTGATCGTCGCCACGCCATGGCGTGGTCGTAGGTGACGTGCACGGTCGGCAAGGTCACCAGCACGATGGGCGCCGGCAGCAACGCCGGCATCGCCACCGGCGGCACCGTGGGCGCATGGGCGTCCTGGGTGGCCAGCGCCTGATCCACGCAATGCACCGGACACAGCGCCGAAGGCGTCGATGCCGGCGCGTGGCTGTCGGCCATGGCCATGTCGGCGCAGTGGGCCATCATGGCCGCATCCGCCGCCGGCACGTCGCTGGCCAGGCACGCATACGAGGCCAGGGCAACCTGCTGGAACAGCAGCGACAGCACCGCCAGCAGCACAAGCCGCAAGCGGGTACGTCGTGTCGGGCGCATGTATCGGGTCACGTTCTTGAGGATACCTCACACAAGTTGAGAGGCGGCGACGTCCGCAAACCCTCGACACACCGCCGGGCAAGCGGTTCACGGCGGCTGCATCGCTTCCGGCTGGTTGCAGTTGACCATCCACAGGGCGCCAAAGCGGTCGGTCAGCATGCCAAAGCGCTGCGCCCATGACGTTTCGCCAATGGGCATGGTCACCTTGCCGCCTTGGCTCAAGGCGGCAAACAAGTGCTCGGCCCGTGCCGGCGTATTCACGGACAACGACACCGCGTTGCCGTGGATGCCGGGGTACGCCTCGCCGCCGGGTGGGGTACACCAATCCGAACCCATCAGGACGGCGGTGCCGATTTCAAGCCGGATATGGGCCATCAAGCCGCGGGCTTCCGGCGGCAAGTCGTCGGCGCCGGGCATGTCGGCAAAGGTCACCTTCATGATGATCTTGCCGCCAAGACAGGCGGCATAGAAATCGAAGGCTGCCGCGGCCTGGCCTTTGAAGAACAGATAGTTGGCAATCAGCATGGTGGCGTTCCTCCTGGGTGGGTCATTCAACCTGCCGCGGCGCGCCTGTGGGTGGCGATGCCCCCCATGACACCCAAGTCATCACGCGCGCCATCGCGACCTGAACCTCAAGCCGGAAGCGCGGGGGAGACGTGGGATCTGGGCACGACGACCGCGTGTTTTCCGGCATGTACTGCAGCGACGAGCGAGGCGGGCCGAAATCGACACGGTGCCGCCTTCATGAACGGCTCGACGCGACCGTCACCCCGATGCCGGGCGACTGTCGAATTGACGCGATGCCACTCGTCGTAACCACGCAACCGGCGCTGCCGGACAACGGGAGAAAAATCATGCGCGTGATGGTGATCGTGAAAACCAATGCGGCCCCGGACATGGAAACCGGCGCCACGCCGGACACCGAAAGTCTGGCCGCCATGGGCAAGTTCAATGAACAACTGGTCGATGCCGGCGTGATGCTGATGGCCGAGGGGCTGCACCCCAGCGCAAAGGGCGTGCGGGTGCGCTTCGACGGCCAGCGGCGGACGGTGACCGATGGGCCATTCGCCGAAGCCAAGGAACTGATCGCCGGCTTCTGGCTGTGGCAGGTGCGCTCCATGGACGAGGCCGTCGAATGGATCAAGCGCGCGCCGTTCGACGATGGCACCGAGATCGAACTGCGCCCCGTTTTCGAGGTGGAAGATTTCGGCTCGGTCGCCACGCCCGAGATTCGCCAGCAGGAAGCCCGGTTGCGCGAAAAAATTGCCGAACGCTGAACCGCCGTCGCGACGACGCTTGCGCAGGGCTCGCGGCAATGTTGTGATCGGTCGCCATGACGACGGCCGACGTCCATCGCGCCATCGAGACAGTCTGGAGAATCGAGGCGCCGCGCCTGATTGCCGGACTCGCGCGGCGGCTGCGCGATGTCGGGCAGGCCGAGGATTTTGCCCAGGAAGCCCTGGTGACCGCGCTGGAACGCTGGCCGCACGATGGCGTGCCGGACAACCCCGGCGCCTGGCTGATGACCACGGCCAAGCGCCGCGCCATCGACCGGCTGCGCCACCGGCGGATGCGCAACGACAAGCGGGCCGCGCTTGGCTACGCACTCGAGGCCGAAGCGATGGCGCACGCACCGGACAACCCGGCGGCGCTTGACGACGACATTGGCGACGATCTGCTGCGGCTGATCTTTACCGCCTGCCACCCCGCGCTTTCCCGTGACATGCAGGTGGCGCTGACCCTGCGCATGGTGGGCGGGCTGACCACGCCGGAAATCGCCCGCGCCTTCCTGGTGCCCGAGACCACCATCGCGCAGCGCATCGTGCGCGCCAAACGCAACCTCGCCAGCAGGCACATCCCGTTCGCCGTGCCACGCGGCTTGGAACTCGCGCCACGGTTGGCGGCCGTGCTGGAAGTCGTCTATCTGATTTTCAACGAGGGCTACGCGGCAACCGCCGGCGACGGCTGGGCGCGGCCGGCATTGTGCGAAGAGGCCATGCGGCTGGGACGTATCCTGGCCAGCCTGGCGCCGCGCGAACCCGAGGTTCACGGCCTCCTCGCCCTGATGGAAATTCAGGCTTCGCGACTGCATGCCCGCGTCGATGCCGAAGGCGCCCCCATCCTGCTGCTGGACCAGGACCGTTCACGCTGGGACCGCCTGTTGATCCGCCGCGGCCTGGCCGGGCTGGCGCATGCGGAGAAACTGGGCGGCGCGGAGGGCAACTACGCCTTGCAGGCCGCCATCGCCGCCTGCCACGCGCGCGCCGTACACGCCGGCGACACCGACTGGCCGCGCATCGTGGCGCTGTACGCACGCCTCGCCGCAGTGGCGCCATCACCCGTGGTCGAGCTGAATCGCGCCGTCGCTGTATCGATGGCCGAGGGACCGCAAGCCGGCCTGGTGCTGGTCGACCGCCTGCGCCACGAGCGCACGCTGGCCACCGGCCACCTGCTGCCCAGCGTGCGCGGCGATCTGCTGTTCAAACTGGGTCGCCACACAGAAGCGCGCAAGGAATTCGACCGCGCCGCCGCCCTGACCGGCAACACCCGCGAGGCAGCCCTGCTGCGACAGCGCGCGGCGGCGTGCTGAGCAGGGGGGCATTCACCGCCCAGCGCCGGGTCGAAGATTCCCGGCCTCAGTCGACTCGCCGGCAGACGCGTAACATCGGGTTGCAATGACTTGACGTATATGTCAATAATCATTGATATACACAAAATACTTGATGTAAATATCATATGCAGACCCTCGCAGAACTTGGTGAAGTCGTCGCCACCAGGCGCAAAGCACTCGGCATGAAGCAAGCCGTCGTCGCCAGCAAGGCCGGCATCACGGCGGAGTCGCTGTCGCGTTTCGAGCGTGGCCGCTCGGCCGAGTTTGGTTCGCGCAAGTTGCTGGCGGTGCTGGCGGTACTGGGCATGGAACTGCGGTTCGTCGAAACCGGCGCGGCCGGCTCGCTTGATGAATTGCGCAAGGAGCGCGGCGGCGCATGAAGCTCGCGGTCTACGTGCTTGGTCGCGATGTCGCCGTGCTGGAGACGGTGGGCGACTTCCGCAGCGTGCTCAGCTACCACGCCGGCACCGCACCCGATGATTTCGTTTCGCTGACCATGCCGGTGCGCACCGAGTCCTGGAGCTGGGACGACACCTTGCCGCCGATATTGCAAATGAACCTGCCCGAGGGCTATCTGTTGCAGGTGTTGCAGGAGCAGTTCGGACCGCATATCGGTGCCAGTCCGCTGGCCCTGTTGTCCGTGGTCGGTCGCAACATGGTCGGACGCCTGCAGGTCGCTGCGCCTGGCGCCAAGCTCGACCAGCCGGCCGAATCGGTGGAGGTGTCCGCGCTACTGCAGGGCGACAATTCCGAAGAAGCCTTTGCCGAGCTGGTGCGACAGCACGCGGCCAGCGGTGTATCTGGCGTGGTACCGAAATTCCTCGACGCGCAAGGCGAGCACGTCACATTGCAGCCGCACAAGAAAGCCACCCTGCTTACCCGTCGGCACATCATCAAGGGCTCGTCACGCCTGCTGCCGTTCGTGGCCTTGAACGAGCACCTGTGCATGCAGGTCGCTGCCAAAGTAGCGCCTACAGCGACCACCGAAATCTCCCGCGACGGTCAAGCGTTGGTCGTGCATCGTTTCGACGTGAACGAGCACGGCCAGCCGTGCTGGGGCATGGAAGACTTCTGCGCGCTGCTGGGTCTGCGCCCGTCAGCCAAGTACGAGACCACCTGGGAGCGCATCGCCAAGGCCGTGCGCGATCATGTGCCGGGGACGCGCAGGCTCGACACCTTCCGCCAGCTCGCCACCACGCTGCTGCTCACCTACGCCCTGCGCAACGCCGATGCCCACGCCAAGAACATCGCCCTGCTCTACACCTCGCGCGCCGATGTTCACCTCGCGCCGGTATACGACATGCTCACCACCAACGTGTACGCCGGCTATCAGCGCAATCCACCCGCCATCAGCTTCATGGGCAAAAAGACCTGGGCACCAGGCAAAACCCTGCAGAAGTTCATCACCGCCACCTTCGGTATCGCGGTAAAAGAACAGCGGCAGATCGTCGAGGCGATCGCGCAGGCGATCAGCGAAGTGGCACCAGCGGTACGCGCGGCCATGGCTGACCATCCCGACTTCGCCGACATCGGCAAGCGCATGCTGCAGGCGTGGGCGGAAGGCGTCACTGGTCTGCGTAGCCAGCGGGTCTATGCGCTGGGCGATGCAGCATCCAGCCAAGTCGTGCTAGGCGACGCCTTCAGCGGCTTTTCCGATCCGCCCAAGCTGAAATCCGAAAAGTCCGTGGCCGGTCGTTCCGAGCTGCTGGGCAAAGGGGAGTAGATCGGGTATCGATCATTCATGACGAACTCGCGTGCAGCGAACACCGTCTCCATTCCTTGAAACCCCTGCGATCCAGGTAAAAAAGTTCATCCTGCCCCTGTTTCAGGGTTTTTCAACCATTGCACGGCTGATCGGTTTATCAGCACATGCCGCCTCTTGATACTATGTCGCCTTGGGCATGAGGGGGGAACTAGATGAACAATCCGGCAGGATCGATGTGGCTGAAATGGGATCTTCACGTCCACTCTCCCGCATCCATCATCCAACACTATGGCGGCAATACTGATGCCGCTTGGGCCAGTTTCTTAGACGACCTCGAGAGGTTGCCTCCCGAGTTCAAAGTGATCGGGATCAACGATTACATTTTCGTAGATGGATACGAGCGCGTACTGAACGAAAAGCAGGCCGGCCGGCTCAAGAACATCGACTTGATCCTCCCTGTGATTGAATTGCGCCTCGATAAATTTGGCGGTGTCGTCACGAAGGACCAAAACGGCACCTATTCCAGCTCGGACTGGAGCCGGGTCAATCTCCACATCATCTTTGACCAGCTGCCACCTGAAGTTATCCGGCAGCAGTTTCTGAGCGCAATTGTACAGTGCTACGACTTGATTCCCGAAGCCATCGAACTCAAGGGCAGGTGGCAGGCGGTGATCACCCCGGAAAGCCTAACCCAACTCGGACAGATGGTGATCAACTCCATCCCTGCAGAACGTCGCAAGACCCGAAGCAACCCCCTACACGAGGGATTCAACAACTTCTGTGTCAGCTTGGACAAGGTGCTCGAGGCTCTGCAGAAGCACGACCTGAAAGATCATCATCTGCTCGCAGTTGGCAAGGCTGAATGGGGGAACATGAAATGGAATGATCAGTCTATTGCAGACAAGAAGAACGTGATCAACCGTGTCGACCTTGTATTCACCGCCTCCGACAATCCAGAAGCCTACGAGCGGGCGAAAGCAAAGCTGACCGAGAATGGGGTCCAAAGCACTCTTTTGGATTGCTCTGATGCCCATGCACTGAGCACGTCTGACAACAAGGACCGGATCGGCCATTGCTTCACTTGGATCAAGGCCGATCCGACTTTTAACGGGCTCGTTCAGGCAGTCACCGAGTTCGAGCAGCGAGTGTTCGTCGGCGACACACCACCCAAACAGTTGCTGGTCAATTCAAACCGTACAAAGTATGCCTCGTCTATTGCCATCAACAAGCGAGCCGGGTCAACCCTCGCGGATACCTGGTTCAACGTCGATGTTCCTTTGAATCATGACCTTGTCGCAATTATCGGTAACAAAGGGAGCGGTAAGAGTGCTCTGTCTGACACCATCGCGCTAGTCGGCGATACCAAGAACCACGCTAGTTTCTCGTTCCTGAACGACAAGCGGTTTCGCGATCCCAGATGCCGGCTCGCAGAGCACTTTATCGGAACGCTCCGCTGGCACGATGGCAGTGAAAGTCAACGCGCTCTGTATGAGAATCCAAGCACTTCCAGTGTAGAACGCATCAAGTATCTGCCACAGAGCTATTTAGAAACGCTATGCAATGAGCTCGCCAACAATGAGTCATCGACTTTCGACGGCGAACTGCGCAAGATCATCTATACTCATGTGCCGGAGGAACAAAGAATCGGCTTTCCTTCACTCGATGACCTGTTGGAATTCACGCTCTCGCAGCTTGAAGCGGAGCGCAAGCTCCTTCTGGAAGAACTGAAGAAGCTCAACGCCGAGTTGATCTCGGTCGAAGACAGGCTTTCGCCAGACTTCCGGACCGCCTTGGATCAGCACCTCGACGCGAAAAAGCGGGAGCTTTCTGCACTGGAGGCCACCGCACCGACGCCAGTCGAGAACCCAGCCCAGTCGAATACCGCAAAGCAAGAGGCCGCTACTGCGAACGAGACGCTTGCGCAACTGGAAGCCTTGCTGAATTCAATCCACACCGACGAACAGGAGGCTCGTCGGAAGAAGGCCGATGCGCTGAAGAACTCCGCGCATACAACGCGTATTCAGCAGTCCATCAAGAACTATCTGAAGGGTCACGAACAGTTCCTTGTGACATTGGACGCGCTGCTGGCCGAGGTTCCCACCAATCTCCGCGCCGCGGATCTGCTGACACTAAATCTTGACACCGCCAAACTTACCGAATTGGATGTGGAGTTCAAGAGGGAAGTCCAGCAACAAGACTCCCTCCTTTCCGATGACAGCGACACCGGTCTGCTGAAGCGCAGGGAAGTTGTGGAAGCGGACATTAGGGTGCTGAAAAGCCGATTGGGCGAGAAGCAACGGTTGTTCCTGGTCTATAGAGAGCAACTGGCGCTATGGCAACGGGCTAAGACTGAAATCCAAGGAGACAAAGACAAACCGAACAGCATCGCCTGGTACGAGGCACAGCTCGGCGCTCTAGATACATTGCCGGGTCGGAGAGAGCAGCTGAAATCCACACGCCTCCACATGGTTCGCTGCATCCACGAGCAGACTGAAAAGGCGGTCGCCGAGTATCGGATGCTATACCAGCCCGTGCAGAGCTTCGTCCAGTCAGTAACCAAGATGGATATGCCGCTGCCGCTAGAATTCAACGTAAGGATCGTGGAGGAAGGCTTTCAGGACACCTTCCTGAATAGCATCAACAGGCAGACACGTGGCAGCTTCGCAGGCATCGACGAGAGTAATGCACTGATTCGCCAGCTGCTTCGGGAAACCGATTTCACGGCCGCCGACTCGGTAGTTGCTTTCGTCGGCAGGATCGACGACATGCTCCACTTCGACCGCCGCGGCGAGAGCCAGGAGCAGATAGAGATCCCCATCGCTAACCAACTTCGAAAAGGGCATGGTGTTGAGGAGCTATACAACTTCCTCTTCGGCCTTGAGTATCTCAGGCCCCGCTATTCACTAACCTACGCCAAACAGGAGGTTAATCAGCTATCGCCTGGGGAACGTGGCCTGCTACTCCTAGTCTTCTATCTACTTATCGACAAGGACGACATCCCGCTAGTGATCGACCAGCCCGAAGAGAACCTAGATAATCAGACCATTTTTAAGGTACTCGTTCGGTGTGTCAAGGCAGCCAAGCAGCGCCGACAGATCATCATGGTGACGCACAACCCAAACCTTGCGGTTGTCTGTGATGCGGAACAGATCATCTATGCAGATTGCGACAAGGAAACTAAGCAGTTTTCCTATGTTAGTGGAGCAATCGAATCTCCACAGATCAGGGCACGGGTGGTGGAGATCCTCGAAGGAACGCGCCCCGCCTTCGTGAACAGGAAGAGGAAGTACGGGCTGTAACTTGGGTCCGCTTTGGGTTGGAAGCAGCCAGTCGCGCGCCGGAAAAAACGATCTGTCACAGATCCGACGCAGAAGGTGTCGCAAAGGAGTGGTGCGCCTGGCGGGATTCGAACCCACGACCCTCGGCTTCGGAGGCCGATACTCTATCCAGCTGAGCTACAGGCGCATTGATGGCTGCGCGGGATGCACCGGAGGCGACGCGCAGGCAGGGCAGTATAGCGGAGGCGGCCGCACAGTTGCGGCGCGGCGTGCCTTGGCGCACTTGGCCATCCGTGGCCGGTTCATGCCGCTCAGCGTGCCTTGAGCAAGGTGCTCAGGGTGTCGGGGCGGCTGCTGTCGCGGACCAGATGCGGGTATTTCAAGCCATCGTGGTAGTCGATGCGCAGGGTCTTGTACTCATCGAAATTCTTGACCAGCAGTTCGATCGGCTGGGTCTTGTCCGTGGCGGCGGCGGTGACGGCATCCTTGAGGGTGTCGGCGTCGTAGTCACGGCCGTTGACGGCGATGATGGTCATGGCCGGGGCGAGGCCGGCCTTGAACGCCGGGCCGTCCCACAGCACGTCGCCAATGGTGCCGCCCTTGCCCACCGACACGCCCAGCGAGTAGGTGAGATTGGCAACGTGGCGGCGGCTCTCGACGGCCTTGACCGCGGCGGACGGCTGGTCGGTGTAGACCAGCTTCCAGCCGTGCGAGGCCAGCCCGCCGATGAGCGGGCCGTGGCCATCGAGCCGCGTGCGCAAATACGGCGCCCAGTCGAACGGTGCAATGTCGTTGAGCGTCTTGATCACGTCGTCGAAGGTGTAGGTGGACACGGTCCACTCGCCGGAGTGGCCGCCGAAGAAGGCCTTGGCAAAGTCGTCGATGCTCTTTTTGCCGTCGCTCAAATCACGCAGCTTGCCGTCTACGTCCAGCCAGATGAGCTGCCCGGCGGAGTAGTAATCCTCGCTGCCCTGGTAGTTGCGATACGGCAGCGGCGCGCGCTGGGCAATGATGGGATCGTTGGTGGTGTCCTGCACATTGCGCCAGCTGGCCAAACCGGGGCGGCCGCGGTCGTAGTTGGCGGCGACGAAGGCCAGCATGTCGTGGGTCTGCTCGGTGTCCCACAAGCCGGAGCGCGCGGCCATCACCTGGCCCCAGAACTGGGTCTGGCCTTCGTACACCCAGAGCAGCGTGTCGCTCATCGGCACGTTGAAGTTGGGCGTGGTGAGGTCGGCGCCGCGGCGGTACTTGCCGTCCCACGAGTGGTTGAACTCGTGCGAGAACAAGTCGCGCGCAAAGACATTCTTCTTCCACTCGGTGAAGAAGTCGGCCGAGGTGCCGTCCTCGCTGGAGCGGTGATGTTCCAGGCCGTTGCCGCTCATCTTGTCGCTGAGCGAGACCAGGAAATCGTAGTGGTCGTAATGGTGCGCGCCATACAGCTTGTACATCTGTTGCACCAGCTCGCGGAACGGCTTGACCTGTTCCGGCGTGGCTTCCAGATACTTGGGCGCATCGGCGATGAGGTTCAAATGCACGGGCGCCTTGGCGCCGGGGTCCAGGTCGATGCGCTTGAAATACTTGCCGGCGTAGATCGGCGAGTCGACCAGATCGTCGTAATTGATCGGCTTGAAATGCAGCGTGTCGCCGTCGCGCGAGGCCACTTCCAGTGCCGTGGCCGCCTGCCAGCCGGTGGGCAGCTTGACGCTGGCGCGGGTGTCGATGCGCTGCGCGAAATAGCCGGCCGGGTACACGGTGACGGCATTCCATTGCAGGTTGAGCATTTCCGGCGTCATCACCACACGGCCCTGGCGCGTGCTTTGCGGCGACAGGAACTGGAACTCCACCTCGACCGCGCTGGCGCCTTGCGGCACCTCGACGTGGAAGGCGTAGACGTTGAGCGGATCACGCGTCCACGGCAGCACCTGGCCGCCAGCCTTGACCACCAGTCCGGCCAGCTTGTCGATCGGGCCAGATGGCGAGTGATGGCCGGGCAGCCACTGCGGATACAGCAGCGTCAGGCGGCCGGGCTGCGCCGGCATGGTCTCGTGTACGCGAAAAATGCGATGTGCCACATCGGTGGCATCGACGCTGACCTGCAAGGTGCCCGGATACGGCACATCCTGCGGCGCGGGAACGTCCGCGACGGCGACGAAACTGCTCAGGCCAAGGGTGGCGGCCAGCAGGGCGGTGGCGATTCGGGTGGACTTCAAGGCATTCTCCGCGACAGCGCTTCAAGGATCGGCACGCTGCGCAAGAGGCCGGCCACGTCGCAAGGGCGCTGACTCGGCCCGGGACGCAGGCGCTGATGTTCGGTTCCCGATGCTAGATCGCACCGGCCCGGCGCAACCTCTGCCGAAGGTCATGCCGGGCGCAGGTCGCTGCGCCGGCCCGTCGGCATTACGACGGGCGTGTCCGCGCCAGCTTGCTGTGATGCAGGCCGTAGCCGAAATAGATCACCAGCCCCAGCGCCATCCACACGATGAAGCGCTCGATGGTGATCCACGGCAGGCCGCCCAGCAGGTGGAAGCGGCCATCGATCCACCACGGCCAGCCGACGATCAGGCACAGTGAAAAGACGATGCCCAACGGCGCCACCAGCCACAACGCCGGCGCGCGGAAGCGGCGCTCCAGCTGCGGGCGGCGCACACGCAGCAACAGCACCGAGGCGCAGATGACGATGAAAGCCGACAGCGTACCGATGTTGACCAGCTCGGCCACCTCGCCGATCGGCAGCAGGCCCGCCACCAGCGCGGTGAACACGCCAAGGATCACCGTCGGCCGCGCCGGCGTGCCGTAGCGCGGATGCACATGCGCAAACCACTTCGGCAGCAAGCCGTCGCGCGACAGCGCAAACCAGATGCGCGCCGCGCCCAGCAGGAAGGCAAACATCACGCTGGTGATGCCGGCCACCGCCGCCACGTTGATGATGCCGCGCACCCAATCCAGTCCCAGCGCCTTGAACGCCGCATCCACCGGCGCATCGCTGTTCAACTGCGCGTACGGCACCATGCCGGTCAGCACCAGCGACACCAGTAGATACAGCGCCATGGAAATGCCCAGCGACAGCAGCACCGCGCGCGGCAGATCGCGCTGTGGATGCTTTGATTCCTCGGCGGCGGTGGTCAGCGTGTCGTAGCCGAACACGGCGAAAAACACAATGCTGGACGCCGCCAGCACGCCGCCCCAGCCAAACGACGTCAAGCCCTCGGCGCTGGTCACCGCCGGCGGGATGAACGGGTGCCAATTGGCGGTATCCACAAAGAACGCGCCAACGGCGATGACCAGCACCACGCCGATCACCTTGATGATGACGATGGCGGTGTTGGCGCGCGCGCCCCACTCGGTCTTGACCGTCAGCATCCACGCAATGGCCAGCGTAATGGCGGCGGCAATCAGGTTGAACACCTTGCCACTGCCGGGATTGGCCGGGTCATACGCACCTTGCAGCCAGATCGGCAGGGTGAAGCCAGTGAGCTGTTCGATCAGCGCCTGCACATAGCCCGACCAGCCAATCGCCACCACGCCGACGATCAACGCGTACTCCACCAGCAGATCCCAGCCGATGATCCACGCAAACAATTCGCCAAGCACGGCATAGCCATAGGTGTAGGCACTGCCGGTGACCGGGATCATGCCGGAAAACTCGGCATACGCCATCGCCGCGCAGGCGCTGCCCAAGCCGGCAATGATGAAACTCAGCACCACGGCCGGACCGGCATTGACCGCCGCCTGCTGACCGGCCAGCACGAACACGCCGACGCCGATGATGGCACCCACGCCGATGGCGGTGAGCTGCCACAGGCCCAGCACGCGGCGAAAATCACCGCGCTGGCCAGCCTCCGACTGCAACTGCTCCACCGTCTTGTGGCGTACCAGATCGTTGAGCAAACCCATGGGTGTTCCTTGTCAGACGAGCGCCGAGCATAACCAATGCGCTGCCGCAACCCGCGCCGCAGTGCGGCATTCAGGCCGCCGACGCCAGCCCCGTGCGCGGCATGGCGCGCTGCCGGCTGGCCCAGAGCAAGGCCAGCGCACTCATGCCAAATACGATCGCGAACGCCACGGCGATGCGGCCATCCAGCGGGTTTGCGCCAAACCAGCGCCCGGCCAGCACCGGCAGCGCCGCCGTGGCGATCACGCGTACGGCTTCCAGCCACCGCGCCCAGCGCCGACCCTCCAGCAGGCCACCAAGCACCCACAACGTCACCACCAGATACGCCGCGTAGGTCAGCAAGGTCGGCAGCGCCGCCGTGGCGGCCAGGGCGAGGAACTGCGTCATCATCGCCAGCAGCACGGCAAACTGCGCCAGCGCGTAGACCGTCATCGCACGCGAGACGACCGGCGCAAAGCGCTCGGTCGGCATGACGAAACCGGTCTTGGGATAACACGCCGCCAGCTCTGCCGGCCGCCAGCCCGGCGGCTTGAACCACAACAGCAACTTGTCGCGCCAGCGTCGCGCATGCCACATGTCCTGCGCCGTAGTCCAGTACACCTGCGCGTTGGCCCACAGCGGATTCCAGCTGCGCAGCGGCGATCGCGTGCCGTAGACCGGCGGGTCGGCGGCGTCCTCTTCGACGAAGGTGCCAAACAACCGGTCCCAGATAATCAAAATGCCGCCGTAGTTCTTGTCCAGATAGCGATCATTCACCGCGTGATGCGCTCGATGGTTGGACGGTGAGCAGAACACACGGTCAAACCAGCCCAGCCGGTCGATCTGCTCGGTATGCACCCAGAACTGGTACAGCAGGTCGATCAGCGCCACCACCACAAACACCTTGAGCGGCACGCCGAACACCGCCAATGGCAGATAAAACAGCCAGCTGAGCAACACGCCGCTGCCGGTCTGGCGCAGCGCCGTGGACAGGTTGTAGCGCTCACTCTGGTGGTGCACCACATGCGCCGCCCAAAGGATGTTCACGCGATGGCCACCGCGATGCAGCCAGTAGTAGCAAAAGTCGTAACCGAGCAGCGCCAGCGCCCACACCCACACGGCATCGGCCGGCAGCGTCCACAGCGCCAGATGCTCGGCGCACCACGCATAGATGCCAAAGGTCAGCAGCGTGCTGAACACGCCGACGATCTGCGAGATCACGCCCAGGCCAATGGAGTTGATGGCGTCATCGGCCGCATACGCGTGGCGCCCGCGATAACGCGCAACGACCAGCTCCAGCACGATCAGCGCAAAGAACACCGGCGTGGCAAACGTGATGATGAGTTCCTGGGTATGCATGGCCCACCCCAACCCGCACCGCGCGACGGGCGCGACGCACCCGGATCACGCCGATGGTACGACGCGCGCCTTACTCGTACACGTGCAAATGACCCATGGTCCAGGCGTGATAGGAACCTAGCAGGCCCGGCACGGCTCGGTGTAGCGTCCAGCACAGCTGGCCAATAGGGGACAATGCGGATCGTCCAGCAAGCCCCGCTACGACCACCTGCTACAGCGAACTCTTGGCCACCGCGCATCAGCCCAAGCAGATCACCAATAACAGGCTCGCGCATTGGCTTTGTTCAATGCATGGTCAAGAATCAAGCGGATTTTGGTCATTAAGTAAACCATACGCCATTCCTCGCCAACTATGTGGGTCTGACCTTGTTCTTCGAACCCAACACCGCTTCTGGCGATTAGTGCGTAATATAGTAAAGAAGTTTTCCCAAACTCACCCCAACATACATAACCAACACAGCCGTCACAGCCGTTGCAATCACGACCAAACAAGTCCTCACAGTAGGCGAAATTCCTGCTAAAACATCTTCCATATAACTTTGAATGCACACCATCGCCATTCCCCCTTTATCCAGAAAGGTGCCGAATACTCTACTAATCTGATGGTATATAAAGGATCAAGCCCTATATTAATCCGGCTCCAGCTCCAAAAGTAGCCTAGTCTAACCCACTTTCTTGACCGCCGTCCTGTAAGCCATACTTAGGTATATAGATAAATATACCAGTTGAACTACAAGCATTATAGACATAGCAATAATCGTTGTTGTCGTATCAAACACACCAACAACAAAAAATGTAATCGCCACGGCAAGGAGCATTCCAGCAAGAGTCACGGGAAGTCCAAATGCCGAGGATGCATTACCTTGTGCATCACCTTGTGCATTATCCATATTTATCACTCCATCCTTGCGGCAACGTTGTCGCCCCTGGCTGCGACTCGCGAGGGGTGCAACTTACGCTTTCCGCGCCGGCGGCGCCATGTGAATTTTTCCTATACGCGCAGAAAAAACGCGCCCGCATGACATTGTTGCAAGACGCAATGTGGATCTCTGTGCTCAGACCTAATCGACGTTGATCTTCGTTTAGATCACCCGTCTCCCTCAGGCGGCCTGGGGAGACCCCTTGCGGGCGAGAAGGCGCCCCGAAGGAGCTTTCCGTGACGCGTAAGTAATCTGCAGCGCGCGTCACTCGTACACATGCAAGTGACCAATGGCCCAGGCGTGATACGAATCGGAAACCTCGGGGGCAGAGTGCACTTTCTCTCTGCTATGGATAAAGCACAATTAATCGGAGGCAAAACCAACTACCTAGTGAACACACGGTTCACTAAAGGCATCTACACAAAACATTAAGGCACAAGTAAGCTTGCTTGACCACTACCATATTTTACTAATTTCATCTCTTAGAAAAGATATTTATTATCCCACCGGAGATTATTCCAATAGACGCTACATAAATTAAGTATGTGGGCGAATGGTCGACTAGCAATAACATGAATATTATGGAAATAAATATTCCCTTAGTAATCATGCCAACTAAGAATAATTTCATTACATCCTCTCGAATACATTTATATATCAATGTTACTGGTTAGCCAATAGTCAAGATAATATATCTAAGCGGACATAAAATCTGTGCGCCATATGTAAAGCGCACAGATTCCGCCTCATCCTAAACTACGCCTCAATTACCCCCGCGCCAGCTAAGGCACACCATCCAATAAAGCCAAGTCCTGCCCCAGCGAAGGCCCCAAACGCCGTTCCAATACCAGGTGCTGCTACGGTGCCTATCTCCGCCCCAAGCTCTGCCCCACCAATAACTGCGGCGGCGAGGTTTTGCGTACCACCACTCACCGCGCCTACTTCTTCTGAATGTAGAGTTTGCATAACTGAGCTCCCCTTAACCTGCCTCGTAAAGACCAGCGCCAATGGCCGCACCCAGGACAGCACCCCCCACCGCACCCCAGACACCACCAAATTTTCCAATTCTTACGCCAACAAGGGCGCCAGCAAGCATCGCCGCACCCAAACCTTCCCCTTCGACAAACTGAATCTCATCCTCAGTTAGAACACGCATAGTAACTCTCCTTTGCTCAAGTTGGACGGAAGTAGTCTTCCGTCAGAACATTTATCTCACCAACTCCTTGTTGATGTGATAAATATCGTCTTTCTCTCCATAAAGAGAAATGAATTAGTTAGCCGGTGCAGTTTTAGATTAATTCCATTGTTACGTCTCATTTTATTCAAGGAAAGACATCACATATCTCGAGAACACAAGATATATCGAGGGCCAACGACCATTAATTCTGTAAATCCATCTTCACGCCATTCCTAGCTAATCCGGAAGACTATATTCCCCTATTCTCTAAGCGGCTTCTGTCTATACTTTAATATCATTAACTTCCAAACGCCGCATATTTACCCATCCTCAAACGCAACATTTCAATGGAATTTTGCTATCGAGGAAATCTACCCGACAACATTTGCACTACCCTCGTAAAGGGTGACAACTTGCTTAGCACTTGCGACTGTCTCAGCTCTGTGAGCAATGATTATTCTCGTGATTTCAAGCTGTTGTATGGCTTCGTTGATGAAACCCTCTCGCGCTACATCGAGATGACTCGTGGCCTCGTCAAGGACAAGTAGCTTTGGCTGGCGATAGACCGCACGTGCGAGAATGACGCGTTGTTTCTGCCCCCCAGACAAAGACGAACCCATATCGCCCACCAGACTCTGGTAGCCCATTGGCATAGCCATAACATCGTCGTGGATGGCCGCCATCACTGCGGCCGCGAAAATCATCTGCTGGGTAGGGTCCGAGTCAAAAAAGCTGATGTTGTCCGCAATAGAACCCGCAAACAGCTGGTCGTCCTGCATCACGGCACCCACCCACTGTCGATAGGTGTCCAGCCCCAGCTTGCGAATGTCGATGCCGCCAAAGCGCACTTCACCTTCGGTGGGCTGCAACAGGCCGAGCACGATCTTGGCCAGCGTGCTCTTGCCGCAACCGCTGGGACCGGTGATGGCAACCGAGTCACCGGCCTCAATACGCAGGTTGCAGTCCTTGAGCACCCACGGCTCACTGTCGGCGTACCGGAAGCTGACGTGAGACAACTCGATGCTGGCCTCGGGTACCGGCCCGGTCCACGGCGTTTCAGCGATTTTTTCTGGCGCCGTCAGCGCGATATCCGCCACCCGCTCGGCATGCAGCTTCAACATGCTGAAATCCACCCACTTGTCGATCAGGCCGGCGGCACGGCTGGTGAACTGGTCGGCGTAGGCGATGAAGGCGATCAGCATGCCGGCGGAAAACGCGTTCTTCAGTGCCAGCGTCGCGGCAATCCAGATCATCGCCACGCGGCCGATGCCGAACATCAGCTGGTTGCTCAACGTGAAGGTGATGCCCAACCGCTGGATGCCAATCTCGCGGTTGGCAGTGGATACCGTGGCGTTGGCGTAGCGTGACAAGCGCTCCGCCTGTTTGTTCGCCAGCTTGATCGGCACCGCGCCGCGGATTGATTCCAGCAGCTCACTTTCCTGTCGTGCCGCATACACGATCTGCTCTTCGCTGGCGCGGCGCAGCGGGTTGAAGAAGCCCCAGCGGATCGCGCCGTAACCCAGGAACAAGCCCACCACCAAGGCCGTCAACCACAGGCTGTAGAAGCCCATCACCACCAGGGTCACCAGCGACATCAGCCCGTCCAACAGCGAGCCGATGAATTGCGTGGTCAGCGTGCGCTGGATAGTCTGGATGGAGCCGAAGCGCGACACCACGTCGCCCACATGGCGTTTCTCGAACCAGTCCAGTGGCAGCCGCATCAGGTGACTGAAGAGGTTGCTGGCCCACTGCACGTTCAACGTGGCGCCAAGCCAGACCACCGCCCACGAGCGCGCCGCGGTGATAACCGCCGAGAAGACCGCGATGCCAATGAAGCCCAGTCCCAGCAGGGTCAGCAGGTCGTGATCGGCCGAGACCAGTACCTGATCCAGCACCCACTGCAGGTAGAACGGCCCAACCAGCGAAAACACCTCCAACGCCACGGCCAGCAACAGAATCTGCGCCAGCGCCGGCACCACGCCGCGGATGTCGCCCGCCAGCGCCCGCAGCGTGACCGCCTGACGTTCGCGCACCGGGGTGAAATCCGCTGCCGGGCTCAGTTCCAAGGCAACGCCGGTGAAATGCTTGGAGGTCTCCTTCAGGCTCAGCTTGCGCACACCGCGCGCAGGGTCATGGATGACGACGCCGTGCCGGCTGACACGCTTGAGCACGACAAAGTGGTTGAGATCCCAGTGCAGCACGCACGGCGTCTTGAGCTGGGACAGATCATCCATGTCCAGCTTGAGCGGGCGGCAGGTGAAGCCGAGCTGCGCCGCCATGCTCATCACCTGCGCCAGCGTGACGCCCTTGAGCGAGGTCGAGAAGCGTCGCCGCAATCCGGCCAAATCGACATCGTGACCGTGGAAACTGGCGATCATGGCCAGACACGCCAGGCCACATTCAGCCGCTTCGGTCTGCAGCATCATCGGCAGCGCGCGGCGCCAGCCAAATTGCAGGGCCATGCGATAGCCGCGCGTCGCCGGCGCTGTGGTGGGTTGTGCGCTGCCGTCAGCCACGATCAGCGCCCCCGACAAGCTGGTGCGCCATGCCATACAACGGCTCGAACACCCACTCGATCAGGCGTCGGCGATCCATCAGGATGTCGGCGTCCAGCGCCATGCCCGGTTTCACCGACTCCCGCTTGCCATAGGCGAGGATGTGTTGGCTGTCCAGCGCCACCTGCACCCGGTACAGCGGCTCGGCCTGTTGGGGTTGCTGACCGAGCAACGCGGCGATTTCCGCCGGACCCAGAGCGCTGCGCGAAATATCGGTGACCCGGCCGTATTGCTGGCCAAACTTTTGATACGAGAACGCGCGATAACGCATGACCACACGGCTGCCCGGTTCGACGAAACCAATGGCACGACTCGGCACCAGCAGCTGCGCCTGCAGTGTGGAGCCGGCCGGCAGGATGGAAACCAGGGGTTGGCCGGCGCTGACCATCTGGCCGGCCTTCAGCAGCACCATGGACACCACACCATCCCGCGGCGCACGCAAGACCACGGCGCGCTGCATCTCGTTTTGCGCCATGGACTGCGCCACGCCGGCAAGCTGCCGCTCGGTGTCGTTGCGCCGACTGATGGCGTCCAACGGCAATTGCGCCAGCTGCTGCTGGGCCGCAGCCAACTGCTGGCGCGCTTCCAGCTGCTGGCGCAGCAAGGCCTTGTACTGCGTCTGCGCCGTTAGCACGGCGGCTTCTTGCTGCTGAATCTGCACCGCCGAGACAAAGCCCTTGGCGCCCAGCGGCTGAATGCGTTCCAGCAACTGCTGGTTGCTGGTCACCTGTTGTTGCTGCAGCGACAACTGCCCGGCGATCTGTGCGACTTGCGCGCGCAACAGGGCGGCCTTGTCATGCAATGCATCCGCTTGTTGCTGCGACAGCTGCTGCTGGTTGCGCAAATCACCTTGCAGGCGGACGCGTTGGGCTTGCAGCTCATCGCTCACCAAGGCGCGGGTATCGCCCAGCGCGGCGCTGGTTTGCTCACTGGACAGCGTCAGCAGCGGCTCGCCAGCCTTGACCGCCTGGCCATCGCGCACGTGCAACTGAGTGATGGTGCCGGCCACGGGCGCGGTGAGCTTGAGCAGGCCCGCGCTGGGCACCAGCTGACCAGTGACGGTCTCGCGCCGCGTGTAATGACCCAGACAGAGGAACGCCAGGAGGGCGGCGGCCAGGGTCAATGCCAACGCCGTCAGCAACCAGCGCGACAGCGGCGCCGCCACGATGATCGAACCCAGCCACTGCCCGCGCCGTGCCTGCATGACTTCCTGTCGAAACAATCCTTGCGACAACGTTGGTGTTCCTGGCCGCGATTCGCGAAGGGGCGCAACCTACGCTTGTCGCGCTGGCGGCGCCATGCGAATTTTTCCTATACGCGCAGTAAACCCGCCGGATTGACATTGCTGCCAGGCGCCATATGGATCTGTGCACCCAGATCCGATTAGCGTCGATCTTCGGTTGGATTTCCCTTCCGGCGACCAACGGGAGAGGGGTTTCCGCGATGCGCAGGTAATCTGCAGCGCGCCTCACTCGTACACGTGCAAGTGACCAATAGTCCAGGCGTGATACGAATCCAGCAGGCCCGGCACGTCGCAGTCGGTGTAGCGGCCGGCGCAACGTTCGCGCAGGTGGGTCAGCGCGGAGAAATACGGGTCGGTCGGCAAGCCGGCGGCCTGCAGCACCATGCTGGGCAAAAACGCGATGTCCAGCGCCGGGTAGCGTGGCAGTGGCGGGCCGGCAAAGTTGCTCTTGATCATGAAATACGTGAGGTAGTCGCGCCGTGCGCGCAGTGCCGGCGGCAGCGTGCGCGCGAGCGGGCGGATCAAGCCGTCGAACGACGGTTGATGATCGCCAAAGTGCACCAGCACGGTCGGCTGCTTGCGGTCGAGAAACGCCTTTTCCAGGCCGCGCATGGCGACGTCCGATTCATGCAGCTGCGACAGGTAGGTGTCGAAATCCAGTCCAAGCCCCGGGCTCACGCCGCGCAGCAGATTGCGATACGTCTTGGGCAGCGTGCGCATCGGTTTTTCATCATGCGGGCCATGCTGGTTGAGCGTCAGGATCATCATGAACACCGGCCGGTCGCCGTGCTTGACCTTGGCGTACACGCGCTGCGCGGCGGCGAACATCTGCGCGTCGGACTCCTCCCACTCGGTCAGGCCAAGCTCCGCCACGTCGTAGAGATGGTCGAAACCGTAGGCGTCGTAGGCATTGCGGCCATTGATGAAATCACCCTTGGTCGGATAGATGGCCACCGTGACGTAGCCCAGCGCCCGCAGCTGCAGCGCCAGCGCGTCGTGCACGTTGGGCGCCAGCACGTACGGCGCATACATGCCGCCAGCCCCGAAAATGTCCTGCGGCATGCCGGTCAGCGCGGCAAACTCGCTAACCCAGGTGCCGCCGCCAAAAGTATGCACACGCAGCACGCCGTGGCCGCGCGTGCTGCCATCGGGCCGGAACATGCCGACGCGGCATTGCGGCACGTTGCACACACTGAAGATAGATGGGTCGAAAGTGCTCTCTTCCAGCACCTGCACGATGTCCGGATAGCGCGCGCGGTCACGTCCACCCGGCTGCGGCGCTGCTGGCGCCGTGGCTGCCCATTGCGCGCGCGCGACTTCGTCGCTGGCCATCGCCGGCAGATGCACATCGGCGTTTTGCAGGTTGGCGAAGAAGTTGGTGAGCTGCGCGTCGTCAGTCATCATTTCCCACGCGTTGCGCGTATGCACGCTGGCAAACACGCCCTGCGGCGACAGGCACCAGGCGAAGGCCAGCGCGAAGCCAGCCACGCCGGCGGCACGCCCCAGCCATGCCAGATACCGGACACGCGAGCGCGGCCAGTGCAGGTCGCCGCGCACGACCACCCACAGCACCAGCGGCACGGCCACGACCAGGCCGATACCCAGCGTGTACAGATGCGGGTAATGGCTCACGGTGTCGAGCAGGCTGGTGCCGGCAAAGTAGATGAAATCGGCGGGCATCAAGGCCGAGTCGAGATACTTCATCTTCAACGCGGCAATGAACTTGAGGCCGAGAAACACGCCGCCAGCCAGCACCAGTGCCGTCGCCGGCCGCGCCAACGCGCACACCAAAACACCAGCCGTGCACAACATCAGGCTGGCGACAAAGCCGCGCTGCATCCATACCGGCTCGGCGCCCGCTGCCAGCCACAGGCAGGTGACGAAGAACGCCGCAGCGCACGCGAGCACGACGATCGTACGCACGGATCGGGCCGGACGCTGTGGCATGGTGAATGTCCCCCTGCAGGACCGATGGCTTGGCGCATCTTAGCGAGGTTCGCCCGCCACCCGTGATGCGTGGCATCAACCGGTGACGGATCGGGCGGCGAGGCGAGCGGGTATCATCACTGCATGACTCCGACTTCGCTTGCCTCTGCGCCTGTCAGCTTCCCCGACATGGCGGCCAGCTTCATGCTTGAAGGTCCGGCCGGCGTGCTGGAAACCGTCAGCGACGTGGCCACGCCGGCCAGCGCGCGGCGTGGCGTGGCGGTCATCTGCCACCCGCAGCCGCAACAGGGCGGCACCATGCACAACAAGGTGGTGACCATGACCGAGCGCGCGCTGCGCGAGTCGGGCCTGGACACGGTGCGCTTCAACTTTCGTGGCACTGGCGAATCCACCGGCGAATACGACCAAGGCAATGGCGAAGGCGACGACCTGGCCGCCGTAGTGGCCTGGGTGCGAGCCATGCGGCCGCAGGACGCGGTGTGGCTGGCCGGGTTTTCCTTTGGTGGCTACGTCACCCTGCGCAACGCCATGCGTCTGCATGCGGCGGCGCTGATCAGCATTGCCCCGCCCATCGGCATGCGGCCACTGGACGGACTGGTGCTGCCGACCTGCCCGTGGCTGCTGATCCAGGGCGAGGCCGATGAGGTGGTCGACCCGCAGGCCGTGTTTGACTGGATCGACACGCTGGAGCATCCGCCGGCCGTGGTGCGCATGCCGCAAACCGGACATTTCTTCCACCGCCGCATGATGGATTTGCGCGGCGCCATCAAGCATGCGGTCCGCGATTGGCTGCCGCCGCTGCGGCATTGACCGGCGACTGTTGCATTCATGACCGAACCTCTTCCTGACGCGCCCAGCGCGCGTTACGCCGCCGGTGTTGCCGCGCACCGCTGGGAAAGCGACCCGACCCAGCTGGCCATGCTGGCCGAGTTCGACCGCCTGCACGCGGCGCTGTGTGCACCGGTGGCCGGCAATGGCCTGTTCGACCGATTGAAATCCCTGCTTGGCGGCGACGACACGCCCGACGTACCCGGCCTGTACCTGTGGGGCACGGTCGGTCGCGGCAAGACCTTCATGATGGATTTGTTTGCCGCCAGCCTGCCGCATGGCGTGGTGCTGCGCCGGCACTTTCACCGTTTCATGGGCGAAGTGCACGCGAGCCTGCGCGCGCTGGGCGAACAACAAGACCCACTGGTGCAGGTGGCGGCCGGGCTTGCCTCGCACTGCCGCGTGCTGTGCCTGGATGAATTCCTGGTCAATGACATTGGCGACGCCATGATCCTGGCCAACCTGCTGGAAGCGTTGTTCGCACGCCATGTGACCCTGGTCACCACCTCCAACACGCCGCCATCCCACTTGTATGCCGGCGGCCTGCAGCGCGCGCGCTTCCTGCCCGCCATCGCCTTGATCGAAGCGCGCTGCCATGTGCGCGAAATGGCCTCCAACCACGATTGGCGCTTGCGTGCGCTGGCGCAGGCGCCGGTGTACCTGACCCCGCCCGGCGTGGAATCACAGCGCGCGCTGGAGCGCATCTTTGCCAGCCAGGCCAGCGGGCCGGTGCGCGAGGGCGGCACACTGACTGTGCTCGGGCGCGAGATCGAATTGGTCAAGCGCGCCGACAATATCTTGTGGTTCGACTTTGGCGCGCTGTGCGATGGGCCGCGCGCAGTGGCCGATTACATTGCCATCGCCAAGGCCGGGCCAACGGTGATCATCGCCAACGTGCCGCAGTTCACGCTCTACAGCGAGGATGCCGCGCAGCGTTTCGTGCAACTGGTTGACGAGTTTTACGATCGCCACGTCAAGTTGGTGCTGTCCGCCGCCGCGCCGGTCACCGAGCTGTACGAGGGCGAGCGATTGCGCGCCGCGTTTGGCCGTACCGAATCACGTTTGATCGAGATGCGCAGCGAGGACTATCTGGCCTTGCCGCATCGCCCGGAATGAGGCACGTTGCAGTACATCGCCGCCGCTGCCTACGGAGTCACGCATGATCGCGCCCCTGCTGTTTGCCGCCGCCCTCGGTGTCGGCGCACCGCCGCCCGCCGATGACTTTCCCGCGCGCGTACTGCAAGCCAAGCTGCTGGAAGCTGGCGCCACCGGTGCCGGTTACCAGAAAAAGCTCTGGGCGCAGATGACCGAACCCACCGCGGGCGCGCTGCGCCGCTGCCTGGCCGAGCAGGCGCCTGCCGACAAGTCGCCCTTCACCCTGGTCGCCGATCTGGCCGCCGACGGAAAGCCGGCGCGCATCGACGTGCAACCGGCCACGCCGGTAGCCCACTGCTTCGCCACCTGGTTTGCCACGGTGATCCTGCCGGCGCCGCCCACGGTGGCCGACGCCAAGACGTATTCCATCGAGATCGACATCAGCATCACGCCGTGAGTTGAGTCGAAGCCGGCGCCAGGAAGCCCCTCTCCCCGTGGCGACCGAAGGGAGAAGGGCGCCATCACTGCACCCGACGGACAGCCGTGGCGCTATTGCCTCACACCGCCGGCTTGGCCTTGCCCTGATTGGCCACGGCGGCGACCTTGGCGGCAATCGCCGCGGCGTCGCCCAGGTAGGCGTGATGCTGCGGCTTGAGATCGTCGTCGAACGTGTACACCAGCGGCACGCCGTTGGGCACATTCAGGCCGACGATATCCGTGTCGGAAATACCATCGAGATACTTGATCAGCGCGCGCAGCGAATTGCCGTGCGCCACCACCAGCACGCGCTGGCCGGTGCGGATGGCCGGCGCCAGCACCTCGTGCCAGTACGGCAGGACGCGGGCCACGGTGTCCTTCAGGCATTCGGTATCGGGGATTTGCGCGGGCGCGAGCGCGGCATAGCGCGGATCGCCCACCGCGGTGTTGTCCACATGCTTGAGCGGCGGCGGTGGCACGTCGTAGCTGCGGCGCCAGATCTTGACCTGCGCCTCGCCGAATTTTGCCGCCGTGTCGGCCTTGTTGAGACCAGTCAACGCACCGTAATGGCGCTCGTTGAGGCGCCAGTCGGTGAGCACCGGCAACCACATCAAATCCATCGCTTCCTGCACGCCCCACAGCGTGCGCACGGCGCGCTTGAGCACCGAGGTGTGCGCCACGTCAAAACCGAAACCCGCCTCGCGCAGCAGCGTGCCGGCCTCGCGCGCCTCGTCCATGCCCTGTGCAGTCAGGTCGACATCGGCCCAGCCGCTGAAGCGGTTGTCCAGGTTCCATTGCGATTGGCCGTGACGGATGAGGACCAGCTTGTGCATGAGTACGCCTGCGCAAAGTGAAGTGGGCCATGGTGCAGCTCGTGCCCGACAGCGTCAAATCGCCCCTGCCACAGGACACCTTCCCGTGGCCGGGACGATGGACCATGCTGGGCGTCCATCCGACTTGGAGCACGCCCATGTCCCGACTGTCGAACATCCTCCTCTCCGCGCTGCTCGCACTGGCGCTGCCCACCCTGGCGCTGGCCGCCGACAACGACGTCAGCCACGTCAACGGCTCGATCACCATCGCCGCCGGCCAGCCGCTGGGCGACGCCAGCACCGTCAATGGCTCGATCCACGTCGCCGCTGGCGCCGCCGTGCGCGACGCCAGTACGGTCAACGGCAGCATCGAGCTGGGCGCGCGGGCGCAAGCGCACGAACTCAGCACCGTCAACGGCGGCGTGACGCTGGGCGCGGCCAGTCGCGTCAGCGGCGAGGTCGGCGTGGTCAACGGCCGGCTCACGCTGGCCACCGGCGCCGAAGTGCTGGGCAAGCTCGGCAACGTCAACGGCGATATCACGCTGACCGCCGCGCACGTCGCCGGCGGCATCGCCACCGTCAGCGGCGACATCACCGTCGGCGCCAATTCACGCGTGGAAGGCGGCATCGTCGTGGACAAGCCCAGCGGCTGGTTCCACTTCAACACCACGACGCCCACCGTCATCATCGGCCCGCACGCGGTGGTGCGTGGCACGCTGGAATTCAAGCGCGAAGTCACGCTGAAAGTCAGCGACAGCGCGCAAATCGGCCAGGTCGTCGGCGCCAAGGTGCAGACCTTCAGCGGCGCCACGCCCTGAAGCCAGCGCCCGTGAAAAATTGCACTTCCTGTGCAATTTTTCTATCGCGCGTCTGGCCGCCGGGCAACTGCTCCTGCGTTGCCTCAACTCGAGCATCCATGCCCTCGCCATGGCCGGGCTTCGAGTTTGAATCGAAGCAGACTCTGATCCACGCGGGGTCGGTACCATGGGCCACGGGAATCGCCCCCGCCGCAAGACCTCGCGTCCGCACTGCATGAATGTTGTAGAGATCGATCAAGCCGTATCCGACCTTGCCCTGCAACCCTTCGACGGGCCCGAGTTTCCCTTTGCCCTGCTGGCTGCCTTTGGCCACAAGGAAACCGCACTCAAGCGCCTGCGCGCCGGTAACAGCAACCGGTCAGATCTCTCCGGCGCGGCCATCATCAGCGCGGTGCTGCTGCGCAACCACCTGCACGTGGCCGTGTGTACGCCGAATCAGGTTGAAGCCACGCTGCAAGCCCTGCGCGAGAGCACCGCCAACACCAAGGGCAAGCCCAAATTCCTGCTGGCCACCGACGGCGAGACGCTGGAAGCCGAAGACCTCGCCAGCGGCGAAACCATCGCCTGCGCCTACCCGGATTTCCCGGACCACTTCGGCTTTTTCCTGCCGCTGGCCGGCATCTCCACGGTCAAGGAGATCAAGGAAAACCCGGTCGACGTGCGCGCCACCGGCCGGCTCAACAAGCTCTACGTCGAGCTGTTGAAGGAAAACCCGGACTGGGCCGGCGAGGCACGTCGCGCCGACATGAACCATTTCATGGCACGGCTGATCTTCTGCTTCTTCGCCGAGGACACCGACATTTTCAACGGCGAAGGCCTGTTTACCCGCACCGTGGAAACCTTCAGCGAGCGCGAATCCGGCAACACCCACGAGGTGCTATCGGAAATCTTCCGCGCCATGAACGTTAAGCCTGCCGAGCGCGCCAACGCCGGCCTGCCCAACTGGGCCAACCAGTTTCCCTACGTCAACGGCGGCCTGTTTGCTGGCAAAACTGAGGTACCCCGCTTCACCCGCATGGCACGCAGCTACCTGCTGCACGCGGGCAACCTCAACTGGCAACGGATCAACCCGGACATCTTCGGCTCGATGATCCAGGCCGTGGCCGATGACGAAGAGCGCGGCGCGCTGGGCATGCACTACACCAGCGTGCCCAATATCCTGAAGGTGTTGAACCCGTTGTTCCTCGACGAATTGCGCGCACAGCTCGACGCGGCCGGTATGGACAAGCGCAAGCTGCTGGCGCTGCGCCGGCGCATCACCCACATCCGCGTGTTCGACCCGGCCTGCGGCAGCGGCAATTTTCTGGTTATCGCCTACAAACAACTGCGCGCCATCGAAGCGGAAATCAACGACCGCCGCGGTGAGCTTGACCACAAGAGCGCCATCCCGCTCACCAACTTCCGCGGCATCGAACTGCGCGACTTCGCCGCCGAAATCGCCCGCCTCGCCCTGATCATCGCCGAGTACCAGTGCGACGTGCTGTATCGCGGCCAGAAGGAGGCGCTGGCTGAGTTCCTGCCGCTGGATTCGGAAAACTGGATCGTGCGCGGCAATGCGCTGCGGCTGGATTGGCTCAGTGTCTGCCCGCCCACCGGCAAAGGCGTGACGCTGGCGGCGGAGGATCTGTCCGAGACGCCGCTGGATCAGGCCGAGATCGGCTTCGAGAACGAGGGCGGAGAGACGTTTATTTGCGGGAATCCGCCGTATTTGGGCAGCAAATGGCAGACGAGCGAGCAGAAGGCTGAACTGGGTGCGATCTTCGACAAGCGCGTGAAGAACTGGAAGTCGCTGGACTACGTGGCCGGCTGGTTCATGAAGGCCGCCGACTACGCCACCCAGACACCGACCACCGCGGCATTCGTATCCACCAACTCGATCTGCCAAGGCCAGCAGGTGCCGATCCTGTGGCCGGAAATTTTCGCCACCGGGAACGAAATCACCTTCGCCCACACCTCGTTCAAGTGGGCGAACCTCGCCAGCCACAACGCGGGCGTGACCGTCGTCATCGTGGGCATTTCGACTGGCGCACGCCAACAGCGACTCCTGTTTTCCATCGGTGACGATGGCGAAACGGTGCTGCGCGAGACAGACAACATCAATGCCTATCTGGCTGCGGCACCGAGCATCGAAGTGCATGCGCAAGCCAAACCGATGCAGGGTTTGTCGCCCATGCAGTTCGGCAATCACCCCTACTACGGCGCGGGCTTGATCCTCTCGGTGGACGAAGCAAGGGAGTTGGTACGGAATGCACCGAATGCGGCCCGCTTCATTCGGCCTTTTTACGGTTCAAAGGAGTTGATCGACAATGCCCCGCGCATGTGCCTGTGGATTGCCGACAGCGAAGCCAAGGAAGCAATGGCAATTCCGCAGATTTCCGCACGTGTGGAATCGGTCCGGCAGTCGCGCGGGGCGGCCACGAAGGATACGAGCGCGCAAAAACTCTCAGCCACGCCTTGGCGCTTTCGCGAACAGACGATGGCGCAGCATCACAGTTTGATCGTGCCGCGCGTGAGTTCTGAAAACCGGTCTTATCTTCCAGTTGGCCTGCTGGAACCGAACTGTGTGATTCAAGAAAAGGCTTTCGCCCTCTACGACGCCCCGCTCTGGAACCTCGCCCTGATCGCCTCGCGTCTGCATTGGGTGTGGATCGGCACTGTCTGCGTGCGGATGCGCACGGACTTTTCCTACTCCAACACCCTCGGCTGGAACACCTTCCCCGTACCGCCGCTCACCGCGCAGAACAAGGCCGACCTCACCGAGTGCGCCGAAAACATCCTGCTCGCCCGCGAGGCGCATTTCCCCGCCACCATTGCCGAGCTGTACGCCCCGGATGCGATGCCGGAGAACCTGCGCCACGCCCACGAACGCAACGACGAAGTGCTGGAACGCATCTACCTCGGCCGCCGCTTCAGGAACGATACTGAGCGGCTGGAGAAACTGTTCGAGCTGTATACGAAAATGACCGCCGCCGCAGCGAAAGCCCCGGCGAAGAAAGCCACACGGAGGAAGGCATGACCGACACCCGTACGCTGGCTCTGATCGACGAGCTGCTTGCCAAGCCGGCGGAAACGCCATGCGTGGAGTTCAAGGCCGGCAACGCCGACGCGGAAATGATTGGCAAGCGCATCTCGGCCATGGCCAACGCCGCGCGGCTGGTCGACCAGCCGTTCGCCTACATGTTGTGGGGTGTGGACGACGCAAGCCATGCGCCCATCGGTACCACGTTCGACCCCTCCAGCCAGAAACAGGGCAATCAACCGCTGGAACTGTGGCTTGCGCAACACCTGCAGCCCGACGTGGCCTTCACGTTCAAGACAGCGGACTACCACGGCAAGCGCATGGTGTTGCTGGAGATTCCGGCGGCCACCAGCTGTGCGGTCGAGTTCGAACGACAGGCTTACATCCGTATCGGCAGCGGCACGCCCAAGCTGTCCGACTACCCGGATCGCCAGCGCGCACTATGGTCGAGGCTGCAATCCCATGCGTGGGAGGCGAGCATCGCGGCGCCCTTCCTGAGCGGTGACGAGGTACTGACGCGGCTGGACTACGCCGCCTATTTCGACCTGACTGGCCAGCCGCTGCCGGACAACCGCAAGGGCATCTTCGACAAACTACTGGCCGACCGGCTGGTGCAGGCAGATGTCGGTGGGCACTGGAGCATCAGCAATCTGGGGGCGATGCTCTACGCCAAGCGCCTGACGGATTTCCCTCTGCCCATCGCGCGCAAGGCCGTCCGTTTCGTGGCCTATGACGGCCTGAACCGTGCCGATGCGGTGATCCACCGGCAGGATGGGCTGAAGGGTTACGCCCTCGGCTTCACCGGCTTGATCGACTACATCGACAGCCTGATGCCACGCAACGAGTTCATCGGCAAAGCCTTCCGCGAGGAGCGCCCGCTGTATCCGGCCATCGCCATCCGCGAGCTGATCGCCAACGCACTGATCCATCAGGACATGACCATCAGCGGTGCCGGCCCCATGGTGGAGATGTTCAGCGACAGACTGGAGATCACCAACCCCGGCCAGCCGCTGGTGCGGCCGGAGCGGTTTCTGGACTTTCCGCCACGCTCACGCAACGAGGCGTTGGCTTCGTTGATGCGCCGGATGCGTCTGTGCGAAGAACAGGGCACAGGCATCGACAAAGTGTTCCACGCCGTGGAGTTGCATCAATTGCCGCCACCGGATTTTCGGGTGGAGGGTGATGCCGTGCGCACCGTGCTGTACGCGCCGCGCCATTTTGTCGAGATGACTCCCCAGGAACGGATACGAGCCTGCTATCAACATGCGTCCCTGAAGTTTGTCAGCGGCCAGCGCATGTCCAATGCGACGCTGCGCGAGCGGCTCGGCATCGACCCGCAGAATGCGGCACAGGCTTCAGTCATCATCAGGCAGGCGCTCAAGGCGGGGCTGATACGAACGGCCGACCCGGAGCATCCCAAGTCTGGCTATGTGCCGTTCTGGGCCTAGTCCCGGGACGATGTGCCATGGCCATCCACGGCAGTTACGGGGCGGCTCCATGGGGTCGATAAAGATTTGATCGTGATTTGATCCCCCCTCCCTCCCTACCCACTCCACCAGCCCCAGCCACAAAAGAATTTGATTGTTTGACAATGTGTTACACAAATACATCCCACCGAAAAAGATTTGATCGACTCTTGATTCTCTCCACCCTGCCTGTCCGAAGACGCGTCCATGACCATGTCCACCAACCCCACCAACCAACGCGCCGTACCCTCGGTATCCATCGCCACGGCACGCACCGGCGCGTCCAGCCGCGCCGACGAGTTGGGTATGCGCTCGATGCAGGCGCGCGCCTGGGCCAAACGTGGCGAACAATATCTGCTGATCAAGTCACCGCCCGCTTCCGGCAAGTCCCGCGCGCTGATGTTCATTGCACTGGACAAGCTCAACAACCAGGGCCTCAAACAGGCCATCGTGGTGGTGCCGGAGCGCTCCATCGGCGGCAGCTTCGCCAATGAGCCGCTGAGCCAATCCGGCTTTTACTGGGACTGGACAGTGGCGCCGCAATGGAACCTGTGCAATGCCCCAGGCATCGATGAGCCGCGGGTGGCCAAATCCAAGGTGGAAGCGGTACGCCAGTTTCTGCAAGGTACCGACCCGGTGCTGATCTGCACCCATGCCACGTTCCGCTTCGCGGTGGAGGAACTGGGCATCGAGGCGTTCGACGGCCGGCTGATCGCCATCGACGAGTTCCACCACGTTTCCGCCAACCCGGACAACAAGCTGGGCAGCCAGCTGAGCGAACTTATCGCCCGTGACCAGGTGCATGTCGTCGCGATGACCGGCAGCTATTTCCGTGGCGACAGCGAGGCGGTGTTGCTGCCCGCCGACGAAAATCGCTTCGAGACCGTCACTTACACCTATTACGAGCAGCTCAACGGCTACCGCTGGCTGAAGTCGCTGGATATCGGCTATTTCTTTTACACCGGCCGCTATGTGGATGCGGTGGCGAAAGTGCTCGATCCCTCGCTGAAAACCATCGTGCACATCCCCAGCGTCAATTCGCGCGAGAGCCTGAAAGACAAGGAGCGCGAGGTCAACGAGATCATGTCCACGCTGGGCGTGTGGCGGGGTGTGGACGCGGCAACCGGCTTCCACCGCATCGCTACGAAAGATGGTCGCACGCTGAAGGTGGCCGACCTGGTGGATGACAGCGACCCGGCCCGACGCTCGCGCGTGCTGACCGCGCTGAAAGACCCGGCGCAAAAGGGCAGCCGCGACCATGTGGACATCATCATCGCGCTGGGCATGGCCAAGGAGGGTTTCGACTGGATCTGGTGCGAACACGCGCTGACCATTGGCTATCGCAGCAGCCTGACCGAGGTGGTGCAGATCATCGGCCGCGCCACCCGCGATGCTCCCGACAAGGAGCGCGCCCGTTTCACCAACCTGATTGCCGAACCGACAGCCGACCCATCCGCCGTGGCCGAGGCGGTCAACGATATGCTGAAAGCCATTTCCGCCAGCCTGCTGATGGAACAGGTGCTGGCACCACGCTACGAGTTCACTCCACGCAATCAGGGTCCGCAGGAGGGTTTCGACTACGGCACACAGGGTTACGTCGACGGTGGCCGAAACCTCGGTGTGAACAAGGAAACCGGCGAAGTCCATATCGAGATCAACGGCCTTGCCAAGCCCGCAAGCCGCGAGGCCAAGCGCATCTGCAAGGAAGACTTGAACGAGGTCATCGCCGATTTCCTGCAAGACAAAGTAGCGCTGGAACGCGGCACGCTGGATGCGGAGAACACCGTGCCGCAGGAGCTCACCGTACAGCGGCTCGGCAAGATCGTGCGCGAGCGCTATCCGGAGTTGAGCGAGCGCGATCAGGAGGCCGTGCGTCAGCACGCCATCGCGGTGATGAACATCACCCAGCAAGCCAAGCTTGAGCTGGGCCCCGCCATTGCCGAGGAAGCCGGCAGCTATGACGACGGTGCCGGCCCCGCCACGGAGCAAGGCAACACCGCCTTGATCGACGGCGTGCGCAAGTTCATCAATGTGCGCGACCTCGACATCGACCTGATCGACGCCATCAACCCGTTCGATGCGGCCTATGCGGTGCTGGCCAAGGCGATGGACGAGAAATCGCTGCGCCAGATCCAAGCCAGCATCGCCGCCAAGAAGATCAAGATCGGCGAGGAGGAGGCCTTCGACCTGGCCAAGCGGGCATTCCAGTTCAAGCAGGAACGCGGGCGCCTGCCGGATATCAACGCCGCTGATCCGTGGGAAAAGAAAATGGCCGAAGGCGTGGCCGCCTTGGCGCGTTACCGTGCGCAGGCCAGGGCCAGCGGGGCGGCAGTCCATGACTGAGATGGACGCCGACGCGCTGCTGGCCGCGCTGGGCGTGGAAGTTGCGCCGATCAAAACGGCCAGCCACACGCCACGCGAAGAACGCATCATCGCCGGCTTCGAGGACATCCTGCGTTTCCACCAGACGCACGACCGCGCGCCGCTGCACGGCGAGGGCCGCGACATCTTCGAACGGCTTTATGCGGTGCGCCTGGACCAGCTGCGCCAGTCGCCGGAAGCGCGCGCACTGCTGGCCGAACTGGATGTACCCGGCTTGCTTGCCGATGCGCCCGCCGCCGTGACCGACATCGATACGCTGGACGAGGATGCCCTGCTCGCCGAACTGGGCGTGGCCGCCGAAGACGACATCACCGTGTTGCGCCACGTACGCCCGCATGCCGAGATCAAGGCGGCCGAGGAAATTGCCGACCGCACGCCATGCGCGGACTTCGACACGTTCAAACCACTGTTTGACGAGGTGGCATCGGGCCTGAAGCAAAAGCGGTGGGCAACGCGACCCTTCGGCAAGAATGCCAGTATTGAGACGGGAGATTTCTTCGTACTGGGCGGGCTACTCACCTATGTCGCCGAAGTGGGCGACACCTACAAGACGCCGAATGCGGAGACCAACGGCCGGCTGCGCGTCATCTATTCCAACGGCACGGAAAGCGACTTGCTGCTGCGCTCTTTGCAACGCGCGCTGTACAAGGACAGCGAAGGGCGCACTGGCAGCCGCATCATCAAGGTCGAGGCCGGCCCGCTGTTCGGCGACACGGCGGAACCCGACGACATCGCAACCGGCACCATCTACGTGCTGCGCAGCCGCTCCAGACACCCCTTCATCGCCGAACACCGCGACCTGATCCACAAGATCGGCGTCACCGGCGGCAAGGTGGCAACACGCATCGCCAACGCGGAAAACGACGCCACCTACTTGCTGGCCGGCGTGGAGATCGTGGCCGAATACCGGTTGCACAATGTCAACCGCACCCGCATGGAAAACCTGTTTCACCGCCTGTTCGGCGCCGCCCAGATCGACTTGGCGATACCGGACCGTTTCGGCAATCCGGTAAAGCCCAGGGAATGGTTTCTGGTGCCACTTGCGGCCATCGACGAGGCGGTCAAGCGCATCGTCGACGGCTCCATCACCGAATACGCCTATGACCTGGCATCAGCCCGATTGAAGCAAGTCAAATAGTTCGCATGCATGAGGCAGTCACGGTCCGCCGCACATTGCAATGGAACGCTGTGGCCAGCAATGCCTGGCCGGCGCTACGCCAACCAATCGCGGGGCTTCAGGTAATCAGTGAGGCCGGCTTCGACCGAACCGGGCTCGGGCGTGTAGGCGTATTCAAAACGCACGCGCGGCGGCAGGCTCATCAGGATTGATTCGGTGCGGCCGCCGGACTGCAATCCAAACAGCGTGCCACGGTCGTAGACCAGGTTGAACTCGACGTAGCGACCGCGCCGATAAAGCTGGAACTCGCGCTCGCGCTCGCCGTAGGGCGTGTCCTTGCGGCGTTCGACGATGGGCAGATAGGCATCAAGGAAACCCTGGCCCACGGCCTGGGTAAAGCTGAAGCAGCGCTCGAAACCACCCTCGTTCAAGTCGTCGTAAAACAGCCCGCCGATGCCGCGTGTCTCGTCGCGATGCTTGAGATAGAAATACTCGTCGCACCATTGCTTGTAGCGCGGATAGACGTCCGCACCGTACGGCGCGCACAGATCCCGCGCCACGCGATGCCAATGCCGGGCGTCCTCGTCATGCGGGTAAAACGGCGTCAGGTCGAAACCGCCGCCAAACCACCACGCCGACGCCACGCCGTCCTTGCTGGCCTCGAAATAGCGCACGTTGGCATGCGTGGTCGGTACATGCGGGTTTTTCGGATGCAGCACCAGCGACACGCCGGTGGCGATGAAACTGCCGCCCGCCAACTCCGGCCGGTGGGCGGTGGCGCTGGCCGGCAGCGGATGACCCGCCACGCGCGAGAAATTGACCCCGGCCTGCTCGAACACCGCCCCGTCGCGCAGCACCCGCGTGCGTCCACCGCCGCCCGCAGGCCGCGTCCAGGCATCCTCGACAAACTGCGCGCCGCCATCGGCATGCGCGATGGCCGTGCAAATGCGGTCCTGCAATCCCCGCAGAAAACTTTCAACCTGGTCGGCTTGCTGGCTCATGACACGCCCCGCTGTGTTGGAACAATGAGCTTAGCCAAGGCCGAACCGATGCGCGCTGCGGCACGCGGTCGCGCGCTGCCGATGCAGGTCAATCGCACGGCACGCGCCTGATGCCACGTCCGTCATCTGGCGGAAATTGGCGTCAGGCCGCGGCCAATATCGCCGCCCGCAAACGCCATCGCGCCATCTGCGTACAAGCCACCACGCAGCGGTTATCGGGCGGGCCATCAACGCAACCGCGCGCGCATGCGCTCGTTGCCAGTCAGCTGCGCCCAGCGCATGCCCAGATCGATCCACATCAAGTACGTGGCCTCCAACAGCAGCGCCAGAAAGTAGCGCCAGTGCCTGGGCAACACCGGCTCGGCGGCCACCGGCACGCAGGTCAGGCCCAGGCTCCGCGCCAGCAACTGGCAGCGCGCCAAGTGATAGCGGCTGCTGACCAACGCCACGGGCGGCAACGCCGCATTGCCCGTGGGCGGACGCAACAAGCCGCGCGCCTGGCGCAGGTTCTCCAGCGAATCGACCGATTCCTGCTCCAGCTCCACGAGCGCCGTTGCCGCCAAGCCACGGCGCCGCAACCACGCATAACCCGCCGCCGCTTCGGTCTGCGTGCCGCCACTGTGGCCACCCAGCAACAGCACGCGCGCGGCCTGCTGGCGGCGTATCAGCTGCAGCGCGCGCCGCAGCCGCCATTGGTAGTCGGGGCCGGGCTGGTCGTCGCGCAGGCGTTGGCCGAACACCAGCACCACCATGCGCCGCGGCAGGGCCAGCGAGCTGCGCGTGGCGACCCGGCAAACGTGGATCACGTAGCCCAGCCACACCAGGCCGCCGCTCAGCAGCACCGCCAGCAGCGTCACCGCGGCGGCGTATTGCACGTCGTGATCGCGCACATAGCGCCACGCACTGCGTGTCGTGATCTTCCCCCGCCCTGCACGCACAACCCGACCTCGACCTGCAACGGCGCCAGCTTACCGCCCTGCGGCACCTTCGCAGCATGTTCATGCCGCACTGGCCAGTATGCCGGGTGACGAATGACGGGTGGCAATGCCGACCCGATGCCCAGGCGCCTAGGCAAGCCACCCCGCGACCATTACGCTTTTGCGATGCCCGATCCCATGCCGCCACTGGCGATCACTGCCTACACCGCCACTTCAGCCATGGGCCACGGCCGCGCTGCCCACCTTGCCGCGCTGCAGTGCGAGCACACTGCGCTGCGCCGCAACGACTTCAGCCGCACGCCGCTGCCGTGCTGGATCGGCCGCGTCGACGGCGTCGAGGCGGTGACCTTGCCGCCGACGCTGGCCGCCTGGGATTGCCGCAACAACCGCCTGGCGTGGCTTGGCCTGCAGCAGGACGATTTCCTGCGACAAGTGCAATCGGCACGCGAACGTCACGGCGCCAACCGCATCGCGGTGCTGCTGGGCACGTCCACGGCCAGCATCGGTGCCACCGAGGAGGCTTATCGGCGGCTGACGCCCGCCGGTGAATTTGCCGCCGACATGCGCCGCCCGCCCATCCACACCCCGCACTCGCTGGCCGCCTTCGTTGCCACCGCACTGGGATTGGAAGGCCCGTGCCTGACGCTTTCCACGGCGTGCTCGTCCAGCGCCAAGGTGTTTGCCAGCGCCGAGCGCCTGCTGCGCCTGGGGCTGATCGACGCGGCGCTGGTCGGCGGCGTGGACACCTTGTGCGACAGCGTGCTGTTCGGCTTCAACGCGCTGCAGTTGATCGCGCGCGAGCCCTGCCGGCCGTTCGCGGCCACGCGCGACGGCATCTCCATTGGCGAGGCGGCCGGCTTTGCCCTGCTGGAACGCGGCCTGGCAGCGCCCGACGCCCCGCAGTTGATCGGCTACGGCGAGGCCAGCGACGCGTATCACATGTCCACGCCACATCCGGACGGCCTTGGCGCCGAACTGGCCCTGCGCGCCGCCCTCGAACGCGCCGCGCTGGCGCCGCGCGAGGTCGATTACATCAACCTGCACGGCACCGCCAGCATCAAGAACGACGAGGTCGAGGCGGCGCTGATCGGCCGCACCTTCCCGCCCGGCACGCGCGCCAGTTCCAGCAAGGGCCGCAGCGGGCACACGCTGGGCGCCGCCGGCATGCTGGAAGCAACCATCGCCCTGCTCGCCATCGCGCACGACCTGATTCCCGGCAACCTTGGCGGCGAGCCGCCCGATCCCATTTGTGGTGCGTCGTTTGCCTGGCGCAACGAGCACCGGCGCGTCGACGTGGCGCTCAGCAACTCGTTCGGCTTTGGCGGCAACAATGCCTGCCTGGCCTTTGCCCGCGCCGGGTGGCGCGCATGACAGCGCTGCGCCTGTACGTCGAGGGCATCGGCCTGTGGTCGCCGCAGCTGGCCGACTTTGCCGCACTGCGCGCCTTGCTCGATGGTGCTGCCAGCACCCCGCCAGCGGCGCGTCCGACCGCCAGCCTGCTGCCAGCCAATGAGCGCCGGCGCGCACCGGCCAGCGTCCTGCTGGCGGTGGAAGCGGCAACCCAGGCCGTGGCCATGAGCACGCGCGACGCCGCCGGCCTGACATGCGTGTTTGCCTCCGCCCACGGCGACCAAGCCATCACCGACGACATGTGCGCCACGCTGGCGCGCGCGCCGGACGAACTCTCGCCCACGCGCTTTCACAACTCGGTGCACAACGCGCCGGTCGGCTACTGGACCATCGCCACCGGCTGCCATGCGCCCTCCACCGCCGTGGCGGCGCGCCACGCCAGCTTCGGCGCCGGCCTGCTGGAAGCGGCCAGCCAGGTGCTGGCCGACCACCGTCCCGTGCTGCTGGTATGCAGCGACACGGCCGGCGCCGGGCCGCTGCGCGCCATCAATGGCTGCGTGCAGCCCTTTGCCAGCGCACTGGTGTTGGCGCCTGCTGCCGGCCCCGCGACAAAGGCCCGGCTGGACTTGCGCCTGGCCGGTCGACAAACAGACACGACACTGCCCGAACCGCTGGCGACCTGGCGCGCCGGCAATCCCTCGGCAGCGGCGCTGGCCTTGCTGGCCCTACTGGCCACGCCCGGACCCGGCCGCTGCCATGTGGCCGCCGCCACAGCACTTGGACTGCACATCGACAAGGAGGATGTCGCATGAAAACCGCCGCCACGCGCTGGTGCGTGCTGATCCCGTGCCTCAACGAAGCGGCGGCGATCCAGTCCATCGTCGAGTCGGTGCTGGCGCTCGGCGTGCCAGTTATCGTCATCGACGACGGCTCCACCGACCCCACGCCCGACATCGTCGCCGCCTTGCCAGTGACCTTGCTGCGCCACGGCCGGCGCCGCGGCAAGGGCGAAGCGCTGCGGCATGGCTTCCGCGAAGCCCTGCGCCAAGGCTACGACGCGGTGCTGACGATGGATGGCGACGGCCAGCATCTGGCCAGCGATATCCCGCGCCTCGCCACCGTGGCCACGCAGTACCCCGACCACATCGTCATCGGCGCGCGACTGCGCAACCAGGCGCAGCAACCCAAGGGTCGCCGGCGCGCCAACGCGGTGGCCGACTGGGGTATTTCCTGGGCCTGCGCGCAGCCCATTGCCGACACGCAAAGCGGCCAGCGCTGGTATCCGCGCGCAGCGCTGGACCTGGTGGACCTGCCGGCCGAGGACTTCGTGTTCGAGGCCGCCATCCTGATTGCCGCCTCACGCGAAAAGCACCTGGGTGTCGTCTCGGTGCCGATTGCCTCGCGCTATCACAGCGAGTTTCGCCACAGCCATCTCAAGCCCGTACGCGACGTCACGCGCATCACGCTGTACACCATCGGCCGCGTGCTCCACTACGGTCACGTCGCCGCCGCCTACCGGCGTTCGCGCGGCGTACCCAAGGTGGCCGGCGAGGACGCAATCCTTGCCGTCCACGTCAAGTCCGCCCCGGCGCACGATCACGGCTGACCGTCGATTTGCTGCCAGCCAGGGCGACGCGGCAGCCACCATTGCGCCGTATCGCGGCGCCAGGCCATGACTGGCTCAGCCCATGCCACCGTTGATGCCGATGACCTGGCCGTTGATGTAGCCGGCGGCATCCGAGCACAGGAAGGCGACCAGCGCGGCCACTTCCTGCGGCGTACCGGCGCGCTGCGCGGGCACCAGTTCGCGCAGGCGTTCGGGCGGAAACGCGGCGTCGGCCATGCGCCCGGCAATCACGCCCGGTGCCACGACGTTGACGGTAATGCCGCGCGAGGCCATTTCGCGCGCCAGTGATTTGCTGGCGCCGTGCAGCGCCGCCTTGGCCGCCGCGTAGTTGACCTGGCCGCGATTGCCCAGCTGCGCCGCCACCGAGCCGATCGAGACAATGCGGCCAAAGCGCGCGCGCGCCATCGGCAGCAGCAGTGGCTGGGTGACGTTGAAGAAACCGTGCAACGAGACGTCGATCACCCGATGCCACTGCGCGCCGGTCATGCCCGCCATCGGCGCGTCGTCGTGGATGCCGGCGTTGTTGACCAGCGCGTGGATCGGGCCTGCAGCCAGCAGCGTCTCCAGGGCGCGCCGTGTCGACTCGGCGTCCGTGACGTCGAACGCGACGGCCTGGGCATTGCCGCCCTTCGCGTGGATCGCCGCCGCCACGGCCTCGGCGCGCGGCAGACCTGCGTGACCATGCACGATGACGTGCCAGCCGGCAGCGGCCAGCACGCGGCATATCGCCCCGCCAATGTCGCCGCTGCCGCCGGTGACCAAGGCGCGGCGCGGACTCGCAGGTCGGTTCATGGCACAGGCTCGACGTAAAGCGCCGAGTCTAGCGCAGCCCCACTGCGGCCCATGGCGCCCGCCAGCCCATCATCCACACCGCGCGAGTGCACCGGTTGCGCCCTCAAAACCCCTTGGACAGCTGCAGCCAGGCGCGCACGGCGTCGTGTCCGCCAGCGAGCTCCGACGCCGTACCCAGCGGCGCCGCCAGCCGCACCTGCGCCTGCCACTGATGCGCGCCGATCCAGCCCAAGCCAATGCCGGCACTGCTGAGCTTGGCGTGGTTGCGCCCAGGCAGCCACGGGGCGGCATTGATGCTCAACGCGCCATGGTCGACAAACACGCTGCCCTCGCAGTGACCGGCGCAGTTCCACGGCAGGTCATGGCGCAGCTCGACGCTGCCCAGCCAGCCGCTGGCGCCAGCGAGGCTGGCCACGTCGTAGCCGCGTACGCTGTCGGGCCCGCCAAGCAGGAACTGCTCGGACGAATCGAGGTTGCGGCCGCTGTGCTGGCCGCTGACGCTGGCATACAACCGTGTGCCGGCGCCGAGGTTCTGCAGCCGCACCAGGCTCGCGCCCCAGTAGGTGTAGCTGCCCTGCGTGCGCGCCGTCGCCGCATCCGCGGCCGCAGCGGCGGCCTGATCGAAACGCAGCGTGCCGTGGCTGACGCTGAGGCTGGCCTGGGTCAAGCCGCCGCCGGCCCAGTCGTCGTTGTGCTGTGCCGCCACGCTGGCGGTGGTGGCATGGATGCGCCGATCATTGCGCAGCGACGTGCTGTCGATGCGGTCGCGCAGCTGTCGCCGATCAAATTGCAGACGGACGTCCAGACGGCTGTCTCGCGTGCGTACCAGCGGCTGCGCCAGCCACGCACTACCCACTTGTGCGGTGCCATGGGCATCGAGTGCATGCAGCGAGCCGCCAAGCGCATAGGCCAGCGCCGAGTACGCGGCGCCCACCTGGGTGCCGTATCCATTCAGCACATATTGGTAACCCGCCCGCCCGTAACGCATGCCGTGGCCCGACGTCAGTGTGGTCAGGCTGAGCTGGTCGCCGTGGTGCAGCGGGGCGTTGATGTCGAGGGTGCCACCAACCCGCAGGCGGCCGGTGTAGCGCGTACCGGCATTGTCAAGCAGCACGTTGCCCTGCACGGCCGGCACCGCGTCCGCGACCACGTCCAGGGTCGAGGTACCCGCCGCCGCGCCAGGGCTGAGCGTGGCGTGGGGAGCCACGCCGGGTAGTTCGGACAATCCCAGCAGGCTGCGATCCAGCGTGGCTTGCTTGACCACGTCGCCTGAGCGCAATGGCGCCAGTGTGGCGCGCAACAGGCGGTCATTGACGCGACTGTGGTTCTCCAGCCGGGTTTGGTCGTAGCGCGCCTCGACCACGCGGATGCGCACGACGCCATCGCTCAACGCCTGCGCCGGCACCAGCGCGCGCGCCAGCGGATAACCATGGACGTGGTAGTAGTCGGTGATGCGCTGCGCCAGGGCATTCAACTGGGCGAGCGTTTGCGTCCGGCCTTCGCCATCGGCAATCAGCGCGTGCAGCGTGGCCGTCGCGAACACCGTGTTGCCGTCGATCTGCAGCCGCGTCACTGCAAACGGCGTGCTGTCGTCCGCCGCGGTGGCAGCATCCGGGGTAATCGCCAGGTCAGGCGCGGCCTTGGGCGCGGGCGCCGGTGGCGGCGTGACTTGTTGCAGGATCTGGCCGCTGTTGGGGATGGTCTGTGCCAGCGTGGCCAACGGCAAGGCCAGCAGGGCCAGGGCCAACGGGGAAAGGGCAAAACGCGAAACGTGGGTCACGGAGCGGTCCTTGCGGCAAGTCGATGAAGCGGTAGTGAGGCGACTCATGGCAGGCGTACCCCGCCATTGATGATGCGCACGTCGGGGGCGTACGGCGCGCGTGGCGCCTTGCTGTCCTCCGATTGTTGCAACCCGGCAACGACGCTGACGACGCCTTGCGGCGCGCTGCCGTTGGCCACGTGCAGCGCCGCGGCGTTGCCGGGCGCTTGCACAAACACGTAGTCCTGGGCAGACAAGCCGCCGCCGTTGACGGCATACGTCCCGGCCGGGCTGGATGTCGCGGCCGAGGTGGTCCAGGTCAGCGTGCCTTCGGTGGCGCTGGCCAGCGTGTCATCGCCAAGCAGGCCGGTGACCGTACCGCCCAGCACCGCCGGCATCTGCCCGCGCCAGGCAGAGGCGGGATCGGCCAGATAGGTCAGCGTGGCCGGGGTGATGTCGGCCGTATCGGTCGCCGTGGTGTTGTAGGCATAGTTGCCTGCATCGACGCCACTGGCGGCAATGTCATCGACGGTGACGGTCTTGCCAACGCCGGCGTGCCTGTCGTCGAAGCTGCCGGTGCCGGTGAAGGCCACGCTGTCGCCGGCGAGAATGCCGGCACTGCCAAGGGCAATCGTCGCGTCGGTGGTGGCGTCATAGACCTTGTCATCGGCCGTGGCATCGACGGTGATGGCCAGCGGCGTGATGTCGGCAGTCGTGGCGGGCGGTGCAGTGAAGCGGTAATTGCCGGCGTCCGCGCCGGATGCCGTGATGCCATCGATCGTGACGACCTTGCCGGTGCCGGTGTTCTTGTCCTCGAAGTGGCCGATGCCGGTGAAGCTCACCATGTCGCCGGCGAGGATGCCGCTGGTGTTGAGGGCGACGGTGGCATCGGTGGTGGCGTCGTAGACCTTGTCATCGGCCGTGGCATCGACCGTGATGGCCAGCGGCGTGATGTCGGCGGTCGTGGCGGGCAGTGCAGTGAAGCTGTAGTTGCCGGCATCGGCACCGGATGCCGTGATGCCATCGATAGTGACGGTCTTTCCAGTGCCGACGTTCTTGTCGGCAAAGAGGCCGTTGCCGGTAAAGCTCACCGCGTCGCCAGCCAGCACGCCGTTGCCGGTCAGGGTGACGATGCCGAAGTTGGTGCCGTCGTAAACCTTGCTGGCACCAGTGGCATCGACGGTGATGGCCAGCGGCGTGATGGTGCTGGCAGTGTTGTCGGCGTAGGTGATGGCGTAGTTGTTGCCGCCATGGCCGTCGTTGACGGTGATGCCGGTAACGGTCACGGTCTTGCCAGTGCCGGCGTTCTTGTCGGTGAAGGCGAAGTTGCCGCCACCGAGGGTGTCGCCGCCAAACAACGTGCCACCGCTGATCACGGCGCTGCCGGCAGCGCCCAGACCGCCATCGTAGGTTTTGCTGACGTCGCTGCTGGTGACCGTCAGCGGTGCCGGCGTGATGGTCAGCGTACCCCCCGTGAAAGCGAGGTCATAGCCCATCTGGCTGGAATACACGTCGCCACCCAAGGCATAGCTGCCGGCATTGACCGCCGAAACGGGGGCGCTGGTGCTGCCCAGCACCAGGCTGGGATCCACGCTGGTCGACGGCAGCCAGTGACTCGGCACCAGCGAACCAAAGGTGAGGCCACTGCTGCCGACAAAGGCCGTGCCGTTGTAGGTTGCGCTGACGTCCGTGGCGGTGACCGCCAGATCGGTCATGAATGCACGCAACAACGGCGCGGTGTGGCCCGCGTAGATGCGCCATACCGCGGTGCTGCCACCAGCCGCGCTGATGTCCACGCCCCAGGCCGCAAAGCTGGTTGGGTCCATCATCTGCCCGATGGTCAGGCTGGTCGCGCTTGCCCCATTGTTGTTTGTGCCAAACCCCTTGGTGTTGGCTGAGCTATTCCAGTAACTGTTGGTGACCGTGCCACCACCTGCGCTGTATCCCACCAACCCACCATTGGCTCCATTGTCGATGACGCCGCCGGAAGCGTAGCTGGTGCTGATTTGCGCGGTATTAAAGCCCACCAACCCACCGTTGTAGTAATTACCTCTGTAGTTGTAGTCGCCAACTACATTACCCGTGGCATAGCTATTGCCAATCATTCCTCCGGGTTCGTTACTGCCAACCAGCCCGCCCATGTAGTTCGTGCCGTTGACGTTACCCGTGCTGTAACTGCTATCAATAATGGAATTGTTGAAGCCGACCAGTCCGCCAATACTGGAAATGACACCTACGTCAACGTAGGCAATGTCGTTTATGTTACCCGTGGCATAGCTGCCGCTGATCGTGCCGCCATTACTTCCCACCAATCCGCCGACAGAACTCCTGCCATTTATATTCGCCGTGGCATAACTGTGGCTGATCGTGCCTCCATTTTCACCCGCCAATCCGCCAATTTGGTACATGCCACTGATACTGCCACCGATCAATCCCAAGTTTCGGACGACAGCACCCGATTGAATAACGCCAAACAAACCAAGGTCGTTCTCTGTCGGACGATTAATGGTGAGGTTGGAAATGGCATATCCCAAGCCATCAAATATGCCGGTGAAAGGAAATGTTTGGGTCTGAGTGCACATCGGGGGACACATAGGACCGTTATCAGGGACAGTTACATATCTGGTGAGCGGCACGAAGCCGGCACCGCTGTTCCAGCCCGCCGTGGCACTGGCATCAATGGCATCGCCCAGCACGTAGCGGCCGGCAAGATCGGCGTTCACCGCCTGCAGCTGATTGACGTCGAGGATGACGGTGTAAAAGTTGGGTCGATCGACGGGCGTGATGGGGCCGGTCGGCAAGTCGTTGACATTGAACACCTGGCTGCCGGCCATGCCCAGCAGGTACGGCGTGGTCTGGTTGTCGCCGTTGCCCCAGACGGCGGCAAAGTCGAAGCCGGCGAGGTTCGTCGTGTCGAACATCTGCGCGGTCGTCAGGCCGGTGGCAACGCCGGCGCTGGTCGCCTGGCCGGTGGTTTCCGTGTTCCAGTAGTTATTGGGGGCCGTGCCAAGGTTGTACCCGACCAAACCGCCGGCATCGATGGCACCACTGACCGCGCCAGTCGCGTAGGTTTGGTCGATGTCGCCCCGGTTGAACCCGACCAAACCACCGATGGCGTTGTCGCCACCGACCGCGCCAGCAGCGTAGGCCCGGCTGATCACGCCACTATCGGCGTTGAATCCGACCAGGCCGCCGACATTGCTGGCGCCACTGATCGCGCCCATGGCATAGGCTTGCTCGATTTCGCCATCGTTGGCCCCGACCAGGCCACCGACGGCATTGCTGATGCTGTCGACCGCAATGACCGCACTGCTGGCATAGGCCTGGCTGATCGTTCCAGCGTTTTCCCCAGCCAGGCCACCGACTTGGCTGCGGCCCGTGACTGACCCACCTCGCAGGCCGACGCCGCGAACTACGCTGCCAGCGTCGGTAAAACCGAATAGACCAACGTAATCGGTGACGGGCCGGTTGATGGTCAGGCCGCTGATGGTGTGGCCGAGGCCGTCGAAGATGCCGACAAAACGACGGGCGCTATCGGCGCCGAGATAGTCGCCCACCGGGCTGAACCCGGCATGGCTCCACATGCCCGCCGCATCGGCAGGCGTGGGGCTGTCGACGGCACGGGCGGTTTCGCTGGCGTCGATATCGGCGGCGAGGGCGTACTGCGCGCCGAGGTTCATCGCCATCAACTGCAATTGATGGGCGTTGCCGATGCTGGTGCTGTACTCGCCGCGCAGGAACGGCCGGGTATTCCCCTCGACCATGAACCAATCGCGGGCAAAGTCGAAACCGGCGTACGCACTCTGCGTGAAGGCGTCGTCGATCGCGCCGGACTGGCCCGGGTCACTGGTGATGGCGCTGGCACCAGCGACGGTACCCCCGCCAATGCCGACTGCCTGACCGGTGCTGAAGCTATCCCAGAAGCTGCCGGTAATGGAGCTGTTGTTGTAGCCGACCAGGCCGCCCACTTGCGTTGTGCCGGTTACTGCGCCGGTGGCGTAGCTCGATGCAATGCTGGCACCCGCAAGATTCTCGCCGACCAGGCCGCCAGCACTGAGACCGGTACCGCTGACCATGCCGGTGGCGTAGCTCAACGTGATGCTGCTGCCGTTGCCGTTGAACCCCGCCAGGCCCCCCGTCGTACTACCGCCCTCAACCGCGCCCGTGGCGTAACTCGACGCAATACTGCTGCCATCGTTGAACCCGACCAGGCCGCCCGTATCCCCGCTGCCGTGGACCGCCCCCGTGGCATGGCTCGACGCAATGGCGCCGCCGCCGGAATTTTGTCCGGCCAGGCCGCCAACACTGCCGCTGCCGTTGACGGCGCCCGAGGCATGGCTTGATGCAATGGTGCCGCTGCCGGAGTTGTGGCCGACCAGACCGCCAACATTGCCATTACCGCTGACCGAGGCGGTGGCATAGCTCGACGTAATACGCCCCTCATTACGCCCGACCAGGCCACCGACGGAGGACTTGCCCGTAATCGACCCGTCAAGTAAACCGACGTTGCGGATCGCACTGCCCGCATCGGCGTAGCCGAACAAGCCAACGTAGTCGATAGCGCCCCGGTTGATGCTCAATCCGCTGATGGTGTGCCCAAGGCCATCGAAGATGCCGGTGAACCTCGCGGTGTCGTTGCCAAGCGGCGTGAAACCGGCGTAGCTGTTCCAGACATTGGTGGTGCTGGCGTCGATATTCGCACCCAGGGCGTAATGACCGGCGAGGTCTTTGTTGATGCCTTGCAGATCCGTCGGGGTGGCGCTGGTTCCGGTGCCCAGGCTGGTGATGATGGTGTAGGCCGTGCCACTCATGCTCAAGGCGTTGCTGGCACCGGTGAAATCCACCCGGCCGCCGGGCATGACGTTGACGGTGCCACCGGCCACGTCGGTGTCCGCGCCGTTGGCGGTGGCCGGGTTCAACGCCAGGCCGGCGCTGCCGCTGGCGGTCATCACCGCATTGATGTTGATGTCATTGGCGGCAGTGAGGGTGAGCGTGTTGGCGCCCCAACTCACCGTGTCGTTGATGTTGATGTTGCCGCCGCCCGCCGTGGAACCATCGCTGGAAAGGATGCTGACGCTGGTGCCAGCCAGGTTGGTCGACAGCGTTGCCCCGCTGATGTCGCCGCCGGACGCCGCGACGGTGTAGTCGTTCGGGTCGATCAGCCAGGTGCCCGTGCGTCCATCGCTGGCACGCGTGGTGATGCGGGCATCGTCGGTGATCTTGACCTGCGCGGCACTGGTTTCGACGAAGCCGCCGTTGCCGCCATTGGGCGCGCTGGCATCCAGCGTACCGGTGACGTGCGTGGTGCCGGCTTGCATGCCGCCAAGCAGCACGACCTTGCCGGCGCGGTTTTCCACTGTCCGCGCCTGGATCGTGCCGGTGTTGTTGACGGTGCTGGCCAGCAACGCGTCTTTTGCACCGGCGCTCATCAGTACCTGGCCGCCGTCGGCGACAATCAGCTGCTTGTTTTCAGCCAAGGCAGCGAGCGTGCTTTTATCCACCCGCATGCCCAGCAGGCGGCTACCGTCGAAGCTCAGCGTGATGGCATTGCCGGCGCCCAGCGCGACACTGCCACCGTTGGCGGCAAGCGTGCCGTTGTTGATGACCTGGGCGGCGACAAGGGCGGCATAACCGCCGTCAGCATGGAGGGTGCCCTGATTGATGACGCTGGCCTGGCTGTCGCCGCGCCAATGCAGCGTGGCGCTGCCCAGTTCGCTATCGCTGACATCCAGCGTGGAAGCGACCAGCCCGCCGACGTTGATTTGCGCGCCCTGGCCAAACAGCACGCCGTTGGGATTGATCAGGAACACCTGGCCGTTGGCGTTGAGGTGGCCCAGGATCACGCTGCCATTGGGGTCGGCAATGCGGTTGACGGCGATGGACTGCGCGTTCGGCTGCAAGAAGTTGACCGTGCTGTCCGCGCCAATGTTGAAGGTAAGCCAGTTGAGCGACAGGTTCTGGCTGTACTGGTCGATGGTGGTGGTCAAGCCGCTTTGGCTGATGGCCCCGCTGCCGGCAGTGACCTGGCCACCGCTGGGATGGATGGTCGCGGGGCTGACGGTTGTGGGACTGACCGTGGCGCCGGGGTTGGGCGTGACGCGCAACGGTGCCGGGCGGGTCGTGCCGGTAGCGACCTGCAGCGGCGCCAGCGACGCGTGGATGGCCACCGGCGCCGCACCCCATGCCAGCAGCGGCGACAGACACAGCGCCACGGCGCACGCCTGGGCCAATCGGTGCGGGCGGCACGCCGCCATCTTGCCGCCGGTTTGTCCGCCCTGCGCCGAGTGGGCCAGCTCCGAAGCCACTTGTGACTGGCGCAGTGCGCGATTCCAGACCAGGCGATAGATGTGGTTCATGGGGTGATGTCCTTGGGTGCGGGTGGCGACAACTCTTGCGGGGATGACGACAGGCACGACGCGAGGACTCACCCGGTCGGCAACGGCCGGGCGGCAATGCGGCAACAGAGGTGATACGGCGTGCTTTGCCGTGATCGGCAAGCCCGGCTGGGCCAATGGTCAGCCTCGCGCACGCCGGCACGACGCCGACGGCGAATTTTTTCGAGGCGATCCATTGCACGCATCCCCCTGTGGGACCGGACAGTCGGCGGACGCATGGCGCCGTCGGCCTTGCACGACGACCGTCTATCGAAAGCCCGGATGGGCAACGAATCGACGTGACGCTGTCTCGCCATGTCAGCAATGCCCGTTTGCAAGTGTAGCCCGCCCGGCAAAGGCCGCGAAACGTTGCGCCAGCCGCGTCAGTCCATCACGGGGTGGATCACCGCGATGCGCCCGCTGGCCAGCAGGCGCGTGCCGTGTTCAACCCGGAACGCGTACTGCGCCCCGGCCTGGTCGGCATACAGGCACGCGACATGGACGTCCAGACGGCCGTCCAGACGATCCACATATGCGGCAAAAAGCTGCACGTCGCGCAGGCTGACCAGCCGGCCGGGGCGCATCGTCTGGTTACCCTGCGATCGCGCCAGCAAGGCGCCGTGCACGGCCATGGCCTGCGCGGCGTACTCGGCCAGGTGCACGGCATGCAGGCCTTGCGGGCCACGCAACGGATTGTCGGTGCGGGCATGGCTGGCCGTGATGGCGTGCAGGGTCGTCGCATCCCATGCCAGCACGGCGTCAAGCAGGCACATGCTGCCGGCGTGCGGCAGCAGCGGTGCGAAGTCAGCCTTGGCGAGCATGCGGCGCCATCAGGATCGATAGACAGAAATGAAACGCGACGCCCAGGCTCACCGTCAGGCCGATGGCGCGCAGCACGGGAATGCTGGCCCATGCCAGCGCGCCAAACACCAGCAGCGCGGAGGCGACGCACACCAGCGTGGCGTGCAGCACGCGGCGCTGTTCGGCACCGTCGCCACTATCGCGCTCAAAGAACAACGCGTAATGCAGGCCCAGTCCGCCAGCCAGGATCAGCGCCACCAGGTGGAACAGGGAAATCTCGATGCCCAGCGCACGCTCCACCGCCAGCACCAAAAACGTCGCCAGCGTCATCGGCGCCAGCACATGCCATGCGCGACGCACGCTGCGCAAGGCGACACTGATGGTCAGGACCAGCGCCAGCGCCGCCCACAGCAAGGCGTGCAGGATGCGCGCGCGGTAATCGGCCACCAGGGATTCGGAAGCCACCTTCAAGTCCAGCAGCCGCACGGCGCCATCACTGCGCGCGCCCAGCGCCTGCAAGGCAGCCACATCGTGCACGCCGCTGACCGTGGCCAGGCCCAGCCACTGCCCATCGTGCGGCACCAGCATGGCCGCCAGCCGCTGGCCCAGCGGCGTGCGCGCGTAGCGTTCGGGCGTCAGCAGCGGCAGTGCGCGCGCGGCCTGCACGTCGTCGACAAAGGGCGCGAACACCTCGGCGCGAAACGGCAAACCGCGCAAGGCCTGGCGCAAATCGCGTTCCAGCGTGGGTCGATCCGGCAACCGCGCCTGTCGCGCGCGCTGCACGGCCAGCGGCGGCAGATAGCGCGACGGCAGCTCCAGCGCATCCACCGCGCCATCGGCCACCAAGGCGTCGGCCGCACCCTGCAAATGCGCGGACAACGCCAGCACGCCTTGTTCGGTGGGCGCGCGCAGCACCAGCAGATAGCGCACATCCGGCGCGCCCAGCGCTTCGCGCAGCCGGGCATCGCGCTGCAGCAGCGATGGCGGCAGCGGGGTCAGTGCCGCCAGGTTGTTTTGCCAGAACGGCGTGCGCGCCGTGGCCAGCAAGGCGACGATGACCACGCCCACCAACAGCGGAATCCAGCGTGGCCGCGGCAAGGCATCGACCACGGCTCGCGCGCGTTTGAGCCAGGCCATGTCGGCCACGTCCCGCACGCGGCGCGGCAGCAGATGCGGCAGGAGATAACGCGTACTGAAGCCGGCCACCAGCAGGCCGACGATGGTGAACACCGCCAATTGCTGCAGCCCGATCACGCCCGAGGCATAGAACGCCGCATAGGCAATGCAGGCGGAAGCCACCGCGGTGAGCAGCAGCGGCCACAGCACGCGTACGCTGGCCAGCGCATCCTCGCCGGCGCGGCGATGGCTGAGCACGCGGATCGGATATTCCTGCGCCACGCCAAGCAAGGTGAAGCCAAACGCCAGGGTGATGCCGTGCACGCTGGGGAACAGCACCGTCAAGGCGGCAATGCCGGCCAATGCCGCGCTGGCGATAGGCAACGCCGACAGCAGCAATGAGCCGACACTGCGATAGGCCAGCAGCAGCAACACGATGAAGCCGACGCTGGAAACGCGGCCGATCCACTCCGCCTGATGGCGCGTCTGCGCGGCCATCACCACGTTGAAATAGCCCGGCCCACTCAGTTGCAGTCGTGCCTGCGGGCTGCCGGGCAGGCCATGAAACGCGCGCTCGATACCGTCGACCGCGGCCTGCTGCGCGTCCGGATCAAACCCGGCGGCGGCCGTTTGCACCAGCAGCAAGGCCTCGCCCCGCGGCGAAAACCACACGCCATCGCGTACTTGCGGCGACTTGGCTGGCGCCCACCGCTGCGCCAGCTGGAGCATCTCCAATGTCGGGTCGCGCGGCAGGATGGTCTTGAGCAGGCTGGCGCCGGGCGAGGCCAGGTCGTCCAGCCGGTCGTGCAGCTGCTCGGTCAGATACGTCGCGTCCAATGTGTGCGTGTCCAGCGTCGGCGACAGCAGGTAGCGATACGGCAGCAGCTGCGGATCGAGCGCCGTCAGATCGAAACTGCCGTTCACGACCTGGCTGTAACGCCGATCCGTCTTGAGCGCGGCAACCAGGCCGCGGCTGAGCGTCGCCAGCTGCGCGGCGGCAGCGTCATCGACGCGACCACCCGGCGCGCCCTCACCGCGGGCAATGGCCAGCAGCAGCAAACGCGAGGCCGGGCCTTCGCCTACCTGCGCCATCAACAGTCGCTGGTCGGGCGTGGTCGGCGCCGGCATGAAACTGCGCAAGTCGGAACTGACCTGCAGACGCTGGCCGACCATCCAGCCCAAGGCCGCCAGCGCCAGCAGCCAGCCCAGCAACAACGCCGCGCGCGGGCCGCCAGACAGGGTCAAGGCGCGGCCTGGCACAGTGCCTGCAGCGCCTCGGACGTCGGCATGGCGGGCATCCGCGCGGCCAGCGGTCCGAGCAGATCCACCGTCGCGTCGCCGTCGGCCTCACGGATGTGGATACAACGCAAGGCATGGTCATGGCCATCGATGACGATGCGCTGGACCGTCGCCGCCAACTTGGAATCACGCGGCGTGAGGGTCAGCGTCCACATGCCATCGGCGGCGTCTTGATGGTCGATGGCAAACGCCTGCTGCAGGCGCGTGACGTCACCGCTCAGCAGGGCGACAAAGCTGTCCAGCAACACCTGCAATTGCGGTGCGCGATCAAGCGAGAAATGCCGCGCGCGCCGGCCAGGACGCTGCTGCGTCACCTCGCCATCGGCCAGGGTGAAGGTCTCGGCCCGAGGCTGCGCCACATGCCGCTGCAGGCGATCACCCCCCAGCCACGCCAGCTCGCCGGAGACCACCAGCGGGCGCTCCAGCATGGCCATGAACCGCGCCTCGGCAAACGCCGTATGCGCCGGTGCCGGCTGGCCCAGCGCGGCAATGAGTTTCACGGTCGCCGGGGTCGTCATCACCGACGACGCGGGCGCGGGTTCAGTTGCCCACGCCGTCGTGGCGCACAGCGACAGGCTGAGCAGCGCCCACGCCAGAGCCGCCATCTTGTTGCCAGAAGTCATAGAAATTGAACCAGTTGTAAGGGGCGGCGCGGATGTAATGCTCAAGCCGCTGAGCATACCGGGCGAGCAGCGCATCCAGCGCGGCGCCACGCGTGCGGCGCGGAATGTCCACCTGCTCGGCAAACGGCTCGAAGATCAACCGATACCGATTACCGCCCAGATACAACCCGAAGCACAGCACCACCGGCACCTGCAGGGCGTTGGCAAGCAGCCACGGACTGGTCGGGAACGGCGCCGGCAAGCCCAGGAAATTCACCCGATGCAGCACCTCGCCGGTCTGTCCGCGATCAGCCAGCATGGCCACCAGCGCACCATCGGCGCAGGCCTCGGCCATCGCCAGCGCGACGGAAGCGCCGCCTTGCGCGGCATCGATGACGCAGGCCCCGACATCCGGCGCCAGGGCTTCCAGCAGCTCGGTCAGCGCCGGCGTCTTTTGCTTGTCCAACACCACCCGCAGCGGCATGTGCGGACGCCGGGCGCCAAGCGTACGCAAGGCTTCGAAACTGCCTTGGTGCGAACCAAACAGCAGCACGCCGCCGCCCTGCGCCAGGCGCGCGTCGAGCCATTCCAGGCCCTGGGTCTCGATGTGGAACGGCGCCTCGCCATGCGCCAGCAGGAATACGCGATCAAGGATGGTGGCGGCAAAACAATGAATGTGCCGCAGCACCTCCAGCGCGGTCGTCGGGCGACCAAACACGCGTTGCAGATATTCCCGCGAGGCACGCCGCTCCGGCCCGCGACGCAGATAGAAATACAGCGTGATGGGATACAGGCAAGCGCGCCCCAGCCGCCGCCCGCCATACAGGGCAATGGTGCGGATCAACCAGATGGCGAAATGCCCGCCGCCTTCCGGCCGGTCGTGCCAGTGTTCTGCCGTAGTCATGCCGCTCCCTCGACGTTGCCGCGCGCCAGCACCATGCCATCGTGCGTGATTTCAAACTGTACCCGCAGCGAAGCTGCATCTGCGGCGCGAAGCTGCACCTGCGCACCTTGTGCGGGCAGCAATGGCCGCACGAACTTGGCGTCCAGCACACGCGCCAGACGCTGACCGCGCCACGCGCGCAGCGCCAGCGCGACCTGCTCCAACTCCATCACCCCCGGTACCAGCGGCCGCCCGGGGAAATGCCCAGGCAGTGCCGGATGCGCGGCGGAGATACAAAACGCCTGCGTGAAGGATGTCGGCGCATCGCCCCCGTCATGCAGCAAGCGCGGCCAGTTGCGTGCCAGCTGCCGCAAAAAGCTCACCAGGCCGGGATGCCGCAGGTGCCGCAGGTGCCAACGCCGCCACGCGTACTCCAGCACGAACACTACCGGCAGCAAGGCGTAACCGCCAACATGCAGCCAGGCTGCCGCCAGCCGTGCATCGACGGCAAGCGGCACCGCCAGCCCCAGCCGTGCCAACATGCCCGCACCCTCCGCCAGCAGCCACAGCACGGCCATGACGACGGCCTGAAATGCCATCAACGCGGCCCAGAACACCGTCAGCTGGCGGGCGTAACGCGCCACGCCACGTTCGGCCAGGCGCGACTCGCCCTCGATGGCGGCGATGCATCGCGCCACCAGTGGTCGGCCACGACGCAGGCTACGCGCAAACCACCACGCCAGCGCGGCGCAGATGATGATCGGCACGGCTTCCAGCAACAGGTCGCCAAACCCGGCCACACCGGCAACCAGGACCAGCGCCTCGGCCCCGAGCCAGCCGCACCACGCACGCCAACGACGCCGCACCAGCGCCGGCCAGGCCACGGCGGTCACCAATACACCAAGCGCCAAGGCCGACCACAGGGCACGCTGCGTCAGCCAGCCGGCCAGCAACAAGGCGACATACGCCAGCCACCATGCTGCGGTCCAAGTCAGCGGACGGCGCATCACGAAGTACTTTCAAGGCAGGCAGCGGCCACGATCAGCCGACCCGGTGCTGCTCCACATGCGCGCTCAAACCACGCAGCGTGGCGAAAATCTGCCGGTTATCGGGGTTGTCCGAGCGCAGCTGAAAGCCGTAACGCTTGGACACGGCCAAGGCGATCTCCAGCGCGTCGATGGAATCGAGCCCGAGGTCGCCGCCAAACAACGGCGCTTGCGGGTCGATCTGCTCGGGCGTGACGGTTTCCAGATTCAGACACGCCACGATCATCGTGGCCAATTCATGCTCTGCCGCGGTCTGTTCTGTCATGCCGATCCCACGCCCTGAATGCCTTGCCGCCCCAAGGGCAATGGCGGCAAAGTGTAACATGGCGGCCTTGTTTTCCTGATGTCCGATCATGTTGCCAGTTCGTGAAAAACCCTACGCCGACCCGCTCGCGCGCCGCGCGCCACGGGTGATCTATCGCGCGCTGGACGCCGCGCAGGCACTGGCGGACCAGGGCACGCTGGCGGCCTTCGGTTTCGGCGCGACGACCGGCGCGGATGCGGCAGGCGCCAATGACGATCCGCGCTGGCTGCAGGTGACGCTGGAACCGCTGGAGCCGGCGGCACCCATCGAGGTATGGCAGATCGATGCGCCCGTCAGCCACGGCCGTGCCGGCGACGTGCACTGGGCGGCCGGCGGCGGCTGGCTGTTTGCCGCCATCACGCTGGATGAGCACGCATTTGGCGGCCCCGGCCCGGCCGCCTGCCACGCCTACACGCAGCTGTGCCAGCTGCTGGCCGGACGCGCCGAAACCCACGTCCTGCGCACCTGGAACTACATGGGCGCGATCAACCAGGGCATCGGCGATGCCGAGCGCTACAAGCAGTTTTGCATTGGCCGCGCGCGTGGCATGGCCGACCATTTCCGCGACGGCTTTCCCGCCGCCAGCGCACTCGGTCACCATGGCCCGCAACCCGTGCTGCAGGTGTACCTGCTCGCCTGCGACCAGCCGGGTACGCGCGTGGAAAACCCACGCCAGGTCAGCGCCTGGCGCTATCCGCGCCAATACGGCCGCACGCCGCCCAGCTTTGCCCGCGCCATGGTGTTGCCGGCGCGCGACGCGCTGGCCATCTCCGGCACGGCCGCGGTGGTCGGCCACGCCTCGGCGCACCGCGACGACCTCGATGCACAGCTGGACGAAACGCTGACCAATATCGACGCCCTGCTTGGCGCCGCGCACCTGCCGCGCACGCTGGACCAGGATGCGCCGCTCAAGGTCTATGTGCGCCATGTCGAGGACGCCGCGCATGTGCGTGCGCGACTGCAACGCCGCCTGCCCGGCGTGCCGCTGCTGCTGCTGCACGCCGACGTCTGCCGCCGCGAATTGCTGGTGGAGATCGACGGCTGGCGCTACGCATGAGCGCGTGCGCGAACCGGCGCGGGCCTCACGCCCGCGTCCATTGATCCGCGCGATGTCGATCCCGCCAGGCTTCGGTCAACCGGCTCTTTTCCGGCCCGCACAATACGTGTCATAGGCGGGGTACAGGCGCACTTCCTCGCGCGTCCAGCGCTTGCTGAGCGTCCCCAGCAGCTTGCCGAAGTCGCGGGCGAACGCCAGGTTGTCGCGCTCGTGTTCCATGCGGTCGAAGAAGGCCAGGATTTCGCGCGACAAGTCCTGCATCTCATCGGCATATTCATTGGCCAACTGGTGCGTATCGGCGCACTCGCGCAACGCGGGATAAAGCTGCACATCTTCATGCCGCAGGTGCTCGACGATCATGCGTCGGGCCTGTTGCAACTGCTGCTGGCCGGCAGCGCTGGCAATGCCGCTGCGACGCGCGGCGTCGAGCAATTCGCGCATCTGCACATGGTCGTGCCGCAAGGCGGCAATCAGGGTGGCTGGGGACATGGGACAACTCCGCAAGGGGAAGGGACGAAACCGGCTGCGCCGGGCGGCGAAACCGTGTAGTCGGGTTCGCCCAGCCGCAGCCCTTTCGACATCTCCGCGCCATTCGCGACGTCATGCGCGTGATGACAAGCCAGCTGGCGAGGGGAGACCGCCCGCTGTCACACCGTTCCATCCACATCGATCCGCCGCCGCTTCCTGTCCACGACAGCACGAAGTGCCGAACCACAGCATGCGACGACCACGACGATCCGGCCCTGACCTCCATCACCCGATACCGATTGCGCGACAGGTGCCGCCATGATGACGGCCCGCGCCGCCAACCTCTCGCGCGACACGGCGCGCGGTATTCGCCTTACGGCGTTTGCCGGGTTGGCCGCTTCCAGCCGGGCAGGGTCAACTGCCGGCCACGGGCGACGGTGAGTTCACCGGCCGGTGCATCGCGGGTAATCACCGAACCGGCACCGATGGTGGCCTGCGCGCCGACGGTCACCGGCGCCACCAGCGCGCTGTTGGAGCCGATGAAGGCACCGTCGCCGATCACCGTACGGAACTTGTTCACGCCGTCGTAGTTGCAGGTGATGGTGCCGGCACCGACGTTGACGCCGGCGCCAATCTCGGTGTCGCCCAGGTAGGTCAGATGATTGACCTTGCTGCCGGTGCCGACGCGGGTTTTCTTGGTCTCGACGAAATTGCCGACGTGCGCGCCGGCATCAAGCTCGCTGCCCGGACGCAGGCGCGCGAACGGGCCGATCGTGCAGGCGCCGTGGGTGACAACGCCATCGAGATCGCAATGCGCCTGCACCACGGTGCCGGCAGCCAGTTGCACATCCTTCAAGCGCGTGAACGGGCCGATGCGCACCGCGTCGCCCAAAGTCACCGCGCCTTCCAGGATCACATCGACATCGAGGTCCACGTCGACACCGGTGCGGACCGTGCCGCGCACGTCAATGCGTGCCGGATCGGCCAGGCGCACGCCATCGGCCAGCAACGCATCGGCCGCACGCTGGCGCAAGGCGGCTTCCAGTGCGGCCAGCTGACGCGCGTCGTTGGCGCCAGCCACTTCCAGCGGGTCGGTGCACTCGACGCTGAGCGCCGGTCGCCTCTGTGCCGCAGCGGCGGCAAAAATATCCGTGAGGTAATACTCGCCCTGCGCATTGTCGTGGCCAAGCTGATCGACCCAGCCGCGCAACTCGCCCGCCGGTGCCAGCACGATGCCGGTGTTGACCGTGTCCACCGCACGTTGCTGGTCGCTGGCGTCCTTGTCCTCCACCACCGCACGCACATGACCGTTGCCATCGCGCAGGACGCGGCCGTAGCCGCTGGGATCGGCCAGGCGCACGGTCAGCAAACCAAAGCCGCCATCCACCTGCGCCAAATCACGCAAGGTGTCGGCGCGGATCAGCGGCACGTCGCCATACAGCACCAGCACGCTGGCCGCATCGGGCACGGCCGGCAGCGCCTGGGCAACGGCGTGGCCGGTGCCCAGGCGCTCGGCCTGCAGCACCCAGTGCACGTCGGCAGATTGCGCAAAAGCGGCCAATACCTGCTCGGCGCCGTGGCCATACACCACATGGATGGCCGCCGGCTGCAAGGCGCGCGCCGTCTCCAGCACATGCGCCAGCAGCGGCCGCCCGGCCAGCGGCATCAGCACTTTGGGTCGCGCCGACTTCATCCGCGTTCCGGCGCCGGCGGCGAGAATGACGATGTGCAGCGGGGCCTGGTTCATGCGTGTCGACCTTGACTGTGCTGGCCGCCGAGCATAGCAGCCGCCCCAAGCCTCAAGACGCGGCAGCCCCGGTTTGCGGCTTGCCGCCATGACAGGCAAAGCGGAACACGTAGTCGAGGCTGAAGGGCTTGGCGGTGCTGTCCACCACGTGGCGGCCGCCGTCCGTACCATCCGTCCAGCGCTGGAACACCAGTGGCTCGAAGCGCCAACCCTTGACGCCTTCGCGCACTGCCGCACGGTAGGCAGGATCGGCCTCACTCGCGGCCGGGAAGTGCACGGCACTGACTTGCCCGTCCGTGCCCACGACCAGTTTGGCCAGCAGTTCCACCGGTGGCGGACAAGCCGGCAGCAACGCGGCGGGATACACCGGCGCGGGGTGTGCCAGCAACCCGGCACCACTGGCCGTGCTCGCCTCCGGCAGGGTGTAATGCGTGGCCGCGGCATCGTCGTGCAGTCGATACGAGGCCTCACCGGCATGCGTTGGCATTGGTGCCGGCGCGACATGGACACAAGACGCCAGCACGACGCAGGACAGGGTCGGCATGCTGCGGCGAAGGCATTCCATCATGGCGCGATTCCGGCAGCGGATTCACCGGCACCTTATAGGATTACGAGTGTAATCTCAACGATCAGCGCCCACTCCACACGAGACTGCGACACGACAAAGCCGCCGCCCCAACAGGGGTGGAAGGGATCTGAAGCGTGAAATTGGAACCAGGCCCTGCCGCGATCAGGTCAAACGCAACAACTCAGTGCTTGAGGTTCTTGCGCAGACGTTCCAGCGCCTGCAACTGGGCCAGCGCCTGGGTGAGCTTGGCCTGGGCCTGGGCGACGTCCATTTCCTCGGTACGGTTATGCAACGCGTCCTCGGCTTCCTTTTTTGCCCGCAGCACGGCGGCCTCGTCCAAGTCGTCAGCACGGGCGGCGGTGTCGGCCAGCACGGTGACAACCTGCGGCTGCACTTCCAGCATGCCGCCGGAGACATAGAACTGCTGGCGTTCGCCGCTTTCCAGCAACACGTCGACATGGCCCGGCTTCAGGCGCGTGATCAGCGGTGCGTGGCGCGGGGTGATGCCCAGCTCGCCAAGCTCGCCGGTGGCAATCACCATCGTCGCGGCGCCGGAGTAAATCTCGGCTTCGGCACTGACGATGTCGACGCGAATGGTTGAGGTCATTTCAATGTCTCGCTGTGCTCGACGGGAACGGGGAACCGGGGACGGGGAACCATGGCGTTGGGGTAGCGACGCTTTCGCTTTGCCCGTTCCCGGTTCCCTGCTCCCCGTTCCCGCCTTTCAGAATCAGGCGGCTTTCTTCGCGGCCATGTCCTCGGCCTTCTTGATCGCCTCATCAATCGTGCCGACCATGTAGAACGCCTGCTCCGGCAGGTGGTCGACTTCGCCATCGACGATCATCTTGAAGCCGCGGATGGTTTCCTTCAGCGGCACGTACTTGCCCGGTGCGCCGGTGAACACTTCGGCCACGTGGAACGGCTGGCTGAAGAAGCGCTCGCACTTGCGCGCGCGCGACACCGACTGCTTGTCCACCTCGCTCAACTCGTCCATGCCGAGGATGGCGATGATGTCCTTCAGCTCCTTGTAGCGCTGCAGCGTGCCCTGTACGCGGCGGGCGACGTCGTAGTGCTCCTGGCCGATGATCAGCGGATCGAGCTGGCGACTGGTGGAGGCGAGCGGGTCGACGGCCGGGTAAATACCCAGGCTGGCGATGTCGCGCGACAGCGCCACGGTGGAATCCAGATGCGCAAACGTGGTGGCCGGCGATGGATCGGTATAGTCATCCGCCGGCACGTACACGGCCTGGATCGAGGTGATGGAACCGGTCTTGGTCGAGGTGATGCGCTCCTGCAGCACGCCCATTTCGTCGGCCAGCGTCGGCTGGTAGCCCACGGCCGACGGCATGCGGCCGAGCAGCGCGGACACCTCGGTACCGGCCAGCGTGTAGCGGTAGATGTTGTCGACGAAGAACAGTACGTCCTTGCCCTTGCCATGCTCGTCCTTCTCGTCGCGGAAGTACTCGGCCATGGTCAGGCCGGTCAGCGCGACGCGCAGGCGGTTGCCGGGCGGCTCGTTCATCTGGCCGTAGACCATGGCGACCTTGGACGCCGGCAGGTCGTTGAGCTTGACCACGCCGGCTTCCTGCATCTCGTGATAGAAGTCGTTGCCTTCACGGGTGCGCTCGCCGACGCCGGCAAACACCGACAGGCCGGCGTGCTGGGTGGCGATGTTGTTGATGAGCTCAAGCATGTTGACGGTCTTGCCGACACCGGCGCCGCCGAACAGGCCGACCTTGCCGCCCTTGGCAAACGGGCAGACCAGATCGATGACCTTGATGCCGGTTTCCAGCAAGTCATTGGCCGCAGCCTGGTCGTCGTAGGACGGCGCTTCGCGGTGGATGGTCCAATGGTCGGCGGCCTCGATCGGGCCGACTTCGTCGATGGGATTGCCCAGCACATCCATGATGCGCCCGAGCGTGGCCTTGCCGACCGGCACCTTGATGCCCTCACCGGTGTTGTCCGCCAGCAAGCCGCGCTTGAGGCCCTCGGTGGAACCGAGCGCGATCGTGCGCACGATGCCGTCGCCCAGCTGCTGCTGCACTTCCAGCGTGATCGCCGTGCCGCCGATCTTCAGCGCGTCGTACACCTGCGGCACCTGGTCACGCGGGAACTCCACGTCGACAACGGCGCCGATGATCTGAACCACTTTGCCCTGACTCATTGATCGTTTCCTCGAACCTTCAAACTCGTGTTTGTTGGCCCTGCTCCCAAGAGGAGAGGGGTTGGGGCGCCGGGCGCCGCCTTCACCTGCGGGGCGAAGGGTCAATCCTCACACTGCCGCCGCACCACCGACAATCTCGGAAATCTCCTGCGTAATCGCCGCCTGCCGCGCCTTGTTGTAGCTCAAGGTCAGCTCGTCGATCACCTTGTTGGCGTTGTCCGACGCGCTCTTCATCGCCACCATGCGCGCGGCGTGCTCGCTGGCGAGGTTCTCCAGCGCAGCCTGGTAGACGATGGACTCGATGTAGCGGTCCAGCACGTACCCCAGCACCGTCTGCGCGTCCGGCTCGTAGAGATAATCCCAGTCGTGGCTCTGGCCGAGGCTGACGCCGGCGTACGCCGAGTCGCCTGCACTCTGGTGCGCGGCCAGCTCCTCGGCCACCAACGGCAACGGCAGCAAGGCGTCGACCGTCGGCAATTGGCTCATGGTGTTGACGAAATCGTTGTAGGCGAGAAACACGCGGTCGAGCGTGTTGGCCTTGTACGCGTCAAGCATGACCTTGATGACGCCAATCAGGCTTTCCAGCTTGGGCCGCTCGCCCAGCTGGCCGACGCTGCCGACCAGGTTGATGCCCTTGAGATGGCTGAAAAACTGGATGGCCTTCTGGCCGATGGCGACCACATCCACCTGCACGTTTTTCTGCTGCCACTCGTGGATTTGCGGCAACAGGCGGCGGAACAGATTGGAGTTGAGCCCGCCGCACAGTCCGCGATCGGTCGACACCACGATGTAGCCGACGCGCGCAACCGTCTCGCGCTGCTGCAAAAACGGATGGCTGAAATCGGTGCTGGCCTGCGCCACATGCGCAATCACCCGGCGCATGGCATGCGCATACGGGCGCGAGGCGCGCATCAAGTCCTGCGCCCTGCGAATCTTGGAAGCCGAGACCATCTGCAGCGCGCCAGTCACCTTGCGCATGTTCTGCGTGCTTTTGATCTTGGTTTTGATTTCGCGTCCGCTGGCCATCTATCTCGCTCGCTGTGCTCGCTTCGGGGGTACGGGGAACGGGGTACGGGGACGTGACGCGCATGACGCGCCTGCCACATCCCGCTTTGTTGCGCCCGTCTTGCCGCGCCCTCCTCGCTTCAGTGCTTCGTCAGGTGGGAAAAGGAACCGGTGGACCGGGGTATGTCGATGCGCCCGTTCCCCGTTTCCTGCTCCCCGCTTCTCTCACCAACTACCCGTCTTCTTGTACTCGTCCAGCGCCGCCTTGAACGCGCCTTCGATGTCCTTGTCCCACTTGCCGGTGGCGACCACGTCCTGCATCAGCTTCTCGTGGTTCTGGTGCATGAACGCGTGCAGGCCGTGCTCGAACGGCAGCACCTTGTCGACCGCCAGATCATCCAGATAGCCCTTTTCGGCGGCGTACACCGACACCGCCAGCTCGGCGATCGACAGCGGCGCGTATTGCTTTTGCTTCATCAGCTCGGTGACGCGCTGGCCGCGATCAAGCTGCGCGCGCGTGGCCGGGTCCAGGTCGGAGGCAAACTGCGCGAACGCCGCCAGCTCGCGGAACTGCGCCAGCGACAGCTTTATGCCGCCGGACAGCTTCTTGACGATCTTGGCCTGTGCCGAACCGCCAACGCGCGACACCGAGATACCGGCGTTCACGGCCGGGCGAATGCCGGCATTGAACAAGTCGGTTTCCAGGAAGATCTGCCCGTCGGTGATGGAGATCACGTTGGTCGGCACGAACGCGGACACGTCGCCCGCCTGGGTCTCGATGATCGGCAGCGCGGTCAATGAACCGGTCTTGCCCTTCACGGCGCCGTCGGTGAACTTCTCCACATAGGCGACCGACACGCGCGAGGCGCGCTCGAGCAGGCGGCTGTGCAGATAGAACACGTCGCCCGGATACGCCTCACGGCCCGGCGGGCGCTTCAGCAACAGGGAAATCTGGCGATACGCGACGGCCTGCTTGGACAGATCGTCATAGACGATCAGCGCATCCTCGCCGCGATCGCGGAAGTACTCGCCCATCGCGCAACCGGAATACGGCGAGATGTACTGCAGCGCCGCCGACTCGGACGCCGAGGCCACCACCACGATGGTGTTGGCCAGCGCGCCGTGCTCTTCCAGCTTGCGCACGACGTTGGCCACCGACGAGCGCTTCTGCCCGATCGCCACGTAGATGCACTTAATGCCGGAGTTTTTCTGCGCAATGATCGCGTCGATCGCCAACGCGGTCTTGCCGGTCTGGCGGTCGCCGATGATCAGCTCGCGCTGGCCGCGGCCAATGGGGATCATCGCGTCAACCGACTTGTAGCCGGTCTGCATCGGCTGGTCGACCGACTGGCGCCAGATCACGCCCGGGGCGATTTTCTCCACCGCCGTGGTGAGCTTGGCGCCGAGCGGGCCCTTGCCGTCAATCGGGTTGCCCAGCGCATCGACCACGCGGCCGAGCAATTCCGGGCCCACCGGCACTTCCAGCACGCGGCCGGTGGTCTTGGCCACGTCGCCTTCGCGCAGGTGCGTGTAGTCACCCAGCACCACGGCGCCGACCGAGTCGCGCTCCAGGTTCAGCGCCAGTGCAATCGCATGGCCGGGCAGCTCGATCATTTCGCCCTGCATCACGTCGGCCAGACCGTGGATGCGCACGATGCCGTCGGACACGCTGATGATCGTGCCTTCGTTGCGGGCTTCGGCACCAAGCTTCAACTGCTCGATGCGGCCCTTGATCAGCTCGCTGATCTCCGAAGGATTCAAGGTGGTACTGGACATGGTCATTACCCTGCAAATCTGGAAACGGGTTGAGCGGAATGGGTGGCGGGCAAGCGTGGCGGCGCGGTGGCATGTCGCCTGCGCAGTCCCTGCTGCGCCCCACTTTCCCTCTGTTTTTAATTCACCAGCGCGCTGGCCAGCCGGGAAAGCCGACCGCGCGCCGAACCATCAATGACTTCGCTGCCGGTATCCACGATCACGCCGGCCAGCAGCGCCGGATCAACCTGGGTTTCCAGCGCGATATCGCGTTTGAACCGACGCTGCAACGAAGTCCGCAACTGCTCGGCCTGCGTCGCATCGAGCGCGATGGCACTGGTCACATGCACCAACAGCCGCGACTGCGCCTCGCGATACAAGGCGGCAAACAACGCCGCCACTTCCGGCAACAACACCAGCCGGCCACGCTCCGCCAACTCAGTAAGGAACCGCGTAAACGGCGTATCGGCGCCCATGCCATCGGGAACATGCAAGGCCACGCGCTGCGCGCTCGTCACCCGCGGATCGCCGGCCAGCGCCACCACTTGCGGATCCCCGGCCACGGCGGCGGCAAACGCCAGCGCCTGCGACCAGCTGTCCAGCGTGCCAGCGGCTTGCGCCGCCTCGAAGGCAGCGCGGGCGTACGGGCGGGCGAGTGTGATTGCCTGGGCCATTAGAGCCTCCCCATGGCCTTCCGGCCATTCGCGCCGGGAGCTGTTTGCTCGCAGACCAAGAAAGAACGAAAGAGTGGACGTCCGTCCACGACTGAGTGATGACGCAGGCATGCGGGCAAACAGACCCGGCCCGAAGGGTTGCCCCTTCGGGGCCGCCATGCGGCAGCGCGCGACTTGTCCATGCGGCCTGCATGGCCTGCGCCACGCGCTACCACCTGACGGCCCCGAAGGGACAACGCGGATGACTGGAAGGCCATGGGGAGGCTCTCCTAAATCTCGGCCGCGAGTTGATCGAGCAACGCCTTGTGCGTCGCTGGATCAATTTCGCGCTGCACGATCTTGCGCGCGCCCTGCACCACCAGCGCCCCGACCTGTTCCCGCAGCTGGTCGCGGGCACGCTGCGCCATCAGCGCAATGTCGTCCTGGGCGGAGGCCTTCAAGCGATTGATCTCGACCAGCGCCTCGTCGCGCGCCTTGTCGACAATGGCGTTGGCCTGCTGCTGGGCACGATCGATGATCTCGCTGGCCTGCTGACGTGCCACCTTGATCTCGGCCGCCACCTTGGCGTCGGCGTTCTTCAACTGTGCCTGCGCCCGCTCGGCCGCGCCCAGTCCCTCGGCAATCTTGACCTGGCGATCTTCAATGGCCTTGTTGAGATAGGGCCAGATGAAGTGCACGCAAAACCAGATCAACAAGGCGAATGCGAGCATTTCGCCAATGAGGGTCGCGTTGAAATCCATCGCTGCGTTACCTGTATGTACGGGGTGCGAAAACGTTCTGGCGACGCGGGCCGGGCGGCTCGCGTCGACGGGTCGGCTATCAGCCGGCGACGTGCTTCATGACTTCCGCGATCAACGGGTTGGCCACCGCGAAGTACATGGCCAGCGCCACACCGATCAGGAACGCCGCGTCGATCAGGCCGGCAAGCAGGAACATGCGGCCGGTGAGCAGCGGCATCAGCTCAGGCTGGCGCGCGGCCGCCTCAAGAAACTTGGAGCCCATGACGCCAATACCGATACAAGCCCCGAGTGCACCCAGGCCGATGATCAAGCCAAGCGCGATGGCGGTAAGGGACTGGATCTGGGCAATGTGAGCGAGTAGTTCCACGACGATCTCCTGGGAAGATTTGAGGCTGAAGGACAAAAGTTGGGGTAACGCGAAATCTCAACACAAAACGCGGTCAGTGGTGTTCCTGCGCCATGGCGATATAGACCACGCTCAACACCATGAAGATGAACGCCTGCACCGTGATGATCAGGATGTGGAAAATACCCCACGCCAGATAACCGATCACGCCAGCGCTGAACAACGCCCAGCCCGCCACGCCGGTGGCGGCAGTGAACAAGCCGGCAATCAGCATGAACACCAGCTCGCCGGCGTACATGTTGCCGAACAGTCGCATGGCCAGGCTCACCGGCTTGGACGCCAGCTCCACCAGGTTCAGCGCCAGATTGAACGGCGCCAGGATGATCTTGCCGACCACGCCGCCGGCTTCGAAGGGCGCGGTGACCAGCTCCTTGGTGTAGCCGCCAAAGCCCTTGGCCTTGAAGCTGTAGAAGATGACCAGCACCAGCACGGTCAGCGACATGGCAAAGGTCATGTTGATGTCGGCGGTCGGCACGGCGCGGAAGTGGCCGATGCCGAACATCTCGGTGATCCACGGCAACAGATCCACCGGCAGCAGATCCATTGCGTTCATGAACAAGACCCAGATGAAGATGGTCAGCGCCAACGGCCCGAGCACGCGGCGGTCGCCGTGAAACACGTCCTTGACCTGGCTGTCGACAAACTCCAGCACGATCTCGACAAACGCCTGGCCCTTGCTCGGCACGCCGGCCGTCGCCTTGCGCGCCTTGACCCAGAACCACAGGCAAAACAGCGCACCCAGCACCAGCGACACGGCAACGGAATCCAGGTGCACGGCCCAGAACCCGCCCTCACCGACATGCGGCGTCAGATGGGTCAGATGGTGCTGGATGTAATCGGTAAGACCGCCAGTGGGCTCGCTTGCCATGTATCAACCCTTGAATCGAATTGCCAACCAATGACCAGCGCAAGCCGCCATCAGCCCCGTCACGGCAGCCAGCGGCGGCAAGCGGTACTGGAACAGGATCACGCCCATACCACCCAGGACCACGAACCACTTCAACATCACGCCGGCAACCAGTCGCGCCAGCACCATCGGCGCGCCGTACAGGCCACTGAACACACGGGCCGACATCAACCACGTGCCCAACGCCACCAGCAGCGCAGCCAAAGCCGCAGCCAGACCAGCGCGCGGGCTGTGCAACGCAAACGCCAGGCCGGCCAACAGTGCCACAGCAAGCTGCAGCACCACGATGTGCAAGGCAATACGTCGACCCGAAGCAAGACTGTTGAGCACGCAACCCTCTGCCGCTTCGTACCAGGCGGCACCGATGGCGCCACGAACCACAGTCCAATCCTTAAAAGTATATCAGTGCCATCAAGGCACCGACAAGCATTGGGCTGCGACATCTCGCCACGCAAAGCCATTCACACCGACCCGGCGACAGGCCATCGAGCGCGTCGGTGCGCCGGCCGTCATCTCGACAACAAGAAGGCCGGGCTTGCACCCGGCCTTCTGTCGTACCTGCAAAACGGCGCAGGGTATTACTTGGCGGACGCCTTGCGGGCCGTCGCCACCGGCGCGGCAACGGCATCATTGGCGGCCTGGCGCTGCTCCTGGATCAAGGCATTGACCGACTCGGCGGTCTTCTGCGTGATGGCCAGCACTTCCTGCGACACGGCAACCGCGTTCTCGGCGTTGCTGCGGCTCAGGCTGGTAGCCTTCTCCCACAACGCACGCAGACCATCGACGTCACGCGTCTCGACGGCCTCGCCAATGAACTGCGCCGAAGCGGCAGCCTGCTTCTCCAGCGCGGCAAGCTGCAGCGCAGCAACCTGCTCCAGACCCTTGAGGGCCAGCGACTGCGCCTTGAAGGCGTTGTCGGCAAACTGCTTGCTGAAAGTGAACAACTGATTGTTGAATGCTTGAGTCATGGTCCGATCCTCGTTGGGGGGTGGTGGATGACAAGCACTCTAGCAAAGTTCATTGTGCAATGCAACATGTTTTGGCGGTACACGACCGATTGTTGCGATCTATCTATGCTAATCAACAAGTTGGATAGATCGTTCGCATGCGGCGTCGCGTCACGTCGGCGTCCGTTCGCCCCGATAGCGACACCCGGAAGTGCAGGTTTCGCGCACCACGATCTCGGACAACAGCGGCAAGGCTGGCCGCAGCCGATCCCACAGCCAGATCGCCAGCTGCTCGCTGGTCGGGTTGTCCAGGCCTTCCACGTCATTCAAGTAATGATGGTCAAGCTGCTCGTGCAGCGGCGCAAACGCCGCCTTCAACTCGGCAAAATCCATCACCCAGCCGGTATGCGGGTCAATCTCGCCGGCAACGTGCACCTCCACCGCAAACGAGTGCCCGTGCAGCCGCCCGCACTTGTGCCCGGCCGGCACATGCGGCAAAAGATGCGCGGCCTCGAAGGTGAACGTCTTGAAGATTTCCATGTGCGCATGGTAACGCGCCGTTGTGGCGTGGCTGCGCCAGCAACCCGGCAATCCGCCGTGTCGCCGCCAAGCCCTCGGCCCTCCGTCGCGACCGCGGCAGCAGCTTTCCGTGGAAATCCCGCAGGAAGATCCCACCTCATCGGGCACAAAAAAACCCGCCATACGCGGGGTTGCTTGTCTTCGTCGAATGGCGCGATTCACCAAAGCGACTTGGTGGCTATGGGTGGACTCGAACCATTATGAGTCTTTAAACGATGAGATACATAAAATGTCGTACCGTCATGAACGTCTAGAATTTAATTCATAGCATCCATCTCACAAACCCAAGTGGGGAGCCAAGCGCGAAGCTATTTATGTTTTATACATCTATCTAACCATACCTAACCGATGGTAAGCGTCACCGGAAAGAAGGTAGATCAAGATCGTTAGATGAATGTCACAGATGTTGCGGCCCCTGCGACCCTAGCACTACGCTTGCAGGGTGAACGCGCAACCCGCCATCCTCGACCCGCCGGACCTTGGGCTTTTCGCCCAGCTTGATAGTGTTCCGGCGTTGGACTCTTGGAAGCCCCTGCTCGCCGCCGCCCTGCTGAAGTTGGGTAAGCGCAGCGACCTCGACCTGGCACTCCTCAGTCATCTCACCACCCACCTGCGAGTTCATCGAGAAACCCTACAAGCGTGGGAAGCACGCCAGGCCCCGTTGGTGCTCGGAGTGGGGATACGGAAGACCCAACCCGTGGGGGCGGTTCTCGTGGAGCGCGCGCAGGCGGACGAAAGCTTTGCGGGTCTCGATGTACTTCTCGCCCTGCTTTGTGAGTTCGTGCTGCGCGAGGACGCCGACCTGTCGCGGAAACGTCTTTCGAAACTCGCTCAGATGCTTCACGGAACACTTGAGAAAAGTCCCGGCAGCGCGCTGCAAGTAATCCTTCAGGACGCTGCAACGATCCCCGAGATCCAAGCCAAGATCGAACACCATCTCGAGACCAGCCCTTCGTTGTATATCTCTTTCGAACAAGCCTGGAAGGGATGGCTGCGAGACCGCCTGACCGGATTGATCCTGAACGACCCCGCCTCGTTACGACGAGCGCTGGCACCCCCGGCCCTGACACCGAGCCTGGATGCCCCCGAACTCCCCGTCCAAACGAATCCCTTGGGTGATGCCGACGACGTCGTGGAAATTCCCTCATCCCAGACCCTGGCGTTGGATCCGGGAGAGGTCGAGCGCTCACCGCGATCAGACGTCACACGGGCGCGCGCCGCCGCCCTGACCCGGGCGAGTCAGGGCGACCTCCTCGCCTCACCTGATGACTTCGCACCCCACGAAGTCATCACCGCGCTGGCAGGCGGATCCATTCTCAAGGCACAGGCGCTGCAGGCGCGCGGGAGCACGAAAGAATCCGAACCCTTCGTGGCCTTGGCACTGACGATCGCCACGGGTCTGCGCGAATCAGATCTGGTCGATGTTTGCTGGGAATCCGCTGATCGGCAAGGTCCCGCGATCAGCGAAACCCACCCCGTACTGGTCCGCCGTATCAGTCGTCCTCCCAACGCCGTCACTCCCGGGCCGGAACTGGCCGAGTGGCTCGAGCCCTGCGTAGAGCAGGTTGCATGGCCACTCCCGCAGTCCCTCCATCAGTTGCTGCTGGGTCTGACAGCCGGCGAAACAGCAAGAGCCGGGAAGAATGTGTTCCCGAGACTCAGAAGCGCCATCCGCCCTCCCTATCAGCTACGGGAAATCATGAAGATCGTGTACCCAGGACTGGCACTGGGCTCCAGCGCGATTCGTCAGGCCTTGGCCGCACATCTCGCACGGAACTTGGGTCCCGATGTCGCGCAGCTGGCTCTCGGCGATACCTTCTCGATGTCCACAGCCGCCACCTACTACAGCGCCCCGCAGTGCACTTCCCTGCTCACAGCCGTCAGAGCACTGCAGACGGCCTGGTTCGGTCAAGCGGGTCCGTTGCCCATCGACGCCCACAACGTTTTTGGATCACGACTGGTCCTGACCGATGACGCCGCACGCCGATGGGCCAACGATCTGCAGCACCGACGCCGTTCCACCGCGCACCGCAAGAACGCCTCCCTTACCGAAGCTTGGATCGGGCATCGCGACTTTCTGGCCGCCTCCCTGTGCGCCGTCACAGGCCATCGCCCAGTGGATGCCATCGGCCAGATTGACCTGGACCAAGTCATCCCAGAGTACGGGTTGATCATTTTGCGCGACAAACAGGTCGATCCCCTCCGGAAGGTACGCATCGCCGTTACCGGTGCGCGCTGGCTCACGGAGTTGCGCAGCTTTCTCGACCGGCTGATAGAAGTCAGTGCCCAGACCGGGCATCCAGGCGCCGCCAAGCTGGCGACCGCCATTCTTCGCAGCGAGGCACCGCTGTTCAGTATCCCGGGGCCCGACGATCCGGTACCGCTCACCGCAGCGACACTCCGTGCATCCATGCCGGAGCCGCTGCGGACAGTAGCCAACCACTACCGACACCGGCTCAACCAGCAGCTCCAAAATCGCGGCGTCGATCCGGAACTGCGCTACGCCCAACTGGGCTGGGTGGTGTCACCAGCCCATGCCACCGCCGACCTGTCGCCGCTGTCAGCCCGCGATCTGGCTGCCGAACTTGGAGCCATCCTTGACGACATCCTCCTTCAGGACGGTTGGTTCACAACCAGCCAGCGAACCCACGTCTGGCGTTGGGATGGGATACCGCTGAGACCACTTGCCGATTGGGACGTCGTGGCGCGTGCACACGAAGCGGAACACCGCGATGAGACCCAACGCCTGCGTCGGGATCTGCACGAACGTGGCAAGTTGAAAGAGCTCGAAATACTTCCCTTACTGGCCAGGGCCATTCGGGAATTCTTGCCGTCGCTGCGTCTGGATGAATCCAAACGAGTTCTGATACGGGCACCTGAGCTGGGTAGCCTGCCTCCGCTGACCATCACGGACGATCTGTGGTTGCTTATCTGTGATCGCGCTCGCCAGCATGACGACCGACCCACCGAGGCCTTCGGCGCAGCTATCACGCGCATCCTGCTGCATCGACTGCTCAAGAAAAGCCATCGTGCCGGATTGACCTGTGGCGCCCTACCGCGGCGCCCGATATTCAGCCTGACTACTGAGCCTTCGCCCTTCCTTCCCGGCTCAGGCCTTGCCGTCCGCCATGCCGAACTGCTCCGTCAGATCTTTCTCGAATGGGTGCGGGAAGGCCGCGCCCATGACCAGGGAGCGTTGGCCCTGTTGGCCGTCCTGCTGTTTTCGCCCTATCGCGATCCGGCATGGGCGAGGGCTGCCGTCAATGCCGCGGCCGATGCCAAGCGCGGTCAACTGCCCGGCGACTGTCTGCGAATTCCCGCCACGCTCGAATTCAAATCCTTCCCAATGACATTCAGTGGGGTTCCGGCACTGCTCTTGGCTCGACGTGGCGTCGACGCACCCAAGGGTCGGGCACCCGACACAGCCGCCCTCCTTCGTTGGCTCGGCGCACGGCTACCGCCGGCACTCACGCCTGATCCGGAAAACAACGTCCTCGACGCTCTCGTGCAGACCGTTCGCGCCGCCGGTCGAATCGAGCTTTCCGGCCCGGAGCGCTTGCTGATGCTGGGCGCGCTCTCATTGACCGCCGTGTCCGTGGACCGCTGTCTCGCCGCCGCCGATGCATGGCCCGTGCAAACGCGTAGCCAAAGCGAGGACGCCCTCGAGAACGCACCCTCGTCGATCTACGCACCGGAAGACACACCGAATACCCCTATTCCGCCTTCCGAGAGGGATCACAACTACCGCCAACTGACCGAACTCCTCAATCCACGCCTTCTGCCGAAAGCACTCGGCAAGGTCGGAGACGGCCGTCGTGGCTGGCGCGGTGCGCTCGCGGACAAACTCAGTGCATTGCGGGAGACCGTGAGCGCCACCAGCACGCTGGGACTGGTCATCGGCTTTTCCCTGCACTGCCTGCGCTATGGCGGAGCCAAGAAAAAGCAGCTTGAACACACCACCTTGCACACCTACGTAACCCGCTTCGCGTATTCCTTGTTGCGTGTCATTGGTACGCGCACGCTGCTCGGCATGGACAGCGACGGCCTGCAGAGCGTCTACCTGGCCATCCTCCTGGGAAAGCCACCACGTACCCGCCCACTGGTCCTGGAATCCCTACGGGCCTTCCAAGCTTACCTGGAGGATTACTATCAGGTCGATGCCGTCCCATGGGGCGAGCTTGCCTCGCTCGCCGGACCTCGTGCGGACGGGGTCGACGCCGGCCTCCTCACCGACCCCGAACTCCATGCCTTGTTCGAGGTACTGCAGAACGACATTGTCGACGAGCAAAAGCGGACAGATGCGTCGCCGGACTTCGTGCGCCTCGCGGAGCTCCGCCTTCTGCTGTTCGTTTTACTAGAGGCCAGCGGCGCTCGTCCGGCCTCTATTCGTGGGTTGCTGCTCGGCGATCTGTATCTGTTTGCCGAAGGGCGCGATTTCATTCACCTGCATAAGAGCGGCGACTATGGCTCCGTCAAAACGGCCTCCGCCATCGGCTTCATCCCACTCGAAGGCGCACTCTGGGCACGTACACGTCTTTGGGTGATCGAATGGCTCACGCGCGAACGCTCCCGTCTCACCGACGATGCCTTTTGGAAATCCCCCCTCTTCGCTGACGTCACCGGTGGCCGACGCCGTTACAGCAAAGACCTGCTGCAGTTCCGAATCGGCACGCTGATTCGCTGGGTCAGCAATGAGAACAAGGCTCGCGTCTACTGGTTGCGCAAATGCCGGATCATGGCCCGCCACCGTACAGCTAGTGGTGCTCACCCGGCTCGAGCACGTGACGTGCACGCCGCACTCTGCGCCAGCGGCCAAGCGGGGATCGGGACACCCATCACCAGCTACATCAGCGACCCCGCCATCACGATGGCACACAGTCTGCGGGAAGGGCGGCGCGCGGCACGTGCAGACATATTGGACGTAACAGGACTGAAAGCTGAGCCCATGGATATGGCATGGCTACGCCGCGGTGGCGCCCAAGGCAACGAAAGACTGACCACCGTTTTCGAACGCCTGCCATTCGCTGCCGTCCCACCACCGGAACGCCATTACACAGCACCTCCGGCTATCCGCCGCCAGCTTGGTCTTCTGCCAACCCACATCGACGTTTTTGCACGAGCGCTGCATCAAGGAGACTCCATCGAGCAAGCCATGCTGCGGGCGGGTCTCTCGGCGTTGCAGGCCGGGCTTCTACAGAACGCCGCCGCAGATCTGGTGTTGCAGCGCGGCCAAGTCCCTTGGCATCTGGTCGGACTGCGCCACCCACGCGCCGTCATGCGACCACCCCGCCGACTGCCAGGTACGGAAGGCCTGTTCAAGGCGTTGGAGCGCCAACCGGCACCAGCGTTGCAGAGATTGGCGACGGCCTGGGTATCTCGCGGTCACATGGATCGGCTGGTTGAAGGCACCCAACTACTCCCCCTCATCAATGAGAAAGAAGTCGCCGCCGCTCGGGAGGCCCTCGGTGCCATGGGAATTGACCAGAACCAGATGGCGCTGCAAAGCAACGGCGTCATCTGGACCCTCCGGATCGACCGACCTTATCCCGGCAGTCGGGTAAACACGACCGATCAAAGTAGTTTGTCGACCGCCTTGGCGTGGACTCTGGCCATGGTCTGGCTGCACCAGCAGATGCATGAACCCCTACACCCTCTGTCGGCCCCAGACACCGTAATGGTGGAAATTAGCGATCGAGCGCCCATCAAGTCCAAAAGGACACGGTAAGGCGTCACGTTCGCGGGTTAAACCAGTCAACTCTGGTCATGGTCCCCAATGGATCCGCTATCTAATGGGTGCGCGCTCAACAACGGCGTACACCAGAGCACACGCTATGCACCAGCAACATGCCGCAAAGCTGACCTGTTTCGTTTTCGAATTCACAGAAATGACGAGTCTCCCAGACGGGACGACTCCTCTCCACCAAAAGGACTTGAAGGAGCTGATTCAAGCCGCGAAGCGCGCATTGGCTCTCTGCGCATTTTCACCCGCCGATTTGGATCCTCTTGTTTTCTTGGCTGGACCGAAGCTGATCGTGAATATGGTGCCATCACTATCGGCACCGGCAAACATGGACGCGAGCGACGTGCATACGATCTGCACTGATGCCGTGACCAAGCTTAACCAGATCGCCGCCAAGCTAAAGCACAACGCGAAACAAGGTAATCCTCTGCCGATCGATGTCGTCACCCCCGCCAAAAAAATTGTTAACTTGTTGCGGGCACTCGCGAGTGATGGCGAGGAAGTCACATCTACTGTCACACTCGAGTCGCGAGGTTCGAAGCAGTCACTTACCGTTTTGAAACCCGGTGATTTCACCGCAGCAGGCGACGAAACGGCACAACGGAAAACGGGTAATTTTCGGATTATCGGCTTGATCCGTGGCGAAAAGAACGGCGCACACCAACTCGTTCTCGCAGGGGGAGTGCGTATCGAACTACCGGGCACACCAAGCTGGTCATGGGGAAAAATCCACGACGTCCTCGATTACGAGGCAACCATGGTCGGCACCCTGATACGCGACTCAGTTGGCAGCCAGTGGTCGATTAGCAGCGACTCCCATGTCGAACGACAGCCTCCGCTTCTTTAATCTGCGAACTGCGCTTGGCTCCCCCAAATTCCGGCCCGGTACTGGCGGCGCACTTACAATCACGGAGCCTACCGACAAGGGGCCGCAACGTCTCACTGGGTGAGAATGGCACCCGGTACGATCCCATGTACACCCCAAGGCCAATGCACCGGAGCAACAACCTGGACGCGGGGGCACGCAGGGCTCGGACAGACGAGGGACATTGATGAACGGAAATTTCAAGGCATTCTGGATAGGGTTCGTCGAGGGCGCCAAGGAAACGCCACGCGGCTTTTTCGCGCCTTTCTCGGCCGCATGCCGATGGTTGTACCGCGTGACGAATGAGGCCTTACGCAACGATCCCAACCCAACCACACGACTGGAACGCGATCTGGTCCCGTCCCGTCGGGAAGAGCATGGTAGCTATCAGGCTGCTGCGTCGGCCATCGAACGAGCGCACCAGACCTTGGGCGACATGTGCATGATGGCCTTCGATACGATGGAGAGACTGGATCCCAATCTTGCAGCCGCCGCCGTCCACACGCTGGGCAGCCGCCGGGCAGCGGCGCAATGGGCGGCGACGCCCCTTCGAGAGCTCAACGACCAATCGGTGTACGAAGCGATGTCACTGGGTGATCGCGACCGGGTCACCAAGCTCGTGGATGCGCTTGCACCTGGGCGCGGTTGATCCGACAGTTGCAGGCGCGTCGCCTCCCACCATCGGCAGGCCCATCAGTAATGTGCCATGCCCGTCGGCGGGCCACGCACGGCGCTGGCACAAGCTGATTGGGCTGCACCGCCCCGGAATATACGTAGGCGGTGCATGGGTTGGCGCTTGCCCCCCACGTCAGACTCAATCTCTCTCCGGGGGACAAGATATGGAACTGCATGGTTATCAGCGCGTTGCACTAGCCGCGAGCGAGCGCTTTTTCCTCTCGCGGATCACCGGCAGGCCGATTCCTGAAATCGTGACCCTTCAGGACATCGAAACCTTGCATGATGCACTTCGCGAAGCGAAGACCGATGGCAGCGAGCCATACACACAGATCACTGTGCTGCTGGTCAAGGACATGCTTGCGGATTGCCGTGCCTTGACTCACGGCGGCCTGACCTAGCTGCGACCCGGGCGCACCTTGGGTGCGCCAACAGATCAGCCAGGCAGACGTTGGGATGGTGCCATTCCGTCCGTACCCTAGCCCGGGCAAACGCTAGAGGGCCACGACAAGTAAGGCATTCAGAAGAACCCGTATGCGGTGCGCTGGATCATGGATTCAATCATGCGAGCGCCGGAATCCGTTCCGGCCAATTTCATGGGCGTCACTTTGTTTTCGCCGTGAAGGAAGTCACCGGGCGCGTTGAGCCAGGACAAAGCCGCTGCCTCATCCCCAAAGAATTGCGTGGCTTCGGAAACGACACGAACTATGCGCATCAACCGTTCCGTTTCGACAGGAGTCATTCGTGCCTCCTTAACCAGGGCTGCGGTTGCTCTTTGTTGTCGCTCCACCTGTCGCGCCGTCGACTGTCCCGGCTTGGCGCGCCGCTCAAGCATTTTGACGCGGCGTCGCACAGTCCTTGCTGAGGCCACCGCATTCGGAGGCAATCGGAGACGCTCCGCAAGGAAGACGTAACGCTCGGTGGAGATGCCCCGCTTTACGAAGTGCCATACATCGGCCTCGGACATGATCGGCGTCCCCAGCAATTCACTTATGCGGGAGTAGACCGTCTCTGGAACCATCCCGGTTTGCTCTTGCTGTTTGACGTGGCCGCCGCTCATGGTTGGTTCTCCATTTGAACGTTAACGTACGCTACCGGTGGAACCGAAGGTTAGGGTATCGCCAACCTTCGCCTTGGCGCACCACCGTGGCCGTCCACACCAAGCCGATGCAACGTGGCCGCGACACGTTCTCGCGTGAATAACCGACAGCCAGGATTTGCTGTGGGACAATGGGCTCCACGCATCTGCACCTATTGATCTATTGGCTTCCATGCTCCCGAAAGACCCTTTTCGCCAGTTTCAGGAAGAGCCGGCCGCGTTGGACACGAAACGACGTCCGACCGAATCCACCCCGATGGAAAGGGCGAAGGCCGAATTCCTGGCACTTCGCAAACACTATGGCCTGACCGTAACCGACGTGGTGACGTTTTTCCCCGAAGAGGAAGGTATTTCCTACCTCGCGGGACTCATGGCGGAACCGATCAAGATGAAGTCACGGTAGCGCGCGCCGGGTAACTGGGGTGGCTGGTCGGGCCACTGTCCTGCCGGCGCCTTGGTATGGCCCACCGACTCGGCCAACGCAACCGCGTGGGCATCCGGCACAGTTTCAGCGGGGCTTCGTGTTTCGTTTCGCGCTCTCGCGGTCAGCCTTGCTGACCACCTCCCGGATCGCCTCCAGACGATGGGGGCCGCATGCAAAACGGGTACGGCTGAGCAGCAGTGCCGTCATCGCGTCCGCCAGATCGGTCCGGATGGCACGCAGGGTTTCCAGCGGCTTGCGGATCAGCTCCACACCAAGCAGTTCGTGGCCGATCGCGAGTGCCCTTTCGGTGCGGTAGCCCTGCTCGGTATAGCTGACCATCTTGCCTACGTCGTGGAGCAACGCCGCGATGACGCCCAGCTCGTACTCGGCAGTGGTGAAGTTCACATGGCCTGGCGCCCCGGATGTCATCACATCGGCCACGTTGTGTGCCACTTCCAAACTGTGCCACGCCAGACCACCGTGCCATGCGTGATGTTTGGATCCCGCCGTCGCTGTCCAGAAACCATGGAACACGAATGTCAGAGTGAACACGTCGCGCACAAAGCGGCGCAGGTCCTGCGTTGTGACGGTCTGCAGGAGCTCATAAATATCCTCTACTACTGACGGAAAAGGGTAGAGCCAAGTCGGTATCACCTCGATCGGATCGATCGATTCGTCGCGTTGTGCACCCACGACATACATCCGGTCATTCGGCAAACTCAGAATCACAGCGGACACCTTGTCTACGACATCTGGATCGCCGAGGAAGGGAGGGTCAACCCAGCTGATCACGGAATACAGGCCATCCTCCGTCACGAAACTCACGTTGTAGGGCGCCTGCGCCTGAGTCGGCGAAGCATCCCAGAGCAACACGCCATCGCGGCGATAGGTGCAGGAATCGCAGGCGGGGTCAAACGCAGGAATCTGGACGTTGTTCATGGAGCCTTACCTCGAATGGGAATATGGATGCGTGGATCGGCACGACAACGGAATCACTCAGGCTGTGTGGTCACGGCTGACCTCCTTGTCGTGGGGAGATTTCTTCCCGAGAAGCCGTACGAGTGCGGCCTTCAATTGATCCGGGCTCATCGCATCCAGGGCAGAGGCTGCGACCAACACTGGTGCGGCCTCCTTCCCGGCAGTCAACCGACTGTGCAGCAGGCCGGCGAACGCGCGCCCGTCCTGCCGGGTCAGATTGGGCACGTAGCGCGAATAAACGCGAAACAACATGTCCGTATTGGCATGTCCCAGCGTCCGGGCAATCCACTCCGGGTTTTCACCTGACGCAAGCATCAGCGTCGCGGCGGTATGCCGCGTCTGGTATGGGCGGCGCTTGTCCAGCTCCAGATACCTCAACAGCGGGTACCAGACGCGATTGGTGAAGTTGTGCCCGTCGATCGGCCCACCGCCCCGTGTTGAGAAGACCCACGGCACGTCCGGATCCCGCGCCTTCAACTGGGCATCAATGGCCTCGCGCACCATTGGTTGCATCGGGATGTCGCGAAGCGATGATTGGTTCTTGGCACCGTCCTCCACCTCACCGGCCACCAATGTCTCGCGTACGAGAATCAGATTCCGTTCCAGGTCGATGTACTTCCATTGCAAACCGTTGATCTCACCCGTGCGCATGCCGGTGAAGAAGCGGGTGACGAGATAGTTGCGGTAGTCCGGCCTTACCGTGGTAAGGATGCGGTTGACCTCGTCCAGCGAGAACGGATGCACATCCGCCTTCTTCTGCTTGAGCGGCTTCACGCCACGGAAGGCAGGTGGCAGCTCGAACCGATCCGCCGCCTCGTTCAGGATCTGTCGTAGGAAGCACATGATCTTGTTTATGCGCGCATTACCCAACGTACCCTTGCGGCCTGGAAGCTGGGCAATCTGGGCGCGGAAGGCGAGCACATCCGCCTTGGTGACATCCCCCACCGGGCGCGGTCCAAACGTCGGCAACAGATTCTTGTTGAGTACCTCGCGCACACACGATCGGTGCAGCCGCCGCCACTGCGGCGACATCTCGAGAAACCAGAGCTCGGAGAAGTCGGCGAACAGAGGGGTAGCTGCCCGCGCCACACCGGAATCGGCCACCTGCGCGGTAGGGTGTGATCCAACTGCAGGGACACCGAACTGCGCAGCTCGGGGACTGCCCGGGAAAACTGCAGCGTAGTCGAAAGCCCCTTGAGCAATGTCCCTCTGGACGCGATTGAGCAGCGATTGGACCTTCTTCCGGTTCTCCGACGTATCGGGGAGTGCCGTCTGCTCGCGACAGCGCACGCCCCGATAGAAGAAGTCCAGATAGAGCGTACCGGTCTCCGGTCGTACCCGAACCTTAGCCATGGGCAACACCACCATTGGCCATGGGAATGAGCGGAGCGCGCGAGGCCGACGGCGTGCCGATATCACGCTGGATCGCCTCCCAGATGAACAACAACTTCCGCCCACCGAACGGCCTGATGTAATGAACGCCCTCCAGCAGCACGGCATCTTTAAGGCGCGTACGGATGGTCCGCGCGTCGTAGTGGATGCGCTCAGACAACTGTTCAGTGGTAAGGTACGTTTCGCCCATTTGCGTGCACTCCTGCTATCAACGGTTATCGGATGATCATAGGAATGATCATTCGATGGTGATAGTAGTCGTTAATTGCTAACGTGCAACAGCGTTTGATAGTTTTAGCTATCGGTGTTCACATGGTGTTAAGGTTCAAACTAAAAGAACGGATCGCAGATCTCGAGTTCAGGGATCGTCGTCGCGTGACCTTGCAGGAGATCGCAGAGGCTACGGGCTTGAACCGCATGACCCTGTCCAAACTGGCCAACCAATACGGAGCGAACGTCCAGACGGACGTCGTAGACAAGCTTTGCAGCTACTTTGGCTGCCGTATTGAGGAGTTCGTGGAGCACGTTGCAGACAACGTCAAGGATCAATCAGATCTCACCAGCCGAGATCACAGCTAAGTAGTGTCTTGAAAAGATTGATTGGCCGCGACTTGAGAGGTTTGCATGAAAGTGGGGTACGAACCAGCCGGGGAGACGGCGTCAGTCAAGCGTCTTGCGCGCCACCTTCGTTCCCGCGAGGAACAGCTCAATGCCACCCGATCCGTTTCTGATCCAGGAAGCGAGCCGGGCCGTCGTCTCCTCCAAGCTACCTTTCAGCGCGCACTCCCACACGACAGCGACACGCCATCCGGACGCGCGAAGGGCGTGTACAGCCATCGCGTCCCGTACGCGGTTTTGCCCCAGCTTGGCATCCCAAAACTCAACCCTTGTCGAAGGCAGCCGGAAAAAAGGACAGCCCTCATGGCGGTGCCAAAAACAACCATGGACAAAGACAACCGCCTTCCACCTCGGCAAGACAATGTCCGGTCGACCCGGCAGCTCCTTTGCATGGAGGCGAAAACGAAATCCCGAATGCCAGAGCGCCTGCCTGACCCACAACTCGGGCTTGGTATCCCTGCCACGGATCTTTGACATCGTCGCCGAGCGCTGCCCGGCACTCATCACGTCAGCCATGTTGGCAGTATCCGGATCTTGACCGCTTCCACAATGCACAAGAGCAACCAGATAGGGATCATCGACGTATTCGCCGGCCCCGGCGGACTCGGTGAAGGTTTCACCAGCTTCGAGGCAAAACCAGGATTCCGCCCTTTCCGGACCGGAGTTTCCGCCGAGATGGAACGGACCGCGCACGCGACGCTGCGCCTGCGTGCCTTCCTGCGCCTGCTGCGGGAGCACGATGGGGATCCCACACCCAAGGCATATGGCGAATACCTCACCACGGTTGCCCTTGGCCAGGCACTTCCGCCAGAGGAACACTTTGGAAAAGGTCCACTCGCTTCAGTGTGGGAAAGAGCCGCGGCAGAAGTGCTCAACCTGACCCTTGGGGTCACCGGTGACAACAAACTTCTATACGAACGCATAGAGGACGCAAGAAAAAACTACGGAGCCCTTGTTCTGATAGGTGGCCCTCCATGTCAGGCTTATTCGCTGGTCGGCCGTGCCCGGCAGACCAACGTGCCCGGTTTCCACACCAAGGGTGACAAGAAGCACTTCCTCTATAAGGAATACCTGCAGATCCTTGCCAGGTTCTCTCCCGACGTCTTCATCATGGAGAACGTCAGGGGAATCCTCACGTCCTCAGTAGGCGGCCGGAACATGTTCGACCGCATCCGTCGCGATCTGGCGCACCCGGGTCGCGCAACGGGTATTTCCTCGAAGGACGGCACTGCGCAGGAATACGTCCTGCTGCCCATCCACGTCCCAGTGGGCACCGAACGGGACCCCAAGGACGTGGAGTATGACCCGTCAGGGTTTCTGATCCGTTGCGAGCAACATGGAGTACCACAGGCCAGACATCGGATCATCGTCATGGGCGTCCGCTCCGGTCTCGTTTCAAAAGCAAAACGTGCACCGACACTGGAAGCAGTTCCCGAGGTCAGCATCGCCGAGGCTCTCGCCGGGTTGCCGCGTTTGAGGAGCGGCCTGAGCCGAACCGCCGACGATGGCAAGCAGTGGGCAAGGGAAACCGAGGAACAAAGGAAACATGTAATTCACAGTCTAGGCAAGACACATCCGGAAGTCTCGGACGTGCTCGAAGCGACAAGGATCAACCCATCCCTGCCACGCAAAGCGATCCATTACAGTGGCGAGAAAACGACCTTCAGCCTCAAGTTGCAGAGCCGCGAGCAGGAGTTCGTCACCAGCCACGAAACCCGGGGTCACATGACGTCGGATTTGGGCCGCTACCTTTTCGTCTCAGCCTTCGGCAAAACGAACAAACGCTCGCCCTCAAGCTCTGAATTTCCACGGTCGCTTGCCCCCAATCATACGAACTGGGACAGTGGTGACTTCGCCGACCGCTTTCGGGTACAGATCGAGAAGGATCCGGCGCACACCGTTACCTGTCACCTCTCAAAGGACGGTCACGCCTTCATACACTGGGATCCGAGCCAGTGCAGAAGCCTTACAGTACGTGAGGCTGCCAGAATCCAGACCTTCCCTGACGACTACATATTCCTGGGAAACCGGACACAGCAGTTCGTGCAGGTAGGCAATGCCGTGCCGCCACTGATCGCGCGTCAAATCGCGTCGGTGGTCTGGTCGATCCTCGGAAGCTAGCGAAGGCGAGTTCCACAATGAGGCATGGAGGTCTCTTGGCCACCAGCGAGCGGTGCGCCGCTCACGGCCAGCCCTCGATTACTTACCATATGACCGTCCGCCTTCGGCCAAAAGCTGACGTCCAAATGGCACACTCTGGCCGAAATTTTTTAAAGGGAGCGTAAATGAAGCTGCACAGCTACTCACGACGACGGACGCGCCGGTAATGGCTCAAGTGCAGACCAGAATTGGGCAGCACGGGCCAAGCGCGCATCGATGGCGGTCAAGGCGTGGTTCTGCCACTCCCCGCTACGATGCCCAACCAATCCAGCGAACGTCGTTTCGACATGCTGTCGGGTCGAGGGCAGGAGAAGCAGCGCGTAGCCTTCCAATGGATCCACGGTCGGACTGCGGAGCGATGCAGGCGCCAGTCCCACCACGAATGGCCTACCTTCATCGATGGTCATCATCAGGGCATAGCGGTCTCCGGTCGGCGCAACCACCAATACGACCGCGCCTGGATAGCTCGCGAATCGTTCCAGCACCGGGTTCTTGTTTCCGAACATCGAGACGCCGCGTACCCCGATCTGCGTCTGATTCTTCGGCCAACAGCCCTTCCGAAACTCCTTCGCATGGCCTGTAGATACGAATGCATCGCCAAACAAGCTGTAGCCCACACCCAGTGCCAACTTGCAGATGAACCGAGTATCGAACTGCAGGTTCAACGGTACTCGACCGTGGAATTGCTCCATTTGCGCTCGGATGGCGGCGATGTTAGCCACATCCGCCGCGTCCGGAGCATCGAACCCCGGTGGATACCCGTTACCGGGAAATCCGTGGCAGGCAGCGCCCATCATCTTGCGCGTGTTCCTTCGCTTCTTAAAGGCGGCCATCAGACTGTCCGATCCGATCGTCAGCCGCGTCGTGTCGTCGGACGTGGGAAACCAATACACCGTGGACGGTTCGGCACGGTGACGGGGATTGCCGCCCGCGTACCAGTAGAGCGTTTCGTCCTTCGGACGAAGCCAGACCATGCTTTCGCCGGACGGACCAATCCAGAACTCGGCGAGGTGGCCCTTCGGCACATCAAGGTCGGGAACGTCAATCGGCCCGATGCATGTCAAGGGCAGCGGCACTTCATTCGTCCCGTCATAAAGCTTGTGGGCCGCCGTCGCCAGTCCGTTGGTGACGAACCAGCTCTTGCCGAACGAGGCGTCCACGAACGCCCCCAGATCGTTATTGCATTTCTTACAGACATTTCGGAGCTTGAAACGATTAGGTGCGTGCGCACCGCCCAGCGATTGGGGGATGGCATGCTCCAGCGAGGATTGCTCGGTGGGGTGCGTGTAGCAGCAGTACAAACACACGAAAGTTTCGGTCATGGCCTTCCCTAGGCTGGAAGGTGGTTGTTTTCAGGCTCGCCACGCGCCGGTGGCAGCGGGGGTGATACGAAGACGGTGGAGCCCGACCACGCCTGCACGATCTGGCCGGTGCCCGGATCCCGATACCACGCCGGACCGATACGTCGCGCGTGATCGTATTCACCCGGTATCGGCAGCGCGTCTCCTGCGTGGTAAACGATCGTGGCGCAGGCCGGAACAATTCGTCCGGGCTCTGTCGGGTAGCCGACATGTCCCCAGTCCACACGGATCCCCTGGATGGCCGCAATCGGCTGCTGGCACTCGGCGTCGGAGAACAGCAACACACCCGCGCGTCCCACCACGGCGTAGCGCGCGAGTAGGGAACCGTGATTCAACGTGACCATCTGGCGGGCGTCACTCAACCAGGCCTGACACGCCTGTTCGATTAGCACGGCGAAGTCGTGACAAAGACCCTCCAGCGTCCGCAGGTCTTCGTACTTCACGTCGGTCTGGGGCATCGATGCCGGCCGCTTTGGATTCGGATCGAGGATGATCTCCGCCATGGGCGCGAAGTCGAACCGGCGCGGGTGGTCGTCGGACAGCCCAAGCGCGGCGTAGAAGCCGGCGGGCGGATCGTTGCGAGACCGCCCCCCGCGATACGTTGACGAGCGATGCTTGGAGGCATCGTGCTGGCGCTGGATCTCTTCTATGACGTTCCGGTGCTTTCGCCAGACAGCGACCGCTCTGGGATAGTACTTCTCGAAGGCAGGATGAGTGGCTTGGCTGATACTGCCCAGGATTAGCCACGGCGCGATCGATCGCAGCCCCTTGTCCGTGGTGATGTCGACGAACTCCGCCGGGTGCACACCGTACCCGACTGCATTCATTGCATACAGAAGGCACTCCAATGCCGAGTCCAGCCCGAACGCGATCGATGCTAAGTGGTACTCGGGCTCCAAGTGCCACCGGCATCGAAGCTGCCAGGCATGCAGTTGTGCATAGTGCGTTTCGACCGCGAAAAGGCGGACATGGAAGCCCTGGCACCCTTGCCGGAAGCACAGGAACCAGCAGCCTCGATCCCCAAGGTTGTAGCTCTGCTGTGCAAGCAAAGCCAGATCGTCGATCTGCGCGACCGCATCGACTTTGAAGTCCAGGTGGTAAGGGCCGGCCGGCACGTCTGCGTCCATGCATGCGAATCCCCCTGATTTTGGTCAGGCTTAACGAATAGCCGCGATCCCGCCGGTGCAATGCCAATATAACGCAGTGGCCGAACAACGCGGGCGTGAGATTACCGAACGTGACGAGGCAAACCCTGATTCGCAATCTTGGCGCCCGATCGTCGGGTGCTCCCATATCAATGATGTTCCACGCGCTCAATGAAGGAGCCTTTTCACTGGCAAACCAATGGAGTTTTAGAGGGATCTAACGGCGCCCAGTGCGAACGATTGGTGGACGATTGCCGCTGAATCGTTATGCTTTGGTACGCAGATGGTGTTCTAGGCGCTCCCAGAAAAACCACCCTCGCCGGGCTGGCCTTCCAGCCCGTGCTAGTCGTTCCCAGCGCTATTCACCAACGCAGCCAAATCGGTCGTTGCACAATCTGTAGGGCTCCACGCTAGCCGGGCATTTGTAGGACCAATATCCACTGACCACGGATATGGCGGATGTGCATCGCGTTGATACTGATAGCACGAGATTTCTGGCAAATTGCGCCGATCGTAGGCACGGCCCAATCTTAGTGCGAGGCTGCTCGGTGCCGCCAGAATGAGCGCTATGTTTCGAACGCCGCGATTGCCGAGCTCCGCGACCATTTCGAGGAATTGTGCTGTAAGCGCGGTTTGCTTGGCTTCGGACCACAACGTATCCGGCAGCGGCCTGGGCAGCGCGAGTGAGATGATAGGCGTTGTGCAGAACGTCGCAGCGATCGCCTGTGCATCCGTGCCATAGGAGGCGGAGACGGCCAGCACGACCTGTCGAGTATTGGGTGCCAACCGGGACAGTCCATCAGGTAAAAAACGTTCGCCGTCGTCTGAGCCATTCAGTTCCTTCCAGCGTCCCGTCTTCCGGTCCCAATCCATCGCAGTGATCGTGCCTTCATCGTCGAGCAGCACACCGGCATAGAAGAGGAAGGGCACTTGCAAGATGCCGGCGACGACGAGTTGCACGTCGCGCTTTGCGCGAGTTCCACGTAACCTCCGAACGATGTCCGCAACTGCCGAGACTCTGTCAAAGGCCCGTTGGGTGGCCCCGGCCTCCATCTGGGGCCGGATGTCAATCAGCGCATCGAGTGGCTGGCCGGGAAAGCGGCGCGGCACTGACTGGAGCAGCGGTCGATCGGAGGTATCGACTAACCCTCTTAGCTCCACTGCGATAACGGCGCTTCTCCGGCCCCGGCGCGCGTCGTTGACATAATCGCAAATGAGCATCGCAGCGCCTGCCAGCATCAACGCCACCGCAATTGCAAACGCCACGCAAACTAGCCACAGAGGCAACCCGTCGCTCGTCGTGAACCAGCCGCGGACTTGCAGCTCGCCCGCCGAGCCACTGACGCCTAAGGTTAAGCCGCCGCTCAGCGTGGCGACCATGACCGTAGCACCAGGAACCAGCAGAACCCGGCTGTAATGGCGACGACGGGTAAACCAATACACCAGATGGGTCAACAGCTCTTGCAGTTTCGTGTTCCAGTTCATTCGGCCACTCAAATGGAGGATTGATTTGGTGGCCTCACGGCCGGCGGTGGTGTCTCTCTCACAAAACGTACGTGCGCCTTACGCCGCTTGCGTGGACGTTTCGGCGCGCAAATGGGCTCGGCAACTGCTTGGCAATCGACGCGCTTTGCGCAGCATAAAGCCGGCGCGGCGCCAAATTCCGGAACAGTGCAAGGCGCAAGTTGGTGGCACAGGACGCGAGCCGGCGTCCACACCGGCACGGACACGGTTGTTTGTTCGCCACGCGTTTTCGCAAAGCAAGCAGGCCGAGTGCACTTACTACAGAGTCGCGTCCGGTCAAACCGAACATGCGCTCGTAGTCTGCAACCATTCCGGGCGCCCCGTGTGGTAGCTCGTCAAATGGGTAGCCAGGGAAACTCCGCTCGCGCCATGAGGTGGCGTAGAGGAAAGGCACAACGCACTTGGTGACAAAACGTTGCAGTGTGGGCTCGGGACCGAGCACCTGAAGAATCCGCAGTGGCGATCCGAGGCACATGTCCCCGTCAGGGTTGACATGGTGATCGGCATCGCGCGCAATCCTTCGGTCTTCCTCGAATGCCCGAGGAAGGTCCGAAGTAGGCGCTAGCGCGAACTCGAGACGGATGCGGTATTCATCCATGATGCTTGGCTTGCCCGCGGGCGCGACTTCAAACCGGATCACCCCGGCCACGACCGCGTTCATCGGAGTCCGCGCCGGCCGGCGGCGGAGACGGGGCCATTCCTCAAGCAACTCGCGGATGTGGGCCTCGTTGAAGTGCACGATGCCTCAGCGGCACCATGGCGCGGGGGGCGTCGCGCCGACCTCAACGCGCCGTGCAGTCGGCACCGCGATGGCACCTCCCGTCAGCGAGCGGACCGTGTCGCCGGACAACTTGACGGCGAAGTCGTCGCTCGCCACTTCGAGCAATCGTTGGGCCGAGTCTAGGCCCAGCCAAGCATCGAACGCACTACTGGCCGCATCGACCCACCGGTGGAAGTTCGGCCGTAGCGGGCCATGCGGGCCCGTCCACCGATCCGCGAAATTCTCGTTCGGGTTGATGGGATTAAGGATCTCGAACGTGCCACTGTCACGGACTTCCCGCAAACCTTCAAGCGCGCGTCGCAGCGTCATTTCCAGGGTCTCGCCGGCGCGACAGGCCCGACCGGCAATCGTCGTGATCAGGATCGAAGCCGGCTTGAGATCGTGCTCGTCCGCGAACATGACGTCCCGGTGCCGTTTGAGCAGCTGAACTGCCTGCTGCAAGGGCGCCCGTGCCCGGAATACCGGGACCGGATCAACCCGAGCCTCGGCGAGCAAGCCTCGCGTCTCGGGACGAGTCATTCGCGACAGGAACCACTTCTGATAGCCACCTGGGTTGCTCGATGGCCAGTCGGGGTGAATCGCGCGGTAGTTCTCATCTTGGTCGTCAGTGATCCACAGGGCGCGGCGGGCGATGTCCGCGGCGAGCGTCTGCTCGACGCCAGCCGTCACCATGCGTTCGGTCAGGACGGTGCGGCGCATGTCGTCTGCACGAATCCCGGGGACCACGTCCATGTGGAACGGCAGGCTGTCCTTGTAGCTCAGTCGCCAGCAACGATGCTTAGCCTCCAAGGGACTCTCGATCAGGCGCGCTCTGCGGTAGCTCTCGAGCTCGACGCTGATGAACTCCTTGAGCTGTGCCTGCGTGTGCGTCTGTCGTGACACCCCTTGCCGCAGCTTACACGTGAAGTCGAGGTCGTATTCCTCGTCAGGGTTCACGGGTCGAATCGCCGTGCCTAGCGCGAATGACCCCTGCACAAAGACATGCGCGTCGTGGTCCTTCAAGGTCGACTCGGAACGCGAAAGTCACTGTCCGAGATCCTTGTACCGGTTCTCGGCCCGCTCGTACGCGCCGTCAGGAAGATCGATGTCACGCAGCAAGACGTCGAGTCGGGAATTAGGGCTGAAAATATCCATTACAGGGCTCCTTGAATCTAAAAGGTAGCGGCTGGGAATCAACATGCACCGCCGGGCCACCGCTTTCGCCCTCCAGGCGTCCCTGCCCCGCCCCTCAAACGGATCGCCAGCGTGGTGGCAATGCGGCCGAATGCATTGCGCTGACGGCCTGGTCACTCGAGGAGGAGGCTGCAGGCCCGAAGTGGAGACGACAGCACAGTTTCACAAGGCCGTAACATGCCTGTCGCGTGTCTCACAGGACGAGACGGGACCTAGGATCCTCCGAAAGGATATGGGAGGGCCGGCGTCGAAAGTCTGGGCGCTAGGGATCAAGAGCGAGTCACAGCGGTCCAAGGCGCTGGCCGCTTAGTGCAGCGCGCCAGCTGTGCGCTGTCGCCCGGCAGGTCGTAATGTTTAGACTGGCGTAACCGGTTCCGGGTGTGGCCCCTGATGCTCAATGTCCGCTTAGGGTCGAAAGCAGGTATTCAACGGCAGCTGCCTTCTAGTGAGGCTCGCTGCCGCCGACCGGTAAACAATACCGTCCCATGTCATGATCGGAGCTGTAGTCCCAACCCTCCGCACTCGGCGTTTTCGCGACACTCACACGTACGGCTTCACCTCACGTGAGCTCAGGAATATCTTCGGATATCTTCGAATACGGGGCGCTCAGGACAGCCTCGGCGCATTCGGGTTTCTTTGCCCACTCCGAAATCATGCGCCCACCCGCTGTCCGCTGCAGTTGCTCATGGACTTCGTTTGCCCATATGCGAATCTGCTCGGTAAGTTCTGGGGAAATTCCCTGCCGCATCCAGACACGATCCAGCTTGAACCGCTCACCGACCAACTTCGACACCAACGCCACCGTGTAGGAAACTACGTTCCCTTGGAATGCCTGGAACATCGGGCGGACCAATTTTTGAACTGATTTGTAGATGATGGCTTTCGCGACCATTGTCTTGAAGGCAGGGCTATCAAGCGCAGGTGCCGTAATGCCTTCCTCTGTGGACGGCATTGCTTCCATGAAGCGGTTGAAGCACTTCTGTGCTCCCAAGCTGACCACGTCCGGTTTCCCCTCCCAAGCAACCATATACTTCGCAAGGTCCGTCTTGGTAAGTTTCCGCGCTGGCGGTATGGTGTCTTTGAGTTGGCGCAACTTGGCTTTGGTGGTTCCCTCCCGTGCCAGCATGGTTGTATAGCTGCCTGCGGCACGCTCGTAAAACCAGCGTCCTACGCCATCCGGGCAATAGATCGTGAGCGACAAGCGTTCGACGTCCACGTGGAACGGCTTGTTTGCCGACAGGTCAGACTGCCTCACGGAATTCTGACTGTTGGCGAAGCGCGAAATATCCGAAACGAGCGACTCTTCCTTGGCCGCGTCCCGGACTTTCATGATGATGATCTTGGCAGCCACCCTGACACTTGAAAGATCTGTGTCGGGATATTTCTTCTTTGCGAAGTAAAGCGAGGCCGTGGTCTGGCCCCCATTCACGATCTGCATGCCCTTGAGCCATGCAATCCCAGGCGAGCCGTCGAGCGCCGCGGAGAGGCGGGCTTCGTCCGCGACCAAGACAATTCCGTTGTTGTAAGCCATGAAACGCTCAGGCGATTCACGCAACGTCGTTTGAATGCCCGCGTTGACGCCTTTGCCCCTGACACTGAGGAAGGAGCGGACGTTGGCCTCAAGCAAACGGGCGCCGAAGCGCTCATACAAGTAGCGGAGCGCATCGCCAGGAATCGCGGCCAACGCATAGTCATACTCCCCGTGTCCCGGTACGAACACGCAGGGCAGTGCTGATCCAGAGATTTGTGCGAAATCGACCACCAGTTCGTCACGCGGTTTGCCCTCGGCCATGTGGCGATAGAGACGCTCGATGTCCATCACTTCGAGATGAACACTCTTCTTTCCTATTTGCCGGGGTTTGAAGCTTTTCGCCTTCGCGACCCGATCGGTCAGAACAAATACACGCACCTGTTCGAGGCCGTTGTAGATCGACTGGATGGTTTCGGCGAGAGATCTGGCCTCAATGGTCGGATCCAGCTTGGACGCCATCTTCCCCTCGGCACAAAAAAGGAGGAACCGCAGGCACTGGTCCGCGACCGTCTTGGTCTCCGCGTCGGGAATGGGGGTGAGAACGTCCACACCGTCATACAGGCTTACGAACAGATCGAGCTGATCGCTTTCTTCGGAAATTGCGAAACCACTTAGCCGGAAATTCGCGTTGCCGATCTTGCCTTGATAAGGGCATAGATCGGGTTCGAAGGTCATTCCGATGTCCGACATATGCTGCATGACAATCTCGGAAAACGAGAGCTCAGCAAACGGGGATCCGTCCGACATGCGGTTGCGAACGTCAGCCTGCGTTTCGGTCAGAAATTCCTGAAGGTCCATCGTCACAAAACTCCCAACAGTTTCAGTACCGGCCCGAGTTCCAAGGCCGGACTGGCGACTTTGCCAAGATCGATTTCATACGCCGCACGGATCACTCCCGCCGGTACGTTGCCGCCTGTCAAACGGGGGAAACTCCCCGAAACCTGCATGATTGTTGTCTCCCTGAGAGCAAACCGTCGCGAATACCGGTCTGCCTGGACGTCAAAGTAACCAACTGCAACCAACCGCTCCGAAAACCGGCGGGCTGCTCCCATGTCATCCACGAACGTGCACCGCATCGCATCTACGAACTGCGGTAGCGTCCGCCCGTCCTGGTTTTCGGTCTGGCGCAGTCGGACGCCTGCAACAAAAAGAGGCTGCCGAACGGCATCGTCCAGCTGCTCGAGCGAACCGATCTTCGCCGGGAATCCAAGTGAGGAGAGCGTCGACTTGACCTCCACGGCACCAGTTCCGAGCTCGAAGTCCTGAACCGCGTCCAGCGGACCGACCCAGGACTCAAGGCTGACCGAGGGTGGCACCCCCGCTGCGATCAGAGCTGCCAGAAACGTGATCTCCCCAAAGAGCCCGATCTCAGCCTCAGCACTCAGTGGCTGGGCTCCTTTTCGCATGAACTCCTGCCACGCGCGTACGCGCCCAAGGAAGCAGCGAAGCGCATGGGTTCCGGCGACATCCTTTTCATCATCAAGCGAGCCCGCAACGTCACACACCATCGTTGTGAACAAGCCGGTGTTCCCACCCGTCTTGCGGGTCAACGCCAGCCACGTCACTCCGTCGCCGTAGGGGTCTACACGTTCAACACTGAAACCCAAACCGTCGGGCAGTTTCTCGGATATTGGAAGAGCTGCGTTCGGGAACCCGACAAGCAATGCTTCCTCGTCTCCGGGGGATCGACGGCCAGCTACCAAACTGCGGGCGCCAGAAGATGCGACTGCAATTGTGCGCCAGCCGCTGAGTTCACCATTCGACTTCAGCGATCGCCATGCGACCTCAAATTCGCTACTCGGCCGAGCCATACTCTCGCTCCCACAGCAGATGATCGACCGTGTAGCTGACCTTCACCCCGTTATCACTGGCGGGAAAGCTGACGCCAAAGGCGATGACGGGATCTGTGTAATCTTCGAGTCCCGACGTACCCTCGGGCTTTGGGTCCAACGGGTAAAGCAGAAGAAGGCCACGCTCTGGAGCAGCCGGAACACCCACGGCGCCCTTTCCTCGCATGCGGCGTATTGCTGGCCCATTTGGAACATCCGGCGACTTCGAGCCATTGTTCTGTTTCGTCGCGTCGGCTTTCCAAGCCCGCAACGTCGCCGCAAGGGCGGCATCCCACGCCTCTCCGTCCAGGTCGATCGCCTCGTCACGGGGCGACAGCAACCGGCCGATGGAGTAACGGTCCTTGTCTGGCGACTCGTCCGTACGCCTCTGCATGTCCAGTCGAAGCCCCCCATCAAAGGTGTAGCCATGCTTTTCCTTTCCACCTCCCATGAGGGCTACCGTCCAGGACGTAAGCTCGCCATACCGGGCCATATTGCGGACGAACTCGGCCAAAAGATTGCTGTTGACCTTCCGCGCATTCGGGTGCGTCGCATAGGTCTCGAAGAATTCCGCCACATGGTCGGGGTCGACGTCCCGCCATACATAGGTGCCATCCCAGCTTTGTTGAGAATCACCTCGCTGTCGCATCGGGTTCTCCTCGCTGGGCTGGCCCATCGCACCGAGCAACCGGTTGGTGACCGCAAGATTTTTGCGCAATACGACCGGGTCCTTGTAGAGCGATACGGTTTCGAGCAGTTCACCGCTGAAGGAAAGCTGCAAGCTGTTGGCAGTGCGCATCTTCAAGGGCGAAGTCACCAGCATGACCGGATGGGACTTGACCCTGAGTCCGTAATTCTCGGGGGTGGCATTACGCTCCGCCATGGCTTCGAACTCTTCGCGGAGTTCATCGGACGCGTCCGCTATGTGTCCGAACCATTCCACCAGGTCCTCCGACGTGTAGAGCCTGCACAAATCGACGTAGCCCGGCCGGTAGCCGAACCACCGCCCCATTTGCATGAGCGTGTCATACATCTTTGTAGTACGGACAAAATAGCTGGTGCACAACCCCTCAAGAGTCAAACCCCGTGCGAGTTTGTCCCCACCAATCGCTATGACCTTCAGCCCCGTTTCCGCATGCTCGGAATAGTCCAATGCATCCTTGGCCGTCCCATTGATCGTACGGACCGTGATGTCACCGACCACATCGGGCAACACAACCAGAATGTCCGACCACAGTGGAATGACGCGTGCGTCGCTACTCTCGGACAGAAGTTCGGCGACCTTGGTGCTCGTCGGAACGAAGTCCTGTTCCCACAGCCGCCGAAGGTCGGCCAACAACCCTACATGGTCAACCCGCTGGGTGAGCTGTTGCCTCATACGGTTTACTACATGGGCAACCTGACGATGGACCTCTCCCTGGACATTCGCAAAGCGCGTGACGTGGACCAGCATCGACGAGTGCCCAGCCCCCTGACCACGGCACACACGGGCAGCGCACGCCAAGGTGAAGGACTGAACCGCCTCAACTAGTGATGGTGGAACTCTCGGTTCGCCGTCATAGAGCGGCACATGTTCTTTGTTGTGTTTGGCAGGCATCCAGCCTCCCGGCTGTCCCATGAGAACGTGGTCAGTGATATACCGGGCCAAGGGGAGCCCGCCAATTCGGCCCTCCGACGTCCGCAAACCGAACATGCGCGTCGGGCCAACATAGTTTGAGGGCGCTGCCAGATTGATGATGAAGGCCTTGGGGAACAGGTCCAGGCCCTCCTCAACCGTCTCGCCACGTCGATGGATAAAGATGTTGGCAAACGGGGTCGCGGTATAGCCAACGTAGGCCGACTTTTCGAATGCGTGAAGGATCTTCCGGATGAGACTGTTGATCGTTTTCGGCTGATGTTCCTCGTCCGGCGTGCCATCGGCATTGAACAACTGCTCGCCGGTATCAACTGACGCGTTGTCAGCTTCATCATCGATCACGAGCAGCGGCAAGTTGGTCACAAGCCGGCGACCCGTCTTCGTATCGGTGCCGTCCGCAACATGCCCGTTGATCCACTTGAGAAGTCGGGTGAGTACGGTTTTCTGCTTCTTAACAACAAACAACCACGGCCGTTCTTCAGGTGAGATGGAAAGATGCTTCGCCACCGCCGTGCTGAAATCACCGTTGTCCGCCCTTGTAGTTGCACAATGCGGGTGGATTTTCGGATCGCTGTCGACTTCACCAACCCCGATGGGTTTGCCTGGGTCGAGGTTGTCTGAGGTCTCGTAGCCGAGAAAGCCTTCCTCCAAGCGGACCTGTGTCTGGGACCGGAGGTTATTGTGCAATCCGGCAAGCACAATGATGACCTTGTACCCTGCATCGGCAGCCTTGCAGACCAATCCACAATAGTTGCCTGTCTTACCGGACTGGACATGCCCAACGACCAAGCCACGGCGATCCCACGCACCTTCGCGGGTCGGATCCTCCAGGCGGGAAAGGATTCCGTCGGTTGACTCGTCCATTGCGGCCACAACGTTGACTGAAAGACGCTTTTCAAGAAACGTCTGATAACGCTGCCAGTAGCGCCAATTGCGCTTGCGTGCCGACACAAGCCACGAAATGTGGCCCTCGGAGTCATGCAGGACGGAGTCTTTGCCAATCCAGTGGCTGAAGCGGCGTATCAACTCCGCGATGGCGACATCACGATCGGCCGCCGACAATGCAATCGAGAACGTGGCCGCAGAGAAATCGACCTTCTGTGCAATCAGTGTGGGTGTTATCGGTTGCTTGTCCTGTTCACGTTCTGAATGGAGTACCGGCTGCGCGATGCTCAGCACCAACGCCAACGCTTTTTCGTTGTCAGGCATGACAATCCTTATCTATTTTTTGACCGGTCATCGACGGTCGAAAGCGACATGACCAAATCGGAGAAGCCATGAAACGGCTCTGTGGAGAGAAGCGTCCGTTTGGCTGCCTCTTCGCTCATTCCCCGCCGACTGACCATATCCAGGAAAATCGTACGGAGAACACCAACCACCGCATCGGACGGTTCACCAGCGAAGGCCGTCCGGGGCGTCTCCTTCTGCTCGGCCGTATCGAGCCAGATCCGCTGCACCGGAACGGTCTCTTCCACCACCCGCAACATCGCCCTCACCAAGACCAAGTGTTCTGCCGAAATTCCGCAGACAGCCGCTACGGCAGGGTGACGTTCGTCAATGCGGTAGCGGACACCTGATTTCGTGTGCTCTGCCCGCCAAACCGGTTCCACATCCGGTACGCCGTTCCTCAGCGCTGACACTCCTCTGTACGCAAATACGCGCCGCGCCCGGTCACGGGTGTCTTCCGCCAGGCGCGTCAGCCACGGACGCAGTGACACCGGTGGACGGGCAGTCGACTTCCGGATATCAATTTTCCATTCGGCGTCCGCGGCGTTCGTTATATCGAGGCGAATCCGCGCGAGCCGGTGTGACTCCTCGCGGTTCCACGCCTTACCATGCCCGAGGCCCAACCAGCCACCAGCGACAAGCAACCGCTCATTGCGATAAACGTAAATGCCTTGCTGTGCCGTCCAGCCTCCAGGGCCCGCACCTTCTTCGAGCTCGTGTCGCGAAAGAAGGTCCGCGTGCGGCAGTACATGGCACTCCACCTCAACCGGTCCCGTGACCGTCTTCATTCGTTCCACAGGCGAGGCCCACGGCTTCGCCGGGTGACCCGTCATGAACGGATCCCACGGCCTGACCGGCCGTCCATTGAGTAGGATTTTGAGGCGGGGCCGGACTCCTGCAAGCATCCGGTGAAAGACCATGGCGAGATGGATATTGACGCGGTCAATCAGGTCGCTGAAATCAGCCGGGCTGTAACCCGTGGTAACAACCCGATCAAGCGTTTCCCACAAAACCAGTGTGCCTGACGGCTGCGCGGCCAAAGCCTGCAGGAATGGCTTTGAGCCAGGACGCGGACCTTCGAACAACAACCATCCTCCGGCGGGGTTTGCAGCCAAGGCATCGAGATCCCACCGCAGACAGGACGAAGCCCCCTCTTTGACGCTCGCAACGGTCAATGACCTGCAATGGGAGAACGACGCCGTTTTCAACCCCATGCCAAACCGCCCAAGATCGCGTGGATCACGGGCATCGAGCGGGCTTGTAGCGCCCAGCTGCATCGCACGCTCCAGCTCACCGTCGGCCATGCCCGATCCGTTGTCGAGAATCGACACCCGGCTCGCGGCACCGGCCCACACGAAGTCAACCCGAACCTCGCTTGCTTCGGCGGAAACACTGTTGTCAACAATGTCGGCCAGCGCCGTCTCCACCGAGTAACCCAATCCCCGCAAGGTCTCGATCATCGCACCAGCGCGCGGAGGCAGATTTCGTGTCCCTTCAGACTTTTTCATGCACCACTCTCCGACGGCACGCCCAACTCGGAATCCAGAAACGAGCGCAGCCGCCCTGAACGGCTCGGGTGACGCAGCTTGCGCAGGGCCTTGGCTTCGATCTGGCGGATGCGTTCGCGAGTAAGGTCAAACTCACCGCCGACTTCTTCCAACGTGTAGTCGGTGTCCGTGCCGATGCCGAAACGCATGCGCAGGATTCGCGCTTCACGCGGCGGCAGATCTTCAAGCATCTCGTGCACGGTTTGAACCAAGCCGCCCCCGCAGACCAGGTCGATCGGGTTACGGATGTTGTCGTCTTCAACAAAGTCCACCACACGGGCATCTCCACGGTCGCCTATTGGGGTTTCCATCGAAACCGGCTCCCCGGCCACCTCCCGCACCCTGCGGATTCCGTCCGCGGGCAATTCCATTGCCATGGCCAGTTCTTCCAGCGTGGCTTCGCGGCCGAGCTGCTGCAGCATCTGGCGGGAGATGCGGTTCAACTTGTTGATGGTCTCGATCATGTGCACCGGGATGCGGATGGTGCGCGCCTGGTCGGCGATGGAACGGGTGATCGCCTGGCGGATCCACCAGGTGGCGTAGGTCGAGAACTTGTAACCGCGACGATATTCGAATTTGTCGACCGCCTTCATCAGGCCGATGTTGCCTTCCTGGATCAGGTCGAGGAATTGCATACCGTGATTGGTGTACTTCTTGGCGATCGACATCACCAGACGCAGGTTCGCCTCGACCATTTCCTTCTTTGCCTGGCGCGCACGTGCCTCACCGCTGGCCATCGTGCGGCTGATGTCCTTGATGTTGGTCAGCGGCAGGAACAGCTTGCGTTCGATCGCCAAGAGCTTTTCCTGTTCGGCGTCGATCGCCTCGCGGTGTCGCCCAATACTCGGCGCCCAATCCTGCGTACCGCGGCTGAGTTTAGCCGTCCACCCGAGATTACCCTCGTTGTCGGGGAAGATCCTGATGAACTCGGCTTTCGGCATCTTCACTTGCTTGACGAAGATGTCCATCAGCGCGCGCTCGTGATGGCGGATGTTGCCGACCACTTCACGCAGCTTGCGCACGAAACCGTCGATCACCGCGGACGGCAGCTTGAGTTTGAGAAATTCCTCGGCCATCTGGTCGCGCAGCTCGATGATCTTTTTGTCGGTGATGCTGGCGACCTCTGACGCAGCCTCCTGGAACTTGGCGTAGTGGTCGCGCAGCAGCTCCATGCGGCGCCTGACCTCTTCCGGATCAAGAGCGGTCGGACCAGCCTCTTCCTCTTTCTCTCCCTCTTCTTCGGCCTCGTCTTCGTCGGCTCCCTCCCCGTCACCCGGCTCTGGCCCGGGCAGCAACGCGGCGGCGCTTTCCCTCTCTCTGTCCGCGATTTCCGCTTCCTTGTGGGCAAGATCGGCTTCCTCTTCCAGATCGAGGAAGCCAGCCAGGATTTCGCTGAGGCGGCGCTTGCCAGCCAAATGCTGGTCGTATTCCTCCAACAGCATTTCGATCGTCAGCGGTAAGCTGGCCAGCGCGGTCTGCACTTGACCGAGACCTTCCTCAATGCGCTTGGCGATGACGATTTCACCTTCACGTGTCAGCAGTGCAATCTTGCCGACATCGCGCAGATATACCCGCGTGCAGGTCTCGCGGGCAGCAGTAACGTCATCAAGAAAGCCGAGCACTTCTGACAGCACTTCTTCCTCGGCGTCATCTGCAGGATCCTGCAGATCTTCCGACCGCAGGACGCGCCGCTCGTCCGTTAAAACGTTGATTTCGCCCAACACCAATCGCAGCAACGCCTCACTTTCTTCGACCCGCTCGCCGTCCTCGTCCTCGCAAAACGCCTGGATATCGAGGTCGGGAATACTCCCCGTCCGCATACCCTTGAGAAGTACGCTTTTGAGTGGCCACCGTTCACCGTGATCCACAAGCCGGTGAGATCGGACACTTTTCTCCGGGAGGAAAACGGCGATGTCAGTCCAATCGGCGAGATCATCTGTCGGTCGGTGTTCCGCCATTGTCACGAGCAGTGTTCGAGCCGCTTCGGCAAGCGAGGCGTCTCCTTTCGGAGGGACTACCTCGTCTTCCTCTTCCCACCCTGACACTGGTGAGCCCGTGACAGCATCACCGGCATCCATACCGACGCCACCAACATCGGATACTACCGGGACGGGCTTCGACAGCACGGAGCGGGCCGCCCTTTGCTTGATGAACGCATCGATTTCAGCCACTGCAAGATGGGCATTCGCAGCGCGTGCGATGGCGAGCGCATCACGCCCGCAGGAATCAACAAGAGTTTCATCTACGCCTTCTTGGAGAAGCAGGACACAAGTCGAGGCCCGATTACTTCGTGCAGCCAACATCAACGGCGTCAAACCGGCCCCGTCACGCGCGTTGAGGTCATCACCCCGATTGATATGCAGCCGAACGGCACTGTCCACGCCAGCACTGGCCGCCAGCTTAAGAAGACGATTGAGTGAAGTTGACCGCAAAGCCGCAGGCACGCTCATTTACGGCGCCCCACGCCTATAAGTGTCGCGATATGTCCCCATTGCGATGACACGAACGTCACTGTAGATGCTCCTCCAACCCCTGATGGCGCAGTCCAGCGCCAGGTTCACCATGGCCTCCCCACCGAGGCAAAAAAGAGAAGCTAAGGTCCGCGCCATCCTACGACACGCAGCAACATCGCGCGAAACCGTCGCTACCAATTGCATCCGTACAGCGCGTCCGCCCCAAATCTGGCTTGGGGACGATCGACCCGCGCGCCTTTCGTCCTCCGTGTGTTGTTCGGGCAAAGTCTGTCATTCGTTGGCGCCAACCCCGGGGCATCGCGACGACGCGTGCCAAAGAGACCGCTGCTGGCAAGCCGCTCCCCCCCGGTCCGATTCACTTGACCAACCATGCCGGAAGGCGCTCTCCGGGCAATCGGCCAGCTTCCAATGTGTCACACCGTGTTTGGGTCATTTTGGCAACCAGGTCCGGCTGTGACAGTAAAAAGTGTCACAGAAAGTGCCACACGTTCCGTCGCGGGCCGGGATTTGCGACTGCGAAAAGTGGTGCCCGACGGCCGTCCCAAAGGAAATCCGGACTTACTAGGCACAAAAAAACCCGCCATGACGCGGGGTTACCTTGTCTTCATCGAAAGACGGGATTTGCCAAAGGAAGGTGGTGGCTATGGGTGGACTCGAACCACCGACCCCAGCATTATGAGTGCTGTGCTCTAACCAGCTGAGCTACATAGCCAATAGGCGTACCCGGCGGGCAGCGTGAGCGCAGCAGCGGGGCCGGCAAGTGTAGTGGGCGCGTGGTGGTGGTTCAAGCCGCGCGGCGCTCCGTGCCTGCCGACGGGCACCCACCGTTCCGGTCGGCGCCTCGCGTTGCGGGCGCGAAAGCCGGCCACAAGCCCTGGCAAGGACTGGACAGCGCCCGTGTCCTCGCTTGCTGCGCCTTTGCCGGATGTGCTTGAATCGATGGCGAACAGCCACGCGCACGGCGGGAGGCGACATGATTGACATCGATGGCTACCGCCCGAACGTGGGTATCGTGCTGCTCAATGACGCCGGCCAGTTGTTCTGGGCACGGCGCATCAATCGCGACGGCTGGCAGTTTCCGCAGGGCGGCATGCGCTCGGACGAAACGCCGCAAGAGGCCATGTTCCGCGAGCTGGAAGAAGAGACCGGACTGACGCAGGAACACGTCGAGGTGGTCGCCGCCACCCACGGCTGGCTGCGCTACCGGCTGCCCAACCGCTTCGTGCGCCGCCATCAGCGCCCAACCTGCATTGGCCAGAAACAGGTGTGGTTCCTGCTGCGGCTGGTGAGCGGCGAAGACGCGTTCCGCCTGGATGCCGACGAGAAGCCTGAGTTTGATCTTTGGCGCTGGGTAGATTTCTGGTATCCGGCGGCGCACGTGGTGAGCTTCAAGCGCGATGTGTACGAGCGCGCGCTGCGTCAGTTTGCGCCGCTGGTGGAAGATCTGTTCCGTGTCGAACTGGGTACGCGTCCAACACGGCCGCCCGTGGACCCGAACGACGGGCGAGCCGTCGCCTGAACTCCGGCGACACATCTTTTTGATTTTGCGTGCGCCGCCCCAACGTCAATACCGGGCCAGGCCGCGGTATTGACAATCATTCGCATTTGCGTTTCCATGCGCGGCATGTACATCTGCTCATGCAATGCGGTCACCGACCGCGACATCCACCGCGAAGCGGCCAATGGCGTGCAGACGTTTGCGCAATTGCAACAGCGCACCGGCTGCTCCGACTGCTGTGGCTGTTGCGAAAACGAGGCGCGCGCCACGTTCGCCGCCGCGGTCGAGCAGACCCGCAGCACGCTGCCCAGCGCCTGCGCTGCCGCCGACTGACCTCCGGCCGCATCGCGTCACCATCGCACGCAAACCATTTTGATTCGCATCACCGACCCCTTCACTTCCGCTTTGTATAGTGGACGCCGGGATCGACAATGCGGAGCACATCATGCAAGGCGACAAGCAAGTCATCGAGCACCTCAACAAGGTGCTGCTCAACGAGCTGACGGCCATCAACCAGTATTTCCTGCATGCGCGCATGCTCAAGAACTGGGGTTATGCCGAGCTGGCCGAGCATGAGTACAAGGAGTCGATCGAGGAAATGCACCACGCCGACCGGCTGATCGAGCGCATCCTGTTTCTCGATGGCCTGCCGAACCTGCAGCGCCTGGGCAAGCTGCACATTGGCGAGAACGTCCCCGAAATCCTGCAGGGCGACCTGGATCTGGAGCTGGCCGGGGCGCAGGATTTGCGTGCCGCCATTGGCCATGGCGAAAGCGTCGCCGATTACGTCAGCCGTGACCTGTTCCGCGACATCCTGCACGATGAAGAAGGCCACATCGACTATCTGGAAACCCAGCAGCGGTTGATTGGCGAGATCGGGCTGGAGCGCTACCTGCAAAGCAAGATGGCCAGCTGACGCGCCAAACCCCGGCACGAAACCCCGGTATGCTTGCGTCATCTGCCGCAAACCCCACATCACACGCCATGGATACGTTGCTCAACATTCCCGATTACCGCCTGGTCAACACGCCGCTGCAATTCACGCCGGCCGCGGCGCGCAAGGTGCAGGAGCTGGTCGCCGAGGAAGGCAATCCGGCGCTGAAGTTGCGCGTGTTCATCAGCGGCGGCGGCTGCTCAGGCCTGCAATACGGCTTCACCTTCGATGAAGCCCAGGCCGAGGACGATGTGGCGGTCGAACGCGAAGGCGCGACGCTGCTGTGTGACCCGCTGTCGCTGGAATACCTTTCCGGCGCACAGGTCGATTACACGGAAAACCTGAGCGGCGCGCAATTTGTCATCAGCAACCCCAACGCCAAGACCACCTGCGGCTGCGGCTCATCGTTCACGGCCTGAGCGGCCATGGACGCGCCGCTGCCGCCCGCGCCGTGCAACCGCTTTGGCGGCCTGAGCCGCGTCCTCGACCGCAACGCCGAACATCGCGCCGACGGCAGCTGGATCGCTACCCGCGCACATGCGGCCAACACGCGCTATCTGCTGCTGGACGCCACTGGCGACGCTTATCTGCAGCCCGACCAGGCCTCGCTGCGCACGCTCGACGACCACGAGCGCCAGCAGCTGCTGGGTGCGATCACACCCAGCCTGCTGGGGATGCTGGGCGATTGCGCATGGTTTGCGCTGGCGCTGGAAGACGGCCATGACGCGGTCGATCTCGAACACACGCTGCATGCGCGACGCTGCCCGCTGCGCGTTGCCGGCATGCACTTGTCGGCCGTGGAATCGGGACTGTTTGCCTACGCCAAGGGCCTGACGCACTGGCAACGGCAGACCCGGCACTGTCCTGTGTGCGGTGCGCCGCTGCTCCTGGTTGCCGCTGGGCACCGCGCGCAATGCACCAATGCCGAATGCGCGCAGCTGCAATTTCCACGCACCGACGCCGCCGTCATCATGCTGGTGGAACACGATGGCGCCTGTCTGTTGGGTCGCCAGGCGGGTTGGCCCCCTGGCCGCTGGTCGACCCTGGCGGGTTTTGTCGAACCGGGCGAGGCACTGGAAGATGCCGTGCGCCGCGAGGTGGCCGAGGAGTCCGGCGTCATCGTCGACGAGGTGCGTTACCACTCCTCGCAGCCATGGCCACTGCCGGCCTCGTTGATGGTGGGCTTCATGGCCACCGCCCGCGCGCGCACCATCGCCATGCGTGATCTGGAACTGGAAGCCGCGCGTTGGTTCACGCCGCAGGATATCGCTGCGGGCATCGCCGACGGCAGCTTTGTGCCGTCCTCGGCGCTGTCGATCTCCCGGCGGCTGCTGGCCGACTGGCTGCATGCGCGTGCCGGCATGGATCTGGCGGCGCTATGCGCGGCATCGCGCTGAAACACACACGCACGCCGATACACTAGGCGGGACTTTTTGCAGGTTCCCATCATGGCAATTCACTGGCTTGTCGCCCTGCTCGCCCTGGCGCTGCTGCGCGCCTGGCCGCGGCTGGGCAACTGGCGTGGCGACAAGCTGTTTCGGTATTGGGTGGCGCAGCTGTCCGACCTTGGCGGCGGCGCACGCGTCGCGCTGGCGCTGGTGCCGCCGCTGGTGTTGTGCGCAGGCATCTGGTTGGCGCTGAATGCCCTGGGCGGACCGTGGCTGGCGGCATGGTTTGCACTGATCGTGCTGATCTACGCCTTGGGACCACGCGATTTCGACGTGGCCATGGATGCCGTCGCGCATGCTGCCGATGATCTGGAGCGGCAAGCCGCGGCGCAGGCGCTGGCGGACGATGGCCAGAGCATGACGTGGGATGCGCGAACACTGAGTGCCACCGTGGCATACGCGGCGCTGCGGCGGCGCTTTGGTGCGCTGTGCTGGTTTTTCCTGCTGGGCCCGGTCGGCGCCCTGGGCTACCGCCTGACGCAAACCCTGGCCCGTGACGCCACCTTGGTCGACGACACCGACCCGGCGGCCAGCCATGTGGCCAACGCCGCCGACTGGCTGCCGGCACAGCTGCTCACTTTCACCCTGGCCCTGGTCGGCAACTGGGACGCCGTCATCGGTGCCTGGCGGCGCTGGCGCAGCCAGGCCGCGGCGACCAGCTGGTACGCCGCTGGCCCGGACTTTCTGGGTGCCGCGGCGCAGGCCGAGGTGGTCACCGAAATCGATGGCGGCGACGGCTACAGCGAGGAGCACAGCGATCCACTGGCCGAAGTCCAGCGCCTGCGCGTCACCTTGCTGCGTGCCTTGCTGGCATGGCTGGGTGCCGTCGCCTTGATCGTGATTGGCGCCTGGTTGGGCTGAAGCCGCGCTCAGCCCGGGCGACGGCGCAGCCACACCACGCAGCGGACACCAAACGCCGGCACGCGAACAAACACCGCCGTCATCACCACGGCACCGAGCACCGCGGCCGCCAACAAAATGTGCGGCACACTCCAACCCAACATATTCAGGCCCAGGCCGAAGACCGCGGCCAGGCAAATGAACAGCGCGTTGATGATGTTGTTGCCGGCAATCACCCGCGACAGGCCTGATGCTTCCGTGCGGCTTTGCACGAAGGCAAACAGCGGCACCACGTAGATACCGGCAAAGACGCCGATCAAGGTCAAGTCCATGATCGGCCGCCAACTGCCGGTGCTGCGCACCAGTCCCAGCCAATCCAGCGCCGGCCCGGCTACCGCTTCCGGTCGGGCAAACGCCACGTCCACGCCGCACGCGGTCAGCCCCAGCGCGCCCAGCGGCACCAGGCCAATTTCCACCCGCCGCGCCGACAAATGCTCGCACGCCAGCGCGCCCAGCGCCGTACCGACCGAAAACAACGCCAACACGAAAATGGCCACGCTGCCGTCACCCCCCAGCCACGCCCGCGTGTAATTGGGCAACTGCGCCACCAGCACGGTGGCATAAAACCAGTACCACGAGATTGCGATGATGGCACCGAGCACCTCGCGGTCACGGCGGGTGATGGCGAGTACCCGCCGCGTCTCGCGCCACGGATTCCACCCCACACGCAGCTGCGGCGCGGTCGCCGGCGCGGGCGGAATGCCGCGACTGGCGACATAGCCCACGATCGCCACCACCAGGCCCATGCTGCCCGCCAATGCCGGGCCGATGTGCGGTACCTCGATCACCATGGCGCCCAGCATCAAGCCGGCCAGGATGGAAAGTTGCGTGCCCGATTCCACCAGGGCATTGCCGCCGACCAGCTCATCGCGATGCAGCGCCTGCGGCAGGATCGCGTACTTGATCGGCCCGAAGGCGGTCGAATGCACACCCATCAAAAACAGCACGACAAGCAGCAAGCCGACATGACCGGTGAGAAAGCCGAACAGCGCCAGACTCATCGCGGCCACTTCAAACAACTTGATGAGGCGAACGATGCGCGCCTTCTCGCACCGCTCCGCCCATTGGCCGGCGCTGGCTGAAAACAGGAAAAACGGCACGATGAACAACGCCGGCGCCAGATTCGTGTACAGCGCCACGGTGCGATCGGCGAGCCCCATGTGAAACGCCACCAGCATCACCAGCGCATTGCGGAAGGCGTTGTCATTGAACGCGCCCAGCGCCTGTGTGACGAACAGCGGGGCAAAGCGCCGCACACGCAGCAGCTGGAATTGACTCATCGGTGGCCCACGGCGACCCAGGCGGAATCGACAGGGTACGTGTCACCCGGCCCGCCGCCAATGGCACCACGCCATGCCAACGCCGGCGTTTACAGCAAGGCGATGTCGGCCACGGCGGCAAACTGCGCCTTGAGCTGGGCCAGCAGGGCCAAGCGATTGGCGCGCACGGCAGCGTCATCGGCGTTGACCAGCACGCTTTCAAAGAAGCTGTCCACGGGCGCCTGCAATTGCGCGAGACGTTCAAGCACGGCTGCGTAATCGCCACTTTCCCACGCCGCCGCGGTATCGCCCTGCGCGCGCTCCAACGCTGCGGCCAGTTCGCGCTCGGCATCCTCGGCAAACCGCGCCGGATCCACGACATGAGCGATCGCGGCGCCGGAGGCGTCGGCCTCCTTGCGCAGAATGTTGGCCACGCGCTTGTTGGCGGCCGCCAGATTGGCCGCCTGCGGCAACCGGCCAAATGCCGCCACCGCGCGCAGGCGACGATCAAAATCGGCCAGGCTGTCCGGCTGCACGGCAAGCACGGATTCAAACTGGCCATTGTCGAAGCCCTGCTCGGCGTAGTAGCCGCGCAGGCGATCAAGCACAAACGCATGCAGGTCATCGAGCAAACTCTGCCGACGCTGCGCTACGTCGAGCGCGGGCCGCTGGCCGTCCTTGCCCGGCTTGAGGCCGGCCACCAGGGCGGCATCGGGCAGCAATTCCAGTGCCTCGGTAAAGCTGGCGCGCAGGTCCAGATCAAGCCCGGCCTCGATCAACGTGCGGGCCAGGCCCAGCGCCGCGCGGCGCAAGGCAAAGGGGTCCTTGCTGCCGCTGGGCTTCATGCCTACGGCAAAAATGCCCGCCAGCGTGTCCAGCCGCTCGGCCACCGACAGCACTTGGCCGAGCTGGTCCGGAGCAATGCCATCGCCGCCGAAGCGTGGCATGTAGTAGCTGTCCAGCGCCGTCGCCACGGCCGCCGGCTCGCCTTGATGGGCGGCGTAGTAACGACCCATCACGCCCTGCAGGGCAGGGAACTCGCCGACCATGCGTGTCAGTAGATCACACTTGCACAGGCTGGCTGCCCGTGTGGCCTGTCCGCCATCGGCGCCGACACGGTCGGCCACCACGCGCGCGAGCTCGGCCACGCGGCAGGTCTTGTCCCACAGCGAGCCCAGCGCCTGCTGGTAGGTGACGTCCTTGAGCTGCTCCTGGTATTGCGCCAGTGGCGTCTTGAGATCGGCGTCCCAGAAAAACTTGGCGTCGGCAAAACGCGGGCGGATGACGCGCTCGTAGCCCTTGCGGATTTCCGCCGGCTGGCGGCTTTCGATGTTGGCGACGCCGATGAAATGTTCGGTGAGCTTGCCGTCGGCATCGAAGATCGGGATGAATTTCTGGTTGGCGACCATGGTGGTCACCAGCGCTTCGGCGGGTACGTCGAGGAACTGGCGATCAAACGCGCAAGCAATGGCCACTGGCCACTCGGCGAGATTGGCCAGCTCCGCCAGCAGGTCGTCGTCCAGCCGCGGCGTGCCGCCGGCCGCCTCGCCCAGTGCCGCCACCTGCGCGACGATGCGCGCGCGCCGCTCAGCCGGATCGGCCAGCACCTTGGCCGCGCGCATGGCATCGAGCCAACCATCGGCATCGGCCACATGTACCAGCTGCGGATGCATGAAGCGGTGGCCGCGCGACTTGCGGCCACTGGTCAGCCCCAGCACCTGGCCGTCGATGATGGCGTCGCCATGCAGCATCACCAGCCAATGCACGGGCCGCACGAAGCTGTGCTCGTGGCTGGCCCAGCGCATCGGCCGCGGAATCGGCAGTGCCTTGAGTGCGCCAGCCACGATCTCCGGCAGCAGCGCGGCCAACGTCTGGCCGGCATGCACGCTGCGCGACACGAACCACGCACCCTTGTCGGTCTCAAGTTTCTCCAGCCGCGCCACCTCGACGCCGCACGATTGCGCAAAGCCGAGCAGCGCGCGCGTCGGCTGGCCACTGGCATCGAGCGCGGCGGACAGCGCCGGGCCGCGGCGCTCGACCGTCTGCTCGCTCTGCTTGAACGCCACTTGCGGGATATGCACGGCCAGGCGTCGCGGCGTTGCCCAAGCATGGGCGCCGGCGTAGTTGCCGTCGATGCCGGCCTTGGCCAGGCCCTCGCACACGCCGCGGACAAAGGCCGCGGACAATTCATCCAGCGCGCGCGGCGGCAATTCCTCGGTGCCCAGCTCGACCAGCAGTGACTTGGACTCAGCCATGGACTTGCTCCTGTGCCCGCGCGAGGCCGGGAAAACCCAGCTTCTCGCGCTGGGCCACGTAGGTTTGCGCCACCGCGCGTGACAACGCCCGCACGCGCAGGATGTAGCGCTGACGCTCGGTGACGCTGATGGCACGGCGGGCATCGAGCAAGTTGAAGGTATGGCTGGCTTTCATGACCTGCTCGTACGCCGGCAGCGGCAAGTTGGCCGCCACCAGCTCATTGGCCGTCGTCTCGCACACGTCAAACCAATGCCGTAACGCCTCGACGTTGGCGTATTCAAAGTTGTAGGTGCTCTGCTCGACTTCGTTCTGGTGAAACACGTCGCCGTAGGTGACCGTGCCATGCGGACCCCGCGTCCACACCAGGTCATAGACGTTGTCGACATTCTGCAGATACATCGCCAGCCGCTCCAGGCCATAGGTGAGTTCGCCGGTCACCGGGCGGCACTCGATGCCGCCGGCCTGCTGGAAATAGGTGAACTGGCTTACTTCCATGCCGTTCAACCACACCTCCCAGCCCAGCCCCCATGCACCCAGCGTCGGCGACTCCCAGTTGTCCTCGACAAAGCGCAGGTCGTGCACCAGCGGATCGAGTCCCAATTCCTTCAGTGAGCCGATGTAGAGCTCCTGGATGTCTTCCGGGTTGGGCTTGAGCACCACTTGGTACTGGTAGTAATGCTGCAGGCGGTTGGGGTTGTCGCCGTAGCGGCCATCCGTGGGTCGACGCGAAGGCTGCACGTACGCTGCCGACCACGGCTCGGGACCGAGCGCGCGCAGAAAGGTCGCCGGGTGAAACGTCCCTGCACCAACCTCGGTATCCAGTGGCTGCAGCAACACGCAGCCCTGCGCGGCCCAGTAGGTGTTGAGGGTCTGGATCACATCCTGGAAGGTTTGCGCGGCCATGGCCTTCGTGAGCTTGAAGTAAAGCGCGCTAGTATAACGCTGGCATGTTTCGCACCCGCCGACATGACGGGGACGCGCCGGACGAGGATTCATCCGCATGGCGGCATCAGCACAAATCGCAACGCTGCTTGGCAGCCGCGGCCGCCTGCAACTCGACGAGGTGCTGGCGGCGCTGGTGGTCGACGGCCTGCTTGCCGGCGACGACGCCAAGCGCGTACGCATCGGCGCGCGCGAAGGCCGCAGCAAGGTTGAACTGCACCCGCTGGTGCTGATTGCCAACGCCAAGCTGGAAAACCACAACGATCCGGGCCGTCCGCTTACCTTGGAAGGCTTGACCGAATGGCTGGCCGGCCACGCCAACCTGCCGTACCTCAAGATTGATCCGATGAAGATCAACGCCGCCAGCGTGACGCAAGTGGTGAGCCACGGTTATGCGCAGCGCCATCGCATCCTGCCGATTGACGCCGCGCCCGGTCAGGTGACTTTCGCCACCAGCGAGCCGTTTGATTCCGCTTGGGCCGCCGACCTGACGCAGATGCTGCGCCGTGACGTGCATCGCGTGGTATCCAGCCCGCTCGACATCAACCGCTACCTGCAGGAGTTCTACGGCGTCCAGCGCTCGATCCAGTTGGCGCAGGACGCCAAGGGCACCGGCACCGACGTCTCCGCCGCCATCCTCAACTTCGAGCAGCTGGTTGAGTTGGGCAAGGCCGGCGAGGTGGGTGCCGACGATCGCCACGTCGTGCACATCGTCGACTGGCTGCTGCAATACGCCTTTGAACAGCGCGCCTCGGACATCCATCTGGAACCGCGCCGCGAAACCGGGCAAATCCGCTTTCGCATCGACGGCATCATGCACAAGGTGTTCGAGCTGCCGTCGCCGGTCATGACCGCGGTGACCGCGCGCATCAAGATCCTCTCGCGCATGGACGTGGCCGAAAAACGCCGGCCGCAGGATGGACGCATCAAGACCCGCTCGGCCACCGGCCGCGAGGTGGAGCTGCGTATTTCCAACATGCCCACGGCGTTCGGCGAAAAAGTGGTGATGCGCATCTTCGACCCGGATCTGGTGGTCAAGGATTTTGCACAGCTGGGCTTTTCACCCAGCGAGACCGAGCACTGGCGCAGCATGGTCGAGCGCCCGCACGGCATCGTGCTGGTCACCGGGCCGACCGGCTCGGGCAAGACCACGACGCTGTATTCCACGCTCAAGCACCTGGCCACGCCCGAGCTCAACGTGTGCACGGTGGAAGACCCGATCGAGATGGTCGCGCCGGAATTCAACCAGATGCAGGTGCACGCTGCGATCGACCTGGATTTCGCCGCCGGCGTGCGCACGCTGCTGCGGCAGGACCCGGACATCATCATGGTCGGCGAAATCCGCGATCTGGAAACCGCGCAGATGGCGGTGCAGGCCTCGCTCACCGGGCATCTGGTGTTGTCCACCTTGCACACCAACGACGCGCCCAGCGCGGTGACCCGGCTGCTCGATCTGGGCGTGCCGCATTACCTCATCCAGTCGACGCTGACTGGTGTCGTCGCCCAGCGCCTGGTGCGCACGCTGTGCCCGCATTGCAAGGAACCGGCGACGCAAGACGAACATGCGTGGACGGCACTCACCCACGGCTGGTCGATCCCAGTGCCGGACAAGGTGTACGCCCCGATCGGCTGCCTCGAATGCCGCAACACCGGCTTCATTGGCCGCACCGGCATCTATGAAATGATGAAAATCTCGCCGCACCTGCGCTCGTTGATTTCCGCGCAGCTGGATCTGGGCAACTTTGGCCAGGCGGCGCTGGCCGAAGGCATGCGGCCGCTACGCATTTCTGCCGCCGCACAAGTTGCGCGCGGCCTCACCACCGTGCAGGAAATTCTCGCCGTGTTGCCGCCGGTCGATGAACCTGCCGCTCCTTCCGCACCCAATCCAGACCCCTCATGAAACCCGTCATCATCCTCCTCACCGGTCACGCACCGGCGTCCATCCGTGCACGCCACGGCGATTTCCCGCAATGGTTCGCCCGTGCGGCACACTTGCCAGCCGCGCGACTGCGGATCGTCGAAGTGGCGGCCGGCGAGGCTTTGCCCGGAGTGAGCGACATTGCTGGCGCGATCATCAGCGGCTCCGGCGCCATGGTGACCGACCGGGCGCCATGGAGTGAACGCACCGCGCAATGGATTGGCGACGCCGTGCAGGCGCAAACCCCATTGTTCGGCGTGTGCTACGGCCACCAACTGATGGCCCACGCCTTGGGGGGCCAGGTGGACTACCTGCCAGGTGGTCCGGAAATCGGCACACAAGTCATCAACGTGACGTCGGGGGGCCGCGCCGATGCAACGGAAAGCGTCTTGCCAAGCCATTTTCGCGCGCACACGACACACGAACAATCGGTATTGGTGCCGCCGCCATCGGCACAGGTTCTCGCCCACTCCGAACGCGACCCGCACCAAATGCTGCGCTACGGCCCACATGCAGTGAGCACGCAATTCCATCCGGAATTCAGCGCCGAGGTCATGCGCGCCTACGTACTGCGCAAACTGGCTGCCGATCACCGCCATCGCGATCTCGTGCAATCACCGATCTTACGCGCCACGGCAGCCACACCCGTGGCGCGCGACATACTGCGCCGCTTTGCGCAACGCCACGGCTGGACCAGCAACCCCTGAAGTTCAACCGCGCAGCCGACGCGCTATCGCATCGCGCGACACCAGCGCAAACACCAATCCAAATGCAAAACCACCAATGTGCGCCCACCACACATAGGCGCCGTAGCTCGGCCCGACGTAACTGAACAACAGTTGCAGCAGTACCCACAGGCCAATCAGCAAAAACGCCGGCACTCGGACGAATTCCAGATAAAGCCCAAGCGGCAACACCAGCCCCAGCTTGGCACGCGGAAACAGCGCCACATAGGTACCGACCACTGCCGATACCGCACCGCTGCAACCAATGATGGGCAAGTGCACGCCGGCCAGCGACAGTGCGCCGATCAGATTGGCCACCACGCCGCCGGCAAAAAACAGCAGCAGAAACCGCAATGAGCCCAATACACGCTCACCCGGCAAGCCAAAAATCACCAGGAACAACAGGTTGCTCAATAGATGCAACCAGGTGACATGAATGAACAACGCGGTAAACAGGCGCAACAACGCCGGATCCATCAGTTGCGTCAGGAGTGGATCGCGCGCGTGAAAGATGTTGGCCGGAACCGTTCCCCACTCCAACAACAGCGCAATGCGCCGCAACGGCGGCATCAGGCTCAGCACCACGAAACACAACACGCACAAACTCACCAGCAACAACGTCGCCCAATGCCAATGCTGCCGCTTGCGCGTTTCAACGTGTACGAACACCAGCCTCTCCAGCAACAGCCCAACGCACGACAAATTCGATAATAGGTGAAGTCCTCGACAACCACGCGCTGGCCCCGCCGTGTGGCAACTCCTCGCCATCGTCTTGGGCGAGAAGCCCCCCACCGTTTCCGGTGAGGGTGCTTCAGGATAAAGCCCCTGGCGGTGACCTGTTGCAGCCCGCGATCTACGATCGCGGTCGCAACCTGGCCGTACAAAGACGAAGGCCTTCCCGAGTACGGGAAGGCCTTCTTGGATAAAGCCCCTGGCGGTGACCTACTCTTGCATGGCAAAGCCACACTACCATCG
>CAZMPZ010000007.1:136145-138657 GCA_964568445.1 uncultured Rhodanobacter sp. | reverse complement strand
GTCCGTGACGTCGAGGAACGGGATCAGGTACGGCGCCTGGAACACGAAGCCGATCCGGTCGCGGCGCAGGGCACGCAGGTCGCGGATTTTCCAGCCGTCGTCGTAGATCACCTCGTCGCCCAGGGTCATGCGCCCGGCGCTGGGGTCGATCACCGCGCCCAGGCATTTGAGCAAGGTGCTCTTGCCCGAGCCGGAGGGGCCGATCAGGCCGACCACCTCGCCGGGCGCCACCTGCATGTTGACGTTTTTCAGCGCATCGACGGCGGTGTCGCCGCTGCCGTAGCGCTTGCGCAGGCCCTCGATGCGGATGCCCTTGCCGGCCACCTCAGCCTCCGACCGCGACAGCGGGGTCGACCTGGAGCGCAGCGCGGATGGCCACGATGCTGGCGAGGACGCAGATGGCCATCACCCCGAGCAGGCCCAGGCCGGTATCGTGCGGGATCAGCAGCACGTATTTCGGAAACAGCGGCGCGGCGAAGGTGGCGCTGATCTTGCCGACCACGAAGCCGATCAGGCCCAGCGCCACCGCCTGTTGCAGGATCATCCCGGCGATCGTGCGGTTGCGCGTGCCAATCAGCTTGAGCACGGCGATCTCGCGGATCTTGTCCATCGTCAGCGTGTAGATGATGAAGGCGACGATGGCTGCACTGACCAGCGCCAGGATCACCAGGAACATGCCGATCTGCCGCGCCGAGGTGGCGATCAGCTTGCCGACCAGGATGCCCTCCATCTGTGCGCGGTCGTAGACCTGCAGGCGTTTCCAGTCGCGGATGGGCGCGGCCACCTGTTCGGGCGCGTAGCCCGGCTTGAGTTGCACCAGCACGGCGTTGACGAAGTTGTTGCGGCTTTGCGTGTCGATCACCGCATCCAGCAGGCCGGGCACGCCGGGGCGGTTGAACGCCGGGTTGCCGGCGGTGCGCCGGCGCTGGGCGCGGATGGCGTCGTTGTCTTTCAGGAACTGTGCCTCCTGCGCATCCTTGAGCGGGATGAAGATCATCGGGTCACCGCTGGAGGAGACCATGCGCCGGGTCAGCCCGACCACGGTGTACTGGTTGCGACGGATGCGGATCTGCTCACCGACGCGGAACCCTGCCGACACGTCGGCCACCGCCTCGTAGTGGCCGCGCGTGAGCTGGCGCCCCGCGATCAGGTACGGCGGCCAGCCGGGGCTGCCCGGGCCGTCGGCGACGATGCCGCTGACCAGGCTGCGCACGTCGCGCTGGCCATGCCCGACCTGCATGGTTAGGTAGGTGACGTTGGCGGCGCGGGCCACGCCGGGTATCGCGGCGATGTCGCGCCAGACGTCGTCGTAGATGCTGGAGGGTTCGGCGTACGGCCCCAGCGTGTCCTTCTGCACCACCCACAATTGGGCGCCGCTGTTGTCCAGCAGCACCCGAGCGTCATCGACCATGCCGCGGTACACGCCGGCCATGATCAGGGTGACGCCGATCAGCAGGCCCAGGCCGACGCCGGTGAAGACGAACTTGCCCCAGGCATGCAGGATGTCGCGGCCGGCCAGGCTGATCATGGCGCGGCGCCGTCCAGCCGCTCGACGACATGGATGCGGCTGTGCGCGGTCAGCGCCTTTTCGGCGTAGAGCACCACGCGGTCGCCGGGTTTCAGGCCGCGGCGCACCTGCACGTTGCCGTCCAGGTCGGCCAGCCCCAGCTCCACCGCCACGAAGTGCAGGTCACCATCGACCAGTTGCCACACGCCGGTCACGCCGTTCACCTGCCGGATGCTGGCGTGGGGCAGCACCGGCATCGCCGCGGTGGGCGGCAGCGCCACGGTGACCTGGGCCAGTTCGCCCAGCGGCGGCAGCGGTTGCGGCAGGGTATCGAACACCAGCTTGGCCAGGCTTTCCTCGGTGACCGCATCGGCCATCGGTTCCAGCCGCAATACCCGGGCGCCCAGCACCTGGTCGCCACGCGAGCGCAGCGTCACCTGCGCCGGCAGCCCGGCGGCGAGGCCTCGCGCGCCCAACTGGTCGAAGCGTGTATTGATCCATAAACTATGCGGGTCGATCAGCTCGATCACCGCCTGGCCGGCTACCAGCGTGGTGCCGGGGTCGGCATCGCGGCGTGTCACCAGCCCGTCGAGCGGTGCCAGCAATTGCAGGTTGGCGTGCTGGGCGACCAGCGCGGCGCGATCGGCGCGTATCCGTGCCAGTTCCGCGCTGGCGCCACGCTGCGCGGCGACGGCCACTTGCAGCTCCTGGCGCTTGCTGTCCATGGTTTCGACGCTGATCGTGTGCGTTGCCAGCAGCTGTTCGTAACGCTGCGCCTGGGTTTGTGCATAGCGCTGGCGGGCGTCGGTTTCGTGCTGTTGCGCTTCGGCGCGGCGGATGGCGGCATCCTGCGCCAGGATGCGTTCGTCCAGGTCGACTGGATCCATCGTGCCCAGCAACTGGCCGGCCTTGACCCGGTCGCCCACCTGCACCTCGACCTCTTGCACGCGGCCGGCGAAGGTCGGACCGATGCGGTAGGTGTAGCGCGCCTCGACAGTGCCGATG
>CAZMPZ010000007.1:0-136135 GCA_964568445.1 uncultured Rhodanobacter sp. | reverse complement strand
GATGCCGAACAATGCTGGCGTCAATGCCCGCGTCTCGACCGTGGCGGTGGTCACCGCCACCGGCGCCAGCGGCCCGGAGCGCAGGATCACGTAGACGAACAGCGCGGCGATCGGCAGCAGCACGGCCAGCAAGGCCAGGGTGCGCCGTTGCAGGTGCAGGCGTTTCATGCGCGGGCGCTCGCGATGCCGCGGCGGAAGATCGCGAACACGCCCGGCGCCGCCTTGCGCATGCGCTTGGTGTCACCGGCCAGCAGGGCCTGCATCACCAGGCCCTGGATGCTGCCGATGAACAGGGCGGCGCCCGCGGCCGGGTCGAGTTTCGGGTCCAGCTCGCCGCAGGCCTGGCCGTCCGTGATCAGGATTTGCAGGCGCTCGCCGTAACCGTGCAACAGGGTCTGCACCATGCGTTTGGCGGCGGTGTCCTCGGCGCGTTGCAGCTCGCCGAACAGGATGCGCGGCACCCCCGGGTGGCTGGCGATGAAGGCGATGTGCGTCAGGTACACCGCCTCAAGTGCCGCCAGCGGGCTGACGGCATCGTGTGCCGCGCGATCGACCCGCGCCAGCAGATGGTCGGCCACCCATTGCATCACGGCCTGCCAGATCGCTTCCTTGTTCGGGAAATGCCGGAACAGGGCGCCCTGGGTGAGCTGCATCGCCGTGGCGATCGCCGCGGTGGTGATCTCGCCGGGGTTCTGTTCGGCCGCCAGCTTCACGACGGCCTCGACGGTGACCGCGCGCCGTTCGTCCGCGGGCAGGTGTTTGCGCTGAAGATGGGGCATGACAGGGCATCAGAAGTAAGTAAGCAATTACTTACTATCTATCCATGATTGGAAAGCCTTGTCAATGACAAGTCGTGGCGAGAGCCCGCCGGCGGGCGACGTCCTCTGTCGCGCGAGGGTCAGTGGCAGACGAGTACGGGGACGCCGCTCTCCAGCAACACCTTGTGCGTCTCGCTGCCCAGCAACAGCCGGGTCATGCCGCGCCAGCCGTGTGAGGCCATGACCACCAGATCGCAGCGTTGCGTGTGCACCGCCTCCAGGATGGCTTCGTGTGGATGAGCGTCGACGACGTAGCCGGTGTGGCATTCGATGCTGGCGGCCTTGGCCAGGGTCTGCACTTCGAGCAGGTAATGCTCGGCTCGTTCGGGGGCCTGCTGCGCGTACGCTGCCTCGGATATGGCCAACAACTCGATCACGTTGGCAAGGGTGCGGTACGGCGCCACCACATGCAGGGCGGATACTTTCGCGTGGCAGGTTTGCGCCAGCTGGATGCCGAGGTTGACCGCGCGCAGGGAAAGATCGGAGCCATCAACCGGAAGCAGGATGTGCTTGAACATGACAACCTCCTCAAAGGGTGCTGGATGTCGACGGCCGGCACCTTGGACAGGTGGCGTAGAGTGCGGATGGGCATGTAGCTTGAGTCAACCAGCGTGTGTCTGTGTTGATGGTAGTCAAGCAGGCGAGGCGGCGGAGCGGCGTGCCGTGGGCGGCTTGCCGGCAATTCCACAAGAAATCTTGCAAGAAGCTGGCCACACCATTACACTCCTTGAACTCTGATGCGGGGTGGAGCAGTCTGGCAGCTCGTCGCTCATAACCCGAAGCCGGTAGTTGTTGTCAATCGGCACAAGACTCCCCTGAGTGGTCGTAAGTGGCTCTACACCTAGTCTCGTTCGCCGGCCAGCGTTTCGATAAGCACCAATCGAGGCCGATCAACACCGCATAAGTAAGTCTAACGTGAGACGGGCATAGTCTACTCACGGACGACCGTCGGGCTAATCCGGTGCATCCTTGGCAAAACCCTTTTTCGGCTGTAGCCATGGATCTTCGACGCCTGCAGCTATTCGGTTACCTGGCGGCCAACCTGGATACCGACGCATCCGAACGCTATGACGCCACACTGGTGCAGGCCCTGGAGGCGTTCCAGCGAGCGCAATACCTCACCGCGGATGGCCACCTTGGCGCGGCCACCCTGGCCGCGTTGAACGTGCCAGTGGCTCCGCGCATCGATCAGTTGCGGGTGAATCTGGAGCGTGCACGCTGGCTGCTGCATCAGTTGCACGGCGACTTCGTGATGGTGGATATCGCCGGCTACGACATCGCCTTTTACAAGGACGGCAAGCCGGTCTGGCGCTCGCGCGTGCAGGTGGGCCAACCGTACCGGAGCACGCCGGCGTTCAAGTCGCAGATCACGTATCTCACGCTCAATCCGACGTGGACGGTGCCGCCGACCATCCTGAAAAACGACATCCTGCCCAAGGTGCGCAAGAACCCCGGCTACCTCGCCGCCAACCGCATTCGCGTGCTCGACGGCCAAGGCCGCGAACTGTCACCGGCCAGCGTGAACTGGGCCAACCCGCGCGGCATCGTGCTGCGCCAGGACGCCGGGCCGGACAATTCCCTGGGCCGGGTGGTGATCCGTTTTCCCAACGACTACGCGGTCTACCTGCACGACACGCCGCATCAGGAATTGTTTGCTAACCCGCAACGCGCCAACAGCTCCGGCTGCATCCGCGTGGAGCGTCCGCGCGAACTGGCCGAGTTGCTGCTGGACGATCCGGTCCGCTGGAACCGGGCGGTCATCGACAGCGCCATCGACACCGGCAAGACGCAGACGGTGATGCTAGGCAAACCGGTACCGCTCTTGCTGGCGTACTGGACGGTGGATCTGCGCGACGATGGCCGGATCGGCTTTCGCCCCGACATCTATCGGCGTGATGCGGCATTGCTTGTAGCGCTGAATCGCACGCGGGTGTCGCCTTGGCTGATGGCGGTCAGCGCACCGGTCGGCACGGCTCAACATGAATGATCGGTCCGGGCAGGGGGCGCGATTTCCGGCTGTTTTGCTGGTGGTGTTCATCGCCGTTGCGGCAGTCCTTGGCATTGCACCACGGTATCGCCAGGACTGGCTGATGGAGAATGCGCTGGTGCTGCTGGCGCTGCCCGTGTTGATGCTGGGCTTTCGCCGCCTGCGGTTGTCCAATGCCAGTTATGCGGCCTTGTTCGCATTCCTGCTGCTGCACGAGATCGGCGCGCACTACACCTACTCCGAAGTGCCTTGGGATTGTTGGTTTTCCACGTCATTCGGGTTCTCGCTGAACAACGCGTTGGGTCTGTCACGCAATCACTTCGACCGCGCCATCCATTTTGCGTACGGCCTGCTGGTGACGCCGGCTGTCATGGATCTGGTAGCCGCACGCACATCGTCTTCCAGTGCCTGGCGCTGGATCGTACCGATCAGCCTGATGACAACCAGTTCGGTGTTGTATGAACTGTTTGAATGGGGCGCTGCAGTCTGGTTCGGCGGGGATCTGGGCGTTGCCTACCTTGGCACCCAAGGCGACCCGTGGGACGCCCAGCAAGACATGCTGCTTGCCATGCTGGGTAGCGTGGCTACTGTTGCCGCGCTTGGCGCCATGACGGGATGGCGCCGCCGCGGTATTCCGGCGCCTGCGACGTTGCGGCGATGACGGTTCGGCGGCACCGATTGTTACCTTGAGCATGGTGTCGTCCCATGTGGTATTCCGGTAACCCGCGCACGGATTTCACGAAGGTTGGATACGTACAGGATTCGATTTCTTCTCGGCCGAAGCATGTGCTGATGGTACCGATCGCAAAGATGCTGGATTTGGAAGTTTTCTGGATCACCGTGATCGCCTTCACTTCCCCCACGTGACGAACATCACCATGGCCGCCATTGCCATCGCCGCCGTGGCCAGCCAGCCGAAAATCTTCAGTGGCCACGGCATGGTGAATTTGCCCATGACCTGGCGCCGCGAACCCATCAGCATCATCACGATCATCAGCGGCACCGCAGTCACGCCGTTGATCACCGCGCTCCAGTACAACGCCTTGATCGGATCGAGCGGGGTCAGGTTCAGCGCGATGCCGGCGAGGCTGGCGACGATCAACACGCCGTAGAAAAACCTGGCGTTTTGCGGCTTGTATTCCAGCCCGCTGCGTTGACCGAAGGCACCGGCGGCCGCATAGGCGGTGGCGCCGGCCAGCACCGGCACGGCGAGCAGGCCGGTGCCGATGATGCCGGCGGCAAACAGTGCGAACGCCAGGTCGCCGGCCAGCGGCCGCAAAGCCGCGGCAGCATCGGCTGAAGTCTGGATGTCGACCTTGCCGTGAGCGTGGAGGACGACCGCGGCAGTAAGGATGATGAAAAAGGAAATCAGGTTGGAGAAAACCATACCGACCGTGGTGTCGATGCCAATGCGGCGCAAGGCACTGGGTGCCTGCTTTGGCGCCCTGCGCAACGGCTTGCGGCGCTTGCTTGACTCCATTTCCTCGACCTCTTGCGCTGCTTGCCAGCAGAACAGGTAGGGGCTGATGGTGGTGCCGAGCAGGGCGACCAGGCCGACGGCGTAGTGCGCGTTCCACGTGATGGGCGGCAGCACCAGGCTCTTGAGCACGTCCAGCCACGGCACATCGATCACCAGCGCGGTGGCTACATAGGCAAACAGGCTGAGGGTGAGTAGCTTCAGGATCGGGGCGTAGCGGGTGAACGGGATGAACACCTGCAGCAGCAATGACAACAGCGCGAAACCCGCGGCATAGATCAGCGCCGGCCCGCCAATGAGCAGCTTCAGCGCGGCGCCCATGGCGCCAATATCCGCGGCCAGGTTGATGACATTGGCGATCACCAGGAACGCCGTCAGCGCGTATACCAGCGGGTGCGGGTAGTACTTGCGCATGCCGTCCAGCAAGCCGTGGCCGGTGACGCGGCCGATACCGGCGCTGACCGCCTGAATCGCGATCATCAACGGCATGGTCAGCAGGATGCACCACAGCATGCCGTAACCGAACGCGGCGCCCACCTGCGAGTAGGTGGCGATGCCGCTGGGGTCGTCGTCGGCCGCGCCGGTGACCAGGCCGGCGCTGAGATTGGCCCACAGTGGCTTTTCGCTGCCGCCGTCCTCGGTGTTCCTGCGACGGATCATGGGTGCTTCCGATGGGCGCTGAAACGCAGATGAGGGGACACCGGCCGATGCCCGTATTGTCCGCTGCGACAACATGCTGCGTCGGATTTCACTGCCGGTGGTGTACATACTTCACCGAACCAGGCGGACGCCTGCCAGGATGGAGCGACGACGATGATCGACCTTCCGAACCCCTCACCGCTAGATCCCCGTCAACTGCGGGCAATCGACGCCTGGTGGCGCGCAGCGAATTATCTTTCGGTCGGGCAGATTTACCTGCGCGCGAATCCGCTGCTGCGCGAGCCGTTGGCGCCCGAACACATCAAGCGCATGTTGCTCGGCCACTGGGGTACCACGCCGGGGCAGAACTTCATCTACGCGCACCTGAACCGGGTGATCAGGCAGCACGATCTGGACATGCTGTACATCTCCGGTCCGGGACATGGCGGCCCTGCCGTGGTGGCCAATGCCTATCTCGACGGCACCTACAGCGAGGTCTATCCGCAGGTCAGCCAGGACGAGGCCGGGTTGCAGCGCTTGTTCAAGCAGTTCTCGTTTCCCGGCGGGATTGCCAGCCACGCTTCGCCGGAGTGTCCAGGCTCGCTGCATGAAGGTGGTGAACTGGGCTATTCGCTCAGCCATGCGTTTGGTGCGGTGTTCGACAACCCCGGGCTGATCGCTGCCTGCGTCGTCGGCGACGGCGAGGCGGAAACCGGGCCGCTGGCCACAGCGTGGCACTCGAACAAGTTTCTCGATCCGGTGGGTGACGGTGCGGTGCTGCCGATCCTGCATTTGAATGGTTACAAGATCGCCAACCCCACGGTGCTCGCGCGTATCGGCCGCGAAGAACTGGAGCAATTGTTGCGTGGCTATGGCTGGACGCCGTATTTGGTGGCGGGCAGCGAACCCGCCGCCATGCACCAGGCCATGGCAGCGACGCTGGATGCGGTGGTGGCGCAGATCCGGCAGATCCAGCGCGACGCCCGCGAGGGCGGCGTCACCACGCGGCCACGCTGGCCGATGATCGTGCTCGATTCGCCCAAGGGCTGGACCGGCCCGGTCATGGTCGATGGACGGCCAAACGAAGACACCTTCCGCGCCCATCAGGTGCCGCTGTCGATCTCGCCGACCAGCCCACCGGAGCACCTGCCGCAGCTTGAAGCGTGGCTGCGCAGCTATCGGCCGGAAGAACTGTTCGACGAGCGCGGCCGCTTCCGTGCGGAGTGGGCCGCGCTGGCGCCGACTGGCGCGCAGCGCATGAGCGCCAACCCGCACAGCAACGGCGGTGCGTTGCTGCGCGAGCTGCGCATGCCGGACTTCCGCGATTACGCCATCGACGTACCGACACCTGGGGTACCCGGCGTCGGCGACACGCGCGTGCTCGGACCATTCATGCGTGACGTGATCCGCTTGAACGCCGAGCAGCGCAACTTCCGCGTGTTCGGGCCGGACGAGACGCTGTCCAACGGCCTGGGCGCGGTGTTCGAGGCCACCAACCGGCAGTGGCAGGCAGCGACCGCGCCGAACGACGAATTCCTGGCGCCGCGCGGGCGCGTGGTCGAGATGCTGAGCGAGCATCAGTGCGAGGGCTGGCTGGAAGGCTATCTGCTGACCGGGCGGCACGGCCTGTTCAACTGCTACGAGGCGTTCATCCACATCGTCGATTCCATGTTCAACCAGCACGCGAAGTGGCTGAAGATGACGGCGGCGATCCCGTGGCGGCGCAAGATCGCGTCGCTGAATTACCTGCTCGCGTCGCACGTGTGGCGCCAGGACCACAACGGCTTCACCCATCAGGATCCGGGTTTCATCGACCATGTGGTCAACAAGAAGGCCAGCATCGTGCGGGTGTACCTGCCGCCGGACGCCAACTGCCTGCTGTCGGTGGTGGACCACTGCCTGCGCAGCCGGCATTACGTCAACGTGGTGATTGCCGGCAAGCACCCGGCACCACAGTGGCTGGCCATGGATGCGGCGGCCAGCCATTGCAGCCAGGGCATCGGCGTCTGGCCGTGGGCCAGCAGCGACCAGCCGGGTGAGCCGGACGTGGTGATGGCCTGCGCCGGCGATGTGCCCACACTGGAAACGCTGGCGGCGATATCGATCCTGCGTCGCTACCTGCCGGAGCTGAAGCTGCGTGTGGTCAACGTGGTCGACCTGATGAAGCTGCAGTCACCCAGCGAACATCCGCACGGCCTGGACGAGGAGGATTTCGACCAGTTGTTCACCCGCGACAAGCCGGTGATTTTCGCCAATCACGGCTACCCGAGCCTGATCCACCGGCTGACCTACCGGCGTACCAACCACGACAACTTCCACGTGCATGGCTACAAGGAGGAGGGCACCATCACCACCGCGTTCGACATGACGGTGCTCAACGAACTGGACCGCTTCCATCTGGTGCTCAACGTCATCAAGCGTGTGCCGCAGGCGGGCGAGCGCGGCATCCACCTCAAGCAGAAGCTGCTAGACAAGCTGGTGGAGCACAAGCGCTACATCGAGGAGAACGGTGCTGACCTGCCGGAGATCCGCAACTGGACATGGGGTGCGGAAGACGCAGGAGTGCTCTCGTAGGCTCCTACAAAACACGGTAGAAAAATTCGAGTCGAGTCAGCGGCGAATGATGGCCGCGGCAGCCGTTGCCGCCACCCATTCCTCGTTGGTCGGTTCCACCGCCACGCGCACGATGCTGGACGCACGGGAGATGACCGGCGCGTGCGCAGCATTGGCTTGCGGATCCAGCTCGACGCCAAGAAAGCCCAGTCCGGCGCAGATGCGCTCGCGGAGGACGGCGTTGTGTTCGCCAATGCCGGCGGTGAACGCCAGCAGGTCCAGCCCGCCCAGCGTCGCAGTCAACGCACCGATTTCGCGCACGACACGGCGCACATACAACGCCAGGGCTTCGCGTGCGGGCGCTTCGTCCTCACGTTGCAGCAGGACGCGCGGGTCGGACGAGATGCCGGAAACGCCGAGCAGGCCGGACTCGTGGTACAGCATGCGTGCCACCTGCTCAAGCGACAGCTTGCGGATTTCCATCAGGTAGAGCACCGCTCCCGGATCCAGCGCGCCGCAGCGCGTGCCCATCATCAACCCGTCCAGCGCGGAGAATCCCATGCTGGTGGCGACGCTGTGCAGATTGCGCATCGCGCACAAGCTGGCGCCGCTGCCCAGGTGCGCGACGATTGTGCGGCCGCGCGCAGTGTCGCCGTAACGTTCCCCCAGAACCTGCGCCACGTAGGCGTACGACAGGCCGTGGAAACCGTAGCGGCGCAGACCCTGGTCCCACGCCGAGCGCGGTAGCGGCAGCATCTTCTCCACCGTCGGCATGCTTTGGTGGAACGCCGAGTCAAAGCACGCGATTTGCGCAAGCTCCGGCAGCTCGGCCAACAGCGCCGCGATCGCTTCCAGTGCGAACGGCTGGTGCAGCGGTGCCAGCGGGATATAGCTTTTCAGGTCATCCAGTACCGCGGCGTCGACCCGCACGGGCGCGAAGTATTTGCTGCCGCCGTGCACGACGCGATGGGCGATGGCCACGATATGGCGGCCATCCAGACGGGCCTGGATGCGCTGGCGCAAAAATGCCAGTGCGGAAAAATACGGGCGAGCGATTTCCAGCGTCAGCGGCTCGGTGGCGGCGCCGCTTTCGCTGAACATCGGGGCATCGCCGGTGATGCCCTCGACCTTGCCGCTCCACGCGGGCGTGCGCGCCAGCGGGGTGTCAGCGGCATCGAACAGCGCGAACTTGATGCTGGAGGAGCCGCAGTTCAGCACCAGGATCAGCGAATGCTTGCCGTTGCCGGTCATGGCGGGTTGCGCCGGTAGTGGTGCGCCACCAGCGAGGCGAGCGCGCACGAGGCGAGGCGCGACTCGCGCGAGTCGGCGCGGCTGGTCAGCACGATCGGCACACGCGCACCCATCACCACCGCCGCACTGCTCGCGCCGCCGAGGTATTCCAGCTGCTTGGCCAGCATGTTGCCGCTTTCCAGATCCGGCACCAGCAGGATGTCCGCACGGCCGGCCACGTCCGAGACGATGCCCTTGGTCCGGGCGGCGGCGGCCGAGATGGCGTTGTCGAAAGCCAATGGCCCGTCCAGCACTGCGCCGGTGATCTGGCCGCGATCGGCCATCTTGCACAACGCGGCGGCATCCAGCGTGGTCTGCATGCGCGGGTTGACCGTCTCCACCGCGGCCAGGATGGCCACGCGCGGCACCGCCACGCCGACGATATGGGCCAGGGCGATGGCGTTGCGCACGATGTCGGCCTTGTGCTCCAGCGACGGCGCAATGTTGATTGCGCCATCGGTGATGATGAACGGGCGGGGATACGCCGGGGTGTGCATCAAGTAGCAGTGCGACATGCGTCGCGCGGTGCGCAGGCCGGAGGCAGGCGCCACCACGGCGCCCATCAGCTCGTCGGTGTGCAGGCTGCCTTTCATCAGCGCGTCGACGCGTCCGGCGGCAGCCAGCGCAGCAGCCCTGGCTGCAGCCGCATGGCTGTGCGGCACGTCCTCGATGGGAATGCCGGTCAAGTCGAGGCCCGCCTCGCGCGCGATGTTTTCAAGCTTCTGCCGCGGTGCCACCAGTACGGGAGTGATCAGCCCGGCATCACGCGCATCCAGCGCAGCGCCGAGGCTGGTGGCGTCGCAGGGGTGAACCACGGCGACGCTGATGGCACCCATCTGCCGCGCCCGCTCGAGCAGCGATTGTCCGCCGTCACCCAGCCTGTGCACTGGCGGCAGATGACGGGTCGGCGCCACGGTGGAGTCAGTGGGCGTCTTGTGCATGTTTTGCTTCCGGTGGGTGGGCGCGGTAACGGGCACATGTCTGAAGGTTGCGCAACTGCCAGCGTACTGCACGCGCGCACTGGGCAATTGTTGCCCGGGCCTGGGCGCGGCGGTCATGTCAGCGGCTGGTTCGCGTGAGCATGCGGGCCTGTGCCGGCCGCGCAACCGGGAGATCGCCGAGTCGCAGGGCGGCGCTGAAATCTCATGTGACCCGTGACAATCAAGGAGCCACATGCCTGCGCCGCTTCGTTACGCAACGGACCGTCCCTCAGATTGAGCTGAAGGCTGGGGTGTCGGGGTTACTGCCCACCGGCGGCCTGGCCGCGTGCGCCTGGCGCGAGGGCGGGGGCATCCCAGCCCCCACCCAGCGCCTTGAACAATGACACCAGTCCGATCGCGGTATCGGTGTGGGTGCGTACCCAGGCGTCCTCGGCATCGCGCAGGACACGCTCTTCGGCAAGCAGGTCAGTCAGCGCGATATCGCCTGCGTGATAGCGTGCTTGTGCGTGGGCGTAGCTGCTGCGTGCCGCCTCCAGCGCCATGCCCTGGTGCTGCACCGCCTCCAGGCCCAGCCGGTAATTGCCCAGTGCACGTTCCGCATCACCGAGCGCCACCAGCACCGTCTTTTCATAGGCCAGTGCGGCCTGCTGCTGGCGTGCCTCGCTGGCGAGGATCTCTGCCCGCACGCGACCGCCGTCGAGTACGCGCCAGGAGATCAGCGGCATGATCGAAAGATTCTGACTGGCCGATGCGAGCAGCTTGCCCGCGTCCAGTGACTGGAAACCGCCGGCAGCACCGATCGACAGTTTGGGAAACAGCTCCGCCGTGGCCACGCCGATATCGGCGGTACGGCCGGCGAGGCGACGCTCGGCGGCCCGCACATCCGGTCGGCGGCGAAGGATGTCGGCGCGTTCGCCCACGGGTATCGGAGTCAGCGTGATCGCCGTGGCGCGGGTATCGAGCAAGGCCAGCCCGCGTTCCGGTGGCGCGCCGAGCAGCACGCCGAGGCCGAGTGCGGCAGCACGCAGGCGGGCGCGGATGCCGGGCAGCCCGGCAGCAGCGGCGGCCAGGCGTGCGCGGGCGGCGTCGACATCGGCCTGCGCCGCGTCGCCGGCGTCGAGACGTTTGCCGACCAGGTCCAGAGTCTGTTGCAGCGTCGCCAGCGCGGCCTCGCGCGCCGCCAATTCGCGTTGCGCGCCGCGCAGCGTCAGGTAGCTGCGCGCCACTTCGGCGGCAACGCTGATGCGCACATCGTTGGCGTCCGCCTGTGCGGCCTGCATGTTGGCGTCGGCGCTTTCCACCGCGCGCCGGGTCTTGCCGAACAGGTCGATTTCCCAGCCAGCGTCGAAGCCGGCATCGTAGATGGTCTGGTCGCGCTCGAGCCCGGGAATGGCGCCGATCGGCAGCGGTCCGTTCTTGCTCTGCCGGCGTCGCGTCACGCTGGTACTGGCATCGACGACGGGTGCGTAACCGCCACGGGCGCGGTCACGCAGGGCGCGCGCTTCGCCGATGCGTGCCTGGGCCTGGCGTAGATCGAGGTTGTCCGACAACGCCGTACGCACCAGCCGATCCAGCTCGGGATCGCCCAGTGCCACCCACCAGGCCGACACATCGGCGCCATCCTGCGTGACAGCGGCGGGCTGCGCCCAGCCACTGCCGGTGTCGACTGGCGGTGGTCCGCGATAGGTTGGACCGACCGCGCAGGCGCCGAGCAAGAGCGCACCCAGGGCGGCGACTATGGTGGCCTTTGCGTGAGGACGGATTTTCGGTGTGCGTTTCATGGCAATTCCTTCGTCATTGGAACCAGTCACTGCAGGCGGCTGCGCACCAGCACCGTGGCCAGGGTCAGCGTCGCCAGCGCGATCACCGCCAGCGGCCAGGCGTTGGCAAGGACGTCCGCCGCCGGCATCGCCTTGAGGAAGGTGCCTTCGACGATGACCAGGAAGTGCGTGAGCGGAATCGCCTGCGCCATCCATTGCAGCGCCACCGGCATGTTCTCCACTGGCGTGGCGAAACCGGACATCAGCACCGCCGGCACGCCGATGGCGAAGGCGCCCAGGATGGCCTGTTGCTGCGTCGCGCTGACCGCGGAAATCATCAGGCCGATGCCGACCACCGACAGGATGAACAGCAGCAGGCTCGCCAGCAGCAGGGCGAACGAACCGGTAAAGGGGATGCCGAACAGGAACACGCCGGCGCTGATCATGAGCAGGCCGAGCAAGGTGCCGATCGCCAGCGCCGGCAGCGACTTGGAGATGATGATTTCCGGCGTCGAGGCGGGCGACACCAGCAACTGGTCGAAGGTGCCGAGCTCACGCTCGCGCGCGATCGACAGCGAGGTGATGAGCAGCGCGCTGAACAGCGCGAGGATACCGGTCAGGCCGGGCACGATGAACCAGCGATAGACCAGGTTCGGATTGAACCAATGGCGCACGATCACCGGCGTCGGCGCCTGCGCGTCGGGCACGAGCCCGGCGCCGACCTCGGCGGCGATGGTCGAGAGATACGCGACGGTGATCTGGCCGGAGTTGCTGCGCCGACCATCGACGAGCAGCTGCACGCGGCCGCTGCCGCCGGCGGCGATCGTGCGCGAAAAATCCGCCGGAATGGCCAGCGCCGCGATGACCTCGCCGCGGTCGATCAGTTTGTGCAGCTGCCGCTGGCTGTCCACCTGGCGGACATGGGTGATGAAACGCCCGCTGTCCAGGCGCTGCATCAGCTCGTGCGACCAACGGCCGGCGTCCTGGTTGTAAATGGCGATGTCGACGTTGCGCACTTCCAGCGAAGCGGCGAACGCGAACACCAGCAGTTGCAGGATCGGCGGCACGAATACCACCATGCGGCTGCGCGGGTCGCGCAGGATGCTCAGGATTTCCTTGACGAACTGCGCGCGCAGGCGGGTGAAGCTGAGCAGGGAGCCGGACATGGGCGCTACTCCAGGTTCTTGCGCGTGGCGCGCTTGGCCAGCACGAAGAACACCGCGCCGATGGCCGCCATGGCCAGCAGGTTGGGCACGAAGACCGCCCAGATGTCCCCGACCAGGAACACCGTCTTCAGCGATTCGACGAAATAGCGCGCCGGGATCAGCCGCGTCATGGCGCGTATCGGCGCCGGCATGGCGTCGATCTCGTACAGGAAGCCCGACAGCATGAAGGCCGGCAGGAAACCGGTGAACAGGGCAATCTGCGCCGCCAGGAACTGGTTGCGCGCCAGCGAGGAGATCAGCAGGCCCTGGCCCAGCGCCGGCACCATGAACACCGCCGACAACAGCAGCAACGCCGCCAGCGAGCCACGCAGCGGCACCCCGAACACGAACACAGCCAGCATGGCGGCGCCCAGCGTGGACAGCATGCCGAGCACGAAATAGGGCAGGAGCTTGCCGATCAGGATTTCGGCCACCGAGGCGGGCGTGGACAGCACCGCCTCCATCGTGCCGCGCTCCCATTCGCGCGCCACCACCAGTGCCGTGAGCATGGTGCCGATGATGGTCATGACGATGGCGATCGCGCCGGGGATCAGCGCGCGGCGGCTCTCCAGCTCGGGGTTGAACCAGTAGCGCGGCTCCAGCATGACGGCCGGCGCCAGCGCGCCAGCCTGCGCGGCGCGCCAGGACTGCACCACGCCGCGGGCGTAGTTCTCGACGTAGTTGGCGGTGTTGGGGTAGGAGCCGTCGGTGATGATCTGCACCAGCGGCTCGCGCCCGCGTTGGGCCAGGCGCTGCGCGAAATCCTGCGGGATCACCACATAGCCGCGCAGCGCGCCGGAGACCAGCTGCTCGGCCACTTCGCGCCGGTCATGCGCGAAGTGCGCGTCCAGGAAGCGGGTGCCCGAAAACGCGGCGGCCAGGGACTGGGCGGACGCGCCGGGCGATTCCAGCACCACGCCGATGCGAACTTGCCTGGCGTCCAGCGACACGGCATAGGCAAACAGCAACAGCAGCACCACCGGCAACACGAACGCGATCAGCAGCGTCGAGGGGTCGCGCAAGGCCTGATGGCTCTCCTTGATGACCAGGGCCATGAGGCGCCGCCGGTCGAAACGCCGCGAGCCGCCCGGCATCGCGCCGTCCCCGGGCTTGTGCCTGGCGGCGGCGTTCATGCCGCCGCCGTTTCGCGCTCGGCGGATTCCACCAGGTGGATGAAAGCATCCTCCATGGTCGGATCCGGCCGCTGCGGGTTGGCGGCCATGCGCTTGAGCGCGTCGGGCGTATCCAGCGCGATCAGCCGCGCGCGCGAGAGCATGGCCACCCGGTCGCAATATTCGGCTTCGTCCATGAAGTGGGTGGTGACCATGATGGTCACGCCCTTGCGCGCCAGTCCGTTGATGTGGGTCCAGAACTCGCGCCGGGTGATCGGGTCCACGCCCGAGGTGGGCTCGTCCAGGAACAGCACCGGGGGCCGGTGCATCAGCGCGCAGGCCAGTGCCAGGCGCTGCCTGTGCCCCAGCGGCAGGGAGTCGGGCGTGGCGGACAACCACTTGCCCAGGTCGAAGGTTGCGATCATTTCCTCGATGCGCTCGCGTCGCGTGTTGCCTTCCAACTGGTACACGCCGGCCGAGAACTCCAGGTTCTGCCGTACCGAGAGCAGGCCGTAGAGCGAGAACTTCTGCGCCATGTAGCCCAGCCGGCTCTTGGCCGCGCCGGTGGCGTGGCGCAGATCGTGCCCCACCACATGGGCCTCGCCCGCCGTGGGTTTCAGCAGGCCGCAGAGCATCTTGAATGTGGTCGACTTGCCGGCGCCATTGGGGCCGAGCAGGCCGAAGATTTCGCCCTTCTGCACCTCGAAGCTGACGTTGTCGGTCGCGGTGAAGGCACCGAAACGCTTGGTGAGATGGCGGCAGGACACGGCAATGTCCGAATCCAGCTCGACCGGCGGCAGGCGCTCGGCCAGGGTCGAGGTGCCGCCGGGGCCGCCGCCGAGCAGGTCGATGAAGGCGTCCTCGAAGCGTGCCGGCACCGGCGCCAGCCGCACCTGCGCGCGCTCGGCCAGGGCCTGGATCTGCTGCGCCCCGGCGCCCGCGCGCAGCACCACGCGCACGCCGGCGCCCTGGATCACGCCGTCGCTCACGCTGGGCAGGTCGAGCGCCTCGGTCAGTACCGCGCGGCGCTCGGCGCCGACGTTCTCGAGGCGGAAGCTGCGGCCTTCGAGCTGCGCGGTGAGTTCCTGCGGCGGGCCATCGAACAGCAGCTGCCCCTGATTCAGCAGCAGCACGCTCTCGCAGCGCTCGGCCTCGTCCAGATAGGCGGTGGACCAGACCACGGCCATACCCTCGTCGGTCAACGCCTGCACCATGCGCCACAGATCCAGGCGGCTGACCGGGTCGACGCCCACCCCGGGCTCGTCCAGCAACAGCACCTTGGGTCGCGCCATCAGCGCGCAGGCCAGTCCCAGCTTCTGTTTCATGCCGCCGGAAAGCTTGCCCGCAAGGCGCGCGGTGAAGGGCCCGAGCCGGGTGAAGTCGAGCAGCTCGTCGAACAGCCCGGCGTTGTGCCCCGCGTCCATGCCGCGCAAGCGCGCGTACAGGCGCATGTTCTCCATCACCGACAGGTCCTCATACAGGCCGAAGCGTTGCGGCATGTAGCCGCTGGCGACATGGATCGCGTCGTTGTCCTTCACCACGTCGAAGCCGGCCAGGCTGACGCTGCCGGCGTCGGGTACCAGCAGTCCGGTCATGATCCGCATCAGCGTGGTCTTGCCGGCGCCGTCGGGGCCGACCAGCCCGGTGAGGCGGCCGTAGCGGATCGTTGCACCGAGCCCGCGCAGCGCCTGGACTTTGCCAAAGTGTTTGCCGACGTTCTCGATCACGACCGCGGCGTCGTCCCTGTCGTGCTGGCGCGAAGCATCGCTGGCCGGCTGCGCGCCCATCTCAGTGTCCACGCGCGGGCTTGCCGGCGGTGCCCGCAGTGTCGACGTCGACCGTCACCGGCATGCCTTGGCGCAGGCCTTCGTCGGCATCGGCCACCACCACGCGCAGGCGGTAGACCAGGTCGGTGCGCAGATCGGCGGTCTCCACCGTCTTGGGCGTGAATTCCGCACGCGGCGAGATAAAGCCGACCTGGCCGTGATAGACGGCGTCCGAGGAGTCGGTGTGGACGCGCACCTCGGTGCCTGGTGCGATGCGGCCCAGATCCGATTCGCCGACATACGCGCGCAGGTACACCGGATCGCGCAGGCTCAGGCTGTACACCGGCATGCCGCTCGCCAGCATGCTGCCCGGTTCGCGCACGCGGGCGATCACGATGCCGTCGCTGGGGGCGATCAGCGTCGCATCGGCCACCGCGGTGCGCGCCTGGGCCAGGGCGGCCGCGGCCGCGGCAACCCGCGCCTTGCCGGCGGCGATGTCCTCGTTGCGGAAGCCGGCGCTGGCCAGCGACAGCGCCGCCTGCGCCGCGGCCAGGTTGGCGGCGGACTGGTCACGGGCGGCGCGCGCGGCGTCGGCGGAGCGCTGGCTGCTGGCACCCGATTTGAGCAAAGTGTCCTGCCGCTTGAAGTTGCGCTCGGCCTCGGTGGCGCTTGCCTGCGCCCGGCGCACATGCTCGCGGGCCTGGGCGATTTCCTGCGGGCGGTTGCCGCTGTGCAGCTTGTCCAGTTGCGCCTGCGCTGCCTGGAGCTCGGCTTCGGCCGCCGCCAGCTTCTCGCGGTAAGGCGTGGCGTCGAGCTGTGCCATGACCACGCCGGCGGTCACCGTGTCGCCTTCGTCGAAAGCCATGTGGGTCAGGCGGCCGGACTGACGAAAGGCCAGCTCCACCTCGCGGATGTCGACGTTGCCGTACAGACGCAGCGCATCAGGGTTGTCGCGGTCGCGCAACAGCCAGAACGCCAGTGCGCCAGCCATGGCGACCCCGGCGACGGCGATCACGATCCAGCGGGTCTTTCCAGTGGGGAGGCTCGGGGTTTTCATCGACGGGTTTCCGCGTGAAAGGGGTGTTCAGTGCGTGGGCGCCACCGCCGCGGCGGTCGCCGATGCGCGCCATGCCATGGTTGCGATGCCGGTCCACAGCAGCGTGCGCAGGGTCATGGCAATCGGCGTGCGGTGCTCCCAGGCGCCACCCATGAACACATGCACCGCGAAGGCGAGGAAGACGAGCGCGGTGGTGAGCGCGATGACGGCCGCCAGCCATGCCGCCCAGCGCCGGCGCAGCCACAGCCCGCCACCGGCGATGACGTAGGCGAACCCAGCCAGGAAATTGAACCAGAGCACGAACGGCACGTAGTGGCCGGCGGCATGGCGCGCGGCACCGTCGACGAACAGCACCGCCGCGCCTTCCCTGAGGGTCAGCAAGCCGAAGCCGATGGCGAGCAGGGCAATCGACCAGGTCCAGACGCCGCGTTGCTGGTGGGTAGTCATCGTCAGGGTCCTCGCTTCGCCGGGGAAAGTTTCCGGCCGCGGTCGCAGTCGTGGCGTGCATGCGCGCCGGGTCGCGTGGTCGGGCCGGGAGCGGAATGACCTCGACCGGTTTCGCAGCCGACCAGGCCATCGTGTGGCCACAAGGATGGACAGCGCTTCATGGGGCACGCGCGATGCCGCGGCGGTAGATGGCGAATGCGCCCGCCGCGGCATCACGCATGCGCTTGGTGTCGCCGGCCAGCAGCGCCTGCATCACCAGGCCCTGGATGCTGCCGATGAACAGTGTGGCGGCAGCAGCCGGGTCGAGTTTCGGATCCAGCTCACCGCGCGCCTGGCCGTCCACGATCAGGCTTTGCAGGCGTTTGCCGTAACCACGCAGCGTGGTCTGCACCATGCGCTTGGCGGCTGTGTCCTCGGCTCGCTGCAGCTCGCCGAACAGGATGCGTGGCACCCCCGGGTGGCTGGCGACGAAGGCGATGTGCGCCAGGTACATCGCCTCGAGCGCGGCCAGCGGGCTGCTGGCGCCGCGTGCTGCGCGTTCGACCCGTACCAGCAGGCGGTCAGCCACCCATTCCATCACGGCCTGCCAGATCGCCTCCTTGTTGGGGAAATGCCGGAACAGGGCGCCCTGGGTGAGTTGCATCGTGGTGGCGATCGCCGCGGTGGTGATTTCGCCGGGGTTTTGCTCGGCCGCCAGTTTGACCACCGCTTCGACGGTGACCGCGCGGCGTTCGTCGGCGGGTAGGTGTTTGCGCTGGATGTCCATGGGTTGTCGCCGTCTTGAAGTAAGTAATCAATTACTATCTTATAGAGTTGGAAACCGTTGTCAACCGGAGTTGGCATGGGAGCTCAGGTGCGCGGGTTTGCCATGTCGGCGGCAGCCCCCGGTGTCAGTGATCGGCCCGGCGCACTGTCGCTTCGTGCCTGCGAAGAGTTGCCCGGCGCAGGAGTTCCAGCCACACGGTGGCTACAAGCAGCATCCCTGCGGCGGCGAGCAGGGTGGTCAGGCCGGGTATCGCCAGTCCCATCACCCCGCGAAAGAAAGGTATGGCCGTCACGGCGATCAGCATCAGCGCCACGCCGCCGAACATGCGCGCGAGCCAGGGGTTTTTCGCCGGGTCGCGCCGTAGTGCCGGGCGGGACGGGTGGCGGTTGGCCAAGGTCAGCAGGAAGACGCCGAGCACCAGCGCGATGAACACCGCGCTGCGGCTTTGCATCGCGTCCACGCCCTGGCCGAGCAGCAGGCTGTAGCCCAGCAGCAGGATGGCGGCGAAGCCGAGGCCCTGGATCACCGCATGGCCCAGGTTGGCGGCGGCGAACGGCGAATCCGCCGGCGCGCGCGGTGGCCGCTGCATGAGGTCGTCGCTGGCCGGTTCGGCCTCGAACACGATCGAGCAGGCCGGGTCGATCAGCAGTTCCAGCAGCACGATGTGCACCGGCATCAGCAATACCGGCCAGTGCAGCAGGGCCGGTACCAGCGCCAGCGCGATGATCGGCATGTGCACGGCGAACACGAAGCGGCTCGCCTTGGTGATGTTGGCGTAGATGCGCCGGCCCTGGCGGATCGCGCCGACGATGCTGGCGAAGCTGTCGTCCAGCAGCACCAGGGCGGCCGCCTCGCGCGCCACGTCGGTGCCGCGCTCGCCCATCGCGATGCTGACGTCGGCAGCCTTCAGCGCAGGTGCGTCGTTGACGCCGTCGCCGGTCATCGCCACGACGTCGCCACCGTCGCGCAGCAACTGCACCAGACGCAATTTCTGTTCCGGCTTCAATCGCGCGCACAGATCGACATGCTGCAGACGCAGGCGCAGCGCGTCGTCGTCGAGTTCTGTCATTTCCGCGCCGGTGATCACTTCGGCGCGCTCGCTCAGCCCCACCTGGCGGGCGATCGCGCGCGCAGTGGCGGGGTGGTCGCCGGTCATCATGATGATGCGCACGCCGGCGCGGCGGCATTCGGCGATGGCCGCCGGCACTTCCGGGCGCGGCGGGTCGACGAAACCGACCAGGCCGAGGAAACGGAAATCGAAATCGTGCTGGCTGGACGGCCATGCCTCGCCCTGCCATTCGCCGCGGGCCACGCCGAGCACGCGCAGGCCGCGTTCGGCCATCGCCTCGACCTGGCGCAGGATCGCGCCGGCTTCGGCGGTGCTCAGGTGGCACAGGTCGATCACCGCTTCCGGCGCCCCCTTGGTTGCCAGCAGGTGGCCGGCGGGTGCATCGCCGCGGAACACGCGGGTCATCGCCAGGATGTCCGGCGACAGCGCGTACTCGAACTCGGGCGACCATGCGGCATGCACGTGTTCGGTGTCGGTGAGCCAGTGCAGCCCGAAGCCTTGGATCGCCTTCTCCATCGGATCGAACGGATCGGCCGGCGTGGCCAGCATGGCGAACTCGACCAGCGCGTGGAACGGTTCGGGCAGTTCGACCGAAGCCTCGTCGTGCGTGCTGTCGTCAACCAGGCGCAGCTCGGCAACCTGCATGCGGTTCTGCGTCAATGTGCCGGTCTTGTCCACCGCCAGCACCGAGATCGCCCCCAGCGCCTCCACCGCGGGCACGCGGCGGGTCAGCACCTTGTGTTTGGAGATCCGCCACGCGCCCAGCGCCAGGAACACGGTGAGGATCACCGGGATTTCCTCCGGCAGGATCGCCATGGTCAGGGCGATGCCGGCCAGCACGCTCTGCAGCAGGCTGTGCCCATCCCACAGCCAGCCGACGAGGATGTAGGCCATGGCCAACAGCAGGCCACCGATGGTGAGGTTGCGGATCAGCCGGCGCGAGGCCTGTTGCAATCCGGAGATCGGCTCGACAGTGGACGTGAGCGCCTGGCCGATGCGGCCGACGGCGGTGGCGCCGGCAATGGCGCACACCTCGGCCAGGCCGACGCCCTTGGTCACCACCGTGCTGGCGAACAACTGGCCGGCGTTGTTGCCGGGCAGCTTGGTCACGGGCACCGCCTCGCCGGTCAGCAGCGACTCATTCACATCCAGGTGGCCTTCCAGCAACTCGGCATCGGCGGCGATGCGGTCGCCTTCGTGCAGCACCAGCAGGTCGCCGACCACCACCTCGCGACCGGGAATGCGGATCTCCTCGCCACCGCGGATCACCAGCGCGCGCGGCGCGGACAGCTCGCGCAGCGATTCCAGCGCGCGCTGGGTCTTGCGCTCCTGCGCCAGCGTGATACCGATGACGACGAACACGAACGACAGCAGAAACGCCGCCTCGGCGCGATCGCCCAGCGCCAGGTACAGGCCGCCGGCCACCAGCAGCATCAGGAACATCGGCTCGGTCAGCACGCCCAGCACGATCGCAGCCATCCCCTTGGGTGTGCTGGCGGGCAGCAGGTTGGGGCCGTTCTCGGCCAGGCGGCGTGCGGCTTGCGCAGGGTCCAGCCCGGTACGTGCGCCAGGTTGCGGCCGGGCAGGGGTGGTTGTCATCCCGGCGAGCTAGCGCTCGACCAGCACCGGCACGCCGCTGTGCACGATCACATGCTGGGTCGCACTGCCCAGCAGCAACCGGTCCAATCCGCGCCAACCATTGCAGCCCATCACGATCAGGTCGCAGCCCAGTGACCGCGCCTTGGCGACGATGGCGCGTTGCGGCGTCGCGTCAGACTCCAGGCTACTCAGACAGGTCACGCCCGCTGTCCTGGCGCGCGCACACACGTCGTCCAGGTAGCGATTGCCGGCTTCCCGCGCACTGTCCTGGTACTCCACGTTGCTGGCTGCGATGATTTCGTCCAGAAACGGCACCGTCGGCAACGGCACCACCACGTGCAACGCATGCACGCGTGCGCCGAGTCTGGCTGCCAGCGCAATGCCGGCATCCGCCGCGCGCAGGGAGATGTCCGAGCCATCGATGGGTAACAGGATATGTTGGTACATGGGGGTGCCTCCGTCAGGTGTTGGCGCCAGATGCGGGTCGGCGATCAGCTTGCCGCCAAAGGTCGCCGGCGACCACCACAGCGTGTGCGGTCCGCCAGGTGATGATCATGATGCTGGTCAAATGTCGCCTGTGGTCAAACGTCGCGTGACCCGCATGGCTGCGCCGCGGCGCCGCAGTGCGTTGCCACAGCCAGTTTCGACGCCCACGCAGGGCGGACACTGACGCGGTGTGTGCATCACCGGCCTTGCGACAGCGGTGTGTTGTCACACCCGCGCCATGTCGCGCGCGGAATTGACGCGGATCAGTCGGTAACCGGTGGTGCCTGTCGACACTGCGCGCTCCACCAGGGAGCGACCATGATCCGCCACTGCAACATCCTTTCCATTGCCTGCCTGCTTGTGCTGGCTGCCACGCCGCTCCGGGCCCAGTTGGCGCCCACGACCCACAATGAATCCGACGCACCGCCCGCAGCCCTGCAACTGGAGTGGGACGCCCGCGTACGCCATGAACGGGTCGACAACGACGCCTTTGCGCACGATGCCCGCGCCGACACGCTGCGTTTGCGGCTGGGCCTGCGTGCGCAGTTCGGCAGCGGCTGGAGCGGCTTCGTGGAAGGCGCCGGGGTGGCCGCCGCGGACGGTCGCTACAACAGCGGCGCCAATGGCCACACGCAATATCCCGGCATCACCGACCCGCGCGGCGGTGAACTCAACCAGGCGTATGTCGCATGGCAAGACAACAGCTTCGGCGCCCTGGCCGGACGCCAGCGCCTGCTGTTCGACAACCAGCGCTGGATCGGCAACAGCGGTTGGCGTCAGCATGAACAAACCTTCGACGCGCTGGCCGTGCAATGGGCGCCCACCAGCGACTGGAGCGTGCGCTACGCCTGGCTCGATCGCGTCCACCGCGTGGCCGGTCGCGACGCGCTCAACCCGCTGGCGCGCGAACGCAAGCTCGACACCCACCTGCTCAACGCTGCGTTCAAACGCGGCACGCAGCAGTGGAGCGGCTATGCCTACCTGCACGAGGACCGTGATCTCGCCACCGCTTCCAGCGCCACCTACGGCCTGCGCTGGGTCGGCAAACCCGCGGTTGGTTTCGGCTGGACGCTGGAAGGCGCGCGCCAGACCGACTACGCCAACAATCCGCAACACTTCGCGCACAGCTACTGGCTGGTCGAGCCGACGTGGACGCAAGCCGGCATCACCGCGAAGCTTGGCTGGGAACGCCTCGGCGGCAACGGCCACCATGCGCTGCAAACGCCACTGGCCACACTGCACGCATTCAACGGCTGGGACGACCAGTTCAACGCAACCCCTGCCGGCGGGCTGGATGATCGCCATGCATCGCTCGGTGGCAAGCTGGCGCGAAAGGGTGCGGGCGCAAAGTTCGGCTGGACGCTGGCGTGGCACGACTACCGCGCCAATCGCGGTGGCCATTACGGCAGCGAATGGAACGCCTCGCTTGGCTACCCCATCGCGCCCGGACTGGAGGCGCTGGCGAAACTGGCGGATTATCGTGCCGACGGCTACGGTCGCGACGACACCCGCTTCTGGCTGCAACTGGAATGGCGAGGGATACAAGCGTTGTGAGTCGGAAGTCGGGTATGCACCAGCAGCAACACACCCACATCTTGCCCCGCGACTCGCGAATGCCGATCAACGTAACCTGCCTCGACACGCTGCCCACGCCCGGTGCGTTGCAATGCCGGGCATGACCGTGCCCGAACTGGATTTGCGCCAGTTGACCGCCCCCGAGCCGATGCTGCGCGCGCTGGCAGCAGCAGACGCCCTGGCGGTCGGCGACAGCGTGGCGGTGTTGACGCCGATGCTGCCGCGCCCGCTGCTGCTGGAGCTGGCCTTGCGCGGTTTCGATGCCGACCCGGTGACACTTCCCGACGGCAGCGCGCGTGTGGTCATCCGACGCCTGGACAATGGCGAAACTGCGGCTTGACCAGGCGCCACCCGCGAACCTGCCGCTGCGCTTCCTGCTGAGCGTGCCGGTCTGGGGCGTGCTTGCAGGCATGCTGTTGCTGGTCGATGCCGATGCGCCGCTGCATGCGCGCTGGCATCCGGCCACGCTGGCGCTGGTGCACGTCTACGTGCTGGGCGTGCTCGGCAACGCCATGTTTGGTGCGCTGCTGCAATTCCCGCCGGCGGTTGCGGGCGTCCAATTGCGTGGCGGTGGCGGCGTGCCGTGGCTGCATGCGTGGTTCAACCTCGCCGTGATGTTGCTGGTGGCTAGCCTGCATTCCGGCGCGCAGTGGCCACTGTTCGCCGCCGGCGTAATGTTGCCGGCGGGTTTCCTCTGGCTGGCGGCAATGTTGTTGCCCGGCCTGGTCGCCAGTGCGGGCGAGCGCCTGCTGCGCACGGGCATGGGTGCGGCGATCGGTTTCGGCCTGCTCACTGCCATTGCTGGTGGCGGGCTGGCCTGGATGCTGGCCATACGCCACGGCTGGTCGCCGGCGCTGGTGGATGTGCATGCCAGCCTGGGCGTGGTGGGCTGGATCGTGCTGTTGCTGGCCACGGTGGGGCGGGTGACCATGCCGATGTTCCAGGGCACCGGCAACGTGCCCGCCCGCACCCAGGCGTGGTGGCTGGCGACAGTGGTGACGGCCCTGCTGCTGGCCCTGGGGTGGCACCTCAGCCGTGGTGGCATGGCATTGGCAACGACGGTTGCGCTGGCGGGTGCAAGTTTTGCCGGGGCAGTGTTGTGGCTGCAAGGACACGCCCGTGGCCGCCGGCGCAATGCGTTGTTCCTGCATTGGCGCGCGGGATCGGTCGCCTTGTTGCTGGCTGCGCCTGCATTGCTTGCGGATGTGCGCGGTGGACTGCTGGCCGGCGTGCTTGCGCTCGGCATCGGCTTGCCATTGCTGGTGGGGGGCATGGCGCTGGAGATCGTGCCCTTTGTCGGCTGGATCGGGCTGCGCCGGACGGTGCCACGCGGCGTGCAGTTGCCGGGCGTGCAACTGCTGTTGCCCGGCGCCGCACGCCGGCGCGTGCTGCTCGCCCAACTGGTGGCGGCGCTGCCGCTGCTGGCGGCGACGCTGTGGCCGTTGCCATGGTTGGCGCGCCTGGCCGGGCTGGCGCTGCTGATCGCCTGGTTGCTGCATGGCCACACGCTGGCCAGTGCCCTGTACGCAGCACGTCGCTTCCGCCGAACACACGCGGCGTGATGCCGCAGCTCCCGCGTATCGGGCGGACGTCCATACGGCCACGCGAAACCGCTTGATGACACGTTGACGTGGATCAGGGCAGCCATCCCGACGCGCCGGCGATGCTCCCGGATATGACCAGCCCAATGTTTTCCAGGCTTGCCGACGCGGCGCGGCCGCTGTCACCACGACGCCATGTCGCGCCCTTCCACCACGACGCGAGGTAACGCCATGGCCGCGCCTTTCTTCGCCACGACCGCGGGCCGCATGAATGGGCGGGCCGATGTACCCGTGCCAGTGTGGCGCGATGACCTGGAAGACGAGTACGCCGTGCTGGTCGAGCGCCTGAAACCGCTGGTACCGTGCCTGGAGATTCCGCTGCACCTGCCGTGGATCGAGGCGATCAACCGGCTCAAGCACGAGCGCGGCGCAGTGATCATGGCGCACAGCTACCAGTCGCCGGAAATCTTCCACGGCGTGGCCGACATCACCGGCGATTCGCTTGGCCTGGCGCAGGCCGCAGCCGATTGCGACGCCGACCTGATCGTGCTGTGCGGCGTCCATTTCATGGCCGAAACGGCGAAGATCCTGGCGCCGCACAAGACCGTGCTGATCCCCGACCTGCAGGCTGGCTGTTCGCTCGCTTCCTCGATTACCGCCGCCGACGTGCTGGCCCTGCGCGCGCAACACCCCGGCGCGCCGGTGGTGAGTTATGCCAACACCTCGGCCGCGGTGAAGGCAGAGTCAGACGCCATCTGCACCTCGGCCAACGCCGTGCAGGTGGTCGAGGCGATGGGTGCGGACAAGGTGATCTTCCTGCCCGACGAGTACCTTGGCCGCCACGTGGCCAGCCAGACCGGCGTTGAGCTGGTGCTGTGGCACGGCCGCTGCGAGGTGCACGAGAAGTTCACCGGCGCCCAGGCGCGGCACGCACGCGAGCAGTTCGGCGCGATGCTGGTGGCGCATCCCGAATGCCCGCCCGAGGTGCTGGCGGAGGTGGATTTCGTCGGCTCCACCACGGCGATGGGCAAGTGGCTGGAACGCGAAAAGCCCTCGCGCGTCGCGCTGATCACCGAGTGCTCGATGGCCGACAACCTGCGCACGCAGTTCCCGGCCACCGAGTTCATCAAGCCGTGCAACCTGTGCCCGCACATGCAGCGGATCACCTTGCCGAACATCTTCGCGGCGCTGCGCGACATGCAGCATGCCATCGAGATTGCGCCTGAGGTGGTGGTGCGTGCGCGGCGTGCGTTGGAGCGCATGCTGGCGGTGGGCCGGCGCGAAACCGTGTGAGTCGCGCGCACCTGCCGATCGTGGTAATGGGCGGTGGAGTCGCCGGGCTGGCCACCGCGCTGGCCGCCGCGCCCGCGCCGGTGCGCCTGCTGTGCCGCGCGCACGATGGCCGCGGCAGTGCCAGCGCACTGGCCCAGGGCGGCATCGCGGCCGCACTCGACCCTGCCGACAGCGTGCCGGCACATGCGCGAGACACGCTCGAAGCGGGCGCACGACACAACGACGCGGTGATGGTGCACTGGCTGGTTGCGCAGGCACCAGCCACCATCGCGTGGCTGGCGACGCAAGGCGTCGCCTTCGACCGTGACGAGAGCGGACGCTGGCTGCTCGGCCGTGAAGGCGGCCACAGCGCAGCACGCATCGTCCATGCCGGCGGTGACGCCACCGGCGCGGCGCTGGTGCAGGCGTTGCGCGCACAGGCACAACGTGCGCCGCATATCCAGTGGCGCGGCGGCGTGGACGTCGATGCGCTGGCGTTGCGCGACGGCCGCGTCACCGGCGTGCGTACCCGTGATGTCAGCGGCCGCAGGCAAACCATCGACGCGGCCGCCGTGGTGCTGGCCACCGGCGGTATCGGCAGCCTGTTCGCACGCACCAGCAATCCGCCGGGCGCCGATGGCAGTGGGCTGGCACTGGGGCTGGCCGCGGGTGCGGCGGCGCGTGATCTGGAGTTCGTGCAATTCCACCCCACCGCACTGGATCTGCCTGGGCAACACTGCCTGCCGCTGGTGACCGAAGCGCTGCGCGGCGCCGGCGCGCGCCTGCATGACGCGCATGGCCGGGCACTGATGGCCGGCTTGCATCCCATGGGCGACCTGGCGCCGCGCGACGTGGTTGCCCGGCGCGTGTGGCAGGCCGGGCGTGATGGCGGCGCCTGGCTCGACGCCACCGGCGTGGCCGATTGGCCGCGGCGATTTCCCACCGTGCTGGCCGCTTGTCTGGCACACGACATCGATCCGCGTTTGCAATCGATCCTGGTCACGGCGGCCGCGCATTTCCACATGGGCGGGCTGGCCGTGGATGCCGAAGGCGCCACCACCGTGCCCGGCCTGCATGCGGTGGGCGAGGTGGCTTGCAACGGCGTGCACGGTGCCAACCGGCTGGCCAGCAACTCGCTGCTCGAAGGCATCGCCTGCGGCCGCCGGCTGGGTGCGCGGCTGGCCAGTCTGGCGCAGCCGGCGAGTGGTCCCGGCGTCTCGCGCCGGATCGAGCGTGGCGCCGCGCTGGATGCCTCGAACCTCGATGCGTTGCGTCAGCAACTGTGGCACGCCGCCGGCCCGCAGCGCGATGGCGACACGCTGCGCGCGGCCCTGCGCGCGTGCGCCGCAATGCACGGCTGGCAGGCGCGCCTGGGCGAAGCCGTGCTGTCCGCGGCCCTGCGCCGTGGCAACAGTCTTGGTGCCCACTACCGCAGCGACGCGTCCGGTGGCACGCCATGCCACGTTGCTGTCCAGCGTGTCGCGGCAGTGGCGAGCGGGGAATGAAAAGTGAAAGCGGAACGTTTGCTTTTTTTGTGGCCAGCCATGGCCCGCAAACCGGACCTCGCGCTTCTCACCCTCCGTATTTGCGTACTGGCCTGCTTCCCCCGCCCAGCGGGGGAAGCTCCCCGACAGGGGTGATGGGGGGCGCTTTTCGTTGAACAGCCTCAGATTCGCGCGCAGAGCTTGACCACCATCAAGGCAAGTTCGTGTCCCCCCCCCCTGCCAGACTTCGTGATCCTGCGGGAACTCCGATGATCCACACTTCGCTGCGCACGCCCACACAGCTCCCCGCATGTCCGCCGGATGCGGCATCGCGCCTTGGCGAACGCGCCGCGCGCAATCCCAGCTTCGGTGAAGAACTGGCCAATACCCTCAGTCACGGGCTTGGCCTGCTGCTGGCGCTGGTCGGCCTGCCGGTGCTGGTACTCAACGCCATGCGCGAGGGCACCCTGGCCACGGTGACCGCCACAGTCTTCGGCACCACCGCGATCCTGCTGTACCTGGCATCCACCGCGTACCACGCGGTATCGCATGTGCGGCTCAAGGCAGTGCTGCAACGACTCGATCACGCGGCCATCTATTTGCTCATCGCCGGTACCTACACACCGATCACTGTGGGCGTGGTGCGCGGCACGCTAGGCTGGACTCTGCTGGCGGCGATCTGGTGCCTGGCCCTGGCCGGTGTGGTGTTCAAGGCGGTGGTCGGCGGACGCTTCCATCGGCTCTCGACCGCGCTGTACGTGGCCATGGGCTGGGCCGCGCTGATCGCGATTCGTCCGCTGTGGCTGCACATGGCACCCGGTGGCCTGTGGTGGTTGCTCGGCGGCGGTGCAGCCTACACGCTGGGTGTGGTGTTCTACCTGCTGCACGAAAAGCTGCGCTACAGCCATTTCGTGTGGCACCTGTGCGTGCTCGCCGGCACCGGCTGCCACTTTTTCACGGTGCTGCGCTACGCCGGTTGAGCCGCCTGCGCTTCGCCGGGATGCTGACCGGGCGGGTCAACGGCGCGTATGACGTTCGCCACCGCTGAGTTGCCTGGCCTGGCGCCCGCGCTTGTCAGCGGACGCGGCGCGCACGGCTGGCGCTTGTCCGCGCACGCGAGGGCTTTGCCGCGACATCATCGGCCGCGCAGTAGATGTCGTACAGCGTGGCAATGACGGCTTGCACCGGGCCGGGGGGCAGGGTGTACCAGACGGTCTGCGCCTCGCGCCGCGTGCTGACGAGCCCTTCATCACGCAGCCGGGCCAGATGCTGGGAGAGCGCGGACTGGCTCAGGGCCGGCAACTGCCCATTGAGCTGACCCACCGACATCTCGCCATCCAGCAGCAGGCACAGCATGCGCAGGCGTTGCGCATTGCCCAGGGTCCTGAGCAATTGCGAGGCCTCTTCCGCACGCGACTGCATGAGATCCATATCCGCGGTGGCGGGGGGCGCCCGGCGATCGGACCTGGTGACGTGCACGGCTGTCTGTTTCATGGCGTTGACTTTAGCATGATGTACTAATTAAGCTGTTGCTAATGTAATTGCAGCCGGTTGGCGCTGACAAGCGGACCAGGGGCTGCCGGTTATCCACACCATGACGCCGGCCGAGGTGAGCCATGTATTACATCGTCGAGACAACCAAGACGCCGGAGCAGGCTGCCACCGACCTGACGGCAGCGGTGAGCCGCAACGGCTTTGGCGTGCTGCACGTGCACGATCTGGGCAACACGTTGCGCGGCAAGGGCATCGCCTTTGAACCCCAGTGCCAGGTGTTCGAGGTGTGCAATCCGCGCCAGGCGGCCACTGTGCTGGCGGCAGACATGCGGCTGAACATGGCGTTGCCGTGCCGTATTTCGGTCTACACCGAGGCCGGCACGACCCGCATCGGCATGATCCGGCCAGTACCGATGCTAGGCACGCTGACCACCGATCCGGCGTTGGCGAAAACAGCCGCGGAAGTGGAGGAGACCCTCACCCGCATCATCGACGAGGCCCGTTAGCTGCCGGACGATGGCGGGTCCTGCGTGACTGCTGTGAGCTTGTCGCCACAGCGTGATACGTCTTCCGCCACGCGTGATCAATGTGCCTTGTCGAAGTCGTCACCTGTTGAATTGACCAGCCTCAAGTCCAGTCATGCCCAGGCAGCACACGCTGTCACCACCCCTGAATAGGAAGCGGCCATGAGCGACATTGTCATCATCGGAGCGGGCCTGGGCGGCATGAGCGCCGCCTATGAAATCAAGGCCGCGTTGGGCGGCGCCCACAAGGTCACGGTGGTCGGGGAGGGTGCACGATTCTCGTTCACGCCGTCCAATCCCTGGGTCGGCATCGGCTGGCGCCAGCCGGACGACGTGCAACTGGACGCCGCGCCAGTATTGGCCCGGCACGCTATCGCCTTCATCGATTCACCGGCCAGCGCCGTGCATCCGGCCGAAAACCGCATCCTGCTGGCGGATGGCCGCGAGCTGAGCTATGACTATCTGGTCATCACTACCGGCCCACGCCTGGCGTTCGACGAAATTCCCGGGCTCGGGCCGCACGGTGGCTACACGCAATCGGTGTGCACCACGCCGCACGCGACGGCTGCCTGGAACGCCTACCGGGCATTCCTGGAAAACCCCGGTCCGGTGGTGATCGGTGCGGCGCCCGGCGCCAGTTGCTTTGGCCCCGCCTACGAGTTTGCGATGATCCTGGATACCGACCTGCGCCGGCGCAAGCTGCGCGACCGGGTGCCGATGACCTTCGTCACGCCTGAACCCTACATCGGTCACATGGGCCTTGGCGGCGTGGGCGATTCGCAAGGCCTGCTGGAGCGTCAGTTGCGCCAGCGCCACATCAAGTGGCTGGTCAACGCCCGCATCGAGTCGGTCGCGCCCGGACAGATGCAGGTGAGCACGCTGGGCGGGCAGGGCCAGCCGGCCGAGCAGCATGTACTGCCGTTTGCGTATTCGATGGTGATACCCGCGTTCACCGGCGTGCCGGCGGTACGTGGCGTGGAAGGGCTGGTCAATCCGCGCGGCTTCGTGCTCATCGACAAGCACCAGCGCAACCCGACATTTCCCAACATCTTCTCCGCCGGTGTCTGCGTGGCGATCCCGCCGGTGGAAGTCACCGCGGTACCGACTGGAGCGCCCAAGACCGGCTTCATGATCGAGTCGATGGTCAGCACCCTCACCGCCAACATCAAGGCCGACATCGAGGGCCGCGTACCCACGGCCGAGGCCACCTGGAATGCCGTGTGCCTGGCCGACATGGGCGACAGCGGCGCGGCCTTCGTGGCCATCCCGCAAATCCCGCCGCGCAACGTCACCTGGGCGAAGGAGGGCAAGTGGGTGCACCTGGCCAAGGTCGCGTTCGAGAAGTACTTCATGCGCAAGATGCGCAGCGGCAACACCGCGCCGGTGTACGAGAAATACGTGATGAAGGCGCTCGGCATCGAGCGCATCAAGCCTGGTACCGGGCAAGCTGAGGCCGCCACTGCACGGCTGCGGGGAACGCCATGAACTGGAAAAACACCACCGACCGCTACGGTTCCCTGTCCATCGCCATGCACTGGCTGGTGCTGGCGCTGCTGGTGGGGGTGTATGCCTGCATCGAACTGCGCGAGTTCTTCCCGCGCGGCAGCGGGCTCGCGACGGATTGAAGATGTGGCACTTCATGCTCGGCCTGAGCGTGTTCGGGCTGGTGTTCGTGCGACTGGCGTTGCGTCTGTTCACCCCGAGTCCGGTGCCGCCTGCGCAGACCGCCCGATGGCAACAGGTACTGGCCGACTGGATGCACGCGGCGCTGTACGTGTTCCTGATCGCAATGCCGCTACTCGGCTGGCTCACGCTGAGCGCCGGCGGCAAGGTCATCCCGTTTTTCGGGCTCGAGCTGCCGCCACTGCTTGCGCCAAACAAGGCGTTTGGCCACACGCTGGAAGACATCCACACCACCATCGGTACGCTCGGCTATTACCTGATCGGCCTGCATGCCGCGGCGGCGTTGTATCACCACTACTTCATCCACGACGACGTACTCACGCGCATGTTGCCGTTACGGCGCAAGGCTTGACCGCGTCGTCGTTGCGCGTCGGCCGGCATCACCGGCTTGCGATCCCGACCACTACCAAAGGAGTCAACCATGACCATCGAACGTGCCGTACTGGCCTTTGCCGGCAGCGTGATCCTGCTCAGCCTGCTGCTGGCGCATTTCGTCGCGCCCGGCTGGCTGTGGCTGACCGCGTTTGTCGGCGCCAACCTCCTGCAATCCTCGTTCACCGGCTTCTGTCCGCTGGCGATGATGTTGCGCAAGCTGGGATTGAAGCCCGGCTGTGCCTTCCCGGCGCGATGAATTGATCGCGTATGGGTCCACAGGCATGAAACGCGGTTTGCATGTGGCGGCCATGGCGTTGGCCTTGTTGCTGATCGCCGCGTGTGCCGACCGCAATCCGCCACCCGCCACCCCCGCCGCCGCACCGCCACTGGCCAGTGTGGTGGTGCATGCGCGGACCGCCCACGACGAACAGATCTGGGACGGCGTGGTGGAGGCGGTGCAGCAAACCACGATCAACGCGCAGACCAATGCGCGCGTGCTCGAATTGCCGCATGACGTCAACGATGTCGTGGCCAAGGGCGATGTGCTGGTGCGCTTCACCGACATCGAGCAGCAGTCCGCGCGGCGTGCGGCGCAGGCGCAGGTTGCCGCAGCCGAGGCGGCTCACCGGGAAGCGAACGCTTTGTACGAGCGCATCAAACCGGTCTACGCCAAGGGTTTTGTCTCCGCGGCACAGATGGACCAGCAGCGCGCCCAGCGCGACGCCGCGCAGGCGGCGCTGGCCGCGGCGCGCGCGCAACTGGAGCAGGTCGGGCAGGCGCTGGACTATACGGTTTTGCGCGCGCCCTATGCGGGCATCATCACCCGCCGCTACGTGCAGGTGGGCGAGGCAGTGCAGGCGGGTCCGCCGTCGCCGCAGCCGCTGATCACGCTGCAGGCGCTCGACCATCTGCGGGTCAACGTGCAGGTGCCGCAGAGCGCGGTCGCGGCCATCCGCCAGTTCCATGCAGCCGAGGTACAGGCAGGCAAGGACAGCAAACGCTGGATCGCCGCCAGCAGCGTCGAGATATTCCCGTACGCGGATGCCGATACACACACCTTCAACGTGCGCCTGGCATTGCCCGGCGGCGACACCGGCCTGTACCCGGGCATGACGGTGAAGGTGGCCTTCGCCACTGGCGAAGCCAAACGTCTGCTGCTGCCGGCTAGTGCGCTGGTGCAGCGTGGTGAACTGGTTGGCGTGTACGTGCTGGATGAGCACGGCGCGGCCTTGCGCCAGGTGCGCATTGGCCATCGCCAGACGGACCAGGTCGAAGTGCTGGCCGGGCTCGATGACGGCGAACGCATCGCCACCGACCCGGCCGCCGCTGCGCGCTGGCTGACGGAAAGCCGGCACGGGGCCACGCCATGAGCGAGCCGCGGCTCGGCTTTTCCGGCCGCATAGCGCGCGCATTCCAGGCTTCGCCGCTGACGCCGATCCTGGCGATCGCGGCGCTGTTGCTGGGGCTGGCCGCGGTGATGATCACCCCGCGCGAGGAAGAGCCGCAGATCGACGTGACCATGGCCAACGTGATGGTGCCATTCCCCGGCGCCGACGTGCGCGACGTCGAAAACCTGGTGAGCTACCCGCTGGAGCAGAAACTGGCCGAGCTCGAAGGCGTCAAGCACGTCTATTCGGTAAGCCAGCCGGGCATGGCCCTGTTGACGGTGGAGTTCCAGGTTGGCGTGCCGCGCCAGGCGGCGATCGTGCGGCTGTACAACCAGGTGTTCCAGAACCAGGGCTTCGTGCCGCCCAACCTGGGCGTGGGCCAGCCGCTGGTGCGGCCGATGGGTATCGACGACGTACCGGTGATGGCGCTCACCTTGTGGAGCGATGATCCGGCGCTCGGGCCGGCGCAACTGGGCGAGGTTGCGCACACGCTGGAAACCGAATTGAAGCGCGTGCCGGGCACGCGCGACGTCTACACCGTCGGCGCGCCCGAGCGGGCGGTGGTGGTGGCACTGGACGCGGCGAAACTGGCCAGCTACGGCATGGCGGTCGGCGACCTGGCAAACGCCTTGCGTGCGGCCAACGTGGTCACCCAGGCCGGCGAGCGCGTAAGTGGCGATCGCGACGTGCCGGTGACCGCCGGACGCTTTCTCGCCAATGCGCAGGACGTGGCGCAGTTGGTGATCGGCCTGAAGGACGGCCAGCCGGTGTTCCTCTCCGACGTGGCCACCATCCACCAGGGCGCCGACCTGCCCAGCCGCTATGTCTGGTTTGGCGCGCCGGCTGGCAAGGCGGGGCCGGCCACCGGCAGCGCGCCGGCGGTGACCATTGCCGTGGCCAAGAAGCCGGGCAGCAACGCGGCCGACATCACCGGCGCCATCACCGCACGGCTGCATGCACTGCAAGGCGTGGTGATCCCGGCCGGGGTGCATGTCACGGTGACCCGCGACTACGGCCAGACCGCGACCGACAAGGCGGACAAGCTGATCCACAAACTGATGTTCGCCACCTTGTCGGTGGTGTTGCTGGTGCTGCTGGCAATGGGCTGGCGCGAAGCGGTCGTGGTTGGCAGCGCGGTGATCATCACCCTGGCACTGACCCTGTTCGCGTCGTGGGCAATGGGTTTCACCATCAACCGCGTCTCGCTGTTCGCGCTGATCTTCTCCATCGGCATCCTGGTCGATGACGCGATCGTGGTGGTGGAAAACATTCATCGGCACATGGCACTGGGCGGACGCACGCTGCGCCAGGCAATACCCGAGGCAGTCGGCGAGGTTGGCGGGCCGACCATCCTGGCCACCTTCACGGTGATTGCCGCGCTGTTGCCGATGGCCTTCGTGTCCGGGCTGATGGGGCCGTACATGCGGCCGATCCCGATCAACGCCTCGGCCGGCATGCTGCTGTCGCTGGCGATCGCGCTGGTGGTGACGCCGTGGCTGGCGCTGAAGTTGCTCGGTCGCCATCGGCATGCCGATGCCGATGCCGATGCCGACGGCGCCGCCTCCCACTCCGCGGAAGGCAGCCGCCTGCACCGCCTCTTCCATCGGCTGATGCTGCCGTTCCTCGATGGCCAGCGTGCGCCGCGCCGGCGCCACCTGCTGTTTGTCACGATGGGCGTGCTGGTACTGGCCGCCGTGGGCCTGGTGGTGGTCAAGGCGGTGGTGCTGAAGATGCTGCCGCTGGACAACAAGTCCGAGTTCCAGATCGTGGTGGACATGCCCGAAGGCGGCACGCTGGAGCGCACCAACCGCCTGCTCGGTGAGCTGGCGCAGAATCTGGCTGGTGTACCGGAGGTGAAGAACTGGCAGGGCTACGCCGGCACTGCCGCGCCGATCACCTTCAACGGCCTGGTGCGCCAGTACTACCTGCGCAGCGGCCCGATCGTCGGTGACTTGCAGGTCAACCTGGTCGACAAGCACGAGCGCTCGCGGCAGAGCCACGCCATCGCGCTGGCGGTACGCCCGGCACTGACGAAGATCGGTGCGCGTTACGGCGCGTCGGTGAAGGTCGTCGAGGTACCGCCTGGGCCGCCGGTGCAGGCACCGATCGTGGCCGAGGTCTACGGCCCCGACTACGCCAGCGTGCGCCGCACCGCGCTGGCACTGGAGCGCAAGTTCAAGGCCAATCCCGACATCGTTGATGTCGATACCAGCGTGGAGGCAGATGCACCGCGCGAACTGCTGGTGGTCGATCGTGCCCGCGCGGCGCGGCTGGGGCTCGATCAGGCGTCCATCGCCCAGGTGCTGCGTTCCGCGTTGTCCGGTGACGACGCCACGTTCCTGATGGACGGCCATTCGAAATACGCCGTGCCGGTGCGCCTGCGCCTGGATGCCGGCGATCAGGCCGCAATGGGGCAGTTGCTGGGCTTGCGCGTGCGCGCCCGCAGTGGGGCGCTGGTGCCGTTGTCCGAGGTGGTCAGCGTGCAACCGGCAAGCCGCGAAAAGGCCAGCTACCACAAGGATCTGCTGCCCTATGCCACGGTCACCGGCGACGATGCCGGCGCCACCGACAGCCCGCTGTACGGCATGTTCTCGCTGGTCGGCGAACTTGGCCACGAGCGGCTGGACGGCCAATTGCTGGCGCAGCATTTCATCGCGCAGCCCACCGACACCACCCGCGCCGCGGTGAAGTGGGATGGCGAGTGGCAGATCACGTTCGAGACCTTCCGCGACATGGGCCTGGCCTACGCGGTCGGCCTGCTGCTGATCTACCTGCTGGTGGTCGGCCAATTCAAGAGCTACATGGTGCCGCTGATCATCATGGCGCCGATTCCGCTGACCGTGATCGGCGTGATGCCGGGGCACGCGCTGCTCGGCGCGCAGTACACCGCCACCTCGATGATCGGCATGATCGCGCTGGCCGGCATCATCGTGCGCAACTCGATCCTGCTGATCGACTTCATCAACCACGCGCTGGCGGCCGGGCAGCCGCTGCGCGAGGCGGTGATCAACGCTGCGGCGGTGCGCGCCAAGCCCATCGTGTTGACCGGGGTGGCAGCGATGATCGGCGGTTTCTTCATCCTCGACGATCCGATCTTCCAGGGGCTGGCGGTGTCGCTGATCTTCGGCATCCTGGTGTCGACCGCACTGACCTTGCTGGTGATTCCGCTGCTGTATTACGTATGGTTGCAGCGGCATCCCTTGCCCGGAATGTTATCCCCCGAAGGAGCGTGAGCATGAGCGAGACCCAGGAATTCACCCTCACCCTGACCCAGGAGTCGGATTACGTCTTCCGCGTCGAGTTCGACGACACCGCGATCCCCGCGCTGCACACCGATGAATCCGCGCCGCTGGGCAACGACAGCGGCCCCAACCCATCACGCATGCTGGTCGCCGCCGTGGCCAATTGCCTCAGTGCCAGCCTGCTGTTCTCGCTGCGCAAGTACAAGAACAATCCCGGCGCCATCGTCACCCATGCGAAGGCTCGGCTGGAACGCAACGAGCAAAATCGCCTGCGCGTGGCGCATGTCGACGTGGCGATCGAGCTGCCGGACGCGGCCGCCGACTACGCGCAGATCGAACGCCTGCTGCAGCAATTCGAGAATTTCTGCGTGGTCACCGAGAGCGTGCGCGCAGGCGTGCCGGTCGATGTCACTGTGCGTGATGCGGACGGCGCAGTACTGCACGACAGTCGCCAGTCAGCGTGAGTGTGTCGGCACCCACTCCAGTGCATTGGCGCGTGGGCCGGGCTGCATGAAGCGCCACTGAAAGGACCCACGACGCACACCTCAGCTGCGTCGGTATCTACTGACCCGGCTTCGCGCTGGTTTGCAGGATTCGCCGCCGTACTCGCTGTTCCTCGGCCGGGCTGATCAGCCCTTCGTCCAGCAGCTCCTGCAGTACCTGAAGCTGGCGCAGACGGCGTTGCGGCATGGTTTGAGCCGGTATGGGAGGTGCCCGGGTAGTTGCCGCTACCGCTACCTGCGGCTCCGGGGGCGGCGTTGGCGGCAGCGCGGGCTGCGCGGGAGTGGTGGTGCAATCCAGGCGCAGGTGCAGGTCCTGCTTGAGATCGCTCAGCGTGACACGGTGGCGCAACGGCTCGCAGCCGGCGTGGCGCAGGGTAACCGTACCGTATAGATCGGCACGCGCGTCCGGGTAGTTGTTGGGGTAGATGTCGCGTTCGATGACGGTCAGTGGCGTGATGCCGACCTTGCCACCGATCAACTCCACATCGGCACCCGATGGCACCGATTCCACGCGCAGCGTGCCAACCTGCAACGCCTGCGCACCCAGGGTGCCACTGACCAGCAGCGCCAGCGCGGCGGCACTGACGCGCATCCACGAATGCCTGGGGAAGGTGCATTGGCGCATGTCAGAACGCGGTGTCGAAGCCGAACAAGATGTAGTTCTCGCTGCTCAGGTGACCGGTGAAGTAGGGGCCGGTGGGTCTGGTCTTGCCGAGAAAATCGACGTTGACCTCGATGACGCCCTTGACGTTGCGCATGAAGTAGTAGGACGCCGTCAGGCTCAGGCTGTTGATGGCGATGCCCTCGTACACGGTATTCGTGCGCGCGAGGTCACCCGCACTGGCGTAGTTGTACAACGTCGAGAATGCCCAGCGGTCGTTGGGAATCCAGTCAACACCAACGAACCCACCGTCCCAGCGGTAGCTGCGCGTGGGATCGACATCCAGAAAGCCCTCCCAGGCATTCCACAGGTACTGGGCGTACCAATGCGTGTCACTGCCGAGGTCGCCGGAGGTGTCGACGCCGACGATGCGTTTGTCGGTATTGCGCCGGCTTTTCTCCATGCCGGCCGGCCCGGTGGCACCGCGCTGCTTGCCGGAGGCCGCAAACACCCCGACGCCTACCGGCCCGATGTCGGTGCCGACATGGACGTAGGCAGTCTTGGAGCTGTCATTGTCGAACATCCGGTCGGGGCGGGAATAGCCGGTGCTGTTGATCTTCAAGTTGTCGGTGATCCCATTGCCGTTGGTGAAACCAAGGTCGATACCCACCGGCCCGAAGTCGCGATCGAACAACACGCCGCGATCGTAGGTGATGCCAGCCATGCGATAGACCATGAAGTCCTGGAACGGCAGGCGGACCTCACGCGGAAACATCGAATCGGACAGCGAGAACTGGCCGAGCATCATGCCGATGCCACTGCCGAAAATGTTGGCGTGGCGAAACCAGGCGTCCTCCACCACGATCTCGCCGTTGCCGCCCTTCTCCGCCATGATGGCGTAGAAGTAATAGGTGATGTCCTTGCTCAGTGGCGCGCTGGACAGCAGCTTGAGCAGGTACGGCGACTGGAAGTCCATGGCCGCGTACTGGCGGGCGCCGGTGACCGGATCGATCGCCTTGCCCTGGCGGCCCTGCACATAGGCCTGGGCGCGGATGGCAAGCGGGACGTGGTCGGGCAGGGCGAGGCGATCGTCGCCGAGCTGGTCGGCTGTTTCCATCCAGTTCGGCAGGCGCATGTTGCTCTTCACGAAATGCTCGCCGAACTTGTTCAGGCGTGGGAACGCGGAGTGGCAAGCTGCACAACTGAGGTTGTAGCGACGCGCGAACTCAGGCATGGCCGACGCATTTTGGATGGGCAATATCGCCAGCCAGGCGCCAAGCAACAGCAGCACGCCATCGCGTAGCAGCGGTTTGCGGAGTTGGCCACGTGACGCGTTGTGGAATGGCCACCACGAAAACATCAGCCACGCGCCGGCCTGCCGCTGAGTTTCACGAGCGATGGGCTGTGTCATATGCGGCTACTCCGGAAGTCGATTGAGTCCATGTCGGTAAGCGTCGAGCGACGCAGGACCCAGCTGCCATGGGATCCACCCCCGCACGGCAGTTCGAAAATACAGGACGCATGAATCTGGCATTTGATTGAAATCAATTACGCCGGGCGCTTCTTCCAACGACATATGAGCCTGGAAAGGCTGCCGTGATTCCAATGACAAGGCGAGGGCACGGCCGCATCCGGAACTCGCGCGGGCCACCGGTGAACATGGATGCGACTTTGCTTGGTCCGGATATTTTTCAGTGGACGACGGTAGCGCTCAATGCGCCAGCAGCAGTGGAAAGCGTGCATGCGTCAACACGTGGCGGGTCGCGCCGCCCAGCACAAGCTCGCTGACCCGCGACCGCCCCCAGGCGCCCATCACCAGCAAATCCGCCCGCATGGCGTCGGCCTCGCCAAGCAGTTCCGTCCCGACATGCTCTCCCGGGTGGAACGACCGTCGGCTGTGCACGGTCACGCCTTGGCGCGAAAGCCATTGGCCCACCGGCAAGGTAGGCGGCCCGTATCCCGGGAGGGTCTCGTGCCATCCATCCAGCAGTTGCACCAGCGAGGCCTTGCGCAACAGCGGCAGGGCCGCGCGGATGGCCCCGGTCGATTCGCCCGAGCCATTCCACGCCACCAGCACACGCCTGGGCGGCCCGGCCACCACGTAGTTTGCGGGTACCAGCAGCATCGGTACGCCACCGGCAAAGAGGGTGCGGGTAATGCTGTCCCAGCCGATCGGAACCGCCGAATCGCCGCCGGGCGAGCTGCAGACAAGCAGATCGGCCATTCGCGAACAGGCCGCCAACACTGGCACGTCGAGCCCTCGAAACACCTCCCAGGCCCCATCCACGCCCGCCCGGCGGCAGGTTTGCTGCCACCAGCTTGCGCAGCCACGGGCCGAGGCCTCCTCGGCTTCCAGCAGGGCCAGCGCGTCCGCGATAGCTGTGATGGGCGGGATCTGCGGAACGATGTGGACACCGGACACGAAGGCCTGCTCCTGACCGGCAACGGCAAGGCCAAGCTGGACGGCGGGGACGTCGTCCTGCATTCGCTCGACGTTGATGACAATTTCGTACATGAGGGCTTCCCGGTGGTCCTTCATCCTCGGCCGGTGCGCGAGGGCGCCAATTGACCAGGGTCAAGCGCGCCACGCGGCGCCCGGAATCGCGCCGACCATGGTGTCGGGGGCGATCAAAAGATTTGACGGATTGCGCGACGGAGCCACGCTCAATGGGTTTCACCCGGGAGCATGGTTTCATGGCGGAGCGGCACAGTCGGCGTTTGAAGAAGCGCGACAGGCTGCTGGATGCGGCCCATCACCAGCATGGTGCGGCTGCAATCCCGCCGGGTTCCGCGCCGCTGACCCAGTCCGCTTTTGACCAGGATCAAATTGGTCGTGGCGTGCCCGCCTAGGCTGAAAGCGTGCGCTCCACGAGGTGCGGGAAGATGGGCATGAACAGGCTCGAGGGCAAGGTTGCGATCGTGACTGGCGGTGCCGTGGGCATCGGCGCCGCGTGCGTTCGGCGCATGGCGGCCGAAGGGGCGCGAGTGGCAATCCTGGATCGCACCGACAGCGTCGGACATGGGCTTGCCGGGGAACTTGCGGGTCTTGGGTACCAGGTCCGGTACTTCCACGCCGATGTCGCCGCGGAGGCGGAGGTGGCGCAGGCCATTGACCAGGTCGTGGAGGCCTTCGGCCGGCTGGACGTATTGGTCAACAACGCCGGCATTGCCGGGCCGGACAAGCCTACCCATGAACTGACCGAGCAAGAGTGGGATCAGGTCCAGGCGATCAACGTCAAGGGCGTGTTTTTCTGCACCAAGCATGCGATCGCCCACTTGCGGCGCGCCGGCGGCGGCAGCATCGTCAACCTGTCGTCCATCTACGGTCTGGTCGGGGCGCCCGACGTGCCACCGTACCACGCCGCCAAGGGGGCGGTGCGAATGATGAGCAAGACCGACGCATTGCTGTATGCGCGCGATGCCATCCGGGTCAATTCCGTGCATCCGGGTTTCATCCTGACACCCATGGTGCACGGATACCTGGCCGGCCACGGCGGTGACTCCGATGAGCAGCGCCATCAAGTCGGCGCTCTGCACCCTCTGGGGCACATGGGCGAGCCGGACGACATCGCCTGGGGCGTTGTCTATCTCGCCAGCGACGAGTCCAAATTCGTCACCGGCAGCGAACTGGTCATAGATGGCGGCTACACCTGCCGCTGAAGGAGATGCACATGTTCAAGCACATCCTGCTGCCGACAGATGGCTCGGAGGTATCCGCCCGGGCCGTGGACCTCGGGCTCGCACTGGCGGCGACCTGCCACGCCAGCGTGTACGCGCTGCATGTGACGCTGCCGTTCGAATCGCTGACGTACGTGACCCAACTCCTGCCCGACAGCGAGCTGAATTACACGCGGGAGTCGGTACGCTGGGCCGAACACTGCCTCGGTGCGGTACGAGACAAGGCCAGGCAATTCAATGTCCCGTGTGAGAGCGGGCACGTTACCCACAAGCATCCGTGCGATGCCATCCTGCAGGCCGCCCAGGAACGCAACTGCGACCTGATTGTCATGGGCTCGCACGGCTGGCGCGGCTTCACCAAGTTGCTGCTGGGCAGCGAAACGCAGAAGGTGCTGATACACAGCCGACTCCCGGTGTTGGTCTGCCACTGAGGACACGCTTGCCGGCGCTGGTCCGTCCCGCATGCCGGGCCGCGGCACGGACCGGCATGCGATGGCCACGACCAGCGTGGATCAGGAGCAAGCCGTGCTGTCCGACCCGGACCCCCGTGTGAAGTTGACGAGGATCAAGCCGGCCCCGATGGCGACATGCGCCAATAAATGCACAGGGGCAATCCACGCGACAGAGGTTCGCCCGATGGCAACCATACCGACCGGAACCACCACGCCGATCAGTAACAGCGCACCGACGCTATTGACTGGCACCCACTGGATCGACCATCTTCTTGACGGCACGGTTGTGCTGATCCGTCCCCTCCGGCCGGATGATCGTGAGCGTGAAGAGGACTTTGTGCGGGCGCTATCGCCGGACGCGAGGCGTTTCCGTTTTCTCTGCGACTTTCGCGAGGTCAATGCGGAGTTGCTGGACCTCATGATGGACGTGGACTACAACCAGCGCATGGCATTCGTTGCGTTGGCACACGAGGACGGGCATCTGCACGAAGTGGGCGTAAGCCGCTACAGCGCCACCGATGATCGGTCGCGTTGCGAGTGCGCTGTCACCGTCGCCGACAACTGGCGACACCGCGGGCTGGCGGTGCTGCTGATGCGCCATCTGATCGATATGGCCCGCAAACAGGGCTTCCGCCAGATGTTCTCGATAGACGCCGCCGACAACCAGCCCATGCAGGAGCTGGCCGCCTACCTGGGGTTCAAGCGCTCGCGCGACCCGAACGACGCCACGCAAGTCATCCATTCGCTGGCCCTGTAAAGGAGAGCCTGCATGTGCAGCGTAATGAATGCACGCCTGCCCGGCGTCGCCTCGCCGCAGCGCATTCCCGGCGCCGGATCACCTGCGGACATTGTCGCCATCGCGACAAGCATTTCGCCATGGAATCCGGCAGTTCATGTCGCCACTGCGCTTGCCGCCCGCTGGCACAGTTTGCTCACGGGCTGTTTCGTGGACGACGCATTGCGAGTGCCCACTGGCCCGGAGTACGCACTGCCGGCGTCCGGACTCCCGCTGGATACGCGGGCTTTGGATGCCGAGAAAGCGAGCCACTTTCGTGCCTTTACTCGGGCGAGGGGGGTGTCACATGCCTCGTGGATCATTGCTCGCGCGGGTTTTTCCAGGGTCCTGCACGAACTGGACGCCTGGCACAGCCTGGCCGTGCTGGAACGCGATCTGATCGACGGGGAGGCGACCGCCGGAGATGCCAGCGACGTGCTCCTCACCTGGCGCCTGCCAAGTCTCATCCTTCCGCCCAAATGGGGCGGGGGAGCACGGTTCGCGTGCGTGCTGGTGGTATGGGATGGAACCGCGGGGGCTGCACGTGCCATCCGTGCAGCGCTGCCATTCCTGCAGGATGCCGGACGTGTGGTCCTGCTCGATGGCGAGCGCACGTTCGGGCGAGAAGCCGAAAGCTGCCTGCCACGCTTTGAGCCCTTTGTTTATCTGGCGCGTCACGGGGTCGAAGCGGACCTGGTATGTGCAGAATCGACCACCGGAATCGCGGTGATGGAACGCGCCGAGCGGATCAGTGCGGACCTCATTGTCATGGATACTTTCGCGCCTTCCCGCGCGTGCGGGCGCGCGTTGGACCGGGCGCCACGCCGTGCGCCCGCGCTGCCTCTCTTCATCCAGCACTGATGCCTGGCCGGCCAGCCAACTGGGGATATCAAGAAGAAGCAGGCCAGGAGTTGCCGGCGGCAACTTTCGTCGGTCTTGCACACCGGCGGGTCGGTCCCGCGACGGGACGCCGCGGATTGGTTGGCAGTGATGCTGCTGGCGGCGTGGACCCTCTTGATGGTGGTCGCCGGCGGCGCATGCGCATGCACGCGGCGATGGCATTCGGTGGTGACCACCCGAGCGGAGCCCGCGGCGCCGCACTTGGGTTGATCTCCGTCAAATGCAGGGGTGGCGCGCAGTAGCCCAATGACACCCCCCCCCAACCAGATACCGAGGTGTGTCATGAACGACATGAGCCTGAGAGATGACGTTTTGGACGAACTCGACTACGAGCCGAGCGTGGACGCGTCGAACATTGCAGTCGCGGCCAAGGATGGTGTGGTGACGTTGACCGGTCACGTCGCCAGTTATGCCCAGAAGCTTGCCGCGGAACGCGCCGCATGGCGGGTTCACGGCGTCAAAGCCATTGCGCAGGAAATCGAGGTTCGATTGCCCGGTGACAAGAAGCTCAGTGATGCTGACATTGCAAAGCGTGCGCTCGACATTCTCGCCTGGGACGTTCTGGTGCCCTCGGACAAGCTGCAGGTCAAGGTCGCCGATGGCTGGATCACGCTCTCCGGCAAGGCAGCCTGGAATTATCAACGCCTGGCCGCGGAGAAGGCGGTACGCAAGCTGTCCGGGGTGACCGGCGTGTCCAACAACATCCTGGTCGAACCGCGCGTGCAGGCAGGGGATGTGCGCAAGAACATCGTCGATGCACTCAAGCGGCATGCGGAAGTGGAAGCGAACAAGATCAAGGTGGATGTCCTGGACAGCGGCACAGTCGCCATCGATGGCTACGTGGACGACTGGGACGAACGCCAGGCAGTCGAGCGGGCTGCTTGGTCTGCACCGGGAGTGCGCGTGGTCCAAAACCGGGTACGCATCGCCTAGGGGCGTGCATGGCTTTTGGTGGCCGGGTTCCACGGCCCGGCCATCTCCAACACGAGGCCTTTCGCCGCCCACCGTTTCTTGCTGCCCCTGCGGCGCCCGACGTCTCTTGCGCTGAAAGCCTGCGGTTGGATTGCCAACGACCGGCTCCTAGTGTTGGAGAAAGAGCGGCGCACGGGCATGAGTCAGCATGCTGCTCACGATTGGGCCAAGGCACCGCTCGCCAAGGCGGCGCTGCCCACTCGCCCCCATGACCAGCAAGTCGGCGCGCTGGTCCACGGCATGGCCCAGGATCTGCTCGCCCACAGCCTGGTCCGTGCCGGTGAGGATTTGTACCGCGGCAACAGGCACGCCACGGGCGCGCATGTATGCGAGCGCGTCCGTGCCGCTTTTGCCTTGCGCAGTGTCCGGGGGCGGTTGCAACAGGGTGACTGATTGCGCGGCACGCAACAGCGGAAGTGCGCTGTGCAAGGCGCGGCTCGATGCGGTGGAACGGTCCCATGCGACCACTGCCTGTACCACGCGACCGGGCGCGACGTTGGCATCGGGAACCACGATGCAGGCAACGCCCGACACCATCAATTCGCAGATCAGGCGCTCGGCGGCACCGCCCGGTGCTGCATTGTTTCCCTGCAGCACGACCACATCGTGCCAGTCGCCGGCCAGGACCAAGGCGTCGGCAGGCTGGCCAATGGCGACCTGCCAGCGGGTATCGCGCACACCGAACTGGCCGGCCCAAAGCGCAAAACTGCGGCCAGCGAGCATCGCCCTATGCAGTTCTTCCTGCGCGTAGGCGGTCATCTCCTCAACCAGCAACGGTGGCCCCGGCGCGGGCGTGTTGTGCGGCGTGATGTACAGACCAGTCAACGCTGCATGCATCGAGGCCGCCAGCTGTGCCGCATATCGCACACTGCTGTCCCAAGTCTGGAAGCCGGGACTGTGGACCACGATGTCGCGCATGGGCCGAATTCCTCAATCACGATGGGCAGGCGGACCCGACAGGCGCAGGGTGCCGATGCCGCCCGTGACCCGATTTGATCCATGTCATTGCCGCATGAGGGATCGGGTAACTGCCGCCACAGTTGACCTGCATCACCTGCGGCTGGGCGCAATGCTCTAGCGTCATTCCGGCAGCCGCTGCAAGTCGGCACCCATGCCTGGAGGCACGCCATGTACGACATCCTCGTCAACACGATCACCGTTGAAAGTTGGCCGCGTGGCGCACAGTACGGCGCCCATCTGGCGGCCCTCATGCAGGCGTCGGTCACCGGTGCCTACATCTACCCTTCGCCGCTTTATGCAACGCCAAGCTTCAGCAGCCCGGAGCTGATCGGCGCCGTGGTCGCCACAGCGCAAGCACTCGAGGCGAAGGCGCTCAACGCCCGGCAGCCTTTCATCGACTGGGCAAACAGCATGGGTGTCAAGCACGCTGACTGGACAGTGGGGCAGGGCAATCTGTCCGAAGCCCTGATGCAGATCGCGTGCTGGAACGACCTCCTCGTGCTGGAGCGGGATCCGGATCGAACATGGGCTACGGCCGCCGACCTCGCCCTCGTGCTGCTGGCGGTCAGGCGGCCGTGCATCGTGGTACCACCGCAGCCAGTGCAATCCGTCTCATTGTCACGTATAGCCATCGCGTGGAACGGCGCACCCGAAGCAATGCGCGCAGTGCATGCCGCCTTGCCTTTGTTGCGCCGGGCGGACGAGGTGCTGGTTCTGCGCGGAGCGTCCAAGGAAACGTTCCAGGAAGTCACGTGGAAACCACCTTTCGACATCGACATCTACCTTCGTCGCCACGGCATTCATGCCCGCTCGCAGGCGCTGGATGAAGGCGAAAGCGATGCAGGAGAGGCAGTGCTGGAGCAGGCGGGCCGCTTTCAAGCCAACCTGGTGGTCATGGGGGCCTACGGCCGCAGCCGTTTCAGCGAATGGGCGTTGGGTGGAGCGACACGGCACGTGTTGTGGAACGCACCGCTTCCAGTCTTGTTCCATCACTGAAGCGGCGTCCACGCCAACCGGGTTCCATCACGCGGTTGCCCCGAGACAGACTTGCAGGCCATCGTTGAACTTTGGCTTGGCGCTGACCAGGGGGTATGGCGGTGCGCCCGCGGCCGATTGTTACCAACCGTTACACAACGTTGCCAAATGGTCGTCGTCGGGTGGCAGTGGCTGATTAGTCTGGGGTGGTCGCCCTCAGACTTCCCGGGAGTTCGCCATGAACGCCGTTGTCGCACAGCCACCCACTCCTGCGTACCTGGCCATGCGCTCGCCGATGACGGCGGCCGGCCTGATAGACATGGAGCAGCTTGCCAGGCACGTGCAGGTCGTACGGCGCAAGCTGGCGCTCGGGCAATGCGCCTATCGGGCGGGCCAGCCCTTCCATGCCATTTTCCTGGTGCACGCGGGTTTTCTGAAAACGTGCGAGCTGTCTGCGGACGGTCGTGAAAGGGTGACCAGCTTCCGCATGCGTGGTGACCTGATCGGCGTGGAGTCGATAGGCCTGACCAGGTATTCCTGCGACGTAATCGCGCTGGACGACAGCGAAATCTGGGAATTGCCTTATCCGCCGGTACTGCGGGCTTGTCTGCTGATGCCCGAACTGCACAGCCGTTTGACGGCGGCGCTGGCCGCGGAGATCCGCAACGATCGCGCCTGGATGCTGGCACTGGGCACGCTGACTGCCGACCAGCGCGTTGCTGCTTTCCTGCTGGACATGGCCGCCCGGCACATGCAGCTGGGCTTCAGCCCGCACCATTTCCTGCTGCGCATGGGGCGGGCCGACATCGCCAGTTTCCTGGGGCTCAAGCATGAAACGGTGACGCGCGCGTTGTCGAAACTGGAGCGCTCCCTGAGTATCGAAGTGCGACGGCGCGAGATCCGGTTGCTGGATCCGGACGGATTACGGCGCATGGCCGGGGAGGGGGCAAGCATCCACTGACAGTGGGGGAGGCCGGGCACCCGCCAGCGCCCGGGACAACGCCTGGCCCAACTGCTCCAACCGGTAGGGTTTGCGTAGAAGCTCGATGTCGCCGTGTGCGACCTCATCGGCGCCAGAGGCCGAGCGCTCGTAACCGGAAGCCAGGAGCACCGACAGCGCCGGGTGCCGCAGGCGTGCTTCACGGACCAGCTCGAAACCGGTCTGACCATTGCCCAGGACCACATCGGAAAACAGCAACTGGATACCGGGATTGGCCTTCAACAGTGCCAGTGCCTGCTCGGCGTCCTCGGCTTCGAGCACGTCGTGACCGAGCGAGCGGATGAAGCGAATGGCGACGTTACGCACGTCTGGCTCATCTTCCACCACCAATACCAGCGCACGCCGCGGACTGGCGCCAGCGGACGCACCCGTCTTGCTGGCTTCATCTTTCGAGTTCGCGGTCGGCAACAGAAGTTCGACACGTGTTCCACGCCCAAGCTGGCTCTCGATCCGCAGATGTCCACCCGATTGCCTGGCGAAGCCATAGACCATGCTGAGTCCCAGCCCGCTGCCCCGGCCTTCCTCCTTGGTGGTGAAGTAGGGTTCCAGAACGTGGTTCAGCATCTGCGGTGACATCCCGGTGCCGCTGTCTTCGATCATGAACGCCACGTAGCGTCCTGGCGCCACTGCGCCGGTCGTGGCCGCGTCGATGACGCATTCGCGCGCACTGATGTGCAGCGTGCCGCCTTCGGGCATCGCATCGCGCGCATTGATAGCGAGATTGACGAGCGCGGTTTCCAGTTCGCCGGCATCGGCATGCACAAGCGGAACGCTGGCCGGGCAATCCAGGCTCACCTGAATGCGGGCGCCCAGCGTGTGCACCAACATGTCTTCAAGTTCGTCCATGGCCCGTTGTGGCCGGAGCGCGCGCGGCTTCAGTGCACGCCGGCGCGAGAAACCCAGCAACTTGCGGGTCAGGTCGACGCAGCGGTCGACCGCGCGCGAGGCACTGTGCAGCATTCGACGTGCGTCATGCACCTCCGCGTATTCCATCTGCAGCATCTGCAGATTGCCCGATACGACCGTCAGCAGGTTGTTGAAGTCGTGCGCGATACCGCCCGTGAGCTGGCCCAGCGCATCGAGCCGCTGGGCGTGCGCGAGCCGCTCTTCAGTGCGGCTGCGCTGGATGGCCGCGGCGACCATGTTCGCGGCCAGTTGCAGAAAATGCAGCTTGTCGCTGTCGTAGCCGCCCGGTTTGCGACTCAGTGCGAGCAGGACTCCCATGGGTTCACTTCGATCCAGTAGCGGCGCGATCGCGGCGTCGCCGAATCCATGGGTGGTCAATGCGGCCTGCAGCATCGGCAGTTCGCCAAGATCGCTGTTGTGCAAGGCCCAGGCGCCAGCGCGCTCGGCCAGGCGCCCCAACAGCACACCCCGGACGAAAACCCCTTCCAGGGCCTCCACCAGGGTCGCCGTGATTCCGCTCGACGCGCGGATTGACAGCGTATCGCTGCCAGGCATTCCAAACGCCACGGCCACGCCATCGGCCCCCAGCGCCTCGGCAATCAAGGCCGGCACGCCACTGACTTCATCGTGTTCGGACTCGAGAACAAGCTTGCCCAGTTGCGCCAGGTACGTGTCGTACCGACCCCGCAACAGGGCCTGGCGCGCCCGTTGGGTTTTGGCAATGTCGCGTATCGAGGCGGCCACCAGTCCAGGCCCGACCGGACTCAATGCGATTTCCACCGGAAACGCCTCGCCGTCATGGCGTACACCCGTCAATTCGTAGCCGACGCCCATCGGTCGAATGCTGGGGCGTGCGTTGTAGCCGGCGCGATGCGCCACATGTGCGGCGCGCAGGCTCTCCGGCAGCAAGTTCTCGATGCGCAAACCGGGCAACTCGCCCGGCAAATAGCCAAACAACTGGTGTGCCTGCGAGTTGGCCAGCACGATGTCGCCAACCGCGTCGACCACCATCATCGCGTCCGGTGCGGTTTCAAAGAGCGCACGGAACAGGTCGCCGGTGTCCGCAATGCGCGGTGATGGCATGGCCCTACTCCTGACGTACCGTGTCGGAGAAAATGTAGCCGACGCCGCGTACGGATTTGATCAGTGCGGGGGCGGCCGCGTTGGGTTCGATCTTGCGTCTGAGTCGACCGATCTGCACGTCCACGGCACGGTCGTACGGACCGGAATCGCGGCCGTACATCTGGTTCATCAGTTCATCCCGGGACAGCACGCGGTTGGCATGGGTCACGAGTACCAGCAGCAGATCGTATTCACCACTGGTGAGCGCGACAGGTTCACCAGAGGGCGCCGACAAGATTCGGGCTTGCGGCTGCAGACAGTACCCGGCGAACCAGTAGGCCCGCGGTTGCGTCGACGCGCCCTGCGGGCGCTCGCCGTAGCGGCGCAAAACACTGCGGATGCGTGCCAGCAGCTCGCGCAGATCAAAGGGCTTGGTGACGTAGTCGTCGGCGCCGAGCTCGAGTCCGACGATCCGGTCGATCGAATCGCTGCGGCCGGTGACGATGATCACCGGTCCGCGCCAGTGCTCATGCAGATGTCGGGTCAGTTCGAAGCCATCTTCGCCAGGCAGTCCCAGGTCGAGCAACACCAGGTCGATCGTGTTCGTCGCAAGGTGCGCCAACATCGCCTTGCCATTGCTTGCCACACTTACCAGAAAACTTTGGGCGGACAGATAGCGTTTCAACAGCGCCGCGATCTCGCTGTCGTCGTCGACCACCAGCAGGTGAGCCTGCCGGAGGGGATTTCCTTGCCTGTTGGGGTGCTGTGCTGACAAGAAAGCCCCCATGCCTACCGCTTGCGTTCAGGTTCTCGCCCGTGGGGGGCTGGAAGATTCTCCAACCACAGAGCCGAGGAGCGTTGAAGATGCCGAGCTCTGCCATGCCAGTATGCACCAACCCGCTTCGCCATTCCCCCTGGTCCCGACACGCCATGGCGGTCGGGAAGCGGCGCGCACCAAGCGTCATGCGGGGTCATCGCGCTGGCATGCGGCACAGCGCGATGACGGGAGAAGCAGCGTTCTTGGAGGGCCACGTCGACTCCCTGGCAGGAATGCCGTTGCCTTTTTTCGCAAACCCCGACGTGCCTTCAGGCCATCGCTGGCAATTGCGCAACCGCGGGCATCGCCTCGGCGACGGCGGCGCGTGACTCCATCGACGCCAGGAAGCGCCACACGAACAGCAGTGTGACCAGCAGCAAGCCCGGATAGCCTACTCCGGCGAGTAGGTAGGGCAGGGTCGGATCCCCATCCACACGCACCCGCGGCAGGTTGAAGCTGAGCAGGCCGAGCGTGATGATCGCGCCGAACACCCACATCGCGGTCAGCCACAGGCCTGCTTCGAACCCGGTCAACGGCCGCGCCCAGCCGGTCGCCGGTTTCGCCGTTGCCACGACATAGGGATCCGCACCCACACCGGCCGCGACACGTGTGCGCTGGCCCAGGGTGATCAGGTCATACACCACCAGTCCGGCGCCGACGGCGAACACCAGTCCGCACAGCGGCAGCAACAGCTTGAACAGGTTCATCGCCGGGCTCACGTCGCCGCCAAACCAGTCCAGCCCGAGGATGCGGTAGACGAAGATCTGTATCGTGCCGCCGATGGAAAACGCGAATGCCATGCCGAGCACACCGGCCAGCACCAGCCAGAAGCCGAGCTTGCCGAGACGCTGATCGTAGTGCGGTACCTTGCGCATGATCGGTACGGCGTAATACGCCACCGCGATGCCAAGCATGCCGAAGGTGCCGAACAGCGCCAGGTGCGCATGCCCCGGGGTCACCCAGGTGCCATGCGACCAAACATTGGTCAGCGCAAAGGTCATGCTGAAACCGAGGATGCCCGCACCGATCTGCTCCAGAACCACCGAGCCCAGGATGAAGTAGAACGCCGGCGCGTTCTGCAATGGTCGCCGGTTGGTATGCGCGTCCAGGTAGATGTGCCAGAAGCAGAACACCAGTGGCAGCGGTTCCAGCGCGCTGAACAGCGAGCCCCAGAACTGCCAGAACTCCGGCGTACCGATCCAGAAATAATGATGTGCATTGCCGATCAGGCCTGACAGCCACACCAGGGTGATGCCCCAGAACACGGCAAAGCCCACCGACTTGATGTCGGCCTTGAACATCAGCACCAGCAGGAAGCCGACCAGGCTGATGTGGATGACCTCCCACACGCCTTCGACCCAGTAATGCACCACGAACCAGCGGAAGTATTCCTGCAGGTCCAGCCGCGCCACGTAGAACAGGCCAAAGGTCCAGTCAAATCGTTGAGCGCATAGATGGCCGTATAGCCGGCCAAAGCGGTCGCCAGGCACAGTGCCAACACCTGCCAGGACGGGAAATGCCCCAGCCACAACAACGCGACGAAGCCGGGCATGGCGATGTCGAGCACGCCGTGGAGAGACCTCGACAAGGCGAGAAAACGCCGCATGGGTTCAGCCCTTCCTGACGAAGCAGGCCATGTAGTTGATGTCCACGCGGTTCGCGGCGACGCGGAAGGTGCGCCGCAGCGGGTTGTACATGAGGCTGTCCACCGCTTGGAATTCGAGCCCGGCAGCCGCCGCCCACGCGCGCATTTCTTCCGGGCGGATCAACTTGCGGTAGCTGTGGGTGCCGCGCGGCAGCAGGCCGAGGATGTATTCACCGGCCACGATGGCGAAGGCGAATGCCTTGAACGTGCGGTTGATGGTGGAGAAGAATGCCACGCCGCCGGGCTTGAGCATGGCGGCGCAGGCGGCAATGACCCGGTCCGGATGCGGCACGTGTTCAAGCATTTCCATACAGGTGACAGCGTCGAAGCTGCCCGCTTCCGCGCGCACGAGGGCTTCCGCGCCGAGATAGCGGTAATCGATGGCCAAGCCGGCGCGCTCGGCGTGCTGGCGGGCGATGTCCAGCGACAGTTGCGACAGGTCGATGCCGGTTACCCGCGCACCGGTCCTGGCCAACGCCTCGGCCAGGATGCCGCCGCCGCAACCCACGTCCACGATGCGTGGCGCGGGCACACCGATGCGGTCGGTGATGAAGCGCAGGCGCAGCTCGTTGATCGCATGCAACTGTCCCATCTTGCCGTGCGGGTCCCACCACAGTTGGGCGATGCGGTTGAAGTGGGCGATTTCCGCGGCGTCAACATTCGGCGATTCGGTCATGGCTGGTCCGGTCGTGCAGGGCTCGCTCACGCAAGCTGTGGATGGAGGCCTCGATTTCCGCGCGCGCGATGTCGTTGACGAACACGCACTCGCCGATGGCCGCCGGCAGCGGCACACGCTGCAGGCCGTTGCGGTGTTCGATACGGTCAAGCAGCGACTGCCACATGAACTCGGTGTCGAGCAGCGTCAGGTCCGGGGCCAGGCCCAGGCGCGCGACCATGGCGAACACGCGCCCGGCCGCGGCCGCGGCGAGCAGGCCGCGTCGCCGCGCAATCGCGGTCGACACCAGGATGTCCAGCAGCACCGCCTCACCATGCAACAGGTCGTCCCCGTGCAGGGTTTCCAGGCCGTAGCTGAAGGTGTGGCCGAAGTCGACCTTGCGCGCGAGATCTTCCTCGTACAGGTTCGGCGCGAGCTCTTCGAGCATGCCGCCGATGGCGCGGTCGAGGATTTCCGCGCCGTGTGCGTCCTGAAACGCCGTCGCCAGCGCGAGCGCACCGTATTGTTCCAGCAGGCGGAACAGCGCGGCATCGCGGATCACCGCCAGCTTGATGATTTCACACAGGCCGTTGCGCAGGTGGCGCGGCGGCAGGCTGCGCAACAGGCCGCGATCCAGCAGCACGCAAAGCGGCGGCTCGAAGTTGCCCAGCCGATTCTTGCGGCCATTGAAATTGATCCCGGTCTTGATCCCCACCGCGGCGTCGACGTAACCCATCAACGTGGTCGGCACCTTGATGTGCGGTACGCCACGCCGATAGCTGGCCGCCGCATAGCCGACTACGTCGGTCAGCACGCCGCCACCGATGGCGATGATCGGCTCGTCGCGGCGGTGGATGGGAAAGTCGTCCAGCGCACGCAGCACCGACAGCCAGGCTTCCAGCGTCTTGCCGTCTTCGCCGCCGGGCAGGGTGATGATGCGGGCGTCGATCCGATGCTGCGCGAAATAGGCGCCGATACGCGCGCCCTGATGGCGGGCTACGCATTCGTCGACCACCACGAAGCGGCGCCCTTCGCGCACGCGCCCCATCGACAGCAGGGCATCGCTGTGCGGATCAAACACGTCCGCCACGTTGAGCAGGTCGTACTCGATCTGGCGTGTGGCACTGACCTGCCAGCGCGTGCCCGCCACCGCGCTCATGCGATGACCTCGTGCCACGTCGCGTGCCGTGCCAGCACCCCGCGCGCGACGGTTTGTGCAGCGCGCAGGTCGTGCTGGCGCCAATGGCCGCACTGGTCAATGTGCGCATACGGTACGGAATCGGCCGCAAGCACGCCCCCGAGAATGGACTCCAGCGCGTTCTCGATCACCGCGCGTCGGCCTTCACCGAGCAGGGTGAGATAGAAGCCGGTCTGGCAACCCATCACGCCGATGCCGATGAAATGCGCAGGCAGCAACCGGCCGTAGCCTTCGAGCAGGAAGTGCTCCAGCGAATGCAGCTCCGTGTTCGACAGGCAGGCATCGGCGTTGGGTCGGCGTAGGCGCAGGTCGATGCTGTATGGGTCAACATGAATTCGACGTTGTACCGGGCTGCGCGACGGGAGCCGGTCTCTCGCCGGCGGACCTGTGTGCCGCTAGATCCACACTACGGCCCGTTGGTTATCTGCCGGCCGCTGCTTGTTGGCCGTCCTGCGACGGTTGGGCAAGGTCTTGGTGAGGAGGTCATCCAGGCGACGATGGTTGCCCAAAGCCGCGCTCATCCGATCCGAGGCCTGGACCAGTTCACCAGCCAGGAACTGGGCTTGGCCACGTTCAGACGGCGAACGCGCCAGAAATCCCAACGTGTAGTCAAGACCGGCTGCGAGCGCGGGGTCTCTTCCCCTCAGCCATTCCATGTGTGGATCAAGGAGGCGACTGGTCTGCGCCTCGTGGCTCGCCAACAAGTAGTGGACCGGACGGACGGTGCCTGCGCCCACGGTTCTTAGCTTGCCCAAATCGTGCAGCAATGCGGCGATTTGCGTGATCGAGCATTCGACGGGGTCTAGCCGGGATCGCGCCATGTCGCCGGCGATTTCCATGACTTCGACGCTGTGCGTGAGCAGTCCACCTTCCTCGCGGTAGTGATGTCGCTGGCTACCTTTACATGTTGCGATGGATCCACCAATTCGTGGGTCGAGGAGAACCCGATTCAGGAAGTCGCGAAGCATCTGCGGTTCCAGACTTTCCACGAAAGTGACCAGCTTCGCCAACGCCAGACGTGCACCGGACGGACAACGGTCGAAGGGCAGCAGCGCTGCTGCATTGCCGACTTCGTGCGCGTCCAGTTCACGGATTGCCTGCAGATTGGCGATGACTTCGCCTTGGAACCGCCGGACGTAGAGATCAGCCTGGATGGGGGCAAGCGTCTTGCTTGGCACGCGATCCAGGAGACCAGAGTTTTCTCACGCATACACACGGATGTTGCCGGTGTAGTCGGTCAGACTGATCACCTTGTAGCGGTCACCCAGTTGGGTTTTGCGCTCGTCGACTCGGGCCAAAGTGCCTCGCATGGTGACGGTGGCGCTCGGGAGCTGCTCAAGATGGGCGATGGTTGGCATGTTCATGGCTGGAGACCTTGCGAACCATTTGCGGGTCCATCTGGCGTGCCGGTAGAAGTATCTGAGCCATACGGCGTACCGCCGGCATGAATGCGAGCTGCGAGCAGTCGCTCCATGGCCGCGCCATCGGAGCGGGTCAGATTTGGCACGTAGCGGGAGTACGTCTTGAACAGCATTTCCGTGTTCGCGTGCCCGAGTTGGCGCGCGACCCATTCCGGGTTCTCGCCGGATGCGAGCCATAGCGTCGCTGCCGTGTGGCGTGTTTGGTAGGGGCGGCGCTTGTCCAGGCCCAAATGCCGGAGCAGGGGATACCAGACGCGGTTCGTGAAATTGTCGAGATCGATGGGCGCGCCATCTCGGTTGCAGAACACGAACTTGAAGAGTTGGCCAGTCGTTAGCTGTTGTGCTTTGAGTGCTTGGAACACGGGATGCGACATCGTGATGTCCCGCTGCGAGCCGTCGGTCTTGGTGTAATCGAGGCGACCACGAACGAGCGCTTCCCGCACGAGGATCTGACGCTGCGCAAAATCGACATGGCGCCACTGCAGGCCATTGACCTCGCCGGTGCGCATGCCGGTGAAGAAGCGCACGGTGAGATAGTTACGGTAATCCGCTCGCACCGCGGCCAGAATCTGCTGAACTTCATCCAGCGAGAAGGGCTGGATCGAAACGCGGCGAGGCTTCAGTCGATTGATGCGGTCGGTTGGGTTGGCGAAGCCATAACGCTCCGCCGCCTCTGCCAGAAGTTGGCTGTGGATCTGCAGGATCCGGTTGATGGTCTTGGCGGACAATGTTTCGTTGCCTGCACGGCCTGGAAGTTTGGCGAGACGCGCCCGAAAAGCCAGGCAGTGGGCCTTGCTGACATCAGCCACCGGCTGTGCCCCAAATTCAGGAATCAAGTGCCGATTGAGCGTCGAGCTGACGGTCGTCTGGTGCGATCGCCGCCACAGAGGCTCGCTTTCGAGCAGCCATGTTTCAGCGAACTCTTTATAGAGTGGAGTGCGGGGATGCGTCGGCTGGGTCAGCGGCAGAGAGGGTGCTCTCGCAACCTTGGCGGCGAGACGACTGCCCGGGAAGTACTTCGCGTAATCGAACTTGCCAAGGGTGATCTCCGCCTCGATCCGCGAGAGCACGCTCTGCAATCGCTTTCGGTTCGACGGGGTATCAGCGAGGACCGTGTGTTCTCGGCAACGTACCCCATGGACGCGAAAGTCAAAGAAAAGCTTCCCGCCATCTTCGCGCACGCTACCCATGGCAAATCTCCCCGCTGGCCATTGGAATCCCGGCCATGGGCCCAATCGCTGCCTGTTCGAGCATGTCCTGCTCGATCACCTCCCAGATGTAGAGGATCTTTCGACCTCCGAACGGCCTGAAGTAGTGGCGGTGTTCGAGTAGCACCGAGTCCTTGAGGCGTTCCCGAATCGTTCGCGCGTCGTACTTGATGCGTCCGGCGAGCTCAGCCGTGGTGAGGTAAGTGGATGTGGTGGTTGCGTCGGGCACGTTAGACTCCTATACGATCAATTGGACTCGAATATGATCATACGTGATCAAACAATCACATGCGACATTTTTTGATCTGCAATGATCAAAACTCTGCTGTTGCGTTAAACTTTGTTCACGATGATCCGGATCAAGCTCAAGCAATTGTTGGATGACAAGGCCTTTTCCGAGGGTCGCCGCATCACGCTCAATGAAGTGAGCGAAGCCACAGGCGTTGCGCGGGCGACGATCAACAGAATCGCCAACCAGCCTGGCTACAACACCACTACGGACAGCATTGATGCGCTGTGCAAGTACTTCGCTTGCACGCCAGGTGACCTTCTCGAATACGTCGCGAAGCCGCGTAAGACCAAGTCCTGAACCCTGCGGAGCGTGGCGCGGTCGTGATTGACCTCGCATCAATCCTGACCAAGGTAGCGTTGGCGTCCTCCGGCAACTCTGGTGTTGCCCGCGTCGAAGGTGCCAGGTGTGCGTTCGGACGCAGTGATGATGTTGCAGCGTCGTGATTGATGTGCCCGACGGTCAAATTCCGGGCGTCATCACAACTGGCGTTGGAGCGATGGGCCGGATCTGGGCCGGATTTGGGCCGTGGATGGGCCGTGGATGGGCCAGAGACAGGTTTCGGCGCGCATTGGATGTACGGATCCTTTTACGCGAGCGTCTCACTGGAACGAGGCGCTACATGAGTGATCGGCGTAGGAGCGCCATCGGCGCGACAAATCTTGCAAGAAGTTGGCCATGCCGTTAAACTCCTCAAACTCTGATGCGGGGTGGAGCAGTCTGGCAGCTCGTCGGGCTCATAACCCGAAGGTCGCAGGTTCGAATCCTGCCCCCGCTACCAGATCTTTCTTGATGTAGAGAAAGCCTCCTTGTGAGGCTTTTTTGTTGGGCTCGGGACGTGCTGGCGCGGCGTACCGAGGGATGGCTGAAGTGGCAAGGGAATGGGCCGTTGGTGCCCATTTTTTGTTGCTGGCGACAACAGGATGCGGAGCGATGGATACCCAGGCACTGGCACAACGTTTCAGTGGCGCGCTGGCCGAGCTGGGCCTGTGCTGTCTGGGTGTGGAGTTTGTGCCGGGCCAGGGTCAAAGCACGTTGCGCGTGTACGTTGATTTGCTGGATACCGGCACGGGCGATGGCGACGCCGACGCCGATGGGTTGCCGCGCGGCGTGGACGTGGATGCCTGCGAAAGCGCCAGCCGCGAGTTGTCGGCGCTGCTGGATGTGGATGATCCGATTCCGGGTCATTACGTGCTGGAAGTGTCTTCGCCAGGCATCGATCGACCGCTCTTCAGCGCGGCACAATTTGCCCGCGTCACCGGGCAGGACGTGAAGGTTGCACTGAATGCGCCACTGGATGGTCGGCGACGGCTGCGTGGCAAGGTGGCGTCAGTGAGCGGCGAGCGCATTGCGCTTGTAGTCGAAGACAAGACCTGGCAGTTCGACTATGCGCAGGTCGACAGTGCGCGTGTGGCACCGGACTGGGTTGCGCTGGGCTACAGCCCGCGACCCAAGCCGGGTAGCCACGCTGGCAAGAACTTCGCTGGTAAAGGCAAGAAGTAGCGGTCTGCTTGATCGTGTAGATGGATTGAACGGCGCGGGCCAGGTGGCCGGTTGCCAGTCTTGCGTCCAACACCGGACGCACAAAGTAAACATCCGCCGGAAGGTGTGTGGAGCTGCTGCAATGAGCAAAGAAAGCAAAGAACTCCTGCTGGTCGTCGACGCGGTGGCCAATGAGAAAGGTGTGCCGCTGGACGTCATTTTCGAGGCGATGGAAGCAGCGCTGGCTTCGGCGGCGAAGAAGCGCTACGCCGAGGAAGATGCCGATGTGCGCGTGTCGATTGACCGCGACACCGGCGACTACGAAACCTTTCGCCGCTGGGAAATCATCGCCGATGATGGTGAGATGGAGTCGCCGTATTTCCAGCTGCGCCTGATGGACGCGCTGGACGAGCGTGCGGATGCACAGGTTGGCGAGTATATCGAGCAGCAGATCGAGAACGCCGAGTTTGGCCGCATCGCGGCGCAGGCGGCCAAGCAGGTGATTGTCCAGCGTGTGCGCGAGGCCGAACGCCAGCAGGTGGTCGATGCCTACAAGGATCGTGTCGGCGAACTCATCACCGGCATCGTCAAGCGCGTGGAGCGCGGCAATATCTACCTTGACCTGGGCAGCAACGCCGAGGCGTTCATACCACGCGACCGGACCATTCCGCGCGAATCGGCGCGGGTGGGCGACCGCGTGCGCGGCTATCTGTACGAGGTGCGTTCCGAACCGCGCGGCCCGCAGCTGTTCGTGTCGCGCGCCGCACCCGAATTCATGATCGAGCTGTTCAAGTTGGAAGTGCCCGAGGTCGGCCAGGGCCTGGTCGAGATCAAGGGCTGCGCGCGTGATCCAGGCGATCGCGCCAAGATTGCCGTCATTGCCCACGACAGCCGCACTGATCCCATCGGCGCGTGCATCGGCATGCGCGGCTCGCGCGTGCAGGCGGTGTCCAACGATCTCAACGGCGAGCGCGTCGACATCATCCTGTGGCACGAGAACCAGGCGCAGTACGTCATCAACGCGATGGCGCCGGCTGAAGTGCAATCGATCATCATGGATGAAGACAAGCACTCGATGGACATTGCGGTGGCCGAGGACAAACTGTCCCAGGCCATCGGCCGTGGCGGCCAGAACGTGCGCCTGGCCAGCAAGTTGACCGGCTGGCAGCTCAATGTGATGACCCAGGACCAGGTCACGGCCAAGAGCGAGTCCGAACAGGAGGCCGCGCGCGCCCTGTTCATGGAGAAACTTGAGGTCGATCACGAGATTGCCGTTATCCTTGTGCAGGAAGGCTTCTCCAGCATCGAGGAAATTGCCTACGTGCCCAGCGCCGAATTGCTGGCAGTGGAGGGCTTTGACGAGGACATCGTCGAGGAGCTCCGTGCCCGTGCCCGCGACGCCCTGCTGGTGGATGCGCTGGCCGAGGAAGAGGACGCCTCCGGTGCGCGTCCCTCGGATGAATTGCTGGCGCTGGAAGGCATGGATGAGGACACGGCGCATGTGCTGGCTGAGCGCGGCATATGCACGGTGGACGATCTGGCCGACCTGGCGGTGGACGACCTGATCGATATCGAAGGCATGGACGAAGCGCGTGCCGCGGCGCTGATCATGACGGCACGCGCCCCCATGATCGAGCGATTGGAGCACGGCGGCTGACCGCGGCCGGCGGTGTCCCGGAGGGACCTCGCCAAGGGTGTTCGCACCCTTCACCACGAAGCAACAAAAGCAGGTTGCAGTTGCGGCTTGCCCGGTAACACAAGCGCGGGAATGGCGGAGCGAAGAAGACGATGTCGGATGTCACGATCAAACAACTGGCCCAGAAGATGGGTACGACGGGCGACAAGCTGCTGGCGCAGCTGGGCGCTGCCGGTATGGAATTCTCCGATCAGGACCAGGTGATCAGCAGCAAGGAGAAGGTCAAGCTGCTGGGCTTCCTGCGCCGCGCCAACAGCAAGGATGCCGCTCCTGCCGCTGAGTCCGCCGCGCCGCGGCACGTCACTTTGCGTCGACGCACCGTCGGCGAATTGAAGGTGGCCACGCCGGGGCCGCGAGGTTCGGCCGGCACCGCCAAGACCGTCAACGTCGAGGTGCGTGCCAAGCGCACCTACGTCAAGCGCAGCGTCATCGCAGAAGAGGCAAGTGCCGAGCCCGAGCGCGAGGAGGCCGTGCGCAAGCTGGAGGAATCGCGCCTGCAGCAGGAGCGCGAAGCCCGCGAGCGCGATGAGGCGCAGCAGCGCCGCCAGCAGGAAGCCGAGCGCCAGGCTGCCGAGTCGGCGGCGCAACAGGCCGCCACCAGTGCGGACGCCGAGCCGACGCCGGAGCCTGCCGCCAAGGCCGACGTCGCGCCTGAAGCCGTGCCCGAGGCCGCGCCCGAAGCTGCGGCGCCACAGACAGAAGCCATGCCGGTCGCCGAACCGACAGAGCACAGTGGCCGCGACGGCACCGATCCGCATGGTCTGGTGCAGCGCATTGATCCGCGCGAACTGGGCATGATCATTCCGCGCATCCAGGCGCCGCACAAGCGCGAAAAGCTGGTCAAGCCGGTGGCCGCACCCAAGCCTGCGCCAGCCGCGCGTGCTGTCGCCGGCAGCAGCGCACCCTCGACCGGCAACGGCGATGCGCACGGCAAGGCCAAGCATGGCCGCAACGAGCGCAGCGAAGGCGCCGGCAGCCGGGACGGGCGCGGCGGCAAGCGCTTTGGCGGCGGGCAGATGCATCTGAGCGAAGCCGATCGGGCGCGCCGTTCGTCCAGTGGTCGGCGTGGCAAGTCCGCGCATGGCCGTGAGCCGGCGCGCGGCAGCAGCCTGCCGGCCGGCCCGCACGCATTTTCGCGGCCCACCGCACCGGTGGTACGCGAGGTCGTAGTGTCCGACACCAATACCGTGTCCGATCTGGCGCAGAAGATGGCGGTCAAGGGCTCGGAGGTGGTCAAGGCCTTGTTCAAGATGGGTGTCATGGCCACCATCAACCAGAGCATCGACCACGACACCGCGGTGTTGGTGGTCGAAGAACTCGGCCACACGCCGGTTGCCGATACGCAAAACAACGCCGAGGAGACGCTGGCGGCGCACACCCACAGCGCCGAGCTGGAGGGCGAGAAGTCGCCGCGTCCGCCGGTGGTCACCATCATGGGCCACGTCGACCACGGCAAGACCTCGTTGCTCGATTACATCCGGCGCACCAAGGTTGCCAGCGGCGAAGCGGGCGGCATCACGCAGCACATTGGCGCCTATCACGTGAAGACCTCGCGCGGCGTCATTACCTTCATTGATACGCCCGGACACGCGGCGTTTACCTCGATGCGCGCACGCGGCGCGCAGTCCACCGACATCGTGGTGCTGGTGGTGGCGGCCGACGACGGCGTCATGCCGCAGACCATCGAGGCGGTCAACCATGCGCGCGCCGCCAAGGTGCCGCTGATCGTTGCCGTCAACAAGATGGACAAGGACAGCGCCAACGCCGACAACGTCAAGCAAGGCCTCGTGCAGCATGAGGTGGTGCCGGAGGATTGGGGCGGCGATGTGCAGTTCGTGCCGGTGTCGGCCAAGACCGGTATGGGCATCGAGGACTTGCTCGATGCCATCACGGTACAGGCCGAGGTCATGGAATTGCGCGCCGTGGTGGATGGTCATGCCACCGGCGTGGTGATCGAGTCGAGCCTGGATCGCGGCCGCGGCCCGGTGGCGACCGTGCTGGTGCAGCAGGGCACCTTGAAGAAGGGCGATTTCGTGGTGTGCGGCGTCGAGTACGGGCGCATGCGTGCACTGATCGACGCCACCGGTAAACAGGTGGCATCTGCCGGCCCGTCGATTCCCGTGCAGGTACTGGGTCTGTCCGGCGTGCCGGAAACCGGTGATGACTTTGTCTGCGTCGAGGATGAACACCTGGCGCGGCAAGTGGCCGAGGAGCGGCAGCAGAAGCGCCGGGCGACGCGCATGGTCAGCAAGGCCAATCGGCTGGAAGACATCATTGCCAAGATGGGCCAGGGCGAGGAGCAGCAGACGCTCAACATCCTGGTCAAGGGCGATGTGGCCGGTTCGGTCGAGGCCTTGCGCGAGTCGCTGACACAGATTGGCAACGAGCGCGTGCGCGTCAGCGTGGTGGCGTCCGGCGTCGGCGGCATCAGCGAGTCCGATGCAACGCTGGCGGCAGCCTCCGGCGCGCTGTTGATCGGTTTCAATGTCCGTGCCGATGCGTCGGCGCGCAAGGTGATCGAAACCTCCGGCGTCGATGTCCGCTATTTCTCCATCATCTACGACGTGATCGATCAGGTCACCCAGGCGGCGACTGGCCTGCTGGGCATGGAAGTACGTGAGGACATCATCGGCATCGCCGAGGTTCGTGAAGTCTTCCGCAGCTCCAAGTTCGGCGCCGTGGCCGGCAGCCGTGTCGTCGAAGGCACCGTCAAGCGCAGCAAGCCTATCCGCGTGCTGCGCGACAACGTGGTCATCTTCGAGGGCGAGTTGGAATCGTTGCGCCGCTTCAAGGACCTGGTCGACGAAGTCAGCAGTGGCGTCGATTGTGGTATCGCCGTCAAGCAGTACAACGACGTCAAGCCCGGCGACCAGATTGAATGCTTCGAGCGCACGGAAGTGGCACGGACGCTGTAAGGCGGGTGCGGAAAGGCGGGGAACAGGGAATGGGAAACAGGGTAGCGGCGTCTGACGCAGGCCCGGCTTTTCCTGTCCTCCGTTCCCGCTCCACGGCTTTCCCATTTCGCTGATCCCTGATCTTTCCCCATCTGGTTCCTTGTCCCCATGCCTTCGCGCGACTTCAAACGTACTGACCGCATTGGCGCCGAGCTGCGCCGCGCATTGGCGCCGCTGGTGCAGTCGGCGGTGCGTGATCACGGCTTGCCGGCGGTCAGCGTGTCGGACGTGGAGATCACCCGGGATCTGGACTGGGCCACGGTGTGGGTGACGGCGTTGATCGCCGAGGACGGCCGTCCTGCAGTCAAGGCGCTCAATGCCATCGCCTATGAGATTCGCCGTTCGCTGGCGCGCAGCGGTATCCGCATGCGCCGCGTGCCGGAACTCAAGTTCAAATATGACGATTCGGTGGACAAGGGCGAGCGCATCGACACCTTGCTGCGCAATGACAAGGCGGTAGGCCGCACAGACGATGAGCCGTCGCGCTGATGCTCGCGCCCGGCAGGCGGCGCGGCGTGCGGCGCGGGCCCGGATGTGCGACATGCACGGCATCGTGCTGCTGGACAAACCGCTGGGCTTGAGCTCCAACCAGGCCTTGCAGGCGGTACGCCGATTGCTGCACGCCGCCAAGGGCGGCCACACCGGCGCGCTTGATCCACAGGCCACCGGACTGCTGCCATTGTGCTTTGGCGAAGCCACCAAATTGGCCGGCAATCTCTTGGGTGCGCGCAAGGCCTATGTTGCCGAGTGCCGGCTGGGCGTCACCACCGACAGCGGCGACAGCGAAGGCGAGGTGCTGCGTGAATGCGCCGTCCCGGACTTGACCGATGCGGCCATCGAGGCCGCGCTCGCGCCGTTGCGTGGACGCATCTGGCAGGTGCCGCCGCTGTATTCGGCCATCAAGCAGGATGGCGAGCGGCTGTATGTCAAGGCGCGTCGCGGCGAGCAGGTCGAGGTGCCGCCGCGTGAGGTCGAGGTACACCGGCTGGACCTGCTGGAACGCAGTGCCGATACGCTCAAGCTGTACGTGGAATGCGGCTCGGGCACGTACGTGCGCGCCCTGGCGGACAGCGTCGGCCAAAGCCTGGGCTGCGGCGCGCATGTCATGGCACTGCGACGCTTGTGGCTGGAGCCGTTCCGTACACCGCAAATGGTGACCATGGCGGAACTTGAAGCAGACGCGGCGCAGGGCGATGCGGCGCTGCAGCGCCGGGTACTGCCAGTAGCCGCCGGGCTGGGCGATCTCGATCAGGTCGTGCTGGATGACGAAAGCGCGGCGGCCATTACCCGTGGCCAGCCCATCCAGCTGGCGCCGCGACACGCTCAGCGACGCTGCGCAGCCTATGCCACCGATGGCGCCTTGTTGGCCGTAGTGGATGCCGACGCCGAGGGCAAGACGCGTATCGTGCGTGGCTTCAACCTGCCACCTGATCCGGACATGGCGCGTGCCCTTGTTGAAACACTGCCCGCATCAGTAGAATAGTCAGGTTATTTCATGCTTTCACTCATCCGGCGAAGCTTGCGCTTGCACCGTCGCGAGGATGCAGCCGCAAGCTTCGCGTCGTCTTTCAAGGAAATTCATACCCATGTCTCTTACCGCAGAACAGACCGGCAAGATCATTGCTGATTTCGGCCGTGCAGCAAACGATACCGGATCGTCCGAAGTGCAGGTGGCCCTGTTGTCCGCGCGCATCGATCACCTGACCGAGCATTTCAAGGACCACAAGCAGGATCATCACTCCCGCCGCGGCCTGCTCAAGCTGGTCAACCAGCGCAAGCGTTTGCTCGGCTATCTGAAGTCGCGCGATCTGGCGCGCTACCAGACCTTGATCGAGCGCCTCGGCCTGCGTCGCTAAGCCGTCGTCGCCGGCAAGCACGCCCAGTTCAAGCTGCGCCCTTCCGCGGGCGCACCTCTCCATCAGAGCAGGACATATCAACGTGGCAAAAGTAACCAGGTCATTCCAGTACGGTAGTCATGAAGTCACACTGGAGACGGGCGAAATTGCCCGCCAGGCGTCCGGTGCCGTCATCGTCAGCATGGGCGGCACGGTGGTGCTGGTGTCCGTCGTTGCCGCTGCCAAGGCGCGTGAGGGGCAGGATTTCTTCCCGTTGACGGTCGACTACCAGGAAAAGTTCTACTCCGCCGGCCGCATCCCCGGTGGCTTCTTCAAGCGTGAAGGGCGGCCGACGGAAAAGGAAACGCTGACCTCGCGTCTGATCGATCGCCCACTGCGCCCGCTGTTCCCGGCCGGGTTCCGCAACGAGGTGCAGGTGGTGGCGACCGTGGTGTCGCTGAACCCGGAAGTGGACGGTGACATCCCGGCACTGCTTGGCGCGTCTGCCGCCATGGCGCTGGCGGGCGTGCCGTTCAAGGGCCCGATTGGCGCAGCCCGCGTGGGTTACCTGAACGGTGGCTACGTGCTGTGCCCGACCGCCGAGCAGCTCAAGACGTCGGATCTGGACCTGGTCGTTGCCGGTACCAGCAAGGCGGTGTTGATGGTCGAGTCCGAGGCCAAGCTGCTGAGCGAAGACGTCATGCTCGGCGCCGTGGTGTTTGGCCACCAGCAGATGCAGGTCGCCATCGACACCATCAATGCGTTTGTCGCCGAAGCCGGCCGCAAGCCGTTCAAGTGGGAAGCGCCGGCCACGGATACCGCCCTGGTCGAAGCCGTGCGCGGTGCGCTGGGCACGCGTCTGGGCGAAACCTTCCACATCCTGGACAAGCTTGAGCGTCGCGATGCGGTCAAGGCGCTGCTTGCCGACGTCAAGGCCACGCTGGCCGAACAGGCACAGGCACACGGCTGGAGCGACGGCGCCATCACCGCCACGTTTGAAGAAGCCGAATACCACACCGTGCGCGATGGCGTGCTCAAGACCAAGCTGCGCATCGATGGCCGCAAGCTTGACGACGTGCGTCCGATCACGGCCCGCGTCGGCGTGTTGCCGCGTACGCATGGTTCGGCCTTGTTCACCCGCGGCGAGACGCAGGCGCTGGTCGTGGCCACGCTGGGCACGACGCGCGACTCGCAGCTCATCGATGCGCCGGAAGGCGAGTCCAAGGACCCGTTCCTGTTCCATTACAACTTCCCGCCGTATTCGGTCGGCGAGACTGGCCGCGTGGGCAGCCCCAAGCGCCGTGAGATCGGCCATGGCCGGTTGGCCAAGCGCGGTGTGCAGGCGGTCAAGCCAACGCTTGCCGAGTTCCCGTACGTGATCCGCGTCGTGTCGGAAATCACTGAATCCAACGGTTCCTCGTCGATGGCTTCCGTGTGTGGTTCGTCATTGGCGATGATGGACGCCGGCGTGCCGCTCAAGGCGCCGGTGGCTGGTATCGCCATGGGCCTGGTCAAGGAAGGCGAGGACTACGTCGTGTTGACCGACATCCTGGGTGACGAGGATCACTTGGGCGACATGGATTTCAAGGTGGCCGGTACGGCCGATGGTGTGTCTGCCCTGCAGATGGACATCAAGATTGACGGCATCACCGAGGAGATCATGCGCACGGCGCTGGCGCAGGCCAAGCGCGGTCGCTTGCACATCCTTGGCGAGATGGCCAAGTGCATCACCACGCCGCGGGCGGAGATGAGCGAATACGCCCCGCGCCTGCTGACGATCAAGATCCACCCGGACAAGATCCGCGAGGTCATCGGCAAGGGCGGCGCCACCATCCGCTCGATCACCGAAGAGACCGGCTGCACCATCGACATCAACGACGACGGTACGGTGATCGTGGCGTCGGTGAGCCGCGAGGCGGCCGATGCCGCCAAGAAGCGCATCGAGCAGATCGTTTCCGATGTCGAACCGGGCCGCATCTACGCCGGACGCGTGGCCAAGATCATGGACTTTGGTGCATTCGTCACCATCATGCCGGGGAAGGATGGCCTGGTGCACGTGTCGCAGATTTCCGACGAGCGCGTCGAGAAGGTGTCCGACAAGCTCAAGGAAGGCGATGTGGTCAAGGTCAAGGTGCTGGAAGTGGACAAGCAGGGCCGCATCCGCTTGTCGATGAAGGCCGTCACGCCGGAGGAAGCTGCCGGCGTCTGACGACGGCAGCGGTTGCATTGTCAAGCACAAGGCCCGGCATGATGTCGGGCCTTGTGCGTTTCGGCGGGCCGATTCATCGACGTCGATTTGCTACGATGACGTGTCCGCATGAGGAGTGGCACATGGCCGATTCAAGTACTGATTTCCTCACCGATTACCAGGCACTGGCCCGACAGTCATGGGCCGCATGGAGTCGACAGCTCAAGCAATCGCTGGACGCGGCCGGCGGGCAGGCGTCACCCGTCACGGATCCGGCGACGGCCGCTGGCGAGGCGATTGAACGCAGTCTCGACGGGCTCAAGGGATATCTGGCGTGGATGCAGACGGTCGGCGCCACGGCCGCGCCCAAGGCTGATTGGCAGCAGCAGTTGCAGCAATGGTTTGGTGCTGGCAGTCAACCATTTGCGCAAGCCTTTGCCGGCATCGACGGGGCTGGTGCCGAGGGTTTCGCGCGGCAGTGGCAGACATGGCTGCAGGCTTTGCCGGTTGCGGGCGGGATCGGCACTGCGCCGACACCGGCGTTTGGTCTGGATCGTGAACAACAAATGCATCAGCAGGCGCTGGTCCAGGCCATGCTGGCGGCGATGGACGCCTCGGGTCGTTATCACGCCTTGCTGCAGCGCGCCGGGGCGCAGGCCATGGAGCACCTGCAGGACAAGCTGGCGCAGCATGCCGAACCAGGCCGGCAAGTGGATTCGCTCAAGGGCTTGTATGACCTGTGGGTAGATGCCGGTGAAGAGGCGTATGCGGAAATGGCCTTGAGCGACGAGTTCAAGGCGGTCTACGGCGAGATGGTCAATACGCAAATGCGCGCGCGCCAGCTGCAGCAGCAGCAAACCGAGGCGCTGTGCCAACAGCTGGGCATGCCTACGCGCAGCGAAGTATCCCGTCTTGGCGAGCGCCTGCAGGCGCTGCGTCGCGAGGTTCGTGGCCAATCCCGACCGGGCACGGATACCACGGCGGATGGCGAGCTGGCTGCCTTGCATCGCGAGGTGGCGGCACTCAAACGGCAGCTGGTGGCAACCACGCCGTCGGCAAAGCGGCCATCCAGATCCGCGTCCACGACAGCGGCGCCCCGTCCGGTGCGCCGCGCGGCAGCGCGCAAAACCACGCCTGCGGCAATCCCGACCAGGAAGCGCGGCGCTGCTGCAGGCGCTGCGGCCAAGGGCAAGGTGGCCGGTCGGCGCCAATCCCCGGTTACGGCCCCCTCACGCGCCAAGTCGCGCACGCGCAAGTAAGGAGCGTCCATGTACACACCGCTGCGTCTCGACCCCAATCAGGTGCTGGGTGAAATCACCACTTTCCAGCGCAAGCTGGCGGCAGGCATGGGCCATCTGCGCGGCATGCGCGAGCCGGAATATGCCAATACGCCGCGCGAACTGGTGTACAGCGAGGACAAACTCAAAGTCTGGCATTTCACCGGCAGCAAGCCGGGCAAACGCGCGCCGCTGCTGATTGTCTATGCGCTGGTCAACACCGTATGGATGACCGACCTGCAGGCCGACCGTTCGATGGTGCGCAACCTGCTCGATCAGGGTGAAGACGTCTACTTGATCGATTGGGGCTACCCCGATGGTGCCGATCGCTGGCTGACGCTGGACGATTACATCAATGGTTACCTGGATCGTTGCGTCGATGCCGTGCGTGCCCGGCATGGGTTGGATGCCATCAACCTGCTGGGCATCTGCCAGGGTGGCGCGTTTTCCCTGTGCTACACGGCGCTGCATGGCGACAAGGTGCGCAACCTCATCACCATGGTGACGCCGGTGGACTTCCATACACCGGACAACATGCTTTCGCGCTGGTGCCAGGACATGGATGTCGACCTGTTTGTCGACACCATGGGCAATATCCCGGCGGGGCTGATGAATTACGTCTACCTCACCTTGAAGCCGCTGCGGCTCAACCAGCAGAAATACATTGGCCTGGTCGACATCCTCGACCGGCCGGCGGAACTTGAGAACTTCCTGCGCATGGAACGCTGGATCTTTGATTCACCCGACCAGGCGGGCGAGGCGTTCCGGCAATTCATCAAGGACTTTTACCAGGGCAACAAACTGGTCAAGGGCACGCTGGAAATCGGCGGCAAGCAGGTCGACCTGGGCATGATCACGCAGCCGGTGCTGAACATCTTCGCCGAGCAGGATCACTTGGTGCCGCCGGATGCCTCGCGCGCGCTGGGTCGCCACGTCGGCACCACCGACTACACGCAGCTGGCGTTTCGCGGCGGGCACATCGGCATTTATGTCTCCAGCCGCGCGCAGCGCGAAGTACCGCCGGCCATCCACCAGTGGTTGCACGATCGCGCGTGAGCCGGGCCGGGTTCTCGTGTCGCGCAAAGATACTCGCGGCATCCCGCCGCCACTGTTCACCCGCCGGTGCAGGATGCTGCGTCGGCACCGCCACCACATGTGTTGATTCCCATGGACTATGACCGCTACGACCATATCCGCGCCGTGCAGTGGCGCGACGGCACCCTGCGTTTGCTGGATCAGCGCCTGCTACCGGGTGCGGAAAGCTGGATCGATTGCCGTACGGCGGCCCAGGTTGCCACGGCAATACGGGATCTGGCGGTACGTGGCGCGCCGGCCATCGGCATTGCCGCGGCATGGGGCATGGTGCTGGCCGCGCGTTGTGGCGAGCTGCTACATGATGCATTGGCGGTCCTGCGCGCAACGCGGCCGACTGCCGTCAATCTGGCATGGGCGCTGGACCGCATGCAGCGCATCGCCGATGGTGGCGCCGGTGTCGCGGTGCTGACGGCCGAGGCGCAAGCCATCCAGGATGAAGACCTGGCTGCCAACCGGCACATGGGGACACTGGGTGCAGCACTCATCGCCCCCGGTTCCGGCGTGCTCACCCATTGCAATACCGGTTCGCTGGCCACTGCGGGCTTTGGCACGGCGCTCGGTGTCATCCGCGCTGGCGTGGCCGAGGGGCGGATCGCGCATGTCTATGCGGACGAAACCCGGCCGTGGCTGCAGGGCGCCCGGTTGACCATGTGGGAGCTCATGCGCGATGGCATTCCGGCGCGCTTGATTGCCGATTCAGCGGCATCGCACCTGATGAAATCCGGCGTCGTGCAGTGGGTAGTGGTGGGTGCCGACCGCATTGCCGCCAATGGTGACACCGCCAACAAGATCGGCACCTACCAGCTGGCGGTTGCCGCGCACTATCACGGCGTGAAATTCATGGTCGTGGCGCCGTCGTCCAGCGTGGACATGGCCACCTCGAGCGGCGAGGACATCGACATTGAGTTGCGCGCCGAAGACGAATTGCTCGGTGTGGCCGGCGTGCGTACCGCCGTGGCGGGAGCGCGGGCGTGGAACCCGGTGTTTGATGTCGCCCCGGCGGAATTGATCGACGTCATCGTTACCGAGCGCGGCGTGATCGAGCGTCCGGGCGCAGTGGCCATGCAGGCCATGTTTGGTGGTTGAGATGGCTTGACGGCCAGGCGCGGCAGGCGCAGGCGGTGGCATTTCACGCGGGTTGCTTGCAGTCGTTGGCCAACGGGCATTGGCAGCTGCCGACGGGGCACATGCGGCTTATTCCGGCAACAGCGCCATCGTCACTGACAAGCGCTTGCAAGTCGTTGAATTGCAAGCAGTAAATACTGTCCTTTTGCGGTCGCGCGTGGTACACTTCACGGGTTGTTTTCAGGGCGCTGGCGCATGCGCTTTACGCGTGGCGCGGCGCCCTTTTTTTGTTTGCAAGGAACCTGTTTGATGGCAGAACCCGCCAACGAAATCATCCACGTCAACATCGAAGACGAGATGCGCCAGAGCTACCTCGATTACGCCATGAGCGTGATTGTTGGTCGCGCCTTGCCCGATGTGCGCGATGGCCTCAAGCCGGTGCATCGACGCATCCTGTTTGCCATGAACGACTTGAACAACGGCTGGAACAAGCCCTACAAGAAGTCGGCACGCGTGGTCGGTGACGTCATCGGTAAATACCATCCGCACGGCGATGCTTCCGTCTACGACGCCATCGTGCGCATGGCGCAGCCGTTTTCACTGCGCTACATGCTGGTGGACGGGCAGGGCAACTTTGGTTCGGTCGATGGTGACAGCGCGGCGGCCATGCGTTACACCGAAGTGCGCATGTCCAAGCTCACACATGAGTTGTTGGCGGACATCGACAAGGAGACGGTCGACTTCGGTCCCAACTATGACGAGAGCGAGCACGAGCCGCTGGTGCTGCCCTCGCGCGTGCCCACGCTGCTGATCAACGGTTCGGCCGGCATTGCCGTCGGCATGGCCACCAACATTCCGCCGCACAACCTCACCGAGGTGATTGCCGCGACGGTAGCCTTGATCGACGATCCGCAACTCGACGTCACGGCGCTGATGCAGTACATCCCCGGCCCGGATTTCCCGACCGCAGGCATCATCAATGGCGCGTCCGGCATCGTCGAGGCCTATCGCACCGGTCGTGGCCGCATTCTTGTGCGCGCCCGCGCCGAAATCGAGACCGAGAAGAACGGCCACGAAACCATCGTGGTCCACGAGATTCCCTACCAGGTCAACAAGGCGCGCTTGATCGAGAAGATCGCCGAGCTGGTCAAGGAGAAAAAGCTCGAAGGCATCAGTGCGCTGCGCGACGAGTCGGACAAGGACGGCATGCGCATCGTCATCGAAGTGCGTCGTGACGCCATGGGCGACGTGGTGCTCAACAACCTGTTCCAGCAGACGCAGATGCAGGTCACCTTCGGCATCAACATGGTGGCGCTGGTCGATGGCCAGCCGCGGCTGCTCGGCCTGAAGGCGATTCTCGAGGCCTTCGTCCGCCATCGCCGCGAGGTGGTCACCCGGCGTACCATTTTCGAGCTGCGCAAGGCACGGGCGCGGGCCCATATCCTGGAAGGCCTCACCGTTGCGCTGGCCAACATCGACCAGATGATCGAGTTGATCAAGACTTCGGCCTCGCCGGTCGAGGCGCGCGAGCGCATGATGGCGCAGCGCTGGGACGCCGGCATGGTGCGCGCGTTGTTGTCGGCCACCGGCGCCGAGGCATCGCGGCCCGAGTCGATGGATCCGCGCGATGGGCTCAAGGACGACGGCTATCAGTTGTCCGAAGCGCAGGCGCTGGAAATCCTGGCCATGCGCCTGCATCGCCTGACCGGACTGGAGCAGGAAAAGCTTTCCGACGAATACCGGCAAATCCTGGAGACCATCCGTGGCCTGATCGAGATCCTGCAGGATCCCGATCGCTTGCTGGCGGTGATCCGCGAGGAGCTTGAGGCAGTCAAGGCCGAGTTTGGCGACGCGCGCCGCACCGAGATCCAGCATTCCAAGGAAGACCTCAACGTCCTTGACCTGATTGCGCCGGAAGACATGGTGGTGACCTTGTCGCACACCGGTTACATCAAGCGCCAGCCAGCCAGCACCTATCGCTCGCAGCGCCGCGGCGGTCGCGGCCGTTCGGCATCGGCGCTGAAGGAAGAGGATGTGGTCGAGCAGTTGTGGGTGGTCAACACCCACGACACCTTGCTGACCTTCACCAGCACCGGGCGCGTGTACTGGCTGAACGTGTACGAGATTCCCGAGTCCGGCCCCGGCGCCAAGGGCAAGCCGATCATCAACCTGCTGCCGCTGGGCGCAGGCGAAAAAGTTCAAGCGGTGCTGCCGATCCGCGACTACGGTGATGACCGTTATGTGTTCTTCGCCACGCGGCAGGGTACGGTCAAGAAGACGCCACTTGGCGAGTTCGCATTCCAGCTGCAAAAGGGCAAACTCGCCATCACGCTGCGTGACGACGACGCCTTGGTTGGCGTGGAGCTGACGGATGGCGACAGCGATATCCTGCTGTTTGCGTCCAACGGCAAAGTCAATCGCTTTGATGAAAACACCGTGCGCTCGATGGGTCGTACGGCCGCTGGCGTGCGTGGCATGCGGCTGACGGCGGATGCGCAGGTGGTGTCGTTGATCGTGGCGGCCGAGGGTGCTGCTTTTGGAGGGGATATCCTCACCGCGACGCAGCGTGGCTACGGCAAGCGCACGGCGCTGGCCGAGTTCACCAAGAAGGGCCGCGGCACCCAGGGTGTGATCGGCATCCAATGCTCCGAGCGCAATGGTGGCCTGGTCGGTGCGGTGCAGGTCACCGAGGCCCACGAGCTGATGCTGATCTCTGACCAGGGCACACTGGTGCGCACGCGGGTGGCGGAAGTCTCGCAGCTCGGGCGCAACACGCAGGGCGTGACCCTGATCCGCCTGCCGGAGAATGAAACGCTGGTCAGCGTCATGCGGCTGGATGCCGAGGAAGATGGCCCGGATGATTCGTCATCGGACGAGCCGGTCGAGTCGACTGACCCGACCAGTTCGGCGCAGGACAGTGTTGCCGGCGACGGTGACAGTGGGACGCCGGCCACGGACGAGTGAGTTGACCTGCGCGGTTTGGTGCTCGAAAGCCCCGGCCTTGCCGGGGCTTTCTTTTGGGGCGCGTGGTCACTTTGTCGTGCCAGTCAAGCGCTGGCGAACCGGCGGCCGCAGTGCCTGGGCCAGGCCACGCTGGTCCGTCGCCCGCGCAACACCTTGAATCGCGCCTGTGAGCACCTATGTTTTGTGCAGGCGGCAGCGAGCCGCAACTTGATTGGAAGGAGAACGCAATGAATCTTGGTCGTCAGAGCATGTGGCATGCCGGCAACACCTTGCCCGATGAAATCCGCCAGGCGTTTGACCGTTTCCTGCAGCCGGAAGATGGCGATGCCTCCAACGTGGTCACCAGCCAGTGGGCGCCACGCGTGGACATTCGCGAGGATGAAAAGCAGTTCGTGATCCTCGCCGACATCCCCGGCGTGGATCCAGCGCAGATTGAAGTGAGCATGGAAAAGGGCATTCTCACCATCAAGGGCGAGCGCGTCGCGGCGGCCGACGGCAACGGCAAGGAAGCCCGCTTCACGCGGGTTGAACGCGCACGCGGCGCTTTCCATCGCCGCTTTGCCTTGCCCGACAGCGCCGATGCCGAAGGCATCACCGCCAATGGCAAGTTGGGTGTGTTGGAGATCATCATCCCGAAGAAGGCCTTGGCCACGCCGCGGCGCATTACCATCAACGCGGTCAACTGACCCATCGCGGTTGCATGCTTGAACGCCCGCGGCGGACGATTTCCGTCGCGGGTTTTGCGTTGAATGGGAGCGGCAGGTGGAATTCAAAGACTATTACGAGGTATTGGGCGTCAGTCCGCAGGCAAGTGACGCCGAGATCAAGTCGGCGTATCGCAAGCTGGCGCGCAAGTATCACCCTGACCGCAACAAGGAAGCCGGCGCCGAAGAGCGCTTCAAGGCAGTCAACGAAGCCAACGAGGTACTCAAGGATCCGGAAAAACGCCGTTCCTACGATCAACTGCGCGCCGGCGGCTATCGCCCGGGCGAACAGTTCCGCCCGCCGCCCGGCTGGCAGGGTCAATCCCAGGGGTTTGATACGGGCAACGGTGATTTCAGCGATTTCTTCGAGAGCTTGTTCAATCGCCAGGCCGGCGGACATCGCGGACAGCCGCGCGCGCGGCGCGGGCGCGATGTGCAAGCATCCGTGCAAATTGATTTGCAGACCGCGTTTGCCGGCGGCCGCACGCGTCTGGTGCTGCGTGATTCATCGGCGGGCGAACGCGTGCTGGAGGTCAAGATTCCGGCGGGCATCGCGCCGGGCCAGGTCATTCGCCTGGCCGGCCAGGGGCAGGCCGGCTCGGCCGGCGCATCACCTGGCGACTTGCTGCTGGAAGTAGGCATTCGCGACGACGTGCGCTTTCATCTGGATGGGCGCAACGTCGTGCATGTGCTGCCGCTCACGCCGTGGGAAGCGGCACTGGGCGCGACGCTCGCCGTGCCGACGCTGGCCGGGCCGGTGGACATGCGTATTCCGGCCGGTTCGCAGTCTGGCCGCAAGCTGCGCCTGAAAGGCCGCGGCATGCCCGGTACGCCGCCGGGCGATCAACTGGTGGAGTTGTCGATCCGTGCGCCACTGCCACAGAACGCGTCGCAGAAGGCGGCGTATGAATCGCTGAAATCACAGTTCCTGGACTTCGATCCGCGGCAATAGATCGCTCGCCTTGTCGTGAGGCGTGGCAGGTGTGCATGACTTACAACGAAAAACGGCGCCAATGGCGCCGTTTTTGCGTGTGATGCGCCTGGGTCAGGCCGGGAGAAACTCCTTCAGTGCCTTGACCAGTTCGTCTTCCTTGATGGGCTTGGTGACGTAGGCTTTGGCACCTTGGCGCATGCCCCACACTTTGTCGGTTTCCTGATCCTTGGTGGTTACCAGGATGATGGGAATGTGCGTGGTTTCTGGATCCTTGCTGATCGTGCGCGTGGCCTGGAAACCGTTGAGATTGGGCATGACCACGTCCATCAGGATGAGGTCAGGCTTCTCGCGCCGCGCTGCCTCCACGCCAGCGGCGCCATCTTCCGCGGTGAGTGCCTCGTGGCCGAGCTTCTCGACGATGCGTTTGATGCCAAGCAGTTGCGATGGTGAATCGTCGACAATCAGGATACGTGCCATGGGAGAGGGATCCATTCAGAGTGATTGATTCTAGGCCGTGGGCAGCGCAGTTCCAAGCGCCGACGAGTCTGGCCCGATGGTGACAAGGGTGCGGCCCAGGGCCTGGCCGGCCAGCATGCGGTCAAAAGCTTCCGGTAGCTGGTCCAGCGTGACCTCGTGCGTGCAAATGGTGTCGAGGTGCCGTGGCTTCCACTCGCCGGCAAGCTTGTGCCACAGGGTTTGCCGGATAGGGCGTGGCGTGCCGGCCGAGCCAACGCCTAGCAGGTTGACGCCGCGAATGATGAAAGGCATGACCGTGCTGGAGAATGTCATGCCGCCGGCGTTGCCGCACAGCGCGACGTTGCCGTAGGCGTCGATCAGTGGCAACAACCCGGCAAGCATGGCGCCACCGACAGTGTCCAGTGCGCCGGCAAAGCGGGCCGAGTCCATGGCCTTGCCGCTGAAGGTCAGTTCGTGGCGGTCGATGCATTCGCTGGCGCCGAGCTCATGCAGCCACGCAAAGTGGTCGCGCTTGCCGCTGATGGCGTGCACGGTGTAGCCGGCGCGGGTGAAGATGTCGATGCCCAGCGTGCCGACGCCACCGCTGGCGCCACTGATGGCAATGGGGCCGGCCTCTGGCGTCTGGCCGTTGGTTTGCATCTGCAGCAGGGCGAGTGCGGCAGTGAAACCGGCGGTGCCGATGATCATGGCCTCGCGCAGGCTCAGGCCTGGCGGCAGGGCGATGGTGCTGTCGGCGGCCAGGCGCACGTATTGCGCAAGCCCGCCGTCGCGCGTCTCGGAAAGCCCGCTGCCGGTGCAGATGACGGCGTCGCCTGGCTTGAAGCGACTATCGGCGGATGCAACCACGTGGCCGGCGGCGTCGATGCCGCCATTGAGCGGGTAGCGGCGCAGGATGCGCCCGCTGCCGGTGCCGGCCAGGGCGTCTTTGTAGTTGAGCGATGAATACGCGACCTTGACCAGTACTTCGCCGGCAGTGAGGTCATCGATGTGCAGCGTCTCCACGCCGGCCCGGTGCTGACCGTCATCGCGATGGATGCGAAAGGCGCGAAAACGGTCGATCGGCATGGCGGTCTCCACAGGCGCTCAGGCCTTGATCAGCGCCGGGCTGCTCACGCGTACGGCATGGCTGCCGTCGTAGTGTGCCATCCAGTCGAAGGCGGCGGTGACGGTCTGGCCAAACCACACGCTGTCGCGCTGGCCGGTGGTGATGAAGCCTTCGTCGGCCATGTGCTCGACCATGGCCTGCAGCGAGCGGTAATAGCCGCGTACGTCCAGGAACGCGCATGGATGGCGATGCAGACCCAATTGCGCCCAGGTCAGCATCTCGAACATCTCATCCATGGTGCCGAAACCGCCGGGCAGGGCGATGAAGGCGTCGGCCAGCTCGAACATGCGCGTCTTGCGCTGGTGCATCGTGTCCACGATCACCATGTTGGTCAGCCGTGAATGGGCGACTTCCAGGTCCACCAATTGCTTGGGGATGACGCCGGTGACCTTGCCGCCGGCGGCCAGTACGGCATCGGCCAGCACGCCCATCAACCCCACCTTGCCGCCGCCGTAGACCAGAGCCACGCCACGCCGGGCCATGGCCGTACCCAGCGTCCGCGCCAGCTCCGCATATTCGGGATGTTTGCCGGCGCTGGAGCCGCAGTAGACGCAGATCGAAGTGGGTTGGGGCATGAAGTGTTCTGTGTTCGAGAGGATTCTGTGGGAGCCCACTGGCGGGCGATGTTTTGGCTTGGATTCCAGTTGAATATCAACACCAGAGCATTACCCGCCAGCGGCTCCCACGGTGGCGGGGTTGCGTTGTTTATTGGGTGAGTCGCGCGGTCAGTTGCCCTTGTGGATCGAACGCTTGTCGACCGACAGGGCGGCCTCGTGCACGGCTTCGGACAAGGTCGGATGGGCATGGACGATGCGCGCCAGATCCTCGGACGAGCCCTTGAACGCCATCGCCACGACGCATTCGGCGACCAGCTCGGAGACGCCCGGGCCAACCATGTGCACGCCAAGGATGCGGTCGGTTTCGGCGTGGGCCAGCATCTTGACCTGGCCGACGCCCTCATTCATGGCCACGGCGCGGCCGATGGCGGCAAACGGGAAGCTGCCGGCCTTGTACGGCACGCCTTCCGCCTTGAGCTGCTGCTCGGTCTTGCCGACCCAGGCCACTTCCGGTTCGGTGTAGATCACGTACGGGATGGTGTCCAGATCGACGTGGCCGGCCTTGCCAGCGATCCACTCGGCCACTGCCACGCCTTCCTCGGAGCCCTTGTGCGCCAGCATCGGGCCGCGCACGGCATCGCCCACGGCCCACACGCCATCGACACCGGTGTGGTTGTGTTCGTCGACGACGATGCGGTGGCGCTCATCCAGCTTGACGCCGGTGTTGTCGGCCAGCAGGCCGTCGGTATAGGCACGGCGGCCGACGGCGACCAGCAGCTTGTCGACCACCAGGCTCTGCTCGCCCTTGGCATCGACGTAGACCAGATGCACGCCGTCCTTCTTGACCTCGGCCTTGGACAACTTGGCGCCGAGTTTGATGTCCAGTCCCTGCTTCTTGAACTCGCGCTGTGCCACCTTGGCGATGTCGGCATCGGCGGTGCCAAGGAAATCCGGCAGCGCCTCGATGATGGTCACCTCGGCACCCAGCCGCTTCCACACGCTACCGAGTTCCAGGCCGATGACGCCGGCACCGATGATGCCCAGGTGCTTGGGAACTTCCGTGAAGTCCAGCGCGCCGGCGTTGTCGACGATGGTCTTGCCGTCAAACTTGGCAAACGGCAGCTCGACCGGTACCGAACCCGAGGCGAGGATGACGTTGGCGGCGCTGATGGTCTGCTTGGTGCCGTCGTTGAGCGTGATCTCCACGTTGTGGCCCGGCTCGCTGCCCGGGCCAAGCAACTTGCCCTTGCCGAAAAAGGCGGTGACCTTGTTGGCCTTGAACAGCTGCGCCACGCCGCCGGTGAACTGCTTGACGATCTTGTCCTTGCGGCCGATGAAGGTCGGCACGTCGATGCGCGCCTTGTCGGCGCTGATGCCGTGGACATCGAAGCTGTGTGTCAGGTCGTGGAACTTGCGCGAGGAGTCGAGCAGCGCCTTGGAGGGGATGCAGCCGACGTTGAGGCAAGTCCCGCCCAGTGCCTGTTTGCCGTCGCGGCCGACGAAGGCATCGATGCAGGCGGTCTTCAAGCCAAGCTGCGCGGCGCGGATCGCGGCCACATAGCCGGCCGGGCCGGCGCCGATGACGATGACATCGAATTTGTCGCTCATGTCGTTTCTCGTTGTGTCCCTCTCCTGTCGGGAGAGGGTGGCCGAAGGCCGGGTGAGGGTACGCACGGAGCGAGGGATTACGGCGTGGCCGAACCCGCTCCCCAACCCCTCTCCCGTCGGGAGAGGGGCTCAAGGCTCAGAGTTCGAGCAGCATGCGCTGCGGATTCTCCAGCTGGTTCTTGATGTCGACCAGGAACAGCACCGCGTCCTTGCCATCAATGATGCGGTGGTCGTAGGAAATGGCGATGTACATCATCGGCGCCGCCACCACCTGGCCGTCCTCGACGATGGCGCGATCCTTGATGGTGTGCATGCCCAGGATGGCGCTCTGCGGCGGGTTGACGATGGGCGTGGACAGCAGCGAGCCAAACGTGCCGCCGTTGGTGATGGTGAAGGTGCCGCCTTGCAGGTCATCGAGCGTGAGCTTGTTGGCACGTGCACGCGTGGCGTAATCGGCAATGCCCTTTTCAATGTCGGCAAAACCCATGTCCTGCACGTTGCGCAGCACCGGCGTGACCAGGCCCTTGTCGGTGGCCACGGCAATGGAGATGTCCTGGTAGCCGTGGTAGATCACGTCGTTGCCGTCGACCGAGGCATTGACGTACGGGTAGCGCTTGAGCGCCTCGGCTGCGGCCTTGACGAAGAAGCTCATGAAGCCAAGCTTGATGCCGTGCGTCTTCTGGAAGGATTCGCCCAACGTCTTGCGCATCTTCACCACTTCGCGCAGGTTCACCTCGTTGAACGAGGTGAGCATGGCGATGGAGTTCTTCGACTGCATCAGACGCTCGGCAATGCGCGCACGCATGCGCGTCATCGGTACGCGCTCTTCCGGACGCGAACCCGGTGTCGGCTTGGCAGCTGGTACAGCGGCTGCCACCGAAGCCGGCGCGGCACTGCCGCCCTTGCCGTAATTGACCAGGTCTTCCTTGGTGACGCGGCCGTCGCGGCCGGTGCCAGTCACCTTGGAGGGATCGATGTGTTCTTCGGTGGCGACGCGGCGCCCGGCCGGCGACAGGTCGTCGGCGCCGGCCACCGCCGCTGGTGCGGCCTTGGCTTCGGTCGCAGCCGGGGCGGCGGCGGGCTTGGCGGCGGGTGCTGGCGCTGAAGCGGTGGCGCCTTCCTCGATCAACGCGATGACCTGCTCGCCGACGACGGTGTCGCCGACTTCGTGGCGGATTTCCTTCAGCACGCCGTCAACCGGTGAGGGGACTTCCAGCACGACCTTGTCGGTTTCCAGATCGACGAGATTCTCGTCGCGCTTGACCGCTTCGCCGACTTTCTTGTGCCAACTGGCGATGGTGGCGTCCGAAACCGACTCGGGCAGGACGGGAACTTTGACTTCGGTGGACATGCTGGCATTACTCCGCAGATGAGTCGGTATCGACAGGCGCGACCAGCGCCTGCTCGACCAGCGCAGCCTGTTCGGCAACGTGGGTTTTTGAGTGACCGGTGGCCGGCGCCGGCGAGCGCGTGCGGCCAGCGTAGCTGAGCGTGTGCTGGCTGCCGACGCAGGCCTGCAGGTGGTGGCGAATCTGGAACCAGGCGCCCTGATTCATGGGTTCTTCCTGGCACCAGACCACTTCCTTGGCGGCAGCGTACTTGGCCAGTTCGGCGCGTACTTCCTCGCGGGGGAACGGGTACAGCTGCTCGACGCGGATGAGGGCCACATCGGTTTGCTTGAGCTGTTCACTGTGTGCCAGCAAGTCGTAGTAGACCTTGCCCGAGCACAGCACGACACGCTTGACCTTCCTGGCCGCGAGCTTGCGATGCTCGCCGATGACCAACTGGAAGCTGCCGTTGGCCAGCTCGTCCAGTGTCGACACCGCCAGCTTGTGGCGCAGCAATGACTTGGGCGACATGACGATCAGCGGCTTGCGCACGGCGCGCAGCATTTGCCGGCGCAGCATGTGGAAGTTTTGCGCCGGCGTGGTCGGCACGCACACGGACATGTTGTCCACCGCGCACAGCTGCAGGTAACGCTCCAGGCGCGAGGAGGAGTGCTCCGGGCCCTGGCCTTCGTAACCGTGCGGCAGCAGCAGCACCAGACCACACAGGCGGTTCCACTTGGCTTCGCCCGAGCTGATGAACTGGTCGACGACGACCTGCGCCCCATTGGCGAAGTCGCCGAATTGCGCCTCCCAGATGCTGAGCGTGTCCGGGTCGGTGGTGGAGTGGCCGTATTCAAACGCCATTACCGCGTTTTCGCTGAGCAGCGAGTCGATGATTTCGACGTCTGCACCGTCGCGGATGGTGGCCAGCGGCAGATAGGTGTGACCATCCGTCTGGTCATGCAGCACGGCGTGGCGGTGGAAGAACGTGCCGCGGCTGCTGTCCTGGCCAACCAGTCGCATGTCGTGGCCTTCGTCGATCAGCGTGGCGTAGGCCAGGTTTTCGGCAAAACCCCAATCTGCCGGGTGTTCACCGGCGGCCATCTTGCGGCGGTCGTCGTAGATCTTGGCCACGCGCGCCTGCAGCTGGAGGTCGGCCGGCAGTTCCAGCAGCTTGTTCGACAGCGCCAGCAGTTTGGCCTTGGGCACGCGCGTGTCGGTTGGCGTGGCGAGCTTGCCGGCACCGAAACGTGCCCAATCCACCCGGCCTTCACGGCTGGGCGAAGGGTCGATGTCGGTCATCGGCTTGCCGGCTTCCAGCCGTGCGCGATACGCGTCGAACTGCTTGGCGGCGTCGCCCTCGGCCAGCACGCCTTCCTTGACCAGCTGCTGCTGGTAAAGATCGCGGGTGGTCGGGCGGGCGCGGATGATCTTGTACATGACCGGCTGCGTGGCCGCCGGCTCATCGGCTTCGTTGTGGCCATGGCGGCGGTAGCAGACCAGGTCGATCACCACGTCGCGCTGGAACTGCTTGCGGAACGCATAGGCCAGGCGCACCACCTCGATGACCGCTTCCGGATCGTCGCCGTTGACGTGCAGCACCGGCGCATTGACCATCTTGGCCAGGTCGGTGCAGTACATGGTCGAGCGCGCGTCCTGCGGGTTGGACGTGGTGAAGCCGACCTGGTTGTTGATGACGATGTGCAGGCTGCCGCCAATGCGGAAGCCGCGCGCCTGCGACATGTTGAGCAGCTCCATGTTGACGCCCTGGCCGGCAAAGGCCGCGTCGCCATGGATGAGCACCGACATGGACTGCGTGTGAGCGCTGTCGCGGCGGCGGGTCTGGCGCGCGTGCACCGAGCCGGCGACCACGGCGTTGACGATTTCCAGATGCGACGGGTTGAACGCCAGCGCTACATGCACGCCGCCGTGCGGCGTCTTCACGTCGGTGGAAAAGCCCAAGTGGTACTTGACGTCGCCGGTATGCGCCGGGTCGTCGGGCTGCTCGAACTTGCCTTCGAACTCGTCGAACAAGGTCTTGGGCGGCTTGCCCAGGATGTTGACCAGCACGTTCAGGCGGCCGCGGTGGGCCATGCCGATGACCAGCTCCTTGATGCCGCCGTCGCCCGCCGCGCGCACGACGTCGTCAAGCAGCGGAATCAGGCTGTCGCCGCCTTCCAGCGAGAAGCGCTTCTGGCCGACGTACTTGGTGTGGAGGTAGCGCTCCAGGCCTTCGGCCGCGGTCAGGCCATCGAGCACGCGCTGCTTGCCGGCCTTGTCCAGGCCGCTGTCGCCGGCAGCCTGTTCCAGGTGGCTGTAGATCCAGTTGCGCTGCTCATGGTTGCTGATGTGCATGAATTCCGCGCCGATGGTGCTGGCGTAGGTTTTCTTCAGCCGCGCCAGCAGGTCGCGCAGTTTCATGCGCTGGCCGCCGCCGGCGTAGTTGCCGGTGTCGAACACGGTGTCGAGATCGGCGTCGACCAGGCCGTGGAAGGCCAGGCCGAGATCCGGCGCCGGCATCTTGGCGGCAAGCCCCAGCGGATCGAGATCGGCCGCCAGGTGGCCGCGCGAACGGTAGGCGGTCAGCAGGCGCAGCACGCCGGCCTGCTTGCGCGCGTGCTCGTCACTGACGGGCGCTGCGGCGGCAAAGCCGCGATGCTGGCGCTGCGCAGCCTCGATACGGGCGATGGCGTCGGCATGCGGTACGTCACCGGCCTCGCGACCCTTGAACCCTTCAAAATACCGAGACCACTGCGGAGACACCGCGTTGGCATCGACCAACCATTGGTCGTACAGGGCCTGGACATAATCGGCGTTGCCGCCAGACAACTGGGAGGATTCGAAAAACTCGCGAACTGGATTGGTACTCACGTCACCACCGGCAGGGAAGGGAGGCTTGCGGCCATCGACTTGTGAAGTCGCAGTTTTTCCGCCGACGTCAAGGGACACGGCTGCGGGCGGAGGACTGCGGATGGTCGGCCAATTATAGCCTTCGGCTGCTGCGATGCGGCAACCTGAAGCGGCGGTTTGCCGCCGCGCGGTCACTTGCGGTTGGCCAAGCTGCCGGGCGGATGGCGCCCCGGCGGCGGGTGGCTGCTACAGGTGCAGCGATTGGAGCATGGTGGCCGGTTCGGCGCGCTCCCATACCTCGTTGAAGTATTGCCGCAGCGGCAGCTGGGCGGTGCGGTCGTCGCGCGCGCCGCGACCGCTGGGCCGGCTGGCATCGGGCAGGGACAGATAGCCGCCGGCGGCGTTCAGCATGCAGGCGCCAATCCACGCCAGATCCACCGGGTCGACCGGCACGCGGATGGCGAAGGCGCTGGACAGGCGCTGGGCCAGGCCGACCAGCGGGTGATCGTTGACCAGCGCCGCCGCCGGGTCGTGCAGCAGGATGCGGATGCTGGCCGCGCGACCGGAAGTTGCCACGCGCCGCAGCTGGGCGGTTTCGTCGCCGCCGGCATACATGTCCAGTTCCAGCACCGGTACGTGGATCAGCAACTGGTGTTTTGCGTCCGCCAGCAGCTGCAGGCGGGCGGCGGCCAGCTGGGCGCGGTTGCCGATGGGCAGCGCGCCGTGGTCACGGCCGGGCGGTGTCGGGCGCGGCGAAGTATCCAGCGCCAGTTGCATCATGCGGTGCGGCATGCCCGCGTCCATGAATTCCTCGCCGCAGGCGACAAAGCCGGCGCGCTGGTAAAAACCCAGTGCACTGACCTGTGCCGCCAAGTGCACGACCTCCGCGCCACGGGCGCGTGCGATGGCAATCAACTCGCGCAGCAGCGCCGCGCCTACGCCGCGACCACGCCAGGGCTCGCGTACGGCCATGCGGCCGATCTTGTCGTGGGCATCGATGCGGCCGCAGCCAATGGCGATACCGGCCTCGTCGCGCGCCAGCACATGCTGACAGGCGGAGTCCTGGCCGTCTTGTTCGCGCGCTTCGGGCACGTTCTGGCCCAGCACGAAGACTTCATGGCGCAATTCACGCAGGCTGTCACGCTGGACGGCATTGGTCCAGCTGGCCAGTTCGACGTGAAAGTCCTGCAGTTTCATGCCCGGCGTGATTTGCGCAGTTGCAGATGACCCGCGTTGACCAGTGCCCGCGCCGCTGCATGGTCGATGGCGGCAAGGGTGGTGGCGAATACGCCGTTGCGCGCGGCACACATGGCTTGCGCAAACCCGGGCGTCGTTGGATACGCCTCACCGTTGGCGTACAGCGTGCAGCCGGTGCGATCGGCGTGCCAGGCCAGCCGTGTCCACGGGTGGCGCAGCCACTGCAGGCCGGTGGCCAGCCGTTTGTCGAGCGCCGCCGCAGTCAGTGTCTTGCCGGGCGCGGCGACCACTTGCGCGTTGCGGTAGCGGGTGATGAAGCGGCCAAACCAGTCGGCAAGGGTGGCGTCGTCCAAGGCCGCGGCAAAAGGCAGCGCCTGCCGCAGGCGGCCCAGGCTGGCGCGGTCGATTTCGCCGTGACGCGGGGCGGGCTTGAGGTCGGGATCGGTGTAGCGCAGTTCGTCGGGCAAGCGCTCGGCAAGATAGTCGGCCAGGTCGCCGGTCAGCTCTGCCTGTGATGGCGCGCGCATGCCGACCGACAGCGTCATGCAGGCGCCGGCAAAGGCCACGCCGTGGTGCGGCACGTTGGGCGGCAGGTACAGCATGTCGCCTGGTTCCAGCAGCCATTCGTGCGTGGGGTCGAACTGCCGCAGCTGCTTGAGTTCCACGTCGGGGCGAAAGTCCGTGGGCGCGTCGGGATCGGTGCTGATCGACCACAGGCGCTGGCCCAGGCCCTGCAGCAGGAACACGTCGTATTGATCGACGTGGGCGCCGACGCCGCCGTCAGCCTCGGCGTAGGACACCATGATGTCGTCCACGCGCCAGCTGGGCAGGAAGCGGAACGGCTCCAGCAGGCGCGCGACATCCGCGTCCCACTTGTCGACGTCCTGCACCAGCACGGTCCAGCCGGTCTTGGGCGTGTGCGCAAAGTCACTTTCCGCCAACGGCCCGGATTTCACCTTCCACTGGTCGCGCTTTTCGTCGTGCACGATCAGTCGCGACAGCACGCCGTCTTCGCAGGCCAGCCCAGCCAGGTCTTCCGGTTGCAGTGGCGGTTGGAAATCGGCAAATGCCTGGCGGACCAGCAGCGGGCGCTTTTGCCAGTAGTCGCGCAGGAACCGGGCAGGCGGCATGCCCAGCGGCTGCCTGGCGGAGCCGCGAACTTCGATGGGGAGGGCGATGGGTTTGATCATTGGCCCATTGTAATGGGGCTGGATTGGCTTCGACGCGGCCATCACCCGCCGGAGTGCACGCTGCCGCCGATGCGGGGCCTGATCCGGCTTGGGAGCGGCGCATGATCCACGACAGCATGCTCGACACCATCGGCAACACGCCCATCATCCGGCTGCATCGCATGGCACCGGCGCACGTCGAGATGTACGTCAAGGTGGAGGCGTTCAACCCGGCCGGCTCGGTGAAGGATCGATTGGCGCTGGCGATCATCCTTGACGCCGAGCAACGCGGCCTGCTCAAACCCGGCCAAACCGTCGTCGAGGCCACCTCGGGCAACACCGGCGTGGCACTGGCGGCAATCTGCGCGGCGCGTGGCTACCCGTTCGTGGCGGTGATGGCCGAGACGTTTTCCATCGAGCGCCGCAAGCTGATCCGTGCCTATGGCGGCAAGGTGGTGCTGACGCCGGCCGCCGCGCGCGGCAGCGGTATGGTGAAGAAAGCGGTGGAACTGGCGCAGCGCCATGGCTGGTTCTTCACCAATCAATTCGAGAACCCGGCCAACCCGGCGTATCACCGTCAGACCACCGCCGCGGAAATCCTGCACGATTTTGCTGGGCGCCGACTGGATGGTTTTGTCACCGGCTGGGGTACCGGCGGCACACTGACCGGTGTGGGCGAGGTGCTGAAAGTGGCGCGTCCGGAAGTGCAGATTGTCGCCACCGAACCGGCCGGCGCAGCCTTGCTGTCCGGTCAGGAATGGCAGCCGCACCGGATCCAGGGCTGGACCCCGGATTTCGTGCCGGCCGTGCTCAACCGCAGCGTCGCCGACCGCATCGTGCTGATCGACGACGTGCTGGCCCGCGATACCGCGCGCCAGCTGGCGCAACGGGAAGGCATCTTTGCCGGCATCTCCTCCGGCGCCACGCTGGCCGCCGCGTTGCACGTGGCGGCGGAGGCGACGCCGGGATCGGTATGGCTGGCCATGCTGCCGGATACCGGCGAACGCTACCTGTCGACCTTCCTGTTTGAAGGCGTCAACGAGGGTTCGGACGAGGTGGCGCCAAGCGCGGGTGAGTCGTGATCGGGGCCGTTGTCGCCATCGGCGGGTGACTGCGCCGGCGGGCGAGACTTTGCGTGGGCTTCAATGTACGGTTTGCGGATGGTGGCAAGACCGCATCTTGCATTGCCGGTCAAGCCGGGTCTGGCGTGGGGTCACGGGAGCAAAAATGAAAACGTCACACTTGCGCGCGGCGACGCTCGCGCTGTCGTTGGTCGTGTCTGCCGGGCTCACCGCTCAAGCGGCGGTCGCGCCACCCGTTGAATTCCCGCCGGACGCATTCCCGTCCACCTACCAGCCGCTGCCGGCGCAGACCACGCTGATCCAGCATGCGACCATCTACACTGGCACCGGCGAACGCATCGACGACGGCGCGGTGCTGCTGCGTGACGGCAAGATTGCCGCAGTCGGCAAGCAGATCGACGCGCCTGCGGGCGCCACCGTCATCGATGCCAAGGGCAAGTACGTCACCCCCGGCCTGATCGACGTGCATTCACACCTTGGCGTCTACCCGTCGCCGTCAGTGGAGGCCACCGCCAACGGCAATGAGATGACCAATCCGAATACGGCCCAGGTAATGGCCGAGCATTCGGTCTGGCCGCAGGACCCGGGCTTCAACACCGCGCGTGCCGGCGGCGTGACCACGCTGGAGATCCTGCCGGGTTCCGGCAATTTGATCGGCGGCCGTGGCGTGGTGCTGAAGAACGTGCCGGCCAGCACCGTGCAGGCAATGAAGTTTCCGGATGCGCCGTACGGCCTGAAGATGGCCTGCGGCGAGAATCCGATGCGGGTCTACGGTGGTCGCCACCAGTTCCCGTCGACCTTGATGGGCGACGTTGCCGGCTACCGCCAGGCGTTTGCCGATGCCCAGGCCTATGATCGTGGATGGAAGGCTTGGGAAGCCAAGGTCAAGGCCAAAGGTCCTGACGAAGCAGGCGCGCCGCCAAAGCGCGATCTTGGCAAGGAAACCCTGGCCGAAGTGCTCGACGGCAAGATCCGGGTGCAGATGCATTGCTATCGTGCCGACGAGATGGCCGCGCTGCTCGATGTCGCGCAGGAGTTCGGCTTCAAGATTGCCGCGTTCCATCATGCCGTCGAGGCGTACAAGATTCCGCAATTGCTGGCCAGGACCGACACCTGTGCAGCGATGTGGGCCGACTGGTGGGGCTTCAAGATGGAGGCGTGGGACGGCATCCGCGCGAATCTTGCGATGGTCGACGCCGGTGGTGCCTGTGCGCTGATCCACTCCGATGACGAGAACGGCATCCAGCGTCTCAACCAGGAAGTGACCAAGGCCCGGGCGGCGGGGTTGCGTGCCGGGCTCGACATCAGCAAAGAGCACGCGGTGATGTGGATGACGCTCAATCCGGCCAAGGCGCTGGGCCTGGCCGACCGCATCGGTTCGCTGGAGCCGGGCAAGGATGCCGACGTGGTGCTCTGGAGCAGCGACCCGTTCAGCGTCTACGCGCGTACGGAGAAGGTGTTCCTTGACGGCGCCGTGGTCTATGACCGCGCCGATGCCGCGCGCCAGGCAAAGTCGGATTTCATGCTGGGCGGCTTCATCGAACCGCATGCAGTTGATGTTGCCGCTACTGCCGGGGAGGGCACGCGATGAAATACCTGGTCATGTTTCTGGTGCTGCTTTGTGTCGGCTGCAGTCCGGCCGATCGCACGGACAATCGTGCCGACACAGCCGCTTCCACGGCTGCTGCGACTACCCACACCGGAACCTTTGCGATCACCGGTGGCACGGTCTACACCTTGGGCGCCGCCGGCAAGATCGAGCACGCCACGGTACTGGTCAAGGACGGCCGGATCGCCGCCATCGGCGCCAATGTCGCCATTCCGGCGGATGCCGAGCGTATCGACGCCACCGGCAAGATCATCACCCCGGGCATCTTCGATCCGCAGAGCCAGTTCGGCATTGTCGAGGTATCGGCGGTCAAGGCAACCCGCGACGCTTCAGCCGGCAACTCGCGCTTCAGCGCTGCGTTCGACGTTGCCGATGCGATCAATCCGCGCTCGGTGCTGATCCCGGTCAATCGCATTGCCGGTGTCACCCGAGCGATGGTGTCGCCGACGGATGGCGACAAGCACATCATCGCCGGCCGTGGTGCGGTCATCGACCTGAGTTCCACCGAGGGCTTCATCCACCGCGATCCCGCAGCCATGTTTGCCACGCTGGGCGAAGCCGGTGCCAAACAGGCTGGCGGCTCACGCGCCTCCGCCCTGCTGGCCTTGCGCGAAGCGCTGCAGGATGCGCGCGATTACGCCGACAACACCCGCGCTTATGCCAAAAACCAGCGTCGCAGCTATGCGCTGAGCCGGCTGGACCTGCAGGCGCTGGGCCCGGTGCTGGACGGCACGCAGCCACTGGTGATCGCGGTCAACCGCGCCAGTGACATCGAGGCGGCGCTGCGGCTGGCCCACGACTTCAAGCTGAAAATGATCGTCTCCGGTGGCGCCGAGGCCTGGATGGTCGCCGACCGGCTGGCCAAGGCCAATGTGCCGGTACTGCTCAATCCACTGGAGGACTTGCCGGCGCATTTCGAGACGCTGGGGGCGACGCTGGAGAACGCCGCACGCCTGCAAAAAGCCGGGGTCGTGATCGCGTTTGCCACTGGTGACACCCACAACGCCCGCAATGTCACCCAGGCCGCCGGCAATGCCGTCGCCAATGGCCTGCCGTGGCTCGATGCACTCAAGGCGTTGATGCTGAACCCGGCGCGGATCTACGGCATGGACCAGGACTTAGGCACGTTGGAGCCGGGCAAGTTGGCCGACGTGGTCATCTGGAGTGCCGACCCGCTGGAACTGTCGAGCTTCGCCGACCAAGTGTTCATCGCCGGCCGCAAGATTCCCATGGTCAGCCGCCAGACCCTGCTGCGCGATCGCTATATGCAGGCGTTGCGGGACAAGCAGGCGCTGCCGTCGGGGTACATCGTGCCAAAAGGGGACCGGGGTGGTTAAATCGCCTCAACTGCCCCTGTTGCCGCGAGGGTAAATGTCCCTGACACCTTTTCCGTGTAGCAAATCAAGTTCGGCTTGAACGAATTGTTGAGTTGTCAATCCGAGGTGAGATTTAACAACCTGTTCTTGACTTGCTCTCCGTCATGCAACTCAAGCCGGTAGGGAACATAAGGGGCGATGAACGGGTCGGCGGCGATTTTTGGGGCGAACGAGGATGTTGTGGTGACGATGCCTTTAGTCGCCGAGCGATCAGAGTTGAGTACCCCAAGCAATGCTCGTACGTCGTTTGCAGTGACCAAGTGCCCCGGCTTATATGCTTTCACCTGGTCGATGATGCGAATTGAACACCAGCCCTTTTTCGTTGCAATCACGTCGCGGCCGAAGTCTCCGCTCCTTGGAGTGAGAATAACTTCGTCGTAGCCAGCCTTATCGTACGAGGCTGCAATGAGCTCTTCCCATTGTTCTGGCGTTAGGGTCAAGAGCTCGGATGGATTACTTCTAATGATTTTTCCAACCAGCTCCCATGCCGGTTGTAGGGTAACAACAAGAGCTCCATCTAAATGGCTGTCGATTCGGTCTACGATTGCACTGATTAATGTTTCGGGTTGGGGCGCGGGGGTAACTGTAATTTTGACGTGATCTGAAAACTTCGCTGACGACCAGCCGACTCCAACGCTTTTATGTACTTCGGCCATCAGTGATCCCCAGTTGACAACCTAACGCTTGAGCTCAGCCGCCGGCAGCCCGCGTAGCGGGACGACGGTCGGCTGCAGCGACTTGTTGGGCGTCATTTGCCAGATAGCTGAGCGAAAGGTTGACGCCGTACCTTGAGACCCAACGACGCGAGATACTTCCCCCAGTACTTGAGGACCTTGGAAGTAAAAACGTAGAGCTCAAGGTGTGTGCCATCCGAGAGCGTAACAGTAACCTCCGTGCGCTGAGTTTGCTCCACCTTTAGTTCGCCGGTGTCGTTCGCGTAAATGTCGAAGAAATTTGCCTTCTTCATACGTACTGCTCGGGTTTTTACGGGTCGCTTTAAGCCAGTGCGGCGATCGCGAAGGACGAAGTGCTTCGAAGAATTTGCAATTTCCGCTGCAGCTACAAGGGACGGCGACTTTGCCCACATGTCGAAGTACGGCTGCCGGTCTGCTTTGGAGGTCTTCTGCAAGTACTCAAGCGTGTAGTCACGCATTGACGTGGCTGTGACGCAGAAATTGAAAAAATGGTCTGCCTTGTGCAGCGGTGTCTTCGCGTGGAACGCACGGTACGACTCGCGTTCGAGTTTTCGGTAGAGTGCGAGTGGCGATGTGAGTTGAGCAGTGAGGGACATTCGTGACGCCTACGACGTTCATCCGGCCGCGGGCAGTATCGCGGGCCAACAGCGGCTGGCTACGCTGCGTTGTTGAGGATCAGTGTGGGCAACGATAAGCATCTCCGACGGCGTAAGGACTATAGCCGCCGTGGATGTTTTTCCAGACAATGTTAGTTGCCCCCATCTCCGCCGCCTTGTTCTGAGCTTCCACCCTTGCATTGTGCATTCCGGTTGATGCTGCCAGGTTTCCGAATCCCGACGAACCCTGGACTGTCCCAAGGAACGTACACCCAGATGCATCCGCTTGATCGGATACGCGCACGTTCTTGCCCGCGGTGCTCAAGGTAGTGGCGCATCCGCCTGCAGCTAAGACAAAGCCAGCCACTGTGAGCATGGCTACTACTGTTTTCATCGAACGTGTCCCCTTTCCTATGACGCCCAACGCCAAGTAGGCCCAAAAATCGGGTGATGTTCCGAGTATGCAGCGCGGTTCACGACCACACAAGCGACCGAACCTTGCATAGGATTGTGCGCTTGCGCGATGGCGTGGTGTGCGATGAGTAAGCGCGCTTCTGGTGTGACCCGACACTTTTGAGGGTGTATGGGTTACGCAGGTGACAGTGCGGGGGTAACGGGGGCGAGAATGTGGCGGTTGCCGGACAAGGTATGGGGCGGCTGCGCGCGAAGCATTGCGGCTGCATACGAATCGGGGCGGAATGGCACTTACTTAAGCGCAAAACCCCGGTTTCCGTCATTCCTGCGAAAGCAGGAATCCAGTGGCTTCAGTCACTCAGAGGCACGGGATTCCAGCTTTCGCTGGGATGACGAGCTTAAGCAAGTGCCATTCAAATCGGGGCGCTATCTCTTGTGACTCACGCAAGCGCAGAAACAAGCCGTATTGTCGGCAGAGACGAATGCGCGCGTCCTTTGTCGGTGACCGTGGTGCGTTGGCCAAGCAACCGCGCTCAAATCTCCTTCGCCAGCGTTTCAGCCAGACCGATGTAGCTGCCGGGCGTCAGTTCCAGCAAGCGCTGTTTTGCCTCGTCCGGCAAATCGAGCCCGTCGATGAACTTGCGCATCGATTCACGACTGATGCCATGGCCGCGGGTCAGTGCCTTCAATTGCTCATAGGGCTGAGGCAGGCCGTAGCGGCGCATCACCGTCTGTACGGCTTCGGCCAGCACTTCCCAGCTGTGATCGAGGTCGGCGGCGATGCGTTCGGTGTGCACGGTGAGTTTGCCCAGGCCTTTTTGCAGCGAGGCGAGTGCCACCAACGTGTGGCCGAACGCGACGCCGAGTGCACGCAGCACGGTGGAATCGGTCAGGTCGCGCTGCCAGCGGCTGATCGGCAGTTTTTCCGCAAAGTGGCCGAGCAGGGCATTGGCCACGCCAAAGTTGCCTTCGGCATTCTCGAAGTCGATCGGGTTGACCTTGTGCGGCATGGTCGAGGAGCCGACTTCGCCGGCTTTCAGCGTCTGGCCGAAATAGCCGAGCGAGATATAACCCCAGATGTCGCGCGCGAGGTCGATGGCGATGGTGTTGGCGCGGCGGGTGGCGTCGCAGTATTCGGCAATGCCGTCGTGCGGCTCGATCTGCGTGGTGTAGGTGTTGCACCCCAGCTGCAGGTTGGCGATGAAGTCGGCGGTGAAGGCGGGCCAGTCGATCTGCGGATAGGCGATGGTGTGGGCGTTGAAGTTGCCGACCGCGCCATTCATCTTGCCGCGGATTTCCACCGCTGCCAGCTGCGCACGCTGGCGCGCGAGGCGGGCGACGACGTTGGCCATTTCCTTGCCCAGCGTGGTTGGCGAGGCGGTCTGGCCGTGCGTGCGCGCCAGCATCGGTACGGCGGCGTTGGCGTGGGCCAGCTCGCGCAGCTTGGCGATGACGGCGTCCAGTTGCGGCAGCAGTACATCGGCACGGGCGTCGCGCAGCATCAGCGCGTAGGACAGGTTGTTGATGTCCTCGCTGGTGCAGCCGAAGTGCACGAACTCGCGCGCCGACGCCAGCGCCGGGTCGGCGGCCATGCGTTGCTTGAGGTAATACTCGATGGCCTTGACGTCGTGGTTGGTGGTTGCCTCGATGGTCTTGACTTGCGCCGCCGCGGTCTCGTCAAAGCCGGATACCAGGGCGCGCAACGCCGCCACCTGCGCCGGTGCAAACGGCGGCAGTTCCGGGATGCCCGGTATGGCGGCCAGCGCCAGCAGCCATTCAATCTCGACCTGCACGCGCCGGTGCATCAGGCCGTACTCGCTGAAGATCGGGCGTAGCGCCGCGACCTTGTCGGCGTAGCGGCCATCCAGCGGTGACAGGGCGGTGAGGGCGGTCGAGGCCATGGCGCATCCACAAGGGGAAAACGCGCATTCTAGCGTGCGCGCGGCCGGCGCCCCGGTGCGTCGGCACTTTGCAAGCGTGCGCATCCCTCTTATTGTTGACGGGTTTGGTTGACGCATTTCATTACTGCACAGGATGTATCGCATGAACACGTTTCGCATCGAGCACGACAGCATGGGCGAGCTGCAGGTGCCCGCCGACGCGCTGTATGGCGCACAGACCCAGCGCGCCATCGACAACTTCCCGGTGTCCGGCCTGCACTTGCCGCGCCAGTTCATCCGCGCTCTGGGCCTGATCAAGGCCGCCGCCGCCGATGTCAATCTGGCGCTGGGGCATCTCAAGAAGAATCAGGCCGCCGCCATCCGCAAGGCCGCCTTGGCGGTCGCCGAGGGCGAGTACGACGCGCAGTTCCCCATCGATATTTTCCAGACCGGGTCGGGCACCAGCACCAACATGAATGCCAATGAGGTGATTGCCCACCTCGCCGTTGCCGCCGGCGCCAAGGTGCACCCGAACGACCACGTCAATTACGGGCAAAGCTCCAATGACGTGATTCCGACCACGATCCACGTCAGCGCCACGCTGACCACCGCAACCCATTTGTTGCCGGCACTCAAACACCTGAAGAAAACCATCGACAAACGCGCGCGGGAGTTGAAGAACACGCCCAAGACCGGCCGCACGCATCTGATGGATGCCATGCCGATCACGTTTGGCCAGGAGCTGTCCGGCTGGTCGGCGCAGATTGGCTCGGCGATCGAGCGCATCGAGGACGCCTTGAAGCGCATGCGCCGACTGCCGCAAGGCGGCACCGCGGTCGGCACCGGCATCAATGCCGATCCCAAGTTCGGCCCGGCGATGGCGGCGCAACTGAAGAAGTTGACCGGCCAAAAGTTCGAGTCAGCCGAGAATTATTTCGAGGGCATGGCCGCGCAGGACGCCGCGGTGGAGCTGTCCGGCGCGCTGAAGACGCTGGCTGTCGGCCTGATGAAGATTGCCAACGACCTGCGCTGGATGAACTCCGGCCCCTTGGCCGGCATTGGCGAGATTGCGCTGCCGGCGTTGCAGCCGGGATCGTCGATCATGCCGGGCAAGGTCAACCCGGTGATCCCGGAGGCGGTGGTCATGGTTGCCGCGCAGGTCATCGGCAACGACGCGGCTATCACCGTCGCTGGCCAGTCCGGCAATTTCCAGCTCAACGTCATGCTGCCGCTGATTGCCTACGACCTGCTGCAGTCCATCGACATCCTGGCCAATGTCAGCGTGTTGCTGGCCGACAAGGCCATTGCCGGTTTCACGGTGAACAAGACGCGCGTCAACCAGGCGCTGGCGATGAACCCGATCCTGGTCACGGCGCTCAATCCCGTGATCGGTTACGAGAAGGGTTCGGCCACGGCGAAGAAAGCCTACAAGGAACACCGCCCGATCCTGGATGTGGCGATGGAAACCACCGGGTTGCCGAAGGACGAGTTGAAAAAATTGCTCGACCCGATGGCTTTGACCAAGGGTGGCATTCACGGCTGAGGTAGCGATGATTGCAACGTAGGAGCCCGCTGGCGGGCGATGCCTTTCTCGACAATCGAAAAGCATCGCCCGCCAGCGGGCTCCCGCGTCTGGACGCGCATCAATCGGAAAACACGGCCGCGCCCTTTTTCCCGGCGGTGTCCTTGCCGCAATCGTCGATGTCTTTTTGCGTCATGGTCGCGTACGGCTTGAACTCGGGCATGGCGGCGGCCAGTTGCTGCTGGGCGGTCAGCATGGTTGGCAGACGCCGGCACAGTTGGTGCGCGGCGGCCTCAATCTGATCGGTTTGCGGCTTGATGGCGGCCTCGATTTCCGCGTCACTCTTGCCGAAAAGCGCGCCCCACATCGCCTGCCTGGCGGCGCGCATGCCCAGATCCGCGCCCCGTGCGCCGATGTCCATGCCGGCGCTGGCGATGCTGATGATTTGTTGGCGATAGGCCAACAGCAAATCACGTTGCGCCGGCGTGGCGGGTATCTGCTTGCCGGCAATCAGCAAATCGCCTTGCGGGGTGATTTCCGCCTTGGGACGGGCGTCCTTGGCGTGCTTGTCGCCACCGATGGAGATGCTGTTCACGTCGATGGGCTTGGTGGCCATCTCGCGCTTGGCCTGATCCATTTCCCGGTGGATCGCGCCGGAAATCCCGGTCGTCGTGGACGCATTGGCGACGGAGGATGCCGGTGCGGTGGCAGTGGCGGTGTTGCCGGGTTGCTCGGCTTGCCCGCAAGCGACCAGCGGCAGCAGGGCGGCGAAGGCAAACGGGATCAAGTGGATGGATTTCATGGCTTGCATCCTTTGAGTCTTCGGTCAAAGTCAGATGTCGCAGCGCCAGCGGCGGAACCAGACCGCGCCGGCCAGCATGGCCACGCCGAGCAGCACGCCGACCCACAAGGCGGGCTCCGCCAGCAGCTGGTAGGCATACGACAGATCCCAGAGTTTCATGCCGTCGGATTTGACGCTGTGGCGCAGGGTGTCCAGGTTGGCCATGGCACTGCTGCCCGGCCAGACGCTGGCCAGACCGCGGGCGACGACGTGTGTCCAGAACCAGCTGGAGGAGAGGTTGAACCAGCCCATGACGCCAAACCAGGTCACCATCAGCCCGGTGGCGACCGGCAGCCCGACGGCCCACAGGAACGGCTTGGTGCGTGCCCATGCCGAGCACAGCAGCAGCCAGCCGACGGAGGGCAGGGCCCACAGCAGATACAGCGGCAGGTAGCCCAGCACGTTGACGATGATGCGCAGCGGGTGGGCAAATGCCAGCAGGCCCCAGACGTTGACACCGTGGAACGACATCACCAGCACGACCAGCAGCAGCTGCACCAGTCCGGCGATGATCCCGATCACCAACGCCAGGACGGGTGCCAGTACGGTGGCACTCAGCACTTTCGACACCACGGTGCTCAGGTTGGAGGTCGGCAGCGATTGCCAGAACAACACGCTGCGGTCGCGGCGGTCATCGGACAGGGCGCTCAGGCTGTAGAAGAACACGACGAAGCCCAGTACCACGGTGATCAGGGCCAGCGACGAGAACATGGCGGCATCCAGCACCATGCCGACGCGGCTCATGTCGCCGGCATCCATCTGCGAGATCACCTGTTGCAACTGGCCGCTGGCACCAAAGCTGATGCCATGGCGCGCACCGAAAACCTCGGCGGTGATGATGCCCATGATGTTGAGTACCAGGAAAATGCCGCCAACGACGATCGGCGTCCACAAGAAGCCGCCGCGATGCTCCCAGAACTCGCGTTTGATGAGCCAGTACAGCTTGTTGATCGACTCGGTGTTCATGCGTAGGTCCCTTTCATGATGGCGACGAACAAGTCGCTGATGGCCGGCCGGCGGGTTTCGCCAAAGGTTTCCAGCTGCGCGTGCGGCACGCCGTCAAACAACAGGATGCTTTTGCCGAAGACCTGGCGCTCGTCCAGCGGTTGCAGGGCGCGGGCGGCGGCGGCCTGGTCGGCGTTGACCAATACCTCGATGAAGCGCTCGCCGACTGCGTCCATGTCGGCGTTGAGCACGATCCGGCCATCGCGGATGAACATCAGGTCGGTGAGGATGTGTTCCACTTCCTCCACCTGGTGGGTGGTGACCAGGATGGTCTTGTTCTCGTCGAAGTAGTCTTCCAGCAGGTTCTGGTAGAACTGCTTGCGGTAGAGGATGTCCAGGCCAAGCGTCGGCTCATCCAGCACCAGCAGCCGCGCATCGATGGCCATCACCAGCGCCAGGTGCAGCTGCACGATCATGCCCTTGGACATTTGCCGTACACGCTGGTTGGGCGTGAGCTTGGTGCGGGCGAGAAAGGCCTCGCACTTGCTTCGATCGAACCGCGGGTGCACATGGGCGACGAAATCCACCGCTTCGCGCACGCGGATCCAGCGCGGCAGCACGGCCACGTCGGCAATGAAGCACACCTGCTCCATCAGCTTGTCGCGCTGCGTGCGCGGGTCCATGCCCAGCACGCTGAGTTCGCCGCGGAAGTCGGTGAGGCCGAGGATGGCCTTGAGCGCGGTGGTCTTGCCGGCGCCGTTGGGACCGATCAGGCCGACGATGCGCCCGGGCGGGATGTCGAAACTGACGTTGTCCAGCGCCTTGGTGTGCTTGTACTGCTTGCCAAGGCCGCGGGCGGTAATGACGGCATTCATGCGTGGTGCTCCTGGTCTTTGCTGGCGCGCAGCAGGGTTTCGAGATCCAGCCCCAGGCGTTCGAGCCGCGCGGCCAGTGCCGGCCACTCGTCGCGCAGGAAGCGTTCGCGTTCGGATTTCAGCAATGCGCTGCGTGCGCCTTCAATGACGAACATGCCCAACCCCCGGCGTTTCTCGACCAATTGCTGATCGACCAGTTCCTGATACGCCTTGGATACGGTCAGCGGGTTGATCTGGTAGTCGGCTGCCACCTGGCGTACCGATGGCAGCGCGTCCCCCTCGTGCAAGTCACCGTCCAGAATCATCGCCACCACGCGTTGTTGCAGCTGGCGATAAATGGGGACGCTGTCGTTCCAGGTGACGGTCATGATTACTCCTGGTTGATGCGCCCAAGTGTGTTGCCAAAAGAGTAGTAGGGCATGGCGGCGGCCGAGCGCAACAGGCGCGGCCGTTCGCCCGCCGCGTTGTCCGCCGCCGACGTGGTGATCAGGCCGGGCGTGGGCTCGATGTCGGTCAGCAGCGCCGCGGCGCGCCGGTCGGCGGCGTTGGCGTGAACCAGTACCGGCGCCAGGGTGACGATGGATGTGCCGTTGGCGGCAACCTGGGCGGCGGGCATCGGCAGGTTGGCGGTGACCACGTCGATGCTGGCAAGGGTGAGCAGGGTGGCCGCGGCGCTGGCAATCAGTTTGATGTGCATGGCTGACTCCTTGGTGCTCTGGGTTAGTGGTGTTGTAGTGAACTATAACACCGAATCTACAGACGTCAACACCTGTTTTCGTTGATCGGGCATGACTGATGGCAGGGGCTTGCCGCGCGGGGCGGCGCGGTTGGCCGCGATAAGATCAAGCCCACGCCTTCAAGCTGGGAGTGGACATGCAATCGCGTGGCGGGGCCTTGGCGGATCTCAACGATCTGTACTTTTTTGCTGCCGTGGTTGAACACGGCGGCTTTTCCGCCGCCAGCCGGGCGCTGGGCATACCCAAATCGCGCTTGAGCAAACGCGTTGCGCAGCTGGAGGCCCGTCTTGGCGTGCGCCTGCTGCAACGCACGACGCGCCGGTTTGCGGTGACCGAAGTGGGCGAGCGCTTCGTCGCGCATTGCCGCGCCGTGCTGGAAGAGGCGCAGGCCGCGCAGGATGCGGTGGACCAGTTGCGCACCGAGCCGCGAGGCGTGGTGCGCATGAGTTGCCCGGTGTCGCTGGCGCAGACGGTCATTGCCCAGCTGCTGCCGGACTTTCTCCTGCGCTGTCCCCAGGTGCAGGTGCGTGTGCTGGCCAGCAATCGCCGTGTCGACTTGATTGCCGAGGGCGTGGATCTGGCCATCCGCGTGCGCACCCGGCTGGATGCCGATGCCGACCTGGTGCTGCGCAGCTTTGGCTTGTCGCGCACCTTGCTGGTGGCCAGCCCGGCGTGGCTCGACGTGGTGGGGCGACCCGCCGTGCCGGCGGATTTGTCCGCGCTGGCGGCGTTGTCGATGCAGGAACACGAAGGTGCGCAGGCATGGGCGCTGGTCGGCGAGAACGGCCGACGACTTAACGTGGAGGTGCATCCGCGCCTGGTTTGCGGCGACTTTGCCGTGTTGCTGGAAGCCGCCCGGCGCGGCCTTGGCGTGGCCTTGCTGCCGGAGTTTGTCTGCGCGCCAGCCATCGGCCGCGGCGAACTCGAGGTGGTGCTGCCGCAGTGGGCCGTGCCCGATGGCACCATGCATTTCGTCTATCCGAGCCGTCGCGGCATGTTGCCTGGCGTGCGTGCGCTGGTGGACTTTCTTGCCGAGCGCCTGCCACAGGCCGCCGCCGCGCAAAATGCCGCGGGTCGCCGCGAATCGCGCGACGACGCGCTGGCAACATGACTGCGACGGCCTGGTTTGCCTGCGGCACGTTGCGTGCGGCAGGCGTTGTACTACGCTGGCGATCCTTGCATTGATTTGGGCATCCAGACGGCTGAATGATGAACATCCAAACCAAACTGCCGAAAGTCGGCACCACCATTTTTACCGTGATGAGCCAGCTGGCGGCGCAGCACAAGGCAGTCAACCTGGGCCAGGGCTTTCCCGACTTTGAACCACCACAAGGCTTGCGCGATGCGTTGACGCGGGCGATGGACAGCGGCTGCAACCAGTACGCGCCGATGCACGGCACGGCGGCGCTGCGCGAGCAGATCGTGCGCAAGACGGCGCAGTTGTATGGCCGTACGCTGGATGTCGATACCGACATCACGGTGACCTCCGGCGCCACCGAGGCGATTTTCTCCGCCATCGCCGCAGTCGTGCGTGCCGGCGAGGAAGTCATCGTGTTTGATCCGGCCTACGACTGCTACGAGCCGGCCATCGAATTGCAGGGCGCGCACGCGGTGCACATCCCGCTGCTGACGCCGAGCTTTGCCGTGGACTGGCAGCGCGTGCGCGATGCCATCACGCCGCGCACGCGGATGATCCTCATCAACAGCCCGCACAATCCCTCTGGCGCCGTGCTTTCGGCGGCCGATCTGGACGCATTGGCGGATGTCGTGCGCGACACCAACATCGTCGTGCTGTCGGACGAGGTCTATGAACACATCGTCTACGACGGCGCACAGCACCAAAGCGTGCTGCGTCACGCCGAACTGGCGGCGCGGGCCATCGTCGTGTCGTCCTTTGGCAAGACTTATCACTGCACCGGCTGGAAGGTGGGCTATGCCGTGGCACCAGTGGCGTTGTCGGCCGAGTTTCGCAAGGTGCACCAGTACCTGACGTTCTGCACTTTCCATCCGGCGCAGGCGGCGTTGGCGCAATTCATGGCCAGCGACCCGCAGCATTACCTCGAGCTGCCGGCGTTCTATCAGGCCAAGCGCGATCGTTTCCGCGCCTTGCTCGCGCCTTCGCGTTTCAAGTTGCTGGACGTGCCGGCGGGGTATTTCCAGCTGGTCGATTACTCGGCCATCCGCGACGAGGATGACCTGGCCTTCAGCCGCTGGCTGGTGAGCGAAGGTGGCGTGGCAGCCATCCCTCTCAGCCCGTTTTGTGCGGAAAAACCCGCCACACGCCTGCTGCGCCTGTGCTTTGCCAAGAGCGACGCCACCATGCAGGCGGCGGCCGAACGGTTGTGTCGGCTGTGAGCGCGGTCACGGCCATGCAACCCCTGCACGTGGCGCTGGTGCAAGGCGATACGCGCTGGCATGACGCTGCTGCCAATCGCGCGTATTACGGTGCGCTGGTGCGCGAAGCGGGCGCGTGCGATCTCATCGTCCTGCCCGAGACGTTCCTGTCCGGTTTCAGCAACGACACCGCGGCCAGCGCTGACACCATGGAGGGCGAAGGCGTGCGTTGGCTGCGGGCATTGGCGAGCGAGACCGGCGCGGTGTTGTGCGGCAGCCTCGCCATCGTTGAACGTGACACCGTGTTCAATCGCCTGCTGTGGGTGCGTCCGGATGGCAGCTTTGCGCAATACGACAAGCGTCATTTGTTCCGCATGGCCGGCGAACACACGCGCTACGGCGGCGGCAATGCGCGCTTGTTGGTGGAGCTGAAAGGCTGGCGCATCCTGCCGCAGGTTTGCTACGACTTGCGCTTCCCGGTGTGGCTGCGCAATCGCCGTCGGGCCGAAGCAGCCGGCGGCATGGACTATGACCTGGCGTTGTTTGTCGCCAATTGGCCGCAGGCGCGGCGCCAGGCCTGGCGCACGCTGCTGCGCGCGCGGGCGATTGAAAACCTCTGCTGCGTCATTGGCGTCAATCGCGTCGGCGTCGACGGCAACGATCTTCCCTATACCGGCGACAGCGCCATCATCGACGCGCTGGGCGTGCCGCTGGTCGAATGCGGCGCGCAGGAACAAATCGTGCGCCTGACGCTGCAGCCGGAACCCCTGCTGGCCCATCGCCGACGCTTCCCGGCCTGGATGGATGCCGACGCGTTCTCGCTCGATCCTGGTTGACCCTCGACCCACGCACATGCCACACACGCAGGAGCCCGCCCGCGGGTGATGCCGTTGTTTTGATGTGCAGACAGGGATCCAGGGCAACCGCATCACCTGCGAGCGGTTCCTACCGGTGGCGGGTGAGGCTGTCTTACACCAGGCCAAACAGGTAGTACGCGCCAATCACCACCGCCACGGCCAGCGTCTTGATCACGGTCACGGCGAAGATGTCGCGGTAGGACTGGCGGTGGGTCAGGCCGGTCACCGCCAGCAACGTGATGACCGCGCCATTGTGCGGCAGCGTATCCATGCCGCCGGAAGCCATGGCTGCCACGCGGTGCAGCACTTCCATCGGAATACCCGCGGCGTTGGCGTTGGCGATGAAGGTGTCGGCCATGGCGCCCAGCGCAATGCTCATGCCGCCGGAGGCCGAGCCGGTGATGCCGGCCAGCGCGGTCACGGTCACTGCTTCGTTGACCAGCGGGTTGGGGATCGAGTGCAACGCATCGGCCACCAGCTTGAAGCCGGGCAGGGCGGCGATGACTGCGCCGAAACCATATTCAGAGGCGGTGTTCATCGACGCCAGCAGCGCGCCACCAACGGCGGCCTGCGTGCCGGCCGCCAAGTGTTTGGTCACTGCGCGCCAGGCGAACACCAACACGCAAATAATGCCGACCAGCAGCGCGCCTTCGACGGCCCAGATCGCGGCCAGCTTGGAGACGTCCAGCACGATGGGTGCGGCGTGGCCGACCACGCTGGGCACGAACGATTGCGTTTCGCCGTAGACGTGCGGGATCAGGTCGGTAAACAGCTTGTTGCACACGCCGACCAGCACCAGCGGCAGCAGCGCGACCAGCGGATGCGGCAGCTTGGTGGCCTCGAAAGGCTCCGGCTCGTTGAGCAGATTGCTGCCGTAGCCTTCGCCTGCCGCGGCAGCTTTGCGCCGTCGATGGTTCAGGTAAACCAGGCCGATGACGAGGATGAACACGCCGCCAATCGTGCCCAGCCACGGCGCGGCCCAGGTGTTGGTACCGAAGAACGCGGTGGGGATGATGTTCTGGATCTGCGGCGTGCCTGGCAGCGAATCCATGGTGAAGGTGAACGCGCCCAGCGCGATGGTGCCGGGGATCAGGCGCTTGGGGATGTCCGACTGGCGAAACAATTCCGCGGCAAACGGATACACCGCAAACACCACCACGAACAGCGACACGCCGCCGTAAGTGAGCAGTGCGCACACCAGCACGATCGACAGCATCGCCCGGCTGCGACCAACCACGCCGATGGTCGCCGCGACGATGGATTTGGAAAACCCCGACAGCTCGATCAGCTTGCCAAACACCGCGCCCAGCATGAACACCGGGAAGTACAGCTTGAGAAAGCCGACCATCCGATCCATGAACAAGCCGGTGAACATCGGCGCCACCAGCGCCGGCTCGACCAGCAGCACCGCGCCCAGCGCGGCAATCGGCGCAAACAGGATCACGCTGTAGCCGCGGTATGCCGCCAGCATCAAAAAGCACAGTGCGGCCAGCACGATCACGAAAGCCATGCGCAAATCTCCCATGCGACAGGTGCGCAGTATCGCGGCCGCGCCGCCGGGCGGGCACTGTACGAAGGTACAAGTGTCGTTTTCGCGAGCGGCACCTAAGCTTTCCCTTCATCGGCATTCGCGCGAGCGATGCAACCACTGCGAAGGGAACGTCATGAAGCGCACGTATCTGAGTTCGGCGATCGGCTTGGTTCTCGGTCTGGCCTTCATCGCACCGCTGCCGGCGCAGCAGGCCGCGACGGAGACGCAAACCCGTCCGACCACGGCGCAGCAGGCCGAGGCCAAGGAGTTGCAGGAGGTCACCGTCAGTGCCCGTCGCCGCGACGAGTCGCTGGAAAAAGTACCGGTGGCCGTCACTGCGTTCAGCGGCGAGGACATGCGCGACTTGCAGGCCAACAGCATCGACGGCCTGCAGGGCGCGGTGCCCAACCTCAACATCGTGCAGGGCCGTGGTTCCTCTTCGTCCGCCAACATCTTCATTCGCGGCATCGGCCAGCCGGATGCGCTGCAGACGTTCGACCCCGGCGTGGGCATGTATGTCGACGATGTGTACTACTCGCGCATCCAGGGCGCGCTGATCAGCCTGTTCGACGTCGAGCGCGTCGAAGTGCTGCGCGGCCCGCAGGGCACGCTGTATGGCAAGAATTCCACCGGCGGCGCGGTCAAGGTGGTGACGAAGAATCCGGGCGAAAGCACCGAAGGGTCGGTCGAGGCCGGCTTTGGCAACTACGGCCGGCGCGAGGGGAAGTTCTACCTGGGTGGCCCGCTGGGCGGTGCGTGGTCGGCCTCGATCGCCGGCGCAGTGACCCGGACCGACGGCTATGTCACTGATCCGGCCACTGGGCACAAATACAACGACGAGGACACCAAGGCCGTGCGCGGCAAGCTGCGCTATCACCCGTCGGAGAATTTCGATGCGGTGCTGAGCCTGGACTACACCAAGATGGACACGGCGCTCACGCTTGGCCAGCCGGTGTCCTCGTTGACCCGGACCGACTTGGTCTTCGGCCCGGTGGTGCTGCTCAAGCCTGATCTCGACAAGAAGTACGATTTCAAGACGCGCACCTCGTTCAGCCCGGACAAGGGCCAGCATCTCAAGCACGGCGGCGCCGCGCTGAACCTCAACTGGAAGCTGTCCGACCAGTGGAACTTGAAGAGCATCAGCGCCTTCCGCAAGCTCGACAGTGACTCCTACATCGACATCGACGCCTCGCAGTTCGAGCTGGGCGACGTGCTGGTCGATTTCCACCAGAAGCAGGCCAGCCAGGAACTGCAGCTGCAGTACGACAACGGCAGCAACCTGCAGGCGGTCTACGGCTTGTATTACCTTCGCGAAACTGTGCCGTCGCACCAGGAGGCCTATGCCAGCGACCTGTTCGCCCTGGCTGGTACGCCGATCACCTTCCTGCGCACGATCGACGACGACCTCACCACCACCACTTATGCCGGCTTTGCCCATATGAACTGGGAGTTCACGCCGAGCTGGACGCTGGCCGCCGGCGTGCGCTACAGCAGCGACCACAAGGATTACGACCGCACCACCAGCACGTTCTGGGGGCCGTTGTTTGCCGCCATCAACGAGACGGTGGCGTTCGACGCCAGCAAGCGCTGGAATGCGTGGACGCCTTCCATCAGCCTGCAGAAGCAATTCAATCCGCAAACCATGGGCTACGTCTCGGCCAGCCGCGGCTTCAAGTCCGGCGGCTTCAATGGCCGCGCCAATACGACCGCCGAGACAAAAAGCGCCGAGTACAACCCCGAGTACGTGTGGACCTACGAACTGGGCATGAAATGGCGCTCGGCCGACAACAAGCTGCAGGCCAACGTGGCCGCGTTCCACAGCGACTACACCGACTTCCAGGCCCGTGTTTCGGAAGTGCAGAACCCCGGCTCGATCACCCCGACCTTCGCCTTCCCGGTGATCAATGCGGCCAAGCTCAAGATGGATGGCATCGAGTTTGAAGGCGCCGCCGTGCTCGGGCAGGGCACCCGCCTGTCGGCGCAGATCGGCTACATGGATGCACGCTACGCCAAGTTTGTCGATCATCGGCTCGATCCCAGCGATCCGCTTTTCAATCCGGAGCTGCACAAGCACGTGCCGTTCTCGCCCAGCTGGACCTCGCGCGTGGCGGCCACCCAGGCATTCTCCCTCGGCAACGGCAGCGCCATCACCGTGGGCGCGGATTGGTCGTATCGCGGCGAGACCTGGCTCAGCGTGGACAACTACGATGCGCTGAGCCAGAAGGCGTATTCGGTCACCGGATTGTTTGGCATCTACGATTCGGCCGACGGCAGCTGGCAAGTCCGCGCTGGCGTGCGCAATCTTGGCGACAAGGTCTACAAGACCGACGGTCAGGAGTTTTCCAGTGTCGGCAATATCCGCACCGCGTACTACGGCATGCCGCGCAACTGGTACGCCAACGTGCGCTTCAACTTCTAAGGCACGTCACTGCCATGTACGCGCAACGTGCGTTTCAATTTCCAAGGCACGCCATGGCCATGTAGGAACCTGCTCGCGGGCGATGCTCTTGATCTCGCGATTCCCGATCCCCGTGAGAAGCATCGCCGGCGAGTGGGCTCCCGCAACGAGCCCCTGACAACCAAACGGAGCAGACCGATGAACACCCGATGGGTAACACGCCTGCTGTGGCTGGCCTTGCTGGCCAGTGCCGGCAGCGCCTGCGCGCAAGATGCCGATTCAAGCCTGCCGACATTGAAGATCGATCCGGCACGCACCGCCGTGGTCGGTCTTTCTTCCGGTGCGTACATGGCTGGCCAGGTACAAATGGCTTACCCGGAATTGTTCCCGAATGCGGCCCTGGTCGCCGGCGGCCCGTATGGCTGTGCCGGTGGCCAGTTGGCGGTTGCCCTGGGTAGTTGCATGAAGGGCAAACCCGCACCGGATGTCGATGCCCTGGTGGCCAGCGCCACGAAGCGCTCTGCCGCCGGCGACATCGGCACGTTGAAGGCTCTCGCCCACGCCCGCGTCTATCTGCTGCACGGCAAGGACGACGCCTTGGTGGCACCGGCGGTGGCGGAGGCCGGCGCCCGTTTCTACAAGCAGTTGCGCGATGGCACGCCTGCCCTGAAGGACATGCAGGTGCATGACGACGGCCAGCGTGCATTCGCCCACAACCTGCCGGTAGCCGCCAGCGGCGACAGTTGCGACAAGTCGGTTGCGCCCTACCTTGGCCAGTGTGGCTTCGATGCTGCCGGCGAAATCTTCGCGCAGATGTTCGGCAAGCCGACGATGCTCGCCGGGCAGGCCAGCGGCGAACTGCGCACGTTTGACCAGGACGCGTTGCGCCCTGGCGGCGCCGATGCGTTCATGGCGGACACCGGCTATGTCTATGTGCCGCGTGCCTGTCTGGCCGGCAAGCCATGTGGCCTGGTGGTCGCATTCCATGGCTGCAGGCAGAATGCCGATGCGGTGGGCGAGGCCTTCGTCAAGGATGCCGGCTTCAATCGCTGGGCCGATGTCTACCAGGTGGCCGTGCTATATCCTCAAACCCGCGCAAGTTTTGCGCCTTTGAATCCGCAGGCATGCTGGGATTGGTGGGGCTACTCCGGAACCGATTACGACAGCCGTCACGGCGTGCAGCTGCGCTGGGTGGTGGACGCGGCACGGGCGCTGGGATTGCCGACAGGACATTGACGGCGGCGGGGCGGGGTGGCCATCACTCCAAAGCATCGTCCGCCAGCGGGCTCCTGCAGACACCGTGTAGGAGCCCGCTGGCGGGCGATGCCCTTGCTGGTTTCCGCATTCAGGACGAAACAGGAGTGTCGTTCCCACCGGTGCCCATCTCATGCTGAGCGCCACCGCCATTGCCTTCGCCGCGCTGTGCTGGCTCGGGCTGCTGTTCGGCGTGGCGTTGCTGGGCGAACGCCGGCCGCATTTGTTCGACAAACGCTGGGCGATCGTCTACGCGCTATCGCTGGCAATTCACTGCACTTCGTGGACGTTCTACGGCACCGTGACGCAGGCCAGCCGATCGGGCTGGTGGCTGCCACCGACGTTTATCGGCGCGATCCTGATGTATTTCTTCGCACTGAAATTCCTGCGCCGGCTGGTGCAGCTGGTGCGCGAGTACAACGCCGGCTCGCTGGCCGATTTGATTGCCGTGCGGCTGGGTCGGCATTCGGGCCTGGCGGCGTTGGTGACGGCGGTGGTGGTGATCGGCATCGTGCCGTACATCGCGCTGCAGTTGAAGGCGGTGGCCATGAGCTACGGCATCCTGAGCCGTGGCCAGCTGGTCGATTCCGCGCCGTGGCAGGACAGCGCCTTGTATGTGGCGTTGCTGATGGCGCTGTTTGCCATGCTGTTTGGCACGCGCCGGGCCTCGACCATGGCGCACAACCGTGGGCTGGTGTTGGCGATGGCGTTCGAGTCGTTGTTCAAACTCGGCGCGATGCTGGCGCTGGGTGCGCTGCTGCTGACCACGCTGCCGGCGCATCTGCCGGCCACGCTGCCGACGGTGCCGGCGGTGCCGGACAGCGGCGGCTTTCCAGCCTTGATCCTGCTTGGGGCATTGGCAATGTTCACCATGCCGCACCAGTTTTATGCCGGTATCGTGGAGTGTCGGCACGACGGCGATTTGCGCACAGCGCGTTGGCTGTTCCCGGCCTACCTGATCGCGATTTCGCTGCCCATCCTGCCGTTGGCGCGGATGGGCGACGCGCTGCTCGGGGCCAGCGGCGTGTCGTCGGACATGTACGTGCTGGCGCTGCCGATGGCTCGCGGCGAGCACGGCCTGGCGCTGGTTGCCTTTCTTGGCGGCCTGAGCGCGGCCACCAGCATGGTGGTGATTGCCACGCTGGCGTTGAGCCTGATGGTGGTCAACCATTTCATCGCGCCGCTGCGCGTGCGTGCCGGCTGGGGCCGCACCGAGCATGGTGATTTGCGTGGCGAATTGTTGAATCACCGCCGTGTCGCCATCCTCGTGGTGATTTTGCTGGCATGGGCCTACAGCCGCGTGCTCACACGCAACGAAGCCCTGGCCGACATCGGCGCCATCTCGTTTTCCGCCCTGGCCGGGTTGACGCCGGCTTTGCTCGCGGCCATTTATCGGCCGCAATTGGGTGCGCGTGCGGTGATGGCGGGACTGGCGGCCGGTACGGCGGTGTGGCTGTACACGCTGCTGCCTTCGTTCGTGCCGGCATGGGCGCCACTGTCCGGCGACATGCCGCCAGGCCTGCACTGGCTGACGCCCGATGGCCTGCTGGGTTTGGGTGATTGGAGTCGACTGGGCCGCGCAGTGGTAGGGAGCCTGGCGGTCAATGTGATGGTGATGATGGCCGTGGCCACCTCGCGCTTCGGCCGGGCCGGAGTCAGCGGCGACGTCGGCGATGTGGGCGTGGCCGAGCTGCGTGCGCTGGCAACGCGGTTTTTACCCGGCGAGCGCGTGCATCACCTGTTTGCCGCAGCGCCGGCGGCAGGTCTTGCCGGCGGCAAACGGGTGGCGCAGGTCGAGCATGAGCTGGGCGCCGTGATTGGCCCGGCCTCGGCGCGGTTGCTGCTGGATGTGGTCCATCGCCAGGGGCACGATGATCTCGACACGGTCGTGGCCATCGTCGGCGAGGCGGCACAGGATTTGCGCTTCAATCAACGCGTCCTCGAAGCCGCATTGGAGAACATGAGCCAGGGTATCTGCGTGGTCGACGCCGACCTGCATCTGGTGGCGTGGAACACCCCTTACGCACGCCTGTTCAAGTACCCGCGTGAATTGCTGCAAGTGGGGCGCCCGGTGGCCGAGCTGACGCGCTACAACATTGGTGCCGGCCTGGTGGGCGCCGGCGATGTCGAGGCGCGCGTGCAGCGCCGGTTGGCGCACATGCGCGCCGGCACGCGGCATTTGTCCGAGCGGCGGTTTCCGGACGGCACCATGGTCGAGATCCGCGGCAACCCGATGCCCGGCGGCGGCTTTGTCGCCACCTTCACCGACGTCACGGCGTTTCGCCAGGCCGAAGTTGCATTGAAGCGCGTCAATGAAACCCTCGAATTGCGGGTAGAGGAACGGACCCGCGCGCTGACCGTGGCTTCCGCCGAGGCGCAGGCGGCCAATGACGCGAAGAGCCGTTTCCTCGCCGCGGTCACCCACGACCTGATGCAGCCGCTGCACGCGGCGCAATTGTTTGCCCATTCACTGACCGAGCGCGGCGACGACGTCACCACCGCACAACATCTCAACGGTGCGCTTGCCGCTACCGAAGGCCTGCTCACCGGCCTGCTCGACGTGGCCCGGCTCGAAGGCGGCCGCCTGCATCCACGAATGCGTGCGTTCCCGTTGTCCGAAGTGCTCGACCCGCTGGCCGCCGAATTCCGCGTCATCGCACTCGATCGCGGCGTGCGGCTGGATGTGGTCGGCACGCGCGCATGGGTGCGCTCCGATCCACAAATGCTGCGCCGGGTGCTGCAGAACTTCCTGTCGAATGCGTTGCGTTATACGGAGCGCGGTCGTGTGTTGCTGGGCGTGCGTCGGCACGGCCGGCAACTGCGCGTGGAAGTGTGGGATACCGGCCCCGGCATCGCGCCGGAAGAACAGCCACTGATCTTCCAGGAATTTCGTCGCGGCAATACCGCAGGCGGACAGGGACTTGGGCTGGGCCTGTCGATCGCGCAACGCATGGCCAGCCTGCTCGGTCATCCGCTTGGGCTGCGCTCGTGGCCGGGTCGTGGCAGCGTGTTCCATCTCGGCGTACCGCTGGCGGTCGCCACACCACGCGCGCAATCAACCCCGAACACCCAGCACCTCCTGCCGGCCGGCCGCGCTTTGGTGCTGGACAACGAACCGGCCGCGCTCGCCGCACTCGGCAGCCTGCTCACTAGTTGGGGCTGGCAGGTGCATGCCGCGCGCAATGCCGGGCAGGCGCTGGCCGCGCCATGGCGACCGGATTTGTACATCCTTGATTATCACCTCGATGGCGGCGATACCGGCCTCGATATATGGCGCCAGCTGTGCGAATGGCATGCCGACGTGCCGACGGTGATGCTGACCGCTGATCGCGATGACGAGTTGCGCCAGCGCCTGCTCGATGCCGGCATCGGCGTGCTGTACAAACCGCTGAAGCCGCTGGCGCTGCGACAGGTGCTGCAGCGGGTGATGGCGGCAGCACGGGCATGACTGGGACGCCGCTGCAAATGCCGCCCACGCTGTCACGGTGGCGGTGGGGCAACGTGCAACGCCCATCAGCAGCCATGGAAGGCGCAACGCCTACGGCAGCCGCCCCGGTTCTCCCAAATCCAGCGACTTCAGCAATAGACTCGCCTGCGTCCGGTTGCGCACCTGCAGTTTCTCGAAGATTGCCGTGACGTGCGCCTTCACTGTGCGCTCCTGGATATCCAGCCGGTCGGCGATCTGCTTGTTGAGCAGACCCTCGGCGAGCAAGGCGAGCACGCGCGATTGCTGTTCAGTCAGGCGGGCCAGGCGGCTGGCAAGGTCGGTGTCGGCCGGGTTGGTGGGCAGGGCGGCGACGGCATCGGCGAGATATGGTGGCAGCCAGGTGCCGCAATCGAGCACATGGCGAATGGCGGCGCCGATCTCGGCTGGGTTGGCGCTCTTGGGGATGAAGCCGGCGGCGCCGTGGTCGAGTACGCGGCGCACGATGCGTGGTTCATCGTGGGCGGAGACGACCAGCACGGCGACGCCGGGGTGTTGGCCGCGCAGCGTGGCAAGGCCGGACAGGCCGTGGCTGCCGGGCATATGCAGATCGAGCAGGACCAGGTCGGTGTCGGGCTCGGCGGCCAACGCGGCAAGTACGCCGGGCAGATCGGCGGCTTCCTGCACGCGGCAGCCGGGCACGCTTTCGCTGGCAGCCAGGTGCAGCGCGGCACGAAACAACGGGTGGTCGTCGGCAATCAGCAGACTGGTCATCCGTTGACGTTAGCTCGCAGCAGCGTGGCCGTCGAGGTTCGGTGATGCGGACGTGGTGCCGGGCTGGACTTTCGTACGATGGTAGGCTGCGGCAGGCTTGGTATGGTGCGCGGATGAAACATCCCGCGTACCTGTGGTTGCTGCTGGTGTTGCCGTTGCTGTCGGCGTGTGTCGGCAGCGCGGTATCGAAGGAGCCCGCAATGAGTGATGGGAATGTCGGTGAAGTGCGGGTGACTGAACATCGCGGTCACGATGATTTGCTGAGTGCCGGGCTGGGCTTGGCGGGGGTGGTGGGGGCGCCGTCGCCATTTGTCGATCCGTTGCATCCGACGGCGGCGGAATTGCGCCGCCGCGCGATCCAGATGAGCTGGAAAGGCATCGCCGATCTCGGCCTGGCCGGCGGCTACGGTCGCGTCTACGGCGGCGTGCCCGATGTGCCCGGTCGCGAATATCAGGCGTTCGCCCGCCTGCCCGGTGCACATGCACCGTTTCGGGTCCTGCTGCAGCTGCCCGACCGCATGGATTTGCAGCGACGCTGCCTGCTGGTGGCGCCATCGTCCGGCTCGCGTGGCGTGTATGGCGCCATTGCACTGGCCGGAGCGTGGGGGTTGCCGCGCGGTTGTGCCGTCGTCTATACCGACAAGGGCACGGGCAGTGGTTATTTCGACCATGCCGATGGCAGCGGCGTCGCGCTCGATGGGCGTCGTGCCAGACGTGGCGATGCCGAGCTGGAATTTGCGCCCTTGCCCGTGGCCACGACCAATCTCATTGCCGTCAAGCACGCGCACTCGGGTGACAACCCCGAGGCCGATTGGGGACGGCATGTCTTGAGTGCGGCGCGCTTTGGCCTGGCCATGCTGGATCGCGCCTATCCCGGGCAGGCGCCGTTCACGGCGCAGAACACCAGGATCATTGCCACGGGTTTGTCCAACGGTGGCGGCGCCGTGTTGCAGGCGGCGGGGCTGGATGACGAACACCTGCTGGCCGGTGTGGTGGCGCTGGAACCGAATGTGCACATTGCCGGCCATGGCCGCGCCTTGTACGACTACGTCACCGAGGCGGCGCTGTGGGTGCCGTGCGCCTTGCTCGATGCGCGCTTCGCGCACGTACCGATGGCCCGCACGGCGGACATGCAATCGGCGGGTGCGGCGCGTTGCGCCAGCCTGCACGCACTGGGATGGTTGCCGGGGGACGATGTGGCGGCACAGGCCCATGCCGCCTGGCAGCATCTGCATGCGGCGCATTGGAGCGATGCGGCGCTGGAAGTAGCGGCGACGACGACAGCGTTTGATGTGTGGCGCGCCGTGGCCGCCGCTTATGCCTCGGCCTATTTGCGCCGCACCGCCGATACCATGCCATGCGGTTTCCGTTATGCCGCCATCGGTGCGACGGCGGCATCAGCGGCAGTCGATCCGGCCTGGCGTGCACGCTGGTGGGCCGATGCATCGGGGATTCCGCCGGGCAATGGCGTGGGTCTGCTGGAAGTGGGTTCCACCGCTGCCGACCGGGCCGATCCGCATTTGGCCGGCATTGAATGCCTGCGTGCCCTGTGGACGGGCGACAGCGCCGAGGCCCGCGCGCTGCGTACGGCGGTGGCCGCCACGCAGGCGCGCCTGCCGCGGTCGGACTTGCCGTTGGGCGTCGTGCATGGCACCGACGACGGGTTGTTGCCGATGGCCTTTACCTCAGCGCCTTACGTGGCCTGGCTGCGCGCTGCGGGTCGCCGGCCGCTGTCCTGGCAAATACCGCATGCGCAGCACTTTGACGCGTTTCTGGGTTTGCCTGGTTTTGGCGAGCGGCACCTGCCACTGCTGCCGTATGGCTACGCGGCGCTGGATCAGCTCTGGGCGCACCTGTTCGACGGTGTGCCGTGGCCGCCTGCAGGTGCCACGCCGCAAGGTCGTCCGCGTGGTGCCGGGCCGCTGCTGCGCGGGATGCTGGGTTTGCCCGCCGCCGGCCAGCCGGTCGAATCCAGTGTGCAAACGCCGGATGCCGGCGGCTGACATGTGTGCGGGCAGCGCGCCTGCCAGTCAAGGGATCAGAGGATGGCGAGCACGGCCTCGGGCGGGCGGCCGATAGCGGCCTTGCCGTTGGCGACGACAATCGGGCGCTCGATCAGGATCGGGTGCGCCACCATGGCCGCGATCAAGGCGTCATCGTCCAGTGCCGGATTGGCGAGGTTGAGGTCCTGGTATGCCGCCTCACCGGTACGCAACAGTTGGCGTGCGCTCATGTCCAGTTGCTTGAGCACGGTTTTCAGTTCGTCTGCAGTCGGCGGCGTGTCGAGGTAATTGATGACCTCGACTGGCTCGCCGCGCGCCTGCACCAGCTCCAGCGTGGCGCGCGACTTGGAACAGCGGTTGTTGTGATAGATGCGAATCATGGTGCTGTCTCCTGCGGCGGGGCTCAACGGTTGCCGGAGCGATTGCCGCCGCCGGGGCCGCGGCCGTGTGGTCGACGGTTGCCGCCCTGGCCTGGTGGCCGGCCGGAACCTTGCGGCCGTTTGCCATGGCGTTGCGGGCCGGTGCCGGGATCGCGATTGCCGCCCGCCGAGGGATTGCGCGGGCCACGATTGCCTGCTGCCGGTCCATTGCCGGGTGCCGACCAGTTACCGGGACCCCAATGGCCGGCGGGTGCATTGCCGTAGGGATTGTTGTTGGCATAGGGCGCTGCGGCGTGTGCGGCGGGTTTGCCACTACGGCGCTTGCCGGCATTGCCCGGCGTGCCGGTTCCCCGCGCGCCGCCGCTGTGGCTGTCGCCGGCAAACCAGGTGCGTACCGAGGGCAGCTCCTGCCCAGGGGCGACGCGGCGGCCGCGTCGACCACCGCGCGGGGCGGCTGCCGGGTGGGCCACGTTGCCGTTGACTTCGCGTCCCGGTGTGCGCGGGCCGCGTTTGCGGCCACGCGCTGGTTCCTCGCGGATACGGTCATAGGCGCGCAGCTCGCGGCCCTCGTCCTGGGCGCCGGTCCATGCCGTGCCGCTGCCGCGTTCCGGACGATATTCGGTGACATTGCGGCTGGCGCGGCGTTGATGCAGCACCGGGCTCAGCGTAAGCACGGGCTGCGGCCGGCCAAGGCCGGTGTGGTCGCGCAGCTGCTTGATGGTTTCGGCATCCAGCGGCTCGCAGTCGCCGCGGCGCAGAGTGCGCGACAGCTCGATCTGGCCGTAGCGGATGCGCTTCAAGCGGCTGACCAGGAAGCCCTGCGAGTCCCACAGGCGGCGGACTTCGCGGTTGCGGCCCTCGCGGATGACGACGCGGAACCAGCTGTGGCTGCCGCCGCGGCTGATGATGGCGATTTCGTCGAAACGGGCGACGCCGTCTTCCAATTCCACGCCAGCTTTCAGTCGCTCCAGCACGTCGTCAGGCACCTCGCCATGGACGCGGCACAGGTATTCGCGCTCAAGTCCGCTCTTGGGATGCATCAGCGCATTGGCCAGCTCGCCGTCGGTGGTGAGCAGCAACAGGCCGGTGGTGTTGATGTCCAGGCGGCCGACGGCCACCCAGCGCGCGCCCTGCAGGTCCGGCAGTTGTTCGAAAACGGTGGGCCGTCCTTCGGGATCGTCGCGCGTGGTCAGCACGCCTTCGGGCTTGTGGTACATCAGCACTTCGGTGTCATCGCGGCTGTCGGTGGCAACGACGTATTGCTTGCCGTCAAGCACGACACGATCGCCGGCGCGCACGCTGGTGCCGATCTCGGCGGGCTTGCCGTTGAGCTCGACTTCGCCGGATTGGATGCGCTGCTCAAGCATGCGGCGCGAGCCCAGGCCGGCGTTGGCCAACACTTTGTGCAGGCGCTCTTCCAGCGCCGGGGCGTCGGTGGCGGTGGTGCTGCGCTTGAGCGACAGGACGGTTTTTTGCGGCGCAGTCATGCGCGGTACTCCTCGGGATCTGGCCTGGCGGTGTCGATGGTCGTCGCCGCGGCGGGGGTTGCTGCCTCGTCGGCAGTGGGTGTGGGATGTTCGGTTGGATCAGTTGGATCAGTTGGATCGGCATCGGCATCGGCATCGACCGATGTCGTGTCTGGTGGATCGATGGGCAGGTCGCGCACCACGGGAGGCGGCAGTGGCGTCGGTTCCAGGCGCAATTGCGGATCTTCCATGTCGCGGATGGCCGACAGTGGCGGCAGCTCATCCAGTGACTTGAGGTTGAAGTAGTCGAGAAATGCCCGCGTGGTGCCGAACAGCGCCGGCTTGCCGGGCATGTCGCGGTAGCCGACGACGCGAATCCATTCGCGCTCCTCCATGGTCTTGATGATGTTGGTGGAGACCACCACGCCGCGGATCTGCTCGATTTCCGGGCGTGTGATGGGTTGGCGATAGGCGATCAACGCCAGCGTCTCCAGCAGGGCGCGCGAGTAGCGGCTGGGACGCTCGGTCCACATGCGTGCGACCCACGGCTGGATGTCCTGGCGCACCTGGTAGCGGAATCCCGAGGCCACTTCGATGAGCTCGACGCCGCGGCCGGTGCAGTCTTCGCCCAGCGCCGCCAATGCTTCGGCAATCTGGTGGTGGCTGACGTCTTCCTCGGCGCTGAACAGGTCGCCCAGCTGGGACACGCTGAGCGGGTGGGTGGAGGCGAGCAGGGCAGCCTCGAGGATGGGTTTGAGTTGCTCGATCGGCATGATCTTCAAGGTTTGCAAAGGGCATGCGCCGCGCTCATGGCGTGGTCGCGTCGGTGGCAGCGGGCGAACTGAGCGACGGCACGCGCGGTGCATCGGTGTCGTCGTGGCTGGTTTTGGCACGCAGGTAGATCGGCGCCAGCGGGGCTTCCTGGACAATCTCCACCAGCATCTCCTTGGCCAGTTCCAGCATGGCAAGGAAGGTGACGACGATGCCCAGGCGGCCTTCACTCACGTCGAACAGATCATCGAAACGCTGGAACGCCACTGCTTCCAGCCGACTCAGCAGCTCGCCCATGCGCTGGCGCACGCTCAGCGGTTCGCGCTGTACCGCGTGATGGCCAAACAGCTCGGCGCGATGCAATACATCTTTCAGCGCCAGCAGCAGTTCGGGCAATTCCAGCGGGGGCGGCAGACGGATGACATTGCGTTCGCCGCTGGCCGCGTGCACCACCACGGTGTCGCGTTCCAGCCGTGGCAATTCCTCGATGGCTTCCGCCGCCCGCTTGAAGCGCTCGTATTCCTGCAGCCGACGCACCAGTTCGGCGCGCGGGTCTTCTTCCAGCCCTTCTTCCTGTGGTGGTCGCGGCAGCAGCAGCCGCGACTTGATCTCGGCCAGGATGGCGGCCATCAGCAGGTACTCGGCAGCCAGCTCCAACCGCATGACGTCGTGCATCAGCTCGATGTACGCCATGTACTGGCGCGTGATCTCGGCAACCGGGATATCCAGGATGTCGAGGTTTTGCCGACGGATCAGGTACAGCAGCAAATCCAGCGGGCCTTCGAACGACTCCAGGATGACTTCCAGCGCATCCGGCGGAATGTACAGATCCTGCGGCATCTGCAGCAGCGGTTCGCCACGCACGATCGCCAGCGGCATCTCCTGCTGTTGCGGGACAGCGGGAAAGGCGCCTTGTGGATCAGCGGCGGGGTCTTGCTGCTGGGCGGAATCAGTGCTCATCAATGCATGTCGGTAGACCGCAGAGCGCGGTTGGCAGTGCGTTCAACTTCGGTTGACTTCATTCGGCAGCGCCGGTTGTCAGGCTGTGCCCGGGACAACGCCCAGGACGCGCATGGCATCCCCGGCGGGTAATCAAGTACGCCCGTGTCGGCGGCGGTCTTGGTTGGCCAGCCGGCCGTGCACGCAATCTTGCGACAATGTGGCCACTCGCTGGCGTTGCCGATGGCCTGGCCGGGCCGGGTCATCGCACAAGGCATCAACTTCATGGCCGTGGCGGGATGCACTCACAACATGCCGCTTGCCGTATTGCCGGCAATGCCAAGTAGGGCGCCACGCGTGGGGCTAGATTAGCCACTGCCACGGCGCAAGTCCAGCCAAGGCATGCGTGGCGGGTGTCGATGTGGCGGCTGCAGCGGGTCCGGATGTGACCCGTTGCGTCGGGCTGTGTCGGGTCGTTGGCCCATTGTGGTGTCCTGTCGTCGCAGCCAAGTCGTCGTGATGCGGGTGAACGCCGCGTTGCCGCGCCGTGGTTGCCATGGTGGTGCCGGTCAACGTGCATAATTGCCTGCGGGGAGGGCGTGCTCCGATGCCTTGGCATGTCGCTTGCTTCAAGTCGGGGGCGATACCGGGAGTGCGGAGTACGGCGTCGTGTTCGCGCCATGCGCGGGCAACGCGTCACGGATGCGCAGTGCCAGTCGCCAGCAATGGCCGGCTCTCCTGCACCGAAGGGCGATCACAGGCAGCGTGTCATGAGCGGATTGACGATGACGGACATGAATCAACGCGACAACAACGGTGCATTGCGCCTGCGCCCGGCGCGCATGCAGATTGAAACCACGGCATTGATGAGCCGTGGTGGTGAATCCCATCCCACGGAATTGGCGGATATCTCGGCCACCGGCGCCATGCTGGTGCGTCCGCTGGGCTGGCATGGCGTACCGGGGGAAACCTGGGTACTGGACATGATCTTTGGCCAGGACCTGCACATCCACCTGTCGGCCGCAGTGGCCCGGGTGTCGGATACGCATATTGGCTTCACCTACCGCAGCATTCCCGAGGACAAGCAGGTACCGCTGTGGAACCTGCTTGGCGGCTACGCCGATATCCTTGAATACTGGGACGACTGAATCCCCGGCGCGGCTGGAACCCCCGCCGCCGGCATTCAGGCCGGCTTGCGTCCCTCGTCACGCAGGGTGCGGCGCAGGATCTTGCCCACGTTGCTCTTGGGCAGGCTGTCGCGAAACTCGATGAACTTCGGCCGCTTGTAGCCGGTCAGCTGCTCACGGCAGAACTGCTTGAGCGCATCTTCGGTAAGGGCCGGGTTCTTGCGCACGACGAAAAGCTTCACCACCTCGCCCGAATGTTCGTCGGGTACGCCCACGGCAGCCACTTCCAGTACGTCCGGGTGTTCCATCACCGCATCCTCGACCTCGTTGGGATAGACGTTGAAGCCGGACACCAAGATCATGTCCTTCTTGCGGTCGACGATGTAGACGTAGCCGTTGGCATCCATCTTGGCGACGTCGCCGGTGTGCAACCAGCCATCCTTGACCAGCACCTTGGCCGTTTCCTCCGGACGCTGCCAGTAGCCAAGCATGACTTGCGGGCCGCGCACCATCAGCTCGCCCACTTCGTCGAAGCCCAGCGGCTGGCTGTCTTCCGACCAGATTGCAACATCCGTGGAAGGGATCGGCAGGCCGATAGAGCCGTTGTATTGCGCCAGATCCAGCGGGTTGATGCATACCGCCGGGGACGTTTCAGTCAGGCCATAGGCTTCGGCCAGAGTGCAGCCGGTGGTCTTCTTCCAGCGTTCGGCCACCGCGCGCTGCACGGCCATGCCGCCGCCCAGCGTCAGATGCAGGCGCGAGAAATCCAGCTCGGCGAATCCCGGCGTGTTGAGCAGGCCGTTGAACAGCGTGTTGACACCGGTGATGGCGGTGAAGCCCGATTGGCGCAGCTCCTTGACGAAACCGGGCATGTCGCGCGGGTTGGTGATCAGCCAATTGAGTCCGCCCAGGCTGGCAAACACGAAGGCGTTGGCCGTCAACGAGAAGATGTGGTACAGCGGCAGCGCGGTGATGATGACTTCCTCACCCGGCTTGACCGTGTCCGAGCCAATCCACGCGCGCGCCTGCAGCATGTTGGCAATCATGTTGCCGTGCGTGAGCATCGCCCCCTTGGCCACGCCGGTGGTGCCACCGGTGTATTGCAAAAAGGCGATGTTGTCGTGGGTCAGGCCCGGCGCGGGGACCTTCAGGCCGTTGCCGCGCGCAAGCGCGTCGCGAAAACGCACTGCTTGCGGCAGGCTGAAGGCCGGCACCATCTTCTTGACATGCTTGAGCACGAAGTTGATCACCGCGCCCTTGGGGAAGCCGAGCATGTCGCCCAGGCCGGTGGTGATGATATGCCTGACCTGGGTATCGGCCACGACCGCCTGCAGCGTGGCGGCAAAGTTGTCCAACACCACGATGGCCGTAGCGCCGGCATCCTGCAGCTGGTGGCGCAACTCACGCGCGGTGTACAGCGGGTTGGTGTTGACTACCACCAGCCCGGCGCGCAACGCGCCGAACAGGGCGATGGGATATTGCAGGACGTTGGGCATCATGAGGGCGATGCGGTCGCCCTTGCCAAGCTTCAGCACACCGGTGAGGTAACCGGCAAACTGCTGACTGAGCTGATCGATTTCACCGTAGCTGAGCCGGCGGCCGAAGTTGGCGAATGCCGGCCGGTCGCGGAAACGCTGGAAAGCCTCCTCCAGCATGGCGGACACGGAGGCGTACTGGCTGACATCGATATGCGTCGGCACGCCCGCTGGGTAGTGACTCAACCACGGACGATCATTGCTCATTGACCTTGCCCCCTGATGCGTTTGGCGAAAGGCATGCATGACTGGCGCACACGCGTATCAAGCTGCATGCTGTAGTGGATCATTGGAACATACGCTTGCGCATAGCGGCAAGCTGCAGCGCGGGGAGATAGCCGATGCAAGTGCACGCGCGGCGTGGAGTGGTGTTGTTGCTGGCGGCCGCGATACTGGCGCTTGCCGCGTGTCATCGCCCGGACGACGAAGCCCAGGTCCGCACGGCCATCACGGCCATGGCCACGGCTGCCGAAGCGACAATAGCCGGTGACGTCGTCGCGCCGCTCAGCGCGGATTTCGACGGCAACGCCGGTGAGCTTGATCGCCGCGCCATCGGCAACCTGGTGCGGTTGTTTGCCTTGCGTGGCGAGCATGTCGGCGTGGTACTCGGGCCGATCGGCATCGAGCGCCGTGGTGAGCGGTTGCTGGCCACGGTGACCGTCACGCTCTCCGGCGGTGGCCGCTGGTTGCCCGATCATGCTGGCGTGTACCGCGTGCAATCGGCGTGGCGCCGCGATGGCGGTGCATGGCGCTGCTACACGGCCAGCTGGAAACGCGTGCTGTAGCGTCGGCGCAATGCAAAAAAAAACCGGGTCGCCCGCATGGCAGGCGACCCGGCGTGTGGCGCGTGATCAGGCGGCTTTCTTGCCCGCCAGCTGGCGCAGCACGTATTGCAGGATGCCGCCGTGGCGATAGAAGTCGCGCTCCTTCGGCGTGAGCAGCATCACGTGCACGCTGAATTCCTTCTTCTTGCCATCGGTGCTGGTGGCAACGACCTTGGCTTCCTTGGCATTGCCGTTGTCCAGCCCGGTGATGTCGAAGGTCTCGGTGCCGTCCAGCCCCAGCGTCTTGGCATTCTCGCCGGCCTTGAACTGCAGCGGCAGCACGCCCATGCCGACCAGGTTGGAGCGGTGGATGCGCTCGAAACTCTCGGCCAGCACCGCCTTGATGCCAAGCAGCAGCGTGCCCTTGGCCGCCCAGTCGCGCGAGGAGCCCGTGCCGTATTCCTTGCCGGCAATCACTACCAGCGGCGTCGCGGTTTCCTTGTACTTCATGGCGGCATCGTAGATGGCCATCTGCTCGCCGGTGGGCAGGTATTTGGTGTAGCCGCCTTCCACGCCGTCCAGCAACTGGTTCTTGATGCGGATGTTGGCGAACGTGCCGCGCACCATCACGTCGTCGTTGCCACGGCGTGAACCATAGGAGTTGAAGTTGTGCGGATCGACGCCGCGGCTGATCAGGAAGCGACCGGCCGGACTGTCCTTCTTGATCGCGCCGGCCGGTGAGATGTGGTCGGTGGTGATCGAGTCGGCAAACAGGCCAAGCACGCGCGCGCCGTGGATGTCCTCGGCCCTGGCGACTTCCATCGTCATGCCGTCGAAGTACGGCGGATTCTTGATGTAGGTGGAGTCTTCCCACTGGTAGACGTCGCCATCCGGGAAGGGAATGCCGTTCCAGCGCGCGTCACCCTTGAACACGTCGGCGTAGTTCTTCTTGAACATGTCGGGGGTGATGCGTCCGGCCATCGCCTCACCAATCTCGCGGTTGGTCGGCCAGATGTCCTTGAGGTAAACCGGCTGGCCGTCCTTGCCGGTGCCGATGGGATCCTTGGTCAGGTTGATGTCCAGCGTACCGGCCAGCGCGTAGGCAACCACCAGCGGCGGCGAGGCCAGGTAGTTGAGCTTGGTTTCGGCGTGGATGCGGCCCTCGAAGTTGCGGTTGCCGGACAGCACGCCGGCCACGGCCAGATCGCCCTCGCCAATGCCCTTGCTGACTTCCTCCGGCAGCGGGCCGGAGTTGCCGATGCAGGTAGTGCAGCCGTAGCCGACCACGTAAAAGCCGATGGCTTCCAGCTCCTTGAGCAGGTCGGTCTTCACCAGATAATCGGTGACGACCTTGGAGCCTGGCGCCAGTGAGGTCTTGACCCACGGCTTGGAGTTCAAGCCGAGAGCGCGAGCCTTTTTCGCGAGCAGGCCGGCGCCGACCATGACCGTCGGGTTGGAGGTATTGGTGCACGAGGTGATCGCAGCGATCACCACCGAGCCGTCTTTCAGACGGAAGCTCTGGCCGTTGCGCGTCACCATCACGCCGGTCTCGCCGACGTTGTTGTTGGCGTTGCCAATGGCGGTGGCGCCGCCCTCGTTGGCAAAGCGGTCGGTATCGCCATTCCGCGTGCGGCGGTTGGCGGTCATCGGGCCGACCACCTGGTGGAAGTTTTCCTTGGCGTCGGACAGCAGCACGCGATCCTGCGGGCGCTTCGGGCCAGCCATCGACGGCTTCACGTCGGGCAGGTTGATCTCGACGACGGTGGAGTACTCGGCCGCCGGCGTGTGCTCGTCGTGCCACAGGCCTTGCACCTTGGCATAGGCTTCAACCAGCTTGACTTGCTCGTCGTTGCGGCCGGAGAGGTGCAGGTAATCAAGTGTTACCTGGTCGATCGGGAAGATGCCGCAGGTGGCGCCGTACTCCGGCGACATGTTGCCGACGGTCGCGCGATCGGCGAGGCCGAGGTTCTTGAGGCCGGGGCCGAAATACTCGACGAACTTGCCGACCACGCCGAGCTTGCGCAGCTTCTCGGTCACCGTCAGCACCAGGTCGGTGGCGGTCACGCCTTCAGCGAGTTGGCCGACCATCTTTACGCCGACCACCTGCGGGATCAGCATGGAGGAGGGCTGACCCAGCATCGCCGCCTCTGCTTCGATGCCGCCAACGCCCCAGCCGAGCACGCCCAGGCCGTTGATCATCGTGGTGTGCGAGTCGGTGCCGAACAACGTGTCGGGATAGGCGTAGGTTTCGCCTTCGATGTCCTTGGTGAACACCCCGCGTGCGAGGTACTCCAGGTTCACCTGGTGCACGATACCGGTGCGCGGTGGCACCACGCGGAATTGCTGGAATGCCTTCTGGCCCCAGCGCAGGAAGCTGTAACGCTCGCGGTTGCGCTTGAACTCGATTTCGACGTTCTGCTCCAGCGCGCCCTCGGAACCGAACACGTCGACCTGTACCGAGTGGTCGATGACCAGCTCGACCGGGTTCACCGGATTGATCTGCGTGGCGTCGCCGCCAAGCTTGACCACGGCGTCGCGCATCGCTGCCAGGTCGACCACGCACGGCACGCCGGTGAAGTCCTGCAGGATCACGCGCGCCGGCATGAACGCGATTTCGGTCGACGGCGTGGCGGTCGGCACCCACTTGGCGATCGCCTCGATCTTGTCCGGCGTGACGTCGACGCCGTCCTCATTGCGCAGCTGGCTCTCCAGGAGAATCTTCATCGAGTAGGGCAGACGTTTGATGTCAAAACGCTGGCCGAGCTTGGTCAGGCTGAAGAAGTGGTACTTCTTGCCATTGACTTCAAACGTGTCGCGTACGGAATAGGTGTCTTTCATGATGTTGCTCCTGGCAGAAGCTGCAGCTGGGCGTTCAGACGGCTGGACACGCCGTGATCGGCAAAGTGTTCATTATCGCCCAAACCCCCGCGCACCGCGAAGCTTCACGGCGTGGTACGGGGGCGGCGATGGGCGTGAGCGGGTACGGCGCAGGTAAACTCTCGCGCATATCCCAGCCCGCACACAGGATGGATGTCGTGCCCTTTTCGTTCAAGCGCGTTTGATCACATGCAGCATTCGATGATTTCGACGCTGCTGGCTGCCGTCTCGCTGCGCGATCTGGCGCTGGCGCAGGCCGTGCATCGGCATGCAAGCTTCAACCGCGCGGCGCGGGCCATGCACATCAGCCCTTCCGGCTTGTCGCACCAGGTGCAGAAAGTGGAGCAGGCGCTGGGCGTGCCGCTGTTCGAGCGCGGCGGGCGCAGCATCGTGCCTACTGCCGCCGGCACGCGGCTGCTGGCGCAGATCGATGCCATGCTCGACGCCGCTGAGCATCTGCAGCAAGTGGCGCGTGCCGGCAGTGCAGCGTTTGGCGGCGAGCTGCGGCTTGGCCTGCCGGCGTCGCTCGGGCCTTACCTGATGCCGCACTTGATCGCGCCTTTCCCGCAGCATTATCCGGGCGTGCGCCTTAGCTTGTCCGAAGGCAAGCCGGGTGGCCTGCTGCGCCGCCTGCGCGAGGGCGAGCTGGATGCGGCGCTGGCGCCGACTGTCCCGGCCAGCAGCGGCATCAATGCGCAGCAGCTGTTTTTCGAGCCTTGGGAAGTGATGCTGCGTGAGGATTACGCCCTGGCCCGACGCAAGCGATTGGCGCTGGCGCAGCTGGATCCCGCCGATGCCACCTTGATGGCGGAGAGCCACGCCGATGGCTTGCCCGGCGCCGGCCGCGCACGCAGCCAGGTGCAGGATGTGAGCCTGGAAAGCCTGGCGGCGCTGGTCAGTTTGCGCGGCGGTTATGCGCTGGTGCCGGCGCTGGCGCACGAGCGACTGGCGTCGATGCCGCACATCGTGCTGGTGGCCTTGTCCGGGGATGTTCGCGGGCGCGGGATTTCCCTGTATTGGCGCGATGCCTCGCCGTGGCCGGAGGATCTCAAGGGGTTTGCGCAGCTGCTGCGCACCATCGCCCGCCAACGGCCGGGGCTGCGTGTCATCGGCAAAGGGATGTAGCCCGGACGGCAACCGCCGGCCCTATGTATGGACACGCCCCGGTAGGAGACCGCTCGCGGGCGATGCGTTTGCTACGCCATCAAAATTCTTGCGTCATCAAAGCAGAGCATCGCCCGCCCACAAGGGACTTCCTGCGGTCGCGAGCGGGCTCCCACGGGACACGAATGGTGTGACACCGCCCGCCGCTTTCCGCTGTGCGTGCGGGTGCCACCCGTCACGCCCTGTCAGTTGCGGTGTGAGCGGCGACGGTCGATTTCCGTCAGGCCACGCTTGCGCAAGCGGATTTCCTTGGGCGTGACCTCGACCAGTTCGTCGTCCTCGATGAACTCCAGCGCCTGCTCCAACGAGAACTTGATGGCCGGGCTCAACTGGATGGCGTCGTCCTTGCCGGCGGCGCGCATGTTGGTCAGCGGCTTGGGCTTGATGACGTTGACGGTGAGGTCGTTGTCCTTGGAATGGATGCCGACCAGCTGGCCTTCGTAGACCTCGTCGCCTTCGGCGGCGAACAACTTGCCGCGTTCCTGCAGCGGCCCGAGCGAGTACGCCGGCGTGGTGCCGCCAGCATTGGCGATCATCACCCCGTTGGGACGCTTGGCGATGGCGCCTTCGGCCTTGGGGCCGTAATGGTCAAAGACGTGGAAGACCAGGCCGGTACCTTGCGTCAGCGTGCGGAATTCACCCTGGAAACCAATCAAGCCGCGCGCCGGAATTTCGTAATCCAGGCGCACGCGGCCACGGCCGTCGGACACCATGTTCTTGAGCTGGCCCTTGCGCATGCCCAGGCGTTCCATCACGCCGCCCTGATGCACTTCCTCCACGTCCACCACCAGCTGTTCGATCGGCTCGCACAGCTTGCCGTCGATTTCCTTGATGATGACTTCCGGGCGCGACACGGCCAGTTCGTAGCCCTCGCGACGCATGTTCTCGATCAGCACCGACAGGTGCAGCTCGCCGCGGCCAGAGACCCTGAACTTATCCGGGTCCGAGCCTTCCTCGACCTTGAGTGCGACGTTGTGCAGCATCTCGCGCTCAAGCCGCTCGCGCAGCTGGCGGCTGGTGATGAACTTGCCGCCGCTGCGGTTCTTGTCGCCGGCAAACGGCGAGTTGTTGACCTGGAAGGTCATGCTGATGGTCGGCTCGTCGACCGTGAGCGCCGGCAGCGCCTCGGGCGTGTCGAGCTGGCACACCGTATCGGAAATGCTCAGGCCTTCCACGCCGGAAATGGCGATGATGTCGCCAGCGCTGCCCTCAGGCACCTCGCGCCGCTCCAGGCCCATGAAGCCCAGCACCTGCAACACCTTGCCGGTGCGCTTCTTGCCCTCGCGGTCGACGATGGACACCGGCTGGTTGGTCTTGATTGTGCCGCGCTGCACACGGCCGATGCCAATCAAGCCAACGTAGCTGTTGTAGTCAAGCTGACTGATGCGCATCTGGAACGGGCCTTCCGGATGCACATCCGGCGGCGCGACGTGGGCCATGATGGCTTCGTACAACGGTGTCATGTCGCCTTCGCGCGCATTGCTGTCGAGGCTGGCGTAGCCGTGCAGGGCCGAGGTGTAGACCACCGGGAAGTCCAGCTGCTCGTTGGTCGCGCCAAGGCGGTCGAAGAGGTCGAAGGTCTGGTCCAGCACCCAGTCCGGGCGCGCGCCGGGGCGGTCGATCTTGTTGATGACGACAATGGGCTTGAAGCCCATGTCGAACGCCTTCTGCGTCACGAAGCGTGTCTGCGGCATCGGTCCGTCCATGGCGTCGACCAGGATCAGTACCGAGTCGACCATCGACAGCACGCGCTCGACTTCGCCGCCAAAGTCCGCATGTCCCGGGGTGTCGACGATATTGATGCGGTTGCCGTTCCAGGTGATGGCGGTGTTCTTGGCCAGGATGGTGATACCGCGCTCTTTTTCCTGATCGTCGCTGTCCATGACGCGCTCGGCCAGCACGGTGCGCTCGGAGAACGTCCCCGATTGCTTGAGCAGGCAGTCGACAAGCGTGGTCTTGCCGTGATCGACGTGGGCGACGATGGCGATGTTGCGCAGTTTTTCGATAAGCATGGGATCGACTCGGAACGACGCGGCTTTGCAGTCGCGCAGGTTTCTTGAAGGGTGAATTGACCGATTATACGGATTTGTGCGGCGGCCCGCCGATCTTTTTGCTGGCGACCATGGTGGCGCGTGCGTCGCGTCGCCCGCGATTCAGGTTTGACCAGGTCGTGGAGTGGGCGGGATACCGCGTCCTGCGCAACGCAGCGGGGTTGGCGTGGAAGTGCACGCCGCCGCTAGCATGCAAGGTTGTCCCAGGAATGCTGCCGCACCATGCCCGTGAACAAGATCTACGACCGCGCCTACTTTGATCGCTGGTATCACAGCGCCGAGCATGCCGTCAGCACGCCGGCCACTTTGCGCCGCAAAGTGGCCCTGGCCGTGGCACAAGCCGAGTACTACCTCGGCCGTCCGATCCGCAGCGTGCTGGATGTCGGTTGCGGCGAGGCGCAATGGCGGGCGGCCTTGCGTATCTTGCGTCCGCAAGCGAGCTACCAGGGGCTGGATGCCAGTCCGTATGTGGTCGCGCGCTACGGGCGCAGCCGGCACATTGGTCTGGTGCGATTTGCCGATCTGGCCCAGCTGCGGCTGGATACGCGTTTCGACCTGATCGTGTGCAGCAACGTGCTGCATTACCTGCCAGCAGCGGAAGTCCGCGCGGGACTGCCCGGTGTTGTCGCCATGCTCGAAGGCGTGGCTTTTATCGAAGTGTTTGCCCGTGGTGATGACGTGGTTGGCGACAAGCTTGATTTTTTCGCGCGTACCGGATCGTGGTATCGACGCGCGTTTGCCGACGTCGGCTTGCAGCCCTGCGGCTCGCATTGCTACCTGGGTCCGCATCTCGCCGCGCAAAGGGTCGCGCTGGAGCGCATGTCGCCGGCGGGCTGATTCGCGCTTTCGCCGAGGCAAATCTTTCGTAGGGGCCCGCTCGCGGGCGATGCTCCTGATTTGATCTCGCGCATTGGAACAAAAGCATCGCCCGCGAGCGGGCGCCTGCGGGAAGCAGCGGGCCGCTATCCCGGCGTCACTCTGCCGGCGTCTTGAATTTGTAGCGGCACAGGTCGCGGATGATGCAGTGCGGGCAGTCCGGTTTGCGCGCCTTGCACACGTAGCGTCCGTGCAGCACCAGCCAGTGGTGGGCGTCCATCAGGAACTCGGTGGGGACGACCTTTTCAAGTTTCGCCTCCACGGCGCGCACGTCTTTGCCTGGCGCCAGGCCCGTGCGGTTGGCGACACGAAAGATATGCGTGTCGACGGCGATCGTCGGCTGGCCGTAGACCATGTTAAGGATGATGTTGGCGCTCTTGCGGCCCACGCCCGGCAAGGCTTCCAGCGCCTCACGCGTGGCGGGTACCTTGCCGTCGTGGCGTTCCAGCAGCTGGTGCGACAGGGCAATGATGTTTTTCGCCTTGGCGTTGTACAGGCCGATGGTGTTGATGTACGCCTTGAGCCCGTCTTCACCCATTGCCACCAGTGACTGCGGCGTGTTGGCCACGGGGAACAGCCGGCGCGTGGCCTTGTTGACGCCAACGTCGGTGGCCTGCGCCGACAGCACCACGGCTACCAGCAGCTCGAAGGGCGAGGCGTAGTGCAGCTCGGTGACTGGATGCGGATTGATCTCACGCAGTCGCCGGAAAAGCTCGATGACATCGTCGCGCTTCATGTCTTGTCTGCCGCCTTGCGCGCCTGGGCGCGGGCCAGCGCCGCAAGCACGGGATTGGCCGGCGTCAGCGCGGCATCGACCGCCGCCTTGCGCGCCGCCAGTTCATTCGCCCGTGTCAGGCGCTGCGCGGCCAGGCGGGTTTCGCGGCGCTGGAAATTTTCGCGTGCCGCATCGGCGTGGGCCTGGTCGATTTGCCCGGCTGGCATCAGCACCAATTCAATGCAATCGACCGGGCAGGCGGCGACACACAGTTCGCAGCCGGTGCAGTCGTCGGCCATCACCGTATGCATCAACTTGGCCGCGCCGACGATGGCATCGGTCGGACAGGCCTGGATGCATTTGGTGCAGCCGATGCAATCGTGTTCGACGATGTGCGCCAGCATACGGGGTTTTTCCTCGCCGCAGCTTGCATCCAAAGGCAAAACCGGGGTGTCGAGCAGTGCGGCCAGTTTGGCAATGCCGGCTTCACCGCCGGGCGGGCAACGGTTGATCGGTGCCTCGCCGCGGGCGATGGCCTCGGCATACGGTCGGCAGCCGTGGTAGCCGCATTGCCCGCATTGGGTTTGCGGCAGGATGGCGTCGATCTGGTCGGCGAGGGTGGGCATGGCCCTCAACGTACGCTGGCGCCTGGTTGCGCGCCTTGATCGGCGTCCAGCAGGAACAGATCGCTGCCGCCGCTGCCGGCAGACAGGATCATGCCTTCGGACAGGCCAAAGCGCATCTTGCGCGCCGCCAGGTTGGCGATGAACACCACGTTGCGGCCGACCAGTTTCTCTGGCTCGGCGTAGGCGGCACGGATGCCGGAGAAAATCTGCCGCGTGCCGAGCGCGCCGGCATCCAGCTCGAAACGCAGCAGCTTGTCGGAGCCGGCCACGGCCTCGCACACGCGGACCTTGCCGATGCGCAAGTCGAGGCGGGCAAAGTCATCGATGCTGATGGTGGCCGGTGGTGCGTCGTCCGCAGGCGCCGCCGTGGCGACGGTCTTGGCGGGCGCCGCGGACTTTGGCGCGCCGCCCAGCGACTCCTTGGAGGCCTCGATCATGGCGGCGATGCGCTTGGCGTCCACGCGCTGCAGCAGCGGCGTGAAGGCCGCCACCGTGTGGCCGCACAAGTCGCGGCGTGCGTCGGCAAAGCTGACGATGGGTGCGACGAGGAACTTTTCGGCGGCGGCCACCGTGGTCGGGACAATGGGCTTGAGCAGGCCGCACAGCAAGCGGAACGCACTCAGCGCGAGCGTGCACACTTGCTGCAGCTGGTCACGTCGCGCCGGATCCTTGGCCATGCGCCACGGTGCCTGTGCGGCGATATAGCCGTTGACCCGATCGGCGATCAGCACGAAGCGGCGACTGACCTCGGCGAACTCGCCAGCGTCGTAGAGCTTGTCGATGCCGTCGTAGTGGGTCAGCAGGTCTTGCCACAGCGCGGTTTCATCGGCCTCGAAATGGTCGGCCAATTGCCCATTGAAGAGCTGTTGCACGAAGCCGGCGGTGCGGCTGGCGATGTTGACCCACTTGCCGACGAGATGCGAGTTGATGCGCTCCTCGAAGGCTTTCAAGTCCAGGTCGACGTCAACCGGCGCCGGGCTCAGCATGGTGGCGAAGTAATAGCGCAGGAATTCCGGGTTGATGCCGGCGTCCAGATAAGTGCGGGCCTGGATGAAGGTACCGCGCGACTTGGACATCTTGGCGCCGTTGACCGTCAGGTAGCCGTTGACGTGCAGTGCCGTGGGCGTGCGCATGCCGGCGCCGTGCAGCATCGCCGGCCAGAACAGACCGTGGAAATTGATGATGTCCTTGCCGATGAAGTGGTGCATTTCCACGGTGCTGTGCGGACCGAGGAACTCGTCGAAGTTGCGCCCGGTCTTGGCACACAGCGCCTTGAGGCTGGCCAGGTAGCCAATGGGTGCATCCAGCCAGACGTAGAAAAACTTGCCGGGCGCGTCAGGGATGGGAAAGCCGAAGTACGGCGCGTCGCGTGAAATGTCCCAGTCCTTGAGGCCCGCGTCGAGCCATTCCCTGAGCTTGGCCACCACGCCGGGATGGGTCACGTCGGCGCCGCCGGTCAGCTTGCCGTCAAACCACTTGTGCAGCAGCGCCTCGAACTTGCCCAGCTCGAAGAAGTAATGCTCCGAGTCGCGCAGCACCGGCGTGGCGCCGGACACCACCGAGTACGGATTGACCAGGTCGGTCGGCGCATAGGTGGCGCCGCAGTTTTCGCAGTTGTCGCCGTATTGCTCGGCCGTGCCGCATTTGGGACAGGTGCCCTTGATGTAGCGGTCGGGCAGGAACATCTGCTTTTCGGGATCGTAGAGCTGCTGGATGCTGCGCTTGGCAATATAGCCGCCGTCCTTCAGCCGCCCGTAGATCAGCGCCGAGAGCGTACGGTTCTCGTCCGAGTGGGTGGTGTGGTAGTGGTCGAAGGCCACGCCGAAGGCGGCAAAGTCCGCCTCGTGGCCGGTGCGGATCGAGGTGATGAAGGTTTCGGGGGTGACGCCGGCCTTCTCGGCCGCCAGCATGATGGGTGTGCCGTGGGCGTCGTCGGCGCAGACATAGACCACGTCGTGGCCGGCCATGCGCTGCGCGCGCACCCAGATGTCAGCCTGGATGTAACCCAGCAAATGGCCCATGTGCAGCGGGCCGTTGGCGTAGGGCAGGGCGTTGGTGACAAGCAGGCGACGACTCATGACGGGCAGCAAGTTGCGGGCGATCGCGCATTATGCCATGGACGTCCAAACCCATTGCCGTGCGTCGCGCCTGCCGGGCACGAAACGGCGCGTGGCAGGCCGGCTGGTGACCTGCCGCGCGCCCGTCGTGCCGCGTTATTCCTGGCGCTGCCAGGTCTGTGTGCGGCCGAGCAGGGAGAAACCGATGTAGCCATGCACGTCCAGGTTCTGGCCGCCGTCGGTCAGGCTCAGCTTGACCTTGTATTCCTTGCCGTTCTTGGGGTCGACGATGCGGCCGCCGCTCCACTGGTCGCCATCGCGCGTCAGTCCCCACAGGAAGGTCATGCCCTCGATCGGCTGGTTCTTCAGCTCGCCGCTGCACTTGGTGCACTTGGGATGCTCGCCGTCGCGCGCCACGTCTTCGGCCGAACGGTTGAGCAGCTTGACGATCTTGCCTTGCAGCTTGCCGTCCTGCTCGCTGATTTCGACGATGGATTTGGCTTGATGCGTGTTGTCGTCGATGGTCTTCCACGTGCCCACCGGCGTGTCGGTAGCCGCCAACGCGGGGGCGGCGGACAGCAACAATGCGGCGGCCAGGGCAAACGGGACGGCAAGCTTCATGGTCATGCTCCGTACGAGGGCGTATTGCGCCAGCCTGCCGAGGAAGCGCCCGGTGGTCAAGCTGCATCGCGCCACGACGGACGCGCTGGCGTCGCTGATCTGCATCAGCCGGGTTGCGTCACCCGCAAGGCATAATTGCAGGCCCACCGCGAGACATGAATGCCGATGAGTGCGCAAGCCGATGAAGCCCTGGTCCGCCGCCTGCTGGGCGAACTGATCGATCCCCACACCGAGGCGCCAATCCTGCAGTCCGTGCGCGGCATTGGCGTGGATGGCGACAAGGTCTCGGTGGATATCCAGCTGGGCTATCCGGCGACTGGCGCCATCGAGCGCATGACGGCGCGCGTACGCGACGCGCTGCAGGCCGATGCGGCGATTGCCACGGCGGCGGTATCCATCACCAGCCGCATCCATGTGCACAAGGTGCAAGGCACGCTCGGGCCGTTGCCGGGGATCAAGAACATCATTGTCGTTGCCTCGGGCAAGGGTGGCGTCGGCAAATCCACGGTGGCCGCCAACCTGGCGCTGGCGCTGCAGGCCGAGGGTGCCAAGGTCGGCGTGATGGATTCGGACATCTACGGCCCGAGCCAGCCGACCATGCTTGGCGTACACGGCAAGCCGGCCTCGCCCGACGGCAAAAGCATCATCCCGATGCAGGCGCATGGCATGCCGGTGATGTCCATCGGTTTTTTGGTGGAAGAGGACACGCCGATGATCTGGCGCGGGCCGATGGTCACCCAAGCCATGATGCAGCTGCTTACCGATACGCGCTGGGACCAGCTGGATTACCTCATCGTGGATTTGCCGCCAGGCACGGGCGACATTCAGTTGACCTTGTCGCAGAAGGTGCCGGTATCGGGTGCGGTCATCGTCACCACGCCGCAGGACATTGCGCTGCTGGATGCGCGCAAGGCGCTGAAGATGTTCGAGAAAGTGGAAGTGCCCGTGTTGGGTGTGGTCGAGAATATGGCCACGCATGTGTGCTCGGTGTGTGGCACGGAGGAGCACATCTTTGGCGAAGGCGGCGGCGCGCGCATGTCGGCGCAGTATCACGTGCCGTATCTGGGCTCGCTGCCGCTGGACATCCGCATCCGCGAGCAGACCGACGGCGGCAATCCCACCGTCGCCGCCATGCCCGAGTCGGAAATCACCGCGCGCTACCGGGCCATTGCCCGCAACACCGCCGGGCACTTGTCGCTGCAGCCGCGCAACAAGTCGCTGGGCTTTGCCAAGGTGTCGGTTGAAGAGATGCCGCTGGGCTGAGTGCGCAGGTCCGGGCTGGCGTAGTGGCGGCCGCAGCATGTACTTTGCGCGTTTCGCCCGTGCGTTTGCCGGGCGCTAAGCAACCTCGGAGCGCGTGTGAGCATCAAGTCTGACCTCTGGATCCGGCGCATGGCCGAAACCCGTGGCATGATCGAGCCGTTCGAGCCCGGCCAGGTCAAGTCGCGCGATGGCGAGAAGCTGATCTCCTATGGCACCTCGAGCTACGGCTACGACGTGCGTTGTGCGCGCCAGTTCAAGATTTTCACCAACATCAATTCCACCATTGTCGATCCCAAGGCGTTTGATTCGTCCAGCTTTGTCGATCTGGAAGCGGATGTGTGCATCATCCCGCCCAACTCCTTTGCGCTGGCCTGCACGGTCGAATACTTCCGCATCCCGCGCGACATCCTGGTGGTCTGCCTGGGCAAAAGTACCTACGCGCGCTGCGGCATTATCGTCAACGTCACACCGCTGGAGCCGGAATGGGAAGGCCACGTGACGCTGGAGTTTTCCAACACCACGCCGCTGCCGGCCAAGATTCACGCCAATGAGGGCGTCGCGCAGCTGTTGTTCCTGCAGGCCGACGAGATTTGCGAGACCAGCTACAAGGATCGCGCCGGCAAGTACCAGGGCCAGCGCGGCGTCACCCTGCCGCGCGCCTGAACCGCACAGGGCGTCACGGCTTGCCGCGCCATGATGGTGCCGTCACGCCGCCACTACACTGAGCCATTCGAAGGAGATCCCGCCATGCTGCGACTTCAATCCCTGTTCAAGCCCGTAGTGGCTGCGCTGATGCTTGGTGGCGTGCTGCTGGCTGCCGGCTGCTCAACCACGACCACCAAGGACGCCGTGCAGACCAGTGCCATGCAGGGGCAGTTTGATGCCGTCATCAAGGCCTACAAGGACGGCCAGTTCCTGATCGACGGCGGCGTGCTGTCCGCCCTGGATACCGGCAGCCACTTTGCCTATCTGAAGGACCAGGGCAAGCTGCCCAAAACCGTACTGCTGGAGCGCAGCGACGACTCCAAGATTCGCAAGCAGCACCTACAGTACATGGCGCGCATGGCCATCGACTACGGCATGCGCGTGTATTACGACGACAAGGGCACGCTCAAGGAAATCAACCCGCAGGACACCAAGGCACGGCAGCTGGAAGACCATCACGAGCGTGCGCCGATGAATGACGAGCTCAAGAACAAGGACGCCGCGCACAACGGTGGCTACGAGCCGACGCAGGGTTACTGAGCACCGCAGCGCCTGACGCCGCCACGGCCCGGTGGCGTCAGCGCAGCGTTTGCGCCAGCGCGGTGATGCACGCCGCCGCGCGTGCCGGCGTATAGGGCTGCACCGCGCCGTGGCCCCACACCGGACCTGGCCATGCGGCGTCGCCGATGCGCCTGGCAATGACGTGTACATGCAGCTGCCGCACGATGTTGCCCAGCGCGCCGATGTTGAGCTTGTCGCATGGGCCGCCCGCACGCAGCGCTGCGCCGGCAATGGCGACTTCCCGCCACAGCTGGCATTGCGCGTCGTTGTCGAGGTCGGTGGTCTCGACCAGGTCAGCGCGACGTGGCACGAGGATCAGCCACGGATAGCGCGCATCGTTCATCAGCCGTACCTCGCACAGCGCCAGCTGCGCCACGGGCAAGGTGTCGGCGGCCAATCGCGGGTCCAGCGTGAATGCGGCGCTCATGCGCGCGCCAGGTGCTGGTTGAAGAATTCCAGCGTGCGTTCCAGCGCCAGCTTGGCACTGGCGGCGTGATACGGGCTGCTGCCGTCGCGATTGAACGCATGGTCGGCGTGTGGGTAGGTGAACACTTCCATCTGCGGCAATGCGGCGCGGTGCTTGGCTACCGCGTCCGGCGGGATGTTGGGGTCCTTTTCGCCAAAGTGGAACATCACCGGGGCTTGCGGCACCTCATGCAAAAACGGCAGATTGCGCGCGCCGTAGTAGCTCACCGAGGGCAACCCCAACCGCAGCGCCGACAGCAGCGCCACCGTGCCGCCCCAGCAGTAACCGACGGTGCCGATGCGGCCGGCCGAGGCAATGGATTCGGCGGCGCTGGTCACGTCCTCCAGCGCGCGGTCAAAGCCCAGTTCGGTCACCAGCTGCTTGCCCTTGGCATAGCCGCCGCGGTCGTAGTTGAGCTCCACGCCACTTTCCAGGTGATCGAAAAATGCCGGGGCAATGGCGGTGTAGCCCTGCGCCGCAAAGCGGTCGGTCACGTTGCGGATGTGCTCGGTGACGCCAAAGATTTCCTGGATCACGATGATGCCGCCCTTGGGCTTCCCCGCCGGCTTGGCCAGGTACGCGGTGATGCACTGGGTGCCGGCGGTGGGAAGGTTGATCTGCTGGCCCATGGTCGTCCTGCCTGAGGAAAACCATGAGCTTAATCGCCCGCATGCGGAGCGTCGAAACGTATGATGGCCGCTCACCGTTTGGCCTCGCCGTTCGCAGGGTCGAGGTCGCGTCAAACCGAGGTTTGCAATGCGTTACGTCGCTCCCACACGCGGCAGCGTTGATCCATTGGTGTTTGATCGCCTGCCGCTGGCCGCGTGGAGTGATGATGCGGCGTTGCTGCGCGGCGCGGCGTGGCCATCCATCGCGGCGCTCAATGGCCGCTGGCCGGACGATGCGCCGCAGCGTTTTGTCGCGCAGACCGCACCATTGCTGGCCGACGGACTGCATTACGAGCAGCGCATTGCCGATCACGGGCGCATTGCCACCCGTGAGGCCAATTGGCACGACTTGTTCAATGCCTTGGTGTGGCTGCGCTACCCGGCATTGAAGCGTGCGTTGAATCAGCGCCAGGTCAGCGAGGTTGCGCGCGTCGGCACCAAGCATCGTTCGCGCGAGCAATATGCGCTTACCCATTTCGACGAAGGCGGCGTCATTGTCCTGCTGCGCGATCCCGCGCTGCTGCCGCTATGGGACGCCCACGACTGGTACGGCCTGTTCTGGCGTCATCGTCAAGCCTGGCGCGACGGCGCGATTCAGGCCGAGTTGTTTGGTCACGCCCTGTTGGAGCAGGCGCTCACGCCATCACAGCTACTGGTGGGCAAGGCACTGGTCTTCCAATCCTCCAGGGCGCTCGACATGGCGGAAATACTCACCCACTGCGCCGCAATGATTGCCGCCGAACAACTGTTGCACGATCCACTGGAACTGCGCCCGCTGCCGCTGGCGGGATTGCCCGGATGGAATGCAGCCAACGCCGACGAGGCATTTCATCGGCATACGGTGTGCTATCAGCCAAAGCGGGCAGGGCGACATTACCCGCCGCCACAGGTTTGCTGAGCCATGATTTGTGGGCCGCGTGACGTGCACATCTCTGGCCGAGCGTGGCGGCGCAAGGCGCGGCGGATGCGCTTGCCCGTGCAGCAGCAAGCTGCGTGTCGGGGTGTTGAAGTACCTGCGCGCCGCGTGCGGTGTCCTCCAACTGCTTGCCTCGTGTCTCACTACGTGGAAGGATGTTCTCGGGCGTCATTCGTCAGGACGAACACGGCGCGATTAAGTTGCTGGATTAGGCTGCCTCAAGGGGAACAAGTCGTTGATTCGTGTAGGCTGGTGGTTTCGCGAACGTGCCGGTTTGCCGAGATAGATTGCGGGATTACACTGCAACTTGAAATCTACTTAGCGTTATGCAATGAAGGGTCAAGGGTATCGCTAGTTCCGCAAGCCCACCGTCGAGCAGCCCGCCAAAGTTGACCCGGGCTCGCTCGTAGCAGATTGGAGAAAATCATGAAAATCGTAGTTCCCCTATTCCTTGGATTTACGATGATGGTATCCGGTGTATCAATGTCTCAAACGGAAAGCGCTCCATATGTTAGCCAGCTAAATTCGCTGACAGAAAAATGCGACCTGGTTGCTATCAACGCAGTTTCCGATGAAATTAACACACGTGCTGCCCGAATGATGCCAGGTACCCATACCGTTACCGATGATCCAATCATCCGAGAAGCGATAGCAGCAGGTACCGAAAAAATTAACGCGTGTTTATCAGACGCAAAGAAAGATGGTGTAGACGTCTTCAAGCAATACTCGAAGAACGAAAGCACTACAATTAAACAGGATATGAAAGGAGTTTTAGTTGCATGGCTCCCATACGTGAGTGCGTCAGCAACACAAACGCGTTCAACTGCTCGCGGCGAGAGTGGCAACAATAGCTTCGCTATTGCGAAGGCGGCGTACGACAAGGCCGTCTCGACTCTGCAAGTCGATAGGCTCACAAACTAATTTGGCCATGGTGGATCGCGTGGTAGTCGAATTATCACTATGCGCTACAGCGATGCACGCACGAAACGGAGTGGCCTTGAAACTCACTGATTGGCTATCGGTCTATGCAGCCGTACTGTCAACCGTGATTTTCGTCTGGAAGTTATTGCAGCGAAGGCCACGGTTCAAAGTAATAGTTGCGCACGGCATCGAAGGCAAGAATGTAGGCGCATGTGTGATTGTACAAAATAGATCTTCTCATACCGTCCATTTAGCTGGAGCATCAGTTTTATACCATGAACACACGGCAAGCTGGCGTGAGTGGCTCGGCTATGTTAAGCAATTCAAGCGTATTCCTAAGCGCCTCGGGTGGGTATATGTGGCATCACCAACATTCAACGTAGACAGAAGTTGCCCTGTGGCAATACAGGCATTCGACTCACATCGTTTCATCATTCAAGAGAGTATCGTAGAGGAGATTCTTGGCAAAGGAATTGACCGTAGGCTTATTGTCGTCGCCCAAGACAGGCTTTGGAACAAGGCCTATTCAAATCCCTTCTACTACGATTGGTCTAAGGTCCTAAATAATGGCGCATAACAATTCGCTGCAGCCGACCGTCATCCCGCTACGCGGTCTGCCGGCGGCTGAGCTCAGGCGTTAGCTGTCTAAAGGGAGCACTCATGCGTCAATACGTCATCGCTTCGGTCCTGATCATCCTTGCGCTCGTTGCGATTGCGTATAAGGCGGCGCTTCCGCCGGGGTCATGGCAACTTCCATATCTAAATGATTTCTCCAGCGCCTTGTTAGTAGGCGGCTTGCTATCTATCTTATTTAAAATCTTCCAGGAGAGAGAATCGGAAACAACACTCAGGCGGCTTTTCCGCATTCACGACAGCGTCGATGAGCTTGGTCTGTGTGAGATAAAGCCGGAGGTTCAAGCATATAATTTCATTGATATCGTCGAGAATGCCGACTCCCTTTGCATTGTTATGAATGATGGACTCCGTTGGGCTGGAAATAACACCGTATCTTTGCAAAAACGATTCTCAAAAAAATCCACGACTGAGTTCTTCACAGTAGATCCAGAATCGCCATTTGTCGACGTCTTAGCAACAAAGACATCAACAACAAGGGATGCGCTCGCAAACAAGATTCGTGAAGCATGGAAGCTTGTTGAAGAAGCCTATGGCAAGTCAGAAAAGCGTGGCCAACTAACGATATACAAGCTCAAGACGTTTCCAACAAAGTCAATCTTTATCACGGAAGATATATTGGTCGAGACACCTTACCAAACGGCTAGCGGGCGCGTAAGTATCCCTGTTTTTGTGTATAAGAAAGTTCCAAGGGTCGACTCGCCGTATGGCTTTGTATACAACGATATTGCCTCGCTCAGGCTAGAATCTGCTGTACACGTTAAGTTTCCTAAAGACAGCTAACTATTCGGTCAACCGGACGCAAATCCCGCTACGCGGTCTTTGCGCCGGTTA
>CAZMPZ010000006.1:0-142416 GCA_964568445.1 uncultured Rhodanobacter sp. | reverse complement strand
CCAGCGGCGCCAACGCCTACGACAACTATCCCAACTTCGCGCTCCTGCCGCGGTCCCTGCCGCCCTGACGCGCGACGCCAGCTACATGCGGCCCATGCACGGCCCACTCCGCAACCAGCAGGATGGGCACGCGACTACGCAAGCAACTTGCGCCAGGTCACCTCTATCGCCAGCGCCCGCGCCAGTGCCTGGTTGTCGGTCAAACGTGTCAAATCCAGCAAGTGATCGACACACCATTCGCCGGGCAGCAGGGCACGGCAGTGCGCCAGCCAGGTGGGCGCCAGCGTGCGCCGGCGCAGATACCGGCCCGCGCTGCTGATGAGCGGTCGCGCCCGTACCGGCCGTGAGCGATCCAGCCATGCCTGCTGTCGCGCCCTGAGGTTGGGGCCATCGCTGAACCGGAATCCATACTCCGACATCTGGCTGGCGACGCCGGGATGCAGCGCCTCGATCAGGCGCGCCTCCAGCAAGCCGGCATTCTTCCAGCGCAGCGGCAACTGCCACGCCATGGCCGTCGACAGCGGATCGATCAGCGGTGTTGCGTAGTAGCCGTAACGCAACGCCACGCTGTTGTTGACCGCCATCCAGTGGTGGCAGCGAAACAGCGGATAGGCCAGCTCCAGCCGATGACGGTCGAGTGGCCGGATGAAGTCGTCTGCAGTCTCACCCACCGCGCGCGCAATCGAGGCCGCCATGCGCTTTTCATAGGCTGCCAAGGCGCCCGCTTGCCGCAACACGGCACGGTCGAAACCGCGATAAAAGGCCCGCACGATATCCATCGCGCTGTAACGCCAGGCAGGCAGATGGAAATAGTTGCGGAAAATTTCGCCACCGCCGCCATTCAGTTCCAACCGGCCATCGGCCGACTGCTGCAACCGTGTTTGCTGGTCGGCGCCGGCATCGTAAATCCCGTCGTTGGGCAGGCCGTCGAAAAACAACGCGCTGGCGACCAGCCGCTCCATGTCCGGCGGCGGCACATGCGCATCCAGCGCGCCCTTGTCGATGACGTCCAGCGCCAGGCCGGCGCTGTCGGCAACGGCACGGGCAATGGGGACGTCGCCAGACGCCGCATTGCCGTAAACGAACAATCCCGGCCGATGGCCGCGAGAAAGTAATCCAGCCAGGATGAGGCGCGAATCGAAACCGCCGGAAAGCGCCGTGCGTATGCGCGCGGGGAACGCCGTCGCGGTTTCCTCGAACACCGTTGCAAGATGAGCCGCCATTCGCGTCACGGCATCATCAAGCGTCGCGGCAGCCGCACCCGCACTGCCATCCCACACGCGCGGGCGGTCGTAGCGGGCACGGCGGGTCAAGTCCAGCCCGCTGGCACACGGAAGGGTGGTAATGCCGCTGGCGACGGTTTCGTTCGAGTGCGAGGCGCCCAGCAGCACGTACTCGATGGCCGCCGGTTCATTCAGTGCGACTTGGCCGGCGTAGGCGCAGGTGGCAAGCCAGCTGGTGCTGTGAAACAAGCCATCGGGGCTGGTGTAGACCCGCGCAAAGCCCAGCCCGTCATTAAGCACCACGCAGTGCCGTGCGGTGTGCAGAAACAGCACGAAGTTTCCACGCAGCGCCGCCTCGTCGATCGGTCGACCGGCATGGCTGTCTTCGATCAATGCGGCCAACGCCGCCGTGCCGAACTTGCCGGCATACCATAACGGTCCGACGCAGCAGGCCGTGCCATGCGGCGTGCGCACAAGGCAATCCTCGACTTGCCGCTGCCGGGGATGCCCCCAGCCAAGGACGCGACCGCCTGCCCACGCAATCTGCGTCGCGCAAGTAAAACCTTGCCGCTCCAATGAGCTTATCGCACGGGCATGTCCTGCAGGGTTGCCCGTGGCAAGCCATATCGACAACGCATTCAACACGGGTGTGACACACCATTCGACCCGACACAGACCAGAAGCATGTCCAGGCTCATCGCGTGACCCTCACTTCACAAGTGCCGATATCAAACATTACCGCAAGCGGAAACAGGGATGCCGCCTGTCCAATGCCATATCCGGCAATGACCATGAGTGAATCGAAAGCCTCGTTGGCACGACGCAAGAGCATTTCCGCCTTTCCCTCCGCGGCAGGCCATGCCCGGTACGGGAACGATTGTCCTGTGACCGCGCCATCAGGCCAATCTAAATCTCACCGGCAACACTGCGCAATACGGCACCGAACAAGTGTGTATCCGATGACAGTTTCACGCACCGGACCCGTGACGCAATTACTTCATATGTTTTACTTAGCGCCGTGAACCGCTTCGCACAGGTATCCGGGCGGCGTTGAACCGTCTCGGACAATGTCGTCACCAGGTAAAAGTGGTGGTCGGCTTTCGGATATGTCGCGCGGCAATGCAGATGGCCATATGCGCCAGCCATCCCGGACACCATTGCCTCACCGACAATACGGCAATGTTGTCGTAAATGCCGCGGTCAAACAACAACACCTTGCGCCCAAGGTAGCGGTTATGCAACAAAAGCAACGGCGTCCACAGGAGGCTTAGATACCATTGGTATACATGCAGGTGGCGCGAGGGGATATCCGAGGCGGCCAGCGTCGCAACCAGCGTTTGCGCCAGAGTGGTCTTGCCGGCACCGTCAATGCCCGACACATAAATATTGACGCCACGCTTTTGCAGCCGGGACCGCAAGACCCCGACGGCTTTGCGCACAAGTGCGGCGTCGGGACTCGCATATGCCGTCATCCATGCCTCGCGTTCTTTTCCAGAAGCAGTACACGGTTGCCGTTGAATCCAGGCTGGGTAAACGCGGATTTGGCTATTTTCAACCCGGCATAATCCAGTTCCTGATCAATTTGCGATTGGCTCGATGTGTAGCGTGTCGTATATCGACCCAATGCGCGCCGCAGCCTCGTCACAAGTCCGTAGTATGCCGACGTATACATGACGTTTACCAGCACGAATCGCCGCGAAACCCGCGCCATCTCGCGCAACGCCTTGGCTCGTTGCTCGCTGGTAAGGTGCTGGAACAGCCTGAACGCGCTGACGCAATCATGACTGCCATCGGCCTGGCCCGTGCCGTAGATATCCAATTGCAAAAACGTCACGTCGGTAAAACCCGCCTGTGACAATCTGCGCTTGGCAACGCCGAGCATTTCCTCGGAGACGTCGCCACACGTCATCTTGTAGCCGCGAGCCGCGAGGAATTCCGACATGCGCCCGGTGCCACAGGCCAGGTCGAGCACGGTATTGACGGGCACAATCCGTGCCGCGGCATCCAGGCATGTCGCGACGACATGTTTTTCCATCCTGTCGTAAAGGCGTCCACCGAGGCTGGTAAACCTCCGCTCATCATAATGTTCCGCAACGCTCCGGGACTTCCATCCCGTATTGTGGTCGAATGGACGTTCTGCGGATTCAGTGTCTTTATTCATGAGTCCTGCCAAGTGTCAGTAGATGGCACGTCAATGATTCACGGCGCGGCAATTACTACCCATATCAATGACTGGTATTTGAAGTCAAGCGGCTATTCAAGTTGCCGGTAATTCGTGGTTGTCATCCATTATCCAATGACTATTCCACTTTGCAGGCCATAGTACCCTACCCGGTGAAGGCGTGGCGTTGCGATCACACCAGCTGCGCAACCAGCTTTCGCACCAAAGGCCGCACCTGCCAGTTGGCGTAGGCCATGGCAAGACGCCCCCGCCGGTGATAGCCGCCAAGCTGGCACAAGGAAAAATACAACTGCGCCCAACGCAGGATGCGGATATCGCCCACAGCCCCATACCCGGCAAGGAATTCGGTTTCAAGCTGGTCGTATTGGCGTTTATCGAGCAGACCAAAGCGGCGTACGGCAAGCCACAAATGGTTCAGGAAAGGCGCAAGGTCGTACACGGCCGGGCCTGTCGTTCGCCACTGCACGTCCAGACCCACGTATCGCGTCCCGTCACACAGCATGTTTTCAGGCTTGAAATCCCCATGCAGCCGAACCGCATGGAATGCCAATGCACCAATGCGTGAACCCTCTTGCTGCAGGTGGCGGTAGCCTGCTTTCATCGCGGCGCTGCCACGCAACGCGGCGCCGTAGGTTTCATCGAGATAAGCCAGCCTGTCCGCCACTTCCAGCGGCTTCATTTGTGCGGCACGTTGGCCACTTTCATGCAGGCGGCGCAGCCAGACGCCCGCGACATGACACGCCTTTGCCATGCCGGCCACGTCCAGCGTCTTCATGTGGCGAAGGAGATCCTGGCCGCGAAACAACCGCGTGACCAGGATCGCAGCTCCGGAAAACGTCATGTAACCAAGCGGCTCCAGCGTCCCGCAGGATTCATCCGACAAAAACCGATGCTGCAACGCCCGCAAGGTTTCATATTCGCGCCGTAAATGCCGTTGGGCATTGCCGTCGCCAGCCTCGCCTTCCCTGGCCACCTTGGCCACGATCCGCTCGCCGCACCTGGCGCATTGCAGCCGGTGGATGATCGAGTTTTGCCGCTGCGCAGGACGCGCCACCTTGTCCCATGCGGTAGGCGCGTGGCAGCGCGGGCAGTCGAACCTGCTGCCAAGCGCCTGTGCGACGTCCGCCAGCGCCATGGCCTACGTCCGCAACGCGCGGTAGCGAACGCGCAGGCGGGACAGCATGTTCAGCAACTCGCCCCGCAGAGGGTGGCGCGTAGCCATGATCGCCACCAGCCATCCGGCGACACCGCCGACAAAGGCCACCGCAAACGCGGCCACCATATGCTGCGTCACCAGCCCCGGCCAGAAGACAACCACGGCAGGGACGACACACGTGGCAAGAGTGACGATGGCGCTGGGAATGATGGCCCTTGCGCAATGGCTGATCGCCAATGCGTCGTAAACGCGCAGCTGCCGGTAGTAGAGCGCCGCTGCCAGCACATAGACCAAAACCTGCGACGCCGCCACCGCTTCAAGGCCGAAGAATGCCGCGACGATGGTGATGCCGATGCGGGCAATCTGATACGACACCTCCACGCGCGTCGCCGTCCGCACCCGGCCAAGCGCGACCAGGAACCGGTTGCATTGGTACATCAGCGTCCCGACCAGGGCGGCGGCACACAGCCACCGCATGAGAGGGACCGCCGCGTCCCATTGGTCGCCAAACAGGATGCGTATGACGGGATAAGCCAGAAGAATCCCGCACGCGAAGAAAGGCCAGCTGATGCCGGTCGTGTACACCAGTGCCTTGAGGAACAGCTCGGGGGCCTTCGCGTACTTCCGCTGTTCCCTGGCAAAGGCGGGAAACGCAACCGACTCGATGGCGGCGACAATGTTTTCCCGGTACATGCTGACCACGCCGTAGCCGCGGGAATACAAGCCGGTGCTGGTCATGCCAAGCATCTTGCCAATCACCAGGCTGGCCGATTGATCGCCCATCTGGGTTGCGACGTCGGAGATGGTTCGGCTGGACCCGAAGTGCAGCACGCTGCGCCAATGCACGAAGCTCAAGCCCCGCACCCGGTAGCGCCAGCCCCATAACGCATAGCCGGCGATGGTCAGGATCATGCCGGCCACCGCGCCCCACGCCAGGCTCATGTAGCCAAAGCCGATATAGGCCAGCCACACCTTGGTGCAGCTGCGCGTAATGGAGCCAACGGTGTGTATCTTGGCCAGCTTGCCAAACTGCATATCACGCGACAGCAAGGCCTGCGTCGTGGTGCCAAACGGCAACAGGAAAAAGATGATGCTCATCGCCCGAAGCACCTGCCCGACACCGGGATCTCCATAGAACCTGGCGATGATGTCGCTGCCACCCAGCAGCGCCACGCCCAGCGACCACGCAATAAGCAGGTTCACGGTAAACACGGTGTGGACCAGGGTCCTGTCCACCTTGGGCGCCTGCACCAGAAACTCGCTGACGCCGAAGTCGCGCAGCATGTTGACCAAGGCAAGCAGCCCGGCAGCCACCGAAAACACGCCAATCTGCGAAGGCGTCAGCAACCGGCTGAGGAAGATGGTCGAGCCGAAGCTGAAAACAAGCGTCACGAAGCGCTGCACGAACGATTGTGCCAAGGCGCGGCGCGTGCTGTTTGCCGGCGGGTCGTCGTGCTCAGCGCCCATTGGCATGCCCTCGTGTGCCGCGACATCCGCTGCCAGCCACCCGGCGGCTGCGCATCGAAACGCGGTAATGAACCGGCCAAGTTGTAGCTTCGCGCCTCATGCGTGCGCTCCTTCCAGCAGGCGGGCCAGCGAACGCGCGCCTTCCTTTCGTGAATATCTGCCCACGCTGTCCGGTGACACGGACGGCGCACGCCCCTCACGCAACAAGCCGACAAATTCAGCCAGGCGTGCTGCAATGGCGGCCACATCCTCCGACGGGACAACGACGGCACCCCCGGTACTCCGCAGCATATCCGCCGTATCTCCGGCCGGCCCCACCAGCGCAAAGATCGGCCGCCCTACCCGCAGGTATTCATAGGCCTTGGCGGGGATCTGCCGGTCGAACCTTTCCCCCTGGAACAACAACAAGGCGTCTGCCGCCGCCTGCTCGAGCAGCGCCTCCCGATTGCCGACCGGGGGCGCCAAGGTCACGATATCCGCAACACCCAGGCGGTCGATCTCCTGCTGATAGCCCGCCTCCCAACCGCTCGCGCGCAGCACGACCTGGAGCTGCGCCGGTCCTGCCTGTCCATTGGCCTTGAGTCGGGCAAGCGCCGCGAGGAAAGGCACCGGATTGCGGCCCTGCGGATACAACAACCCGCTATGCAGCAACCGCAGCGGCCGCCCCTCCAAGGGAGCCTGGGCGTCAGGGAGATCCTCGAACGCCGCCTCGTCATAACCGTTGCCGATGACTGACAAGCGCCCGCCATGCGCGGCCTCGGGATAGCGCGCCGCATAGTCACGACAGGCGCCGGGCGTGGTGAATACGGTATGCGTGGCGCGGCCCAGCACCCGGCGCTCCCAGTGCTGCTGCGAGGCCACCGAATAGGGATTGCCTGCTTCGACCGAGTTGGCCACCGGGTCCCGGAAATCCGCGATCCACGGCAGATGGGTGAGGCGACTCAGCGTATGCGCAATGCAGTGCGCGGTCATGATGGGATAGGTGGACCAGATCGCGCGAACCTTGTGACGACGGATCAGGCGCAGCCCTTCCGCGACCGCCGCCGGCCACCAGGAACTCCAGCGATCGGGCTGTGCCAGGAACCCGGGATATTTGCCGCGGATGGCGACATGCCGGCTGACGTCAAAGGCCAGCGCGCGGTGGACCAGGCACCCCGGAGGGATCACGTCGGCGGCGACCGGCGCGGTGCGCGGATAAGCCAGCGCGCGCGCGGACAACACGATGGGGTTCCAGCCGCATTCCGGCAGATAACGCGCAAAGCCGAGCGTACGCAGATGCCCGCTGCTCATCGCGGCGGGGGGAAAGTGGAAGGCGACCATCAGTACCGATTTATCCATGGGGCAACCCGCGTGCCGCGCTGCCACGCGTGCCATTCGCCTGCGCGTGCACATTGCCCGGCCGCACGCGGATGTCGGTTTGGCGGGCGTCGGCTTGCGTCAGCACCAAGCCAGCCATGACGGCGGAAAGCGCCATCAACTGGTAGGTAAGATCAAAGTAGGGCATGGGGAGAAAGGCACCAGCCGCCATGAAGGCAAGCAAGCTCGCCTGCAGCATGGACGCAAGGTCGAATGCCCAGCTTTGCCCGGGATCACCGCGGGTTCGTTGGCGCACCTTGGCGCAGTTGCGCCAGGTCACGAACAGCAAGCCGAGATACAGCAGCAAGCCGACGAATCCGTGCTCACCCAAGGTGCGGAAGTAGATGCTGTGAATGGCCCGCTGCGTCGAACCTTCCGGCGCATAGGCGGCCCACAACGGCGCACTCAGGTAATCATCAAAGCCGCCTCCGGTCAGCGGATGGCGGATAGCCACGTTGGTGGCAAATTTCCACGACTGGATGCGCGTCTCGCCAGAGTCGGTCTGCTTTGCATCCTGCAGCGTGTCCATGCGCGCAGTCCATTCCGGCGGCATGAACTGGAAGGCGGTGGCGCCAATGACCGCCACCGCCATCATGACCACCAGCTTGCGCCGGCTCCTCACCAGCAGTGCCACGCCCACGATCGCCAGCCCGATCAATCCGCCCCGCGAATACGTCCCCAGCACGCCGACGCCGGTGAGCGCCATGCCGACGCCCAGGCCGATCCTCACGATTTTCGATCGGGAGTGCAGCTGCAGGTAGCGCATCAGCGGCATGATCATGCACAGCGCCATGGCCAGGTCATTGTTGTCGGCAATGAAACTGCCTGGCGGTCCGTATACGCGATTGCCGCCGCCGCTCAGCAATGTAAAAACACCGCCCTTGATGCCGTAAAAGCTGAGCGAGATGACGATCACCCACACCAACGCGTGCACGCGCATGCGGTTATCGACCAGGATCAAGGTGACAAACACCATGACCATGACCTTGAGGAATTCTTGCCACTTGGTCCACGCGGCATCGGGCACGACGGCATAAAACGTGGACACTCCCGTCCACGCCAGGAACACCGCCAGCAGCACGCTGACCGCCGACCAGGGAATCCGCTTGCCTTCCTTGCTGAACGCCAGGCTGACCAGCGTGACAATGGCAATCAGCTGCACCCAAGGGAAGGTCACCGCAAAGCCGTAGCACAGGCGATGCGGGTTCATGTAGCCGATCCACGACCAGACCAGCAGGCCCACATACGGCCGCATCAGGATGTACGGCACCGTACCGAAGATGAACAAGGCAAGGACGATATCCCGCATGGCGCTAGCCCGCTTCCACTTGCAGCATGAGCGCATCCATGTGGAATTTGGCCGCCCAATTCGGATAGCGGTTTTTCATGTAGCCGCCCGAGCGTGGATGTGAACCCGGCATGCCGCCACGCACCGCCATCTGCGCCGTCGCCACATCCTGGATGGACAAATTGAAGTGATTGGCGCGTTCCGCTGCCGGTCTCCACGAGGCGTCGCCGGTTTCCGCCGCCAGCCGCTGCCAGATGATCGCCATCTGCGCGTTGCCGGTCACGCAGCTCCAGCGACTGGCTGCACGCCAGTCGGCATCCAACCGGCCGGGCAAGGCCCCGTCACGACGCTGCGCTTGCGCCACCGCCCGGGCAATGTGTGCCGATGTCTCCACGAACGCGTGGTTGCCGGCAGCAAGACCGACCTCGAGGATGCCGCGCGTGGCGTAGGCGATGGTATGCGTGAGCGGCCGCGCGTTGTCTTCCAGGTCGTTGTTGTCCAGCCAACCATTGGGGTGCATCTGGGTCAGGGCCCATTGCACGTTGCGCACCGCTGCATCGAGATAACGCGGCTCGCGCAAGACGTGGGCGGCGTTGGCCAACGCGAACGCCACCCGGGTGTTGTAGGTGTTGACGGTATGCGTGGCGAACGGCGAGGCAAAGCGCCGCCACGCCCCATCCGCATCCTGCGCGGCAACCAGCCAGTCGGCCGCACGCACCGCCGACGTGCGCGAACGCGCATCCTGCGCCTGTTGCCACGCCGCCAGCCAGCCAAACAGGACTTGTCCGGTATTGAAGATGGTCGGGACGATCTGCGTCGCGTCCATGGTGCCGGCACGCACGCCGCCATTGGCCAGCTGGATATCGGATTCCCAGGCGGCCATGCGCAATGCCCGCTCGCGATATTCATCCTGTCCGGAGAAATCGGCGTAGCGCAGGAAAGTGGGAATAATGTAGCCGGTCGTTTCCGGATAGGCGCCGGCCCATTGCCGTTTCGCCGCGTCGTAACAGGCGCTGACGCCCCCACCGCCAGTGGCGTCCTGCGCGCGCGCCAGCCACTCGGCAGCGGCCTGCAGTCCAAGGCGTACATCCACTGCGGGACGGGGGCGGCTTCGGGGCAGGAGTCGGGCGATCACGCTCATGATTTGCTCCGGGAAGGCGATGCTGGCGACAGCCATCTGGACGTCTGGCCGTGCAGCGCACGCCGAAAGTGTTGCAGGCTTTGTACCAGGCAGGGCAGCGGATCGCGCAGGCGGCACAAGGCATCGACCACCCGCGCGCCTTGTGGGTAGCCGTCAGCAAGCCGCTGACCTTGCGCCGCGGCTGATTGCGCATCCTCGGAGCGCACGCGCCAAACCACCGGCCGCGCCGCGATACCGGGCACCGGGAAAGGCTTGCCCAGTTCGGCACACCAGGCGGCATAGGGCAGATTGATGCCATTCAAGGTTGCCACCTCCTCTTGGTAATCCGTACGGCCCAGCGTCGGCTCCACCATGAGGAACTCGCCGCTACGCGTGTCGCGTTTGTATTCCATGCTGGCCATGCCGACCACGCCCGCCGACTGGAAGAACCGCGTGGTCATGGCGGCCAGTTGCACATGCGCCTCCGGCGCCGCGACGCAGCTGGCCGTACCGCCCACCTCGGGTGGCCAGGAGCGGATCTTGCGTCCGGTGAACGACCCGGCCACCCGCCCGTCCCGGTCGAGGTATTGCAGGCAAAAATAAATGCCGGCGTCCGGGCCTTCGATCCACTCCTGCACCACCACGTCGGACATCACGGCCAGGATGCGGCGCAACAGCCCGGTCGCTTGCTGCGCGCTTTCGATCCGATAGGCCTTCTTGAACTGCCGGCTGTATTCCGCATGCCGTTCGCCGGGCTTGACCACCACCGGATAGCGCAGCTTGTCCAGCGCCGGGAAATCCGCGGGTGAACGGACATGCACCAAGGCCGGAATTGGACTGCCAAGTTGCTCGGCGCAGCGCTGGAATCCCTCCTTGTGCAACAAGGCATCGACGACGTCGATAGGCGGCAGGCTGAACCGGTACCGCGTCGACAGCCGGTCGCGCTGGTGCGAGACCACCTTGACGCTTTCCTCCTGGGTCAACAGCAACACCGGGCGCATGCCGGAAAACCGCGCCGCCGCCAGACGCAGCAGTTCCTCCACCAACGTGTCGCCATGCAGCGAATGCACGACCAGCGGCCGCGCCGCATGCGTGCGCATCTCCGGCCGGCGTGGATTGGTATCCAGCAGCCACACCGGCACCCGTGCGCGCGCCAGGCTGCGCGCCACGCCCAGGCCATTGACGCCGGCGCCCACGACCACGGCGGGTGGATCAACGGCCATGCATAACTCCGGCGTGGTGTGGATGACGGTCGAGTGCAGCGGCATAGACCGCGCGGTAGCGCGCCACGCTGGACGACCACGTGCGCTCGCGCTCCACGAACCCGCGTCCATTGGCAATTACCTGGCCCCAGCTTGCGGGCGTCTGCAGCAGCTTGATCAGGCACTGCGCGAGGCCGGCGTCCGACCCGGCCGGAAACAGATGGCCGTTGTAGCCATCGCGGATCAATTCGCGATGGCCGCCGACATCGGACGCCACCACCAGCTTGCCCATCGCCATCGCCTCCAGCGGCTTTAGCGGTGTCACCAATTCCGTCAACCGGCGGGGAATCCGCGGATAGACCATGACATCCATCGCGCTGTAATAGCTGGCCATCTCGCTGTGCGGCACGCGGCCGGTGAAATGTACGGCGTGTCCCAGGGCAAGCCGATCCGCCAGCGCGCGCAGCTCGGCATCCTGCGGCCCGCCGCCCAGCAACAGCAGTCGCGCCTGCGGTACGGCGCGCAGCACCAGCGGCATGGCCCGCAGCAGCGCATCGAGGCCTTCGTAGGGATAGAACGAGCCGGCAAATCCCAAGGTGGTGCCGCGCGTGAGGCCGTACTTTTCCAGCAATGCCGCATCTGCATCAGTGGTGAGGTGGAATTGCGAGGTATCCACGGCATTGGGGATCACGGTGATTTTGTCGGCGGGAATGCCTCGCCCCACCATGTCGCCGCGCAGACCATCGCAAATCGTGGTCACTGCATCCGCACGCCGCAGGGCGTGGGTCTCCAGCGCACGCGTCAGCCGGTAGCGCGGCCCACCTTCCCGCGCCGTACCCTGATCGACCGCCGCGTCTTCCCAGAACGCACGCACTTCGTACACCACGGGAATGCGCGCCGCCTGCCCCACCGCCAGCGCGGGCAAGGCGTCCAGTACCGGCGAATGCGCGTGGATGATGTCCGGGCGCACATCTGCCACCACCTCGGCCAGCCGGGTTTGCAAGGCACGCATCAACGCGCGATATCGCAGCAATGGCAGTCGCGCCAGCACGCCGGACGCCGGCGGCGTGCGATAAAACAACCAGTCGCCGACGGACGCCTCGCGCTCCTGCGCACCGCCTTGCTTGGGTCCGGTCAGCTGGAAGGTTTCCCAGCCCAGCGCGCGTTGCCCACGAAGAATGGCCAGCGTACGAAACGTGTAGCCGCTGTGCAGCGGCAGCGAATGGTCAAGCACATGCAGGATGCGCAGCGGCCGGTTGCCGGAGACCCCAGCGAGACGCTCATCGCGGACGACGTTCAAGCGACCGTTCATGGCGCGACTCCCGCGGCGGCCTTGCCCGCGCACGACGAAAGCACGCGTGCATACAGCGCGCATTGCGCATCGACGACGGGTTGCCAACCCAGCGTCTGCGCAAATTTTCGTGTCGCCGCACGCTCTGGCCGACGCGCGCACAAGGCCTCCCAGGCCGCGACCACGGCTTGTGCACTGGGTTCGCGCATCAATTCCCCACACTCTGGCGCACGCATCAACTCGGGCGTACCACCGACCGGCGTGGCGATGACCGGCGTGCCGCAGGCCAGCGATTCCAGCACGACGTTGGGCATGCCTTCGCGGCTGGACGCCAGCACCAGCACATCGGCGGCGTTGTAGTACGCACACAGGTCGTCATGCCTGACCGTGCCCAGGAAGCGCACGCGTGCGCCAAGGCCCAGCCGCGCCGCCAGCGCGCGCAACTTGGGCGCCTCCGGGCCATCGCCGGCAATCAGCAGCGTGGCATCGGGCACCGCGGCCAAGGCCTCGACGACAAGATGCACGCCTTTCAGCGCAACCAGGTTGCCGACCGTCAGCCACACCGGCCCATGCAGGTTGCATCGGGCACGCGCGGCGGTACGGTCGAGCGGTGCAAAGCGGTCAAGATCCACTCCGTTGCGCAGGACCGTGATCTTCCCGCCGGGCACGCCCAATGCCATGAGCTGATCCTTCAACGCCTGTGACACGGTGACCACGGCGGCCGCGCGGCCTGCCGCCCGCTGGATTCGCCGCCGCGGTCCGCGATAGCGCGGGATCACGTTCACGTCACTGCCGCGGGCCGTGATGACCACCGGCGTGTTCAACGCCTGCCCCAGCCAGGCCGCCGCCACGCCATCCGGATAAAAGTAGTGCGCATCGAGCAGATCGAAATCCAGTCCGCTTGCCTGCCGTCTCCGCAGGAAGGGCAGCAGTGCACGCGCCATCAATGCAGGCGCGATGCGCATGCCGAACTTCGGGACCACCGGATAACGCGGATGCCAAACGCGAATGCCATGGCGCACCTCTTGCGTCGGCACCGCGGCAAACTTGCCATACGCACCAAATGCAGTGCCGCGCCAAGGAAACCACGGCACCGGCGCGACGACGGTGGCGGCAACGCACCCGGAGTCCACCAGCTGGCGCAGTCGCTCTTCGACAAACACACCGTGGCGTGGCTGCACGGCATTCGGATACAGGCTGGTAAAGACGAGCAGGCGGATTTTGCGGCCGTCGTCCGCTTTCAATCGGCCTTTGGCGTCGCCATCCGGCATGGCGTCGGCATGGGAACGCAATGGCGCCATGGCGTCGTCCTGGGGTCGGCAGTCCCTGCGTGCGGTTTTCATCTCAATGCACTCCGGCACGTCATGACAGCACCCCGTGAGCCGCGTTCGCATCCTCCCGATATGAAGGAGTCGTGCCGGCGGGTTGCCGTTCATGGCGCAGGAATGCATCCAGCATCAGCAGGCTCCACAACGCTGCGCTGTGATCGCGTTGTCCGCTCGCATGTTGTCGAAGCAGCTTGTCCACCTGGCTCGGTTCGAAATAACCGCTCTCGGCCACCGCGCCGGTTTGCAGCGCCTGCTGCAACCGCGCGGCCAACGGGCCGCGGAACCAGCTGCTCAACGGGACGCCAAATCCCATCTTCTTGCGATACAAGACATCGTGGGGCAGTTCCGACTCGAGCGCCTTCTTGAAAATGTATTTGCCCTCGCCGCGCCGTAGCTTGAGATCAGGCGGTAACCCGGAAGCCCATTCGACAAGCCGGTGATCGAGCAATGGAACGCGAACTTCCAGGCTGTGCGCCATGCTGGCGCGATCCACCTTGGTGAGAATGTCATTGGGCAGATAGGTCTTGAAATCGAGATATTGCGCCAGCAGCAGCGGGTGATCGGTCGGCGCGCGCCTGGCGTGGGCACGAAACACTTCCAATGCCGTGTAACCCTGCAGCGACTGTTTGAACGCCTTGCTGTAGAGACCGTGCCTGACCGGTGCGCGAATGACACTGACGCTGTGGAAATAAGCCTCGACGTCATCGCGCGACAAGGCCTCAAACGTTGTTTTCGCCCGCAACGGACGCGGTGCCCAATCCGCCTTGGGATAGCACTGCCCCAGCCATTTGAAGAGCGTTCTCCTGGCCGCCATCGGCACGCGGCTGCGCACGCGGCTTTCCGCATTGTGCAGGCGGTAGCGCCGGTAACCGGCGAAGTTCTCGTCGCCGCCATCACCGGACAGGACGACCTTGACCTGCGTCCGCGCCAATTCACAGACCCGATACGTCGGCAAGGCGGAGCTGTCGGAAAACGGCTCGTCGTAAATCGCCGCCAGCGTGTCGAGCAACCCATAGTCGTGGGCGCCAACCCGGCGTTCGAAATGATCGGTATGCAGGTGCTCGGCCACAAGCCGCGCATAAGCGGTTTCATCAAAATCGGCGTGGTCGAAGCCGATCGAGCAGGTACGCACCGGCTGCGGCGACGCCCGGCTCATGCTGGCCACGACCGCACTGGAATCCACGCCGCCGGAAAGGAACGCGCCAAGCGGCACGTCGGCCACCATCTGGCTGGCGACGGCGCGATCAAGCAAGCCGCGCAATTGCACCGCGGCATCGGTCACCGACAGGTCGATCGTGCGGTCAAACGGCACATCCCAATACGGGCGTGGCGCCGGGGCCGATTCCCCGGCGCGCCAGCTCAAGCTGTGCCCCGGCGGCAGTTTGTAGATACCGCGAAAGATGCACTTTGGATCGGGCACATAGCCGAACGCCAGATAATCCTCCAACGCTTGCGGGTCGATCGTGCGTTCCACTTCGGGATGTGCCAGCAGTCCCTTGAGTTCGGACGCAAAGACCAGGTCGCCACGGCGCGTGAATCCGTAATGCAGCGGCTTGATGCCGATGGGATCCCGCGCCAGGTAAATGCGCCGCTGGCGCATGTCCCACACCGCGAACGCAAACATGCCGACCAGCCGCGGCAGGCAGGCTTCGCCCCATTGTTGCCAGGCGCGCAGCAGCACTTCCGTGTCGCTGCGGCTGCGAAACACCACACCCAGCGCTTCCAGCTCGGCAGTGAGCGATTGAAAGTTGTACAGCTCACCGTTGTAGACCAAGGCCAGCCCGGCAGCCTCATCCACCATCGGCTGCTGCCCATGCTCCAGGTCGATGATGGACAGGCGTCGATGGCCCAGACCTACCCCATCACCGAGATACAACCCGGCCTGGTCCGGCCCGCGGTGGCGCTGTGCATCGCGCATCGCAAGCAGCACATTTTCATTCACGCCATGGGCATGAGGTGACAAGACGATGCCGGCCAATCCACACACGTTACTTCTCCTTGTATCCAAGCGGTCGTGGGGACGCGCTCAAATGCGCGGCAGTCACGTCCCGGTGCAGCAGCCCGTCATAAAACGCGATGTACGCCGCCAGCATTCCCTCCAGGCTGAATTCGGCTTCCACCCGCATGCGGCCGGAACGCCCGTGCTGCTGGCGCAACGCCGGATTGGAGACATAGGTTTCCAATGCCTTGGCCAGCTCCTTCGCATTGCCGGCGGCAACCAGCGTGCCCGTGACGCCCGATGCCACGACCTCACTGACGCCACCCACCTTGGTTGCCACTACCGGCAGCCCCGCAGCCATGGCTTCCAGGATGACCCCCGGCATGCCTTCGGCAATGGAGGAAAGCGCAAAGATGTCGAACTCACACAGCAACGCCGGGATGTCACCGCGATTGCCCAGGAGGCAGGCCTGCCCACGGAGGTCAAGTTGTTCGATGTGCGCATCGAGTACCGCGCGCTGCCGGCCTTCGCCCGCGATGACCAGGCGCAGGCGCTCACGCAAGCCGGGCTGCCGTTCGCACAATTCATTGAACGCGGAGATCAAGCCCGCCTGGTCCTTGACTGGATCCAGCCGTCCGACGGTTCCGATCACGATGGCGTCCGGCGGCGCAAATGCGCCCAGCAGCGGACGCGCGCCGTCTTGCCTTGAGGCAGCCTCGAACCTGGCGACATCGATGCCATTGGGGATGCACGCCACCCGCGCGGCAGCGATCCCGATTTTTTCCACCAGCCAATGGCGCAAATCCCGGGAAACCGCCAGGTATCTGTCGATGAACGGCAGCAAGGTGCGGCGCAGCATCCTGTACTTTCTGCTTTCCCCGTTCGGGTCACGCGCATCCCGTCCGCGTTCGGCGTGAACGACATGACGTACACCCGCCAATTTGGCCACCGGTGCGACATCCAATGTCCCCAGGTTGTAGGTCTGCACCAGGTCCGGGCGAAGCTTGCGCAAGACTTTCCACAGCCTGAAGTAGCAATGCCAATCCTTGCCAGGCTTCTTGTGCAGGGCAATGCACGGCACGTCATCAAACGCAATGCGGTCGCGCAATGCCGTATAGCCATCCAGGCAAATCACCGCGTGGCGATAATGCCCATGGGTGCGATTGATCAAGGTGATCAGCATCAACTCCATGCCGCCGGTATCGAGCCGGTACAGCACGTGCACGATCAGCGGCTTGTCGCTCACGGCGCGCTCCCCTCGGCAACGGTGGTCGACCGCGTCGCCGTTGCCACGGTACGCGGACCCAGCAGCGCCCGCGCAAACGCACGCAGCCTCGCGCGCGCCGCGGCGGCGGCATCGCCGGTCATCGGCGCAGACAGCGCCCATACCGATGATTGTCCTGCCCGGTCGCGCCACACTGCCCACGCCTGCAGCAGCTTGACCATCACTGGCGAGCTGGTGCAGCGCTGGCCGACGCAGTACCAGTACCACACCAGACGCGGGCCGTTGGTGTCTGTCAGGCGCAACTCACCGACCGTCACGCGCCGGCCTTCGGCCAGTGGCACCGATTGTCGGGACTGGCTGAGCAAGCGCGCGTGTGCGCCGTCGTAAAAATCGTTGCCGTAGGTAATCATGTTGTGTCCGCGGCGCGGCTTGCCGGTATAGACGGCATGAAACAGTTCGACCACCTCGCCACCGGTCGTGGACTGATAGGCCACACGCACCTGTCCCGCTGCGCCGTTGAAGACCGGTCGCCAACTGTCGGTGGCAGCTTGCGGATCGCTCCAGCCGGCCAATGCCGGGGCAGCCAGCTGCACGGCCTGCGGCGCCCCCACAGCTGCCGGCCCCGCCGCCAGCACCGGGCCGGCGATCAACAACACCATCGCCAACGGCCACACCACGCGACGCAACCGCGCCGGCATATCTGTAGGCGACAGCGGCCCGTGCTGCTCCGGCAGTGGGTCACGGAAAAACCAGCCCGCCAGCAGCAACAGCAGCAACACGACACCGAAAAACTGCCAGCCAAAAATCATGTGGTCCGCCCCAGTGGCGTACTCCAGCCCCCAGGCCTCGCCAATCAGCACGGTGAAATACACGCGCAAGCCGTTGGCGATGATGGGCGTCACGGCGGCCAGCACCACAAACACCATGCGCTTGCCCAGGCGCTGGTACATCAGCCACGCGTACAGGCATCCGAGCGCCATGCAGGCAATGAAAAACTTCACGCCGCTGCAGGCGTCGGCCACCATCCACACGGCCGAAGGCGTGATGATCTCCCGGCCATTGAGCAGCACCGGCGTGCCCGTCAGTTCCAGCGCGCGGACGGCAAAATGCGCGGTGATGTCCTGCAACGGCCCGACCAGCGCGTTGCCCCAGGGCACCGCAAACACCACCAGATAGCCCAGCGGAAACGCCAACGTCCACAGCGCTCGCCATCCCCAGCAAGCCAGCACCAGCGCCGGGAACATTGCCACGAAAGCAAAATGCCGCGCCAGGTTGATGTCCAGCACATGGCCGGCGTACCAGATCAGCACCAGCCCCGCCACCACAGCCACGCCCCATACGCTCGGCACCGGCAGATTGGCGCGCACCTTCCGGCGCAGGGTGAATGCCGCCCACACGCTCAGCGGAAAGATCAAAAACGCATATTGATACGTGCCGTCGTGATCCCACGCCCACACCAGCGATTGCAGGGTCTGCCAGTAACCGACCAGCAAGATGCCGATGGCGATGACGAACGCGGCCACGGCCGCGCCCCAGCGCGGCGCCCGCAGCGACAGCGACGCCATGACCGGCCGACTCATGAGTACGCCTCCAGGTCGACGTCCCCCGCGGCATTCACGGGCTGCACGGCGAACGGCACGCCCGCGAGCACGCTTTCATACCGGTCCAGGCTGCGCCGCCAGTCGTGGCGGGACAAAACCTCATTGCGCGCCGCCGGCACGCGCACCGGTTGCACCGCCTCCAGCCAATGCAGTGCGGTATCGGCCAGGACTTCCGGCGACGCATCGACACAGCCCTGGCGGCCGGGGAAATCCGCCACGCCTTCCCATGCCGCCGGCGTCGCCAGCAAGACCTTCTCCATGGCCAGCGCCTCCAGCACCTTGTTCTGCACGCCGCGGGCGATGCGCAGCGGTGCCGCCACCGCATGTGCGTGCGCCAGATACGGCCGCACATCCTCGACCCGCCCGGTCACGATGATGCCGGCCCGCTGCCCCAGCGCCTGCACCGCCGCGGCCGGCCGGCTGCCGACAATGTAAAAACGCGCGTCCGGCCGGTGCGCGGCAATGCGCGGCCAGACTGCGTGCGCAAACCATTGCACGGCGTCTACGTTGGCGCGGTAGTCCATCGCACCGACAAACACCACCACGCGTTCCCCCGGCGGATAGGGCGTGGCGCAGGCCCGCTGCGGATCCCAGTAGTCCGCGTCCACGCCATTGGCAATGCCGTGCACCTTGTCCGCCAACGCGGGAAGCTGCTGCCGGAAGAACGCTGCCTCGGCCGCCGAGACCAGCACACTGGCATCGAACGCCGTGGCAATCGCGCGCTCGAATGCCGCCAGATGCCGCGCCTCCCGCCGATACAGCGTGCGCGCCACGATGCCGGTGGCCTGCTGCGCGTATTGCCGCCACTTGTCGGAATCCACGTCGACGAAATCCATGACCCGGCGCAGCCCGGCGTGACGCATGACCAGCGGCGCGACGCCGGACGAATAGCACAGCACCCGATCCACCTTGTGCATGGCCAGCAATTGGTCGACCCAGCGCTGCATCACCCGGTCGCGATACGCGCCCACGGTCAACGCCTCACCGCGCAGCAACGCGGCAAGCGCACGGGCGCGCGTACGCCAACGCGGCAGCGGCCGCACGCAAACCCCGGCACAAATCGCCTCGACTGCCGGCAGGTACTGCCAGTCCGCCGGGTCGTCCACAAACGTGCCCAGGTACACGCGGTGATGCTCGGCCAGGCGCCGCAGCACGTGGTATGAACGGATCTTGTCGCCCTTGCTGGGTGGCCAAGGTAGGCGGTGGCAGAGGAACAATACCGATGCCATACGCTAGCCCAAATCCCGCGCCAGCCAAGGCCCCAAGGCGCGGCTGACCGGCAAGGGCAACCGCTTCCATGCCTCGATGAACCAGCGGTATTTGCGGTTCGTCGGGCTGATGTTGGGCACCGCGGCAGCCCGTACCAGATGGTAGGCATACGGCAGCGGCTGCGGCTCGAAGCCCCAGTGCTTCTTGAAGTGATATGACCCGGTGTCCTGCTTGCTGCGGCCAAAGTCGAACAGTCGCGCGCCGCGCTCCACCGCGCGCTGCATCACAGCCCAGTACATGAAATCGTTGGCGGCAAGATCGCGCCCGCGCGCCACGCTGCCGCCGTAATACGGATGCACCTCGTCGCGGAAATACAGGCTCATCACGGCCGCGACCGGCTGGCCCTGATGGCTGACCACGGTGATCTCGCAATCATTGCCAAATGTCTGCTGCAGCTGGCGGTAATAGCTGCGCGACAACACCGGCGTACCCAGGTTGCGCACGCTCTCGGCATACACGCGGTAAAACACGTCCAGGCTGCCGCCATGCTGCGCCTGCAGGCCGGCCGACATGCCCTTGCGCACCATCGCGCGCTGCTTGCGCGGGATCGCCTTGAGGTTCGTGTCGTGATCGGCCGCCAGCGGCTTGCGAAAGCTGACGTACAAATCCTTGACCGGCCACGCCGGATGCACCGGCTGGCGATCACGCAGTTCCAGGTAATCAACCCGCAGCGTGTTCGCCAGCGTAGCCGCCGCCTGGGTCAGCTGCGCAGCACTGTCGGGATCGGCGGCCGCCACGCCGCCATAGACGCAAAACGGCGTCGAGATCAGTGCATGGCCAAACAGTCGGCTGCGTATCTCGGCCAGCGGCAGGATGCCGGTGATGACGTCATGGCGCTGCGCATACAAGTAATGGCAGCGATGGCCCAGCGTCTGCTGCAGCAGCCCGCGCCACGCCGCGCGGTGGAAAAACGTGGCCTGCGGCGTGTTCGCGACAAACGCGTCCCAGCGCACCTCGTCACCGCGTTCCAGGCGCTTGATCACGCATGGCCCGGCGGCATGGCTGCCGCCTGCAAGGTCGAGCATGTCGCATCCCTCCTCAATGCGCACGGACATCCATCGCCCGCAGCGACACCACTGGATAAGGCGCATCGGCGCGGGCCGGAAACACGCGATCCATGCGGTCGAAACGAAAATCGCGCACGAGTCGATCGATACGCGGCGCGGTGCGCGTCAGGTTGAGGTAGTGGCGTACCCGGTTCTTGAGCGTCACACCGGGCACCCGCGGCTGCTGCGGGTCCACTTCCCACGGATGGAAATAAAACACGCCCGCGCGCTGCTCGTGTCGATTGACGCGGCGCAGGCCACGCCGGAACAGCGCATACGGCAACAGGCGGAAATATCCGCCGCCGCCGCACGGCCAGTTGCGTCCGTAGCGCCGCACGGTGGTCACCGGAATCTCGAGCAGGCCGGAGTCCTCGACGACAAAGGCAAAGCGCGGCGCACCCGGCATGCCGTACAGGTCGTGGTGGATGGGCACGATGCTGGAGCTGTAGCGATAGCCGGCCGCGCGCAATGCCTCGTGGGCCCACAGCGTGCCCGGGCCAATGGAGTAGCTCGGTGCGCGGTAGCCGACCACCGGCGTGCCGGTGAGGTCTTCCAGCAGGTGTTTGCTGCGGACGATGCTGTCGCGAAACCCGTCGCGGGTCAGGTTGGTCAGGCGCTCGTGATCAAAACCATGACTGGCAATCTCGTGGCCGGCCGCGCTGATGTCGCGCACCAAGGCTGGGAAGCGCTCCGCCACCCAGCCCAGCACGAAGAACGTGGCGTGCACGCCACGATGCTCGAACAGCTCCAGAATGCGCCGCGTATTGTCCTGGACGCGGACCGGCCATTGCGGCCAGTCCTCGCGTCGGATGCACTTCTCGAACGCCGCCACCTGGAAATAATCCTCCACGTCCACAGTCATGGCGTTGGTGACGGGGCGACTCCGTGGCAACGGCGTGTTCACTCACCGGCCCGCCCGGAACGCACAGGCTCCCCATCGATCTCTCGCACCTCGCCTGCGGGCGACATTCGCACTGACGCCGCCAGCAGCATCTCGCGGCGCCGCACTTCCTCGCGCATCAGCTGCAACATGAATTTATTGCGTTCGAGATCCGCTTCGGCCAGCACGCTTTCCCGCCTCGACGGCGTTGCCGCATGGGTCAAGTCCAGATGTTGCGGCACGATGGTCGGCTCCAGCGTCGGTGGCACGCCGGCCATCTCCTCGTCGATCTCCTTCAACACCACGCCCAGCGCAGCCTGATCGAGCACGTGCAATTCTTCCAGATAGCCGTGCAGCAGCAGTCGGTCCATGACAAGGTTGATTTTGCGCGGGATGCCGCGCGCAGCGCGGAAAACCTCGGGGAAAATCTCGTGTGCCAGTTGCGGGTCGTTGTTCCAGCCCACGGCCCGCAGGCGATGGAGGATGTACGCGCGGCTTTCGTCCCCGCTCATCGGCTCCAGCCGATGGGAGGCGATGATGCGCTGGCGCAGCTGCTCCATGTGGTTGCTGACAATGGTGCGCCGCAGTTCGGTCTGGCCGACAAGGAAAATCTGCAGCAGCGCGTGGCCCTGGACTTCGAGATTGGACAGGATGCGCAGCATTTCCAGCGCGGCAACGGTAAGTGTCTGTGCCTCGTCGACCACCAGCAAGGCGTGCTTTTGCCGGCCGCGCAGCGATATCAAATGTCGCTTCACGTCCTGCAGCAGCGCCTCCTTGCTGCGCGCTTCATAGGCCAGGTCGAAGGCGGAGGCCACGGCCGGCAGGATGTCGTCACCATCCAGATTGGCCGAGGCCAGGCTGGCAATGGCGATGTTGCGGTGCGCGAGATCGGCAAACAGTTTCTGGATAAGCAGCGTCTTGCCGGTGCCGACGGCACCGGTGATGACCACGAAGCCCTCGCCCTGCTCGAAGCCGTAGCGCAGATAGGCCATGGCCCGCTTGTGCCCCTGGCTTGGGTACAGCATTCCCGGGTCCGGGGTCAGCTGGAAGGGTTTGCCATGCAGTTTGTAAAACGCCTGATACATTTTGTTCTCAAAACAAATGGGTCAATTGCACGAAGATCACGTTCGCGCGGTAACCATGCGCGCCGGGTATGGCGGACTGCACGTTGCGGGAATCACGGCGCAAACGCACGCTGCCGAAGTTTTTCGGATCAAACGTGTGAACCAGTGCCAGCTGGGCATAATGGTTGTAGTTGATTTGTCCATCCCGATATTGATAACGCTGCCAGCCATAAGCGGGCGTCAAGGTGGTGAAGGGACCGAGGTTGTACCGCCAGGTGACCTCCGCATTCGCCACGCGTTCCTGATGGTTGTCCAGTAGGAAGTAATTGCGCCGCTCGTTGTACAACGTCAGCTTCAACAGGCTGCTGGGCATTTCATAGGCCACCGATGCCGTTACCCGCTTCATGAGATAAACCCGGTGATCGCGCAGTGAAGGGATGAGACCCGGCCCGAATGACGGCATGCCGCCCAGCCCCTGCGTCAGCAATTGCTGGTTGAGATCGGTTGGCTGCTCCACGTAGCTGACGGCCGTCGTCAACAAAGCCGCCGTGCGCGTCCAGGACAGCTCGTAGCTGCGGCCGTAGAAGCGGTGCCCGGCCAGCACCTTCAGATGGTTGATGGACGTCGACCACTCGGCACCAACGTCCCAGAAATTGGCACCCAGCGTATCGACCGTGCCGTCGGCGAGGAATTTGTTTTCCTGGCCGACATCGGCCAGCAGGCTGACGCCGTCACTGACCTGCACCGCAGTTCCCAGCTTGGCGCGTGCAAAGCGCGTGCTGCGTCCAAAGCCGGCATCGATGCGCTGATCGGTGTAGCCAAAATCCCAGCGCCACGTCTCGTATTGGGGGCTGGCCAGGCTGAACTGCCAGCCGTTGCTGGTGATGTCCGATACGCCGGCCAGCAGGTCGTGATCCTGCGCGGGAATGCCCTTGGTGTCGTACAGCAATCGCCCGTAGCTGTAGCGCAGCAACACCGTACCGACGTTGCCAAGCTCCTGGGTCCAATACGGGCTGAGTACTGCCCGGGTGACATTGGCGTGGTTGTTGTCGAGGAAAAATGTCCCTGAACCCGTCGGCAATTCGTTGTCTATGACCTCGCGCCCGTACAGCGCGCCGCCGTCAAGAAACAGATGCTGGGGAACGATGACGAAGGTGGCGTTGGTATCGAGATCCTGGACCAGCTGGTTGCGATTGGCATGCCCCGGATACACATAGCCGGTCAGCGTGTAATTCAGCACGCCGGAAAATCGTGGCCCGTCCCAGGCGGTCTTCAGGAACGGCTGCAGTTGCGTGATCCAGCTGCTTTGTTTGGGTTTGGCGCCGCCGGCAAGCGTGAGGTTGTCCGTGTACAGCTCGCCAACGGTCAGGCCCGCGACCAGCCCGGGAGCATCGACGCTTGGCTGCGGTATGACGCCGGGCGGCAGATGTTCCGCATCCCATGCCGACGTGGTTTGTGCCGTCGAACTCGACGACGCTGGCAAGTCAGCAGGCACGCTTTGGGCTGCCGTCTCAATCGGCCAGCCACCAAAGAGGATGGGGGCCAGGACGATGACCGCCGACGCACGCATCTACGTGGCCTCTTCAGGCCGCAGGGAAGCGTGGCTGTAGTAGCTGTCGTAATAGTGACTTTCGCTTGCCGGCAAGCGGCTCATGTTGAGGACCAGCCCGACATATTGGGCCGCATCCACACCTTGCAGTGCCAGGTCGACCTCGTGCCGGGCCGTGCGACCGGCGGCGACGACCATGATCACCTGCCCCATGTGGGCGATCAGCGCCTGCGATTCCGAGGTCGCCAGCATCGGTGGCGAATCAAACAGCACCAGTCGCCGCGACTCGGTGCCGGCAAATTCATCGAGGACGCGCTCCATGCGCAGGCTGCCAAAGAGCTCTGCCGTCAACGGGTGACGCTTGCCCGCCGGCACCACCAGCAGATTCGGCACGTCGGTGCGCACAATGGCTTCGGTCGGGGCACGATACTCATCGGTCAAGACGTCCATCAGGCCAAGGCGGCCGCTCAACCCCAGGGCATGCGTGAGATGCGACTTGGGCACGTCGCCATCCACCAGCAACACTTCGAAATCCAGCTCGCAGGCCAGGCTCATGGCGAGGTTCAAGGTCGTGAATGACTTGCCCTCGCCCGGCACCGCGCTGGTCACCACGATGCGCTGCGCGTGCGCCAGCGCGGGAGCGCCCTTGCCAAACGCGTTATCCACCAGCGGCCGCTTGATCCGGCGCATTTCATCCAGCAGCCGGCCATTGGCTGTGCTGCCGACCGCAAGCAGGCCGGCACGCTCGAGGGCCTTGCGATCCACATGCCATGGCGTTGTTGCGGACGGGGTGGAATGCGCGGCCTGGGCCCGATCATGCAAGCGCTCGATTGTCGGGGCCGGATGCGGCGAGATTGGCGTCACCTCCCCCGTCACCAAGGCCTCGGCACCCGCCGCCAGCAGTTTTTCCGCCGCTTTTTCGACCGTGCTCATGCGGCCCCCGACAAGGTTACTTTCTGCACCAGGTGAGCCAGCGACTCATCAAAAACGAATCCCAGCACCACGACTACCGCCAGCATCCCCGCCCCGGCACAAAATCCGAGTACGGCCCGGCGTTGCTCTCGCGTCCGCGATGGCGACTCGATCAGGCTGAGAGCACCAAGCACGGGATAATCCCCGAAGCCACGCAGCCCATTCAGGCTCACGAACACCGGTTTGATCTTGTGCAGGAAATATGCGAACCCGGCGCCAATGGCCAGTGCCAGCGCCAGCGTCAACAACAGCAGCAATCCGCGTTTCGGGCTTACCGGCTGCAAGGGGACCACGGGTGGATTGATGATGCGGAATTTCAGGTTGTTGCCACTTTGTGTCGCATCCTGGGAAAGCTCGGCGGTATTCAAGCGCTCGGTCAGCTGGTCGTACTGCTTCTTGGTGGTGTTGTAATTGCGCATCAACCCCTGCAGCGTGGCTTGCACATCCGAGATCCTGTCCACGTTGGACTTGAGGTCGGCAATTTGCTGTTTCTGCAGCGAGATCTGACTGCCCAGTGTGCGGATATTGACCTGGCTGGTGTACATGGATTTTTGCATCTCCTGGTACACCGGATTGTCCGATACCACACCCATCATGGATGTGCCGGCGCCTTCTTTTTGCAGCGCCGCCCGGCGCGCCTTGAGCTGCGCGATCATGCGCCGGGTGGAAATCACATCGGGATATTCGTCGGTATAGCTCAACAGTAATTGATTCAACTGCTGTTGATAGGTCGAGATTTGCTTGTCGATCTCCTGCGCACGCGGATCCAGTCCCGCCGAGCTCGGACTGGTCGCCATCGTCTGCATCTGTTGTTGCGTGGTCGCCCGACCGGCAACCGCCGTGTCATATTGGCCACGCAAATCCTGCAATTGTTTCTCCGCAGCCTGCAACCGCGTGAAGTAATCATTACCGCCTTGGCTTGGAATAAAGCCGACATTGGCCTTCTGGAAGGCCGCGAGTTTCTGCTCTGCCTCATTCAAGCGTTCGCCATAAACCTGTACCTGCTGCTGCAGGAAATTCTGTGCGGTCTCGGTGGACGCCGTGTTCTGTCCCAGCGTGTCGTTCATCAGAATCTGCAAAAACGCCTGCACCACCTTCTGCGCCATCTGCCGGTCGGAGTCGGTGTAGGTAATGTTGTAGAGATTCTTGGGCCCGGCGCTCCTCACGCTGACGGCACTGCCCAGATCCACCAGCAGCGTGTCCTTGTCCGCCGGCGTGGTTGCCCGCAACGCCAGGCCGGTCTTGTCCGCCACGGTTTCGAGGTTGGGGTGCGAAAGCAGGGTCTGGGTGATGATCTGCAAGCGCCCACTGACGTCCGGCTGCACCGCGACATCGCGCAACAGCGGGTTGGTCAAGGCCTCGGTGTCGGCATACACCTGCGCGCTGGCCGCGTACTTGTTCGGCAGGCCAAGCACCAGCAGGGCGCCGACAATCATCACGACCCACGCGACGATCAGCGCATGCCAGCGATAACGCCAGGTTGTACGAACCTCCAACAGCACGTATTGGAACAGGCTGTGCAGGTCAATGGATTGTTTGTGCATCGCTTCCCTTTCCCGATGTCCTTGCAGTGGCTGTCGCGCGTTCGGTCACATCAGAGCAGTGACTGTGGAACGATCAGAATGTCGCCTGGATGCATGACCAGGTTGTATTTGATATTGCCGTCCATGAGCTCCCCAAGCCGTACCGCGATGGTCTGTTTTTCCCCATTCGGCAACTGGCGGACAATCTTGGCGTTGTTGCCCGCGGCAAACTTGGTCAGACCGCCAACCTCGATCATCACGTCCAGCAGCGTCATGCCACTGCGATACGGCACGGCCTTGGGCGTGGTCGCCTGGCCAACCACGCGCACTTGCTGGCTGTAGGCACCGACAAAGTTCTTGACGATGACCGTAACCAGTGGCGCACGGATATAGCGGCCCAATGCCTCTTCAATGTCCGCGCTCAGCACATCCGGGGTCTTGCCGGCGGCCATGATCGATTGCACCAGTGGGATGGAAATCCGCCCATCGGGGCGCACCGGCACGTCGATGGTCAACGCGGGATTGTCACGCACGAAAATCTGCAGTGAATCCCCCGGGCCGATGATGTAGGTATCCACGGGCGGCGTCGCCATGGCCTGGCTATCGACAACCGGCGCGGTACGGCAGCCGCCCAGTAGCACCAAGCCGACCACCAGCATTGACCAGAAACCTGTCCTGCGTGTCAAAGTTCTCACCGTACGCCTCTCCTTTATTTCAGCGTGCGCCGCGACCAAACAACACCACCTCGACCGTCTGCATGAGAATGGCCAGATCAAATACCAGGTTGTGGTTTTTTACATAGAACAAATCGAAGTTGAGCTTTTGTTCGGCATCCTGCAGGGAAGATCCATACGGATATCGTAGCTGGGCCCAGCCAGTCAAACCCGGCTTGACGCAGTGTCGCAGTCGATAATAACGAATACGGTTGTTGAATTCGTTCACGAATTGTGGACGCTCGGGACGTGGCCCGATAATGCTCATGTCACCACGCAGGACATTCCACAGTTGCGGAAGTTCGTCCAGCCGGACTTTGCGGATAAAACGCCCGACGCGAGTGACCCTTTCGTCATTTTCGGTGGCCCAGCGGGCTACGCCGTCGCGCTCGGCATCGGTACCCATGCTGCGAAACTTGATCAGGGAGAACGGCTTGTCGTTTTCGCCAACCCGCAGCTGTCGATAAAGAATGGGAGCGCCGCGGCCGGATTCCAGCCGGATGGCCAGGGCCGTCGCCAGCATGAGCGGCCACGTCATCAACAGGACCAGCACCGCGACCACCAGATCGAACGCGCGCTTGATCGTCCGCCGCAGCGGCGAAATGTTGAACCCGTCCGAAAAGATCAGCCACGACGGGTTGGTGAAGTCCATCTTGATCCTGCCGGCTTCGCGCTCCAGAAACTCGGTCAGCTCGGTCACGGCGATGCCGTTGTGCCGGCATTCCAGCAGCTCATCGACCGGCAACGTGCCGCGCCGGTCATCCGGCCCGACCACGATCTCATCCGCGTCAAGGCGCGCCACCCATTGGCACAGTGCCCCTTTGGGATGCAGCAGCAAAGCCGTGGGCACGCCTATCGGCTCGTCGCCAATCTGCACGTAGCCCAGGACCTTGAAACCGCGCCGGTCCGTCCGGCGGCGCATCTTGTGGATCATCTCGGCGGCGTTCTCGCCGGCGCCGAGTATCACCACCCGGCGCTTGAACAAATCAGCGTCGGCAAAATGCAGGAATGCCACCTGCCACAGGGCCACCGCACCGTAGCCAATCATCAACGCGATGGCCAGGATGCCGCGGCCCAGGTACACCGGCGGAAGGATGTAGTACAGCGCGGTAAGAACGATGCCGCCCAGGATGAAGGCCACCCCCTGGCGGCTCAGCCGGCCAAGCCAGTTGGCCCGCAAATGCACCTGGTGCAGGCCCAGGGCAGCCATCGCCGCCAGCAGCACCCCGGCCACCAGCAGGCCGCGCCAGGTCATCTCGTCAGTAAAGGCCGCCCGCAGACTGATCTCGCCCCAATAGCGCAGCATCACCGCAGCATGGACACTTGCCACGAGCAGTGCGAACTCGACTGACACCAGCAACATTTGCCAGTGCAGCGCACGGCGGAATACTCCGTACATGTCTGCGCCTCACACAAAAGTTTGAGCCAGTACCTTCGGCCAAATCGCGCCGGGGGACCGTCTTTATACTATAAATGTGCTCCATGTCACGTTTTCCACGATAAACACCTGTTACGTGCAGATCGCGGCAATTTATCGCCCTCACGCGATTTTCACGTCATATCGCATCCTTTCCCGCGCAGGCGCCAACACCCGCTGCAATATGGCGCACGGTCGATGCGTGCCTTCTCCATGCGCAAGCGCGGCAAGCGGGTTTATCCATGCGCGCAGACGCATCGGCCACGGGCGTGACCGCTCCTGTCCGATGGGCGCTTCAGTGGTGTTCGTGGCCCCGACGCCGACAGGCATCCGGTGGCCGTCGCGCTGCGGCCCCGCTTCAGACCCGGCCGGTGACCGGGATCAAGGCGCCGGTAATGGCGGCCGCCGGCTCGCCAAGCAGGAAGACGATGATGCCGGCCAGCTGCTCGGGCTTGACCCAGCGGCTGAAGTCGGCCTTGGGCATGTCGGCACGATTGGGCGCGGTGTCGAGGATGCTGGGCAGCACGGCGTTGACGGTGATATCGCGGTCCTTGAGCTCTTCGGCCAGCGACTCGGTAAAGCGCATCACGCCGGACTTGGACGCGGTATAAGCACCAACGCCGGCACCCGCCTTGAGTGCCGAGGCGGCGCCAATGTTGACGATGCGCCCGCCGGCCTGGAGATGGCCGAGCGCGGCGCGACTGGCGGCCACCGCCGTGCGCAGGTTGATGCGGTAAAGCAGATCCCAGGTATCGACGCCACCGTCGGCGAGCGTTTCGTAACGGAATGTGCCGGCAATGTTGACCAATCCGTCGAGCCCGCCCAACGCCTTGGCCGCCGCATCGATCGCACGCTTGGCAGCATCGGCATCAGCCAGGTCCACACCGCCGATGCAGGTAGCCTGATCCACGCCACCCGCCGGCGCGGCGGCGCGATCGATGGCCGCAACCTGCCCACCCGCTGCCAGCACCGCGCGCACCGTGGCCACGCCCAAGGCGCCAAAACCGCCGGTAACCGCAATGCGCCGATTGTGCAATTGCATGGTGTTCTCCTCGAATGCGTGCAGCTTGTGAGCATAGCCCGCACGCCGGGCAATCTCACGAATTGAGACGGCGGCCGGCTGTAATCATCCGGCCCTTGCCGAGGTCTGCCATGCCTGCCCTGCCTGATCCCCACGCCGCTGCCGATACGCACACGCCAGAGGTCAGCCGCGACGGCCAGGCGCTGGCACAGCGTCTGTCACGGCGCTACGCGGCCCGCATCACCGGCCAGATCACGCTGCCCGCGCACGCTGGCGTCTACGCACCGCTGCCGGCGGATTTGCCGCCCGCACTGGCAACGGCGCTGCATGCACGCGGCATCACGCGCCTGTACAGCCACCAGGCGCAGGCATGGGCCGCCAGCCAGGCGCGCGAACATGTCGCCATCGTCACCCCGACCGCCTCGGGCAAGTCGCTGTGCTACACGTTGCCGGTGCTTGCCGCGGCGCTGCGCGAGAGCGCCAAGGCCCTGTACCTGTTCCCGACCAAGGCGCTGGCGCAGGACCAGGTGGCCGGCCTGCTGGCGCTGAACGCCGCCGGCCAGCTTGGCGTGAAGGCTTTCACCTTTGATGGCGATACGCCCGGCGATGCCCGCCAAGCCATTCGCCTGCACGGCGACGTGGTGGTCAGCAACCCGGACATGCTGCACCAGGCGATCCTGCCGCATCACACCAAGTGGGCGCAGTTTTTTGAAAGCCTGCGCTACGTGGTGATCGACGAAGTGCACACCTACCGCGGCGTGTTTGGCTCGCATGTGGCCAACGTCATCCGCCGGCTGAAACGCATCTGCGCGTTCTACGGCGTCCAGCCGCAATTCATCCTGTGCTCGGCCACCATCGGCAACCCGCGCGAACATGCGCAGGCGCTGATCGAGGAAACCGTCACCACCATCACGCAAAGCGGCGCGCCCAGCGGCGAGAAGCAAGTGCTGCTGTGGAATCCGCCCGTGGTCAATGCCGATCTCGGCCTGCGCGCGTCGGCGCGCTCGCAAACCAACCGCATCGCGCGGCTGGCGATCAAGTCCGGACTGAAGACGCTGGTATTCGCCTCCAGCCGCACGCTGGTCGAAGTGCTGACCAAATACCTCAAGGACGTATTCGATCACGACCCGCGGCGCCCGCCGCGCATCCGCGCCTATCGCGGCGGCTATCTGCCGACCGAACGCCGCGCCGCCGAACGCGCCATGCGCGCGGGCAACGTCGACGGCATCGTCAGCACTTCGGCACTGGAACTGGGCGTGGATATCGGCGCGCTGGACGTGGTGGTGCTCAATGGCTATCCCGGCTCGATCGCCGGCACCTGGCAGCGCCTGGGCCGCGCCGGGCGCCGCCAGCAATCCTCGTTGGGCGTGCTGGTAGCCAGCTCCGATCCACTGGACCAGTACCTGGTGCGCCATCCGGCGTTTTTCCGCGACGCCACGCCGGAGCACGCGCGCATCGCACCGGACCAGCCGCTGATCCTGCTCGACCACATCCGCTGTGCCGCGTTCGAGCTGCCGTTCACCGGCGCGGCGCAGTTTGGCCCGATCGACGCCACGCCGTGGCTGGAAGTGCTGGCCGAGGACAGTGTGCTGTACCACGAGGGCGAGCGCTGGGAATGGGTGGCCGACAGCTATCCGGCCGCCGCGGTGTCGCTGCGCTCGGTGGCCGACGGCAACTTCGTCGTGGTCGACCGTACCGCCGGCAGGCAAACCATCATTGCCGAGGTCGACTACACCGCCGCCGCGGTCACGCTGTACGTGGGCGCCATCCACATGATCCAGGCCGTGCCCTACCAGGTGGAGCGGCTGGACTGGGAGGGTCGCAAGGCATTTGTCACCCGTACCCATGTCGACTACTACACCGACGCCATCGACTACACCAAGCTCAAGGTGCTGGACTGCTTCGCCCAATCCGCAGCCGGCCAGGGCCAGGCTGCGCATGGCGAGGTGCACGTCGTGCGCCGCGTCGCCGGCTACAAGAAAATCCGCTACTACAGCCACGAGAACATCGGCTACGGCCCGGTCAACCTGCCCGACCAGGAGCTGCACACCACGGCCGTGTGGTGGCAGCTGCCGCAAGCCGTGCTGGACACCCACTTTGTCGGGCGCCAACCGGCGCTGGACGGTTTTCTCGGCGCCGCCAATGCCTTGCATCTGGTAGCCACCGTCGCCGTCATGGCCGCGCAGCGCGACCTGCAAAAATCCGTCGGCAGCGGCGATGGCAGCTGGTCGGTCGATGTCGATCACCGCAGCCACGGGCAGCTGCGCGACAGCGATGGGCAAGCCACCGTGCTCACACCGGACGCCCCCTTCACGCCAACGGTCTATCTGTACGACGCCTTCCCCGGCGGCGTGGGCCTGAGCGCGCCGCTGTATGCGCGCCGCGCGGAGCTGGTGGCCAACGCCCGCAGCTTGATCGAACGCTGCGACTGCACGGGTGGCTGCCCGGCCTGCATCGGGCCGATCCTGGCCGCCGACGAAAACGCGCCATGCAGCCTCAAGGCCCTGGCCCTGCGCGTACTCGGCCTGCTGGCGGCGGCATGAGCGCATCGCTGGCACAGCTGCAGGCCTTGCGTCGTGAAGCCGGCATCAGCGCGGCATTCGTCGGGCAGACGAGACCGCTCCCAGCACATGCCGCCACGACCGACTTGCGCCGGCTGCTGCAACTACGCGAACGCAACACGCCGACCACACGCGCCCCATTGTCGAGCGATCGCATCCTGCCGGGTCGGGAGCTTTCGCCCGGCCTGCGCTGCACCGAAGCCTGGCTCGACTGGCCACCGCCAGCCCATGCGCTGGACGTCCGTTTCGCCCGCCACGATGCGCCGCTGGCCTGCGGCCGGCTGCTGCACTTCGACACCGAAACCACGGGACTGGCCGGCGGCACCGGCACCCGCGCATTCATGATCGGTGCCGGCGACTGGGTTGGTACGCGTTTCCGGTTGCGCCAATTGACCATCACCACCATGGCCGCCGAAGCGGCGATGCTGCGCACCTTCGCCAGCTGGATTGCCGCCGATACCGTACTGGTCAGCTACAACGGCAAGTGCTACGACGCGCCGCTGCTGGCCACGCGCTACCGACTCGCACGCCTGCCCAACCCGCTGTCCGATCTGCTGCACCTGGATCTGCTGCATCCCGTGCGTCGGCACTGGAAAGGCGTGTGGCCAAACTGCCGCCTGGCCACCGCCGAGCGCCAGCTGCTGGGCGTGGTGCGCGAAGACGACCTGCCCGGTGCTGAAGCGCCCGCGGCATGGCTCACCTGGCTGCGCGGCGGCTCCGCCGCCAACCTGCGTCGCGTCCTTGCCCACAACGCGCAAGACCTGAAAAGCCTCGCTGGCGTGCTGCTGTACATGGCGGGCATGGCGCCACAGCCCGCCGTCATCCCTCATCGGCATGTGCCGCCACGCACATCAACCTCGCCTGAAATCGCACAGCGGGCACCGTCCGCCGACTTCCCGCCAGCCTCTGGCCTCGCCCGCGCGCGTTGACTAGTATCGACCGAACCTCCCTCCCCGAGTGACGCCCGTGAAACGACTTGTCCTGTGTGCCCTGATTACCTCCGCCTGTCCGTTGGCGCTGGCCGCCACGCCGCCCAGCTTCAGCCCGCAGCGGCTGTCGCAGGGGGTGAAGGTGCTGTCCTCCGATGCCTTTGAAGGCCGCGGCCCGGCCACGCCGGCCGAACGCAAGACCATCGACTACGTGGTGGCACAGATGCAGGACGCCGGCCTGCAGCCCGGCGGCGACCTCAAGGACGGCAAGCGCGCGTGGACCCAGGCAGTACCGCTGCTGCGCAGCGCCATCATCGGCACGCCGCAGATCACGTTGACCGGAAACGGCAAGTCGCAGGCCTTGACCCAGGGCCAGGAAATCGCCATTCGCGCGCCGCTGGACGGCTCCCGCGCCGTCAACATCAACGCCTTGCCGCTGGTCTTCGTCGGCTACGGCGTCACCGCGCCGGAACGCCACTGGGACGATTACAAGGGCGTCGATCTCAAGGGCAAGATTGCCGTGGTACTCATCAACGACCCGGATTTCGAAACCGGCCACGGCGACTTTGGCGGCAAGGCCATGACCTACTACGGCCGCTGGACCTACAAGTACGAGGAAGCCGCACGGCGCGGCGCGGCCGGCGTGCTGGTGGTACACGAGACGGCGCCGGCCTCGTACGGCTGGGCCACGGTCAAGAACTCCAACACCAACACCATGTTCGACATCGTGCGCGACCACCCGGCCGCCACCCACACGCCCATGGAAGGCTGGATCCAGCACGATCTTGCCGTGTCCATGTTCAAGCACGCCGGACTGGATTTCGCCGCGCTGAAAAAGCAGGCGCAGACACGCGACTTCAGGCCGGTGACGCTCAAGGGCGAGAGCCTGTCCGCCGCCTTCAAGGTGGACTCCAGCATCATCACTTCGCACAACATCGTCGGCCGCATCGAAGGCAGCAAGCATCCGGACCAGACCATCATCTACAGCGCGCACTGGGACCACCTGGGCGTTGGCGCACCGGATGCCAAGGGCGACCGCATCTACAACGGCGCCGTCGACAACGCCACCGGCACCGCCGCCTTGATCGAATTGGCGCGCGCCTTTGCCAAGGCGCCCAGGCCGCAGCGTTCCATCGTGTTCCTCAACGTCACCGCCGAGGAAAAAGGCCTGCTGGGCTCGGAGTACTACGCCGCCAACCCGCTCTATCCGCTGGCCACCACGGTCGGCGTACTCAACGTGGACGCCCTCGATCCCAGCGGCCCCACCCGCGACTTCACGATTTCCGGCAGCGCCAAGCTGGATCTGCTGGATGACCTGATCGCGGCCGCCCGGCCGTTCCACATGACCTACACGCCGGACTCGAATCCGGCCGCGGGATATTTCTTCCGCTCCGATCACTTCTCGTTCGCCAAGCGTGGCGTGCCGGCCGTTTCCTTCGGCTCAGGCGAGGATTTGATCGATGGCGGCCTCCGCGCCGGCAAGGCCGCGGCCGCCGACTACACCGCCAACCGCTACCACCAGCCAGGCGATGAGTGGCAGGCCGACTGGCCGTTCACCGGCATGGCCCGCGACCTGGAGCTGCTGTACACCGTCGGCAGCGACCTGGCCAACTCGCAGCAATGGCCCAATTGGAGCACCGACTCCGAATTCCGCGCCGCCCGCGATGCCAGCGCGGCACAGCGCAAATAACGGTCCTGCCTGAACGCCGTGCCGGTACCTCGAAGGGCCGGCACGGCCTGTCGCTTGCAATCCCGCGCGGGGGGTGCCTGCCCGGCCAGCGCCGCAGCTCAGGCCGGCACCACGTAGGCACCGGCAAAGCCGCGTACCGCGTCGCCGTAGATATCCACCAGGTGTTGCGCCGGCGCCCAGACCTGCATGAAGGCATCGACCTGCGCCGGCGTGCCGATCAGGCAACCAATCTTGGTGCGGCCGTCGCGGGCCCTGAGCGCGGACAGGCAACACTGGCCCTCGCGGGCGGCCGCAATCAGCAGCTCGCGGGCGGGTGTCGCGCGCATGTCCGCAACCTCGATGCCCGGCATCAGGCTCACGCGTGGCGCGTGATGAATGGCCCGGCACGCCGCCGCCACGTCAGCCAGCACCGCACTGGCCGCGCGCCGCTCGAACGCCGCACGCGATGCCACATGCCAGCCCAGCAATGCGGCCGGGTCCACGCCCGGACACTGCCCGCGATAGGCCGCGCCCAGGCAATGATCCGCCGCCGCCAACAGCCGCAGCTGCGGCGTGACCGCGACATCGGCAATACCACACTGCGCCAGTGCCGCCACCGTCTGGCCCAGGCTCGATGCCGGCCAATAATCGGCCGGTGGCCTTCCATAACCTGGATGACCCGGGAAGTGGTGATCGATACGCACCACGCCCGCTGCGGCGTGCTCGATGCACTCCACCAGAAACACCATGCCGCCGCGCGCCAGCACCGCTTCGGCCGGTACCGGCATCGTGGCGCGATAGGCATTGGCCGGATATACGCGCTTGCCGCCCAGCATGGCATGCACATGCGGCACGTCATGTGCGGCAAGCAGGCCTTCGATGGCCAGCATCTCCGGGTCGGTCGCGCCCAGTACGAACAGCGTCTCGCGCATGCCTTATCCGCCTCCACCACACGTGCGTGGCATCAGCCGCCAGCCGTCGATTCCGCCGTCACCCGACCCGCATGCGCGCCGAGCCAGGCCACGAAATCAGCCTCGGCCAGTGGCGGCGAGACCAAGTGCCCCTGCAGCAGATTGCACCCGAGGTCGACGAGAATGGCGCGCTGCTGCACCGTCTCCACGCCTTCGGCAATCGTGGTCAAGTCGAGCTGCCGGCCCACCTCGACGATGAAACTGACCAGCGGATCGGCAACGCCCGGCTGCAAGGCGCGCACAAACGACTGGTCGATCTTCAGCTCATTCAGCGGCAACTGGCGCAGATATGCCAGCGACGAATAGCCGGTGCCGAAGTCGTCCATCGACAAATGAAAGCCGGCCGCGGACAGCTGATGCAACATCGTCAGCGCCGCATCAAAATCATTCAGCACGGTACTTTCGGTCAACTCCAAGGTCAGGCACGAAGGCTCGACGCCGGCGCCCGCCAGCTGGCTGCACAGCCGCGACACAAATTGCGCATTGGCCATTTGCCGCGGACTGACGTTGACCGCCAGCCGGCCGCCAAACGCCACGTGGCGACGGCGCCAATCGCGGATGTGCTCGCACGCGGTGGTGATGACCCAGTCGCCAATCGCCTCGATCAAGCCGGCCTGTTCGGCGAGGGGAATGAAGGTCTCCGGCGATACCTCGCCCAGCGTCGGGTGATGCCAGCGCAGCAAGGCCTCGGCACCGGCCAGCGCGCCGCTGGCGGTGACTTGCGGCTGAAACCGCAACGACAACTCGCGATGCTCAACGGCCGTGCGCAATCCACGTTCCAGCTCGCGGCGCCGGTCCATGCCGGTTTGCAGGTCCGACCGGAACAGCTGCAGCGCGTTGCGCCCGATCGACTTGGCCGCATGCAAGGCGATATCAGCGCGGCGAATGGCATCGGCGGCAGCGGCGCCGGGCAGCGGGAACAGCGCCACACCAACGCTGGCGCCGACACTGACATCGCGATGATCGATGCGCATGGGCGTCGCGACCCGTTGCCGCGTGGCGGCGGCAATGCGCATGGCCGCCGCCGTCGCCGCTTCGGCATCGCCGGCCAATCCGCCCAGCAGGATCACGAACTCGTCGCCGCCAAGGCGCGTGACGATCGCGCCATCCGTGGCAGCTGCCAGCAGCCGGGCGCCGACGGTCGCCAGCACCTCATCACCGACGTGGTGGCCCAGCGAATCGTTGATTGTCTTGAAATTGTCCAGGTCGACTACCAACACCGCGCCGTGCCGGCCATGGCGCACCACTTCCGCGTGGCACTCGGCCAGCAGCTGCCGGGTGCGCAAGCGATTGGGCAGGCCGGTCAACGCATCGTGGTAGGCCGCGTGATAGAGATTGAGCTCGGCCTGGCGACGGGTCTCGGCCTCGACCTGCAACTCGCGCGTGGCCAACTCCAGGCTGCGCGTGCGCGCGTGCATCTGCGCCGCCAGCACACCGCCCATCAGCAACACGAACGACAGGAAGGCAAACGAATCCACTTGTGGATAGGACTTGCCCAGCGTAGTCACCACCACCGCGCTCCACACGAACGCCGCCAGCTGCAACAGCAGGCAAATGCCCAGCATGGCGCCGCGCAAGCGTTCGCCTTCCCGATACTGGCGCACGGCACGGTACAGCGCCCATGCAAACACGGCCGCAGCAAGCCAGCGAAACACGTCACCCCACAGCGACCGCGTGCCCTCGATCCCGAACAGCCGCTCGCCCCACGGCAACACGGTCGGCGTACCCGTCACCAGCTGCGTGTCAAACGCGCTGTACGGCGCCATCAGGTTGAGCACGAACATCCCCAGCGACAACGCCAGCACACCCCACCACACATAGCGATTGACCGGCCGCGCGGTATAGCTGGCAACAAACACCATCATCGCCGGCAGCCCGAGCAACGCCGCGGCGCACAACAGGCGCACGCCGAAGATGGCCTGCCCAAGCGTGTCGGCGGCGCCCATCAGCGCACTGGCAAACGCCAGCATCGACAGACACAGGCAAAACAGCGCAAACGCGACAAAGGTGAAGCCGCCACGATGGCGCAGGCCGATCAACAACGATTGCACGCCCGTCACCAGCATGACAGCCGCCGTTGCCATCACGCCAGCAGTGAAATAGCCGAACGTCAGCGCACCGGCAACACCTTCCATCCGCCACCCCCAGCGGCTGCGCCACGGCGACGCGCCAATGCCATTTTACGCCGGCATGCCGGCGCGCTACGCCGGCGCGTTGATTACGGCCAGGAAATCACGGCCGTAGCGCTGAAGCTTGACCTCGCCGACGCCGCTGATGGTGGCAAGCTCGGTCTCATTGGCCGGCAGCGCACGCAACATCGCCAGCAAAGTGGCGTCGTGAAACACGACATACGGCGGCACCCCTTGCTGCCGCGCCAGCTGCGTACGCACGGCGCGCAGTGCGTCCCACATCGGCTGCTCGTACGCCTCGATGCCAAGATCGCTGGCGGCGACGGCCGCGCGCTCGCCGCGATGGCGCCGTGCACTGCGGGCCGGGCGGACATCCGTGCGCAACTGCACACTGCGGCCATCGACCAGCACCTCGCGGCTGGCAGCCGTCAGGCGTAACGTGCCGTAGCCCTCGCCATCGGTCTGCAGCAGGCCGGCGGCCAGCAACTGGCGAAACACCGACTGCCACTGGCGCGCGTCAAGGTCCGCACCAATGCCGAACGTGCTCAGGTGATCGTGACCCAATGCACGCATGCGTTCGTTGTCCGTGCCGCGCAGGATGTCGATGACGTGGCCGGCACCAAACCGCTGCCCACTGCGATACACCGCCGACAGTGCTTTTTGCGCGGCCTCGGTGGCATCCCAGGTTGGCGGCGGGGCGAGGCAATTGTCGCAATGCGCGCATGCGTCGGGACCGGTCTCGCCCAGCGCCGCCAGCAACAAATGCCGGCGACAGCCCACGGCCTCGGCATAGGCCAGCAAGGTCTCCAGTTTCTGTCGCTCCACGCGCTTGCGCGCATCGGCTGCGGGCGACTGGGCAATCATCTGGCTGATGGTCACCACGTCCGACAGCCCGTAAATCATCCATGCCTCGGCCGGCAGGCCATCGCGGCCGGCACGGCCGGTTTCCTGGTAGTAGCTCTCCATGCTGTGCGGCAAATCCAGGTGCGCGACAAAGCGCACGTCGGGCTTGTCGATGCCCATGCCAAAAGCAACCGTGGCCACCATTACCACGCCATCGTCACGCACAAAACGCTGCTGATTGGCGGCGCGCACCGCGCTGTCCAGGCCGGCGTGATATGGCAAGGCATCGATGCCGGACGCCGCCAGCCACGCGGCCGTGTCATCGACCTTGCGCCGGCTCACGCAATAGATGATGCCGGACTGGCCACGATGGCCTTCGAGGAACTCCGTCAGCTGGCGCTTGGCGTTGTGCCGCAGGCTGACGCGATAGGTGATGTTGGGCCGGTCAAAGCTGGCGACGAAACGCCGCGCATGTTCCAGCGACAGGCGCTCGACGATTTCCTCGCGCGTGCGCTCGTCGGCGGTGGCCGTCAGCGCAATGCGCGGCACCTGCGGGAAGCGCTGCGGCAGCACCGAAAGCTCGCGGTATTCCGGGCGAAAATCATGCCCCCACTGCGACACGCAGTGCGCCTCGTCGATGGCAAACAAGGCCACCGGTGTGCGCTCGAGCAACTGCAGGAAGCGCCCGGTCAGCAGTCGCTCCGGTGCCACGTACAGCAGGCTCAGCTCGCCGGCCAGCAGCTGGCGCTCCACCTCGCGCTGGTCGTCCGCGGCCAGGCTGGAATTGAGATACGCCGCCGCCACGCCGGCGCCACGCAGCGCCTCGACCTGGTCCTGCATCAACGCAATCAACGGCGAAACGACAATGCCGGTGCCCGGCCGCAGCAAGGCCGGAATCTGATAGCACAGCGACTTGCCGCCGCCGGTCGGCATCAACACCAGCGCATCGCCACCGGCACCGACGTGTTCCACCACCGCCTGCTGCTGACCGCGAAAGCCGGGATACCCAAACACACTTTGCAGCAAATCGAGAGCGGTGCGATCCATCCCGCTCATGCTAGGGGGCCGGCCTGATGATGCCAAGCGGGGCGAACCTCATTCGGCTTGCGCCGGCAGGCCCCACAGCAGGTGGTCGAGGTCGGCATCCAGGCCAAAACGCGACAGCGGCACGCGGCCGTTGATTACTTCCACGCCTTCGGCCCGCAGCAAACGGCACTGGGTGCGGAAGCCGGCGCTGCCTGGCGGCAAGGCAATGTGGCCGCTGGCGCGCAACACGCGATGCCACGGCAGGCGCATGCCGTCGGGCGTCTCGCCCAGCAACTTGCCGACCAGCCGCGCGCGGCCAGGCAACCCGGCGCGCTTGGCAATGGCGCCATAGCTGGCGACACGGCCACGCGGGATGGCGGCAATGGCCTGGTACACGCGTCGATGACTGTCTTGCATGGGCGCCAGCGTGTCGCGCCGTGTGTCCGTGGTCAAACACGGCCAGCCAACATGGGTGGCCCATATCCCGCAGGAACCCTCTCGCAGGCGACGCCTTTGCTGCATCGCCAAAATTTCCGCGCCATCAAGGCAAGGCGCCACCCGCGAGCCAGCCCCGGCATGAAGGCAACCGGCATGGAGAGGCTCCTAGATCAGCCCGTGCGACATCAGCACCAGGCCGTAGGCCAAGGCCGCGGTGATGGGCAAGGTCAGCACCCAGGCCCAGACCATGCGCTTGACCACTGTCCAGCGGATGGCACTGAAGCGCTTGGCGGCGCCCACGCCCATGATCGAGGCCGAGACGTTGTGCGTGGTCGAAACGGGAATGCCGAATAACGACGCGGTAAAGATCACCGCTGCCGAGCTGGTCTCGGCCGCAAAACCGTTGATCGGGTGCAACTTGACCATCTTGTGGCCCAGCGTCTTGATGATGCGCCAGCCACCGCCGGCGGTACCGGCCGCCATGGTCAGCGCCGCCACCACCTTGACCCAGGTCGGAATGATGAAGCCGCCGGTCGGATCCTCGGCAATCTGCAGGAAATGCAGCCAGCGCGGCAGCTCGTCAAACTCGTGCGCCGCCGTGCCGCCGGCCAGTGCCAGGGCGATGATGCCCATGCTCTTTTGCGCATCGTTCATGCCGTGCGCCACGCCCATCGCGCTGGCGGAGAAAATCTGCGCCTTGCCGAAGAAGCCGTTGACGAACGGCGTGCGCCCTAGCCGGCGCATCCAGCCGCGGCGGTCGGCAAACCACGACAGCACCGCGTACAGCGCGCCCATCAACGCAAAGCCGATGATGAAGCCGCCAATCGGCGAAACCACCATGGGCATCACCACTTTGGGGATGACCCCCAGGCCGGTGAACCAGCCGCCATCGGCCCAGATCACCGAGCTCATGTTGTTGCTCGACAGCGCCAGGGCCGCACCGACCATGGCCCCGACCAGCGCATGGCTGGAACTGGACGGCAAGCCTAGCCACCAGGTGATGAGGTTCCAGATGATGGCGGCCAACAGGGCGCAGATGATGAGCTGCGGGCCGGTATCGACCAAGCCGGCATTGAGCAGTCCCGAGGCGATGGTCGCTGCCACCGCCGTGCCGAACAGGGCGCCGACCAGGTTGGTCACCGCCGCCAGCAGCACCGCCTGTCCGGGTGAGAGCACCTTGGTCGCCACCACCGTGGCGATGGAGTTGGCGGTGTCGTGAAAGCCGTTGATGTAGGTAAACGCCAGGGCAATGATGACTTCGGCGATGACCAGGCTCAGGCTCATGCGCGATCCCCCGTCAGGGACGACAACCTGCCCGTCCAGGCGGGCAGCGCACGGCAGGCAACCTCACTCGGACGACGCATGCTCAGGAGTTCTTCAACACGATGGAATAGACGATGTTGCCGACGTCGCGACACTTGTCGATGGCCTTTTCGATCAGCTCGAACAAATCCTTGGCCAGCATGGCGCGCATGACATCGCCGCCTTCGACATACAGCGTGCGATATGGCAGCAGCAGCATGCGGTCGCCTTCGGACTCCAGCGTCTGCAGGCGATCCTGCAGTTTTTTCATCGGGTCGATCTGCAGGCTGCGCCGCAGCTGGGCGATCATCTGCGCCACCACCGCGGTCGACTGGGTGAGGATTTGTGCGCGCTGGGCAAAGTCCACGCCGGCCACGCGCGCCGAGACGATCTCGTAGCGCTCGGCAAACTTCTCGATGGTCTTGGGAATCTTGTACAGCGCCGAGTTCAGCGCCTCGATGTCCTCGCGATCCAGCGCGGTGACGAAGGTGTTCATCAATTCTTCGCTGATCTGCGCGGCCAGCGCCTTCTCGCGCACGCGGTTGGCGGTGAACGAAGACATCAACGGCCCATCGCCGTTGTGGCTGAGCAAGGCCAGCAAATCGTTGGCACTGTCACAGGCGGCAGCGGCGCTCTGTTCCAGCAGCCCGTAGAACTTGTCGCCTTTGCCAAAGATCGTCTGCAGGGAAAACATGCCTATGGCCTCGACCGGAATCCCCGGCATGGTACAGGAGGCGCGTGCTGCTTCGCACCACTGGGCCTCGACGCCGGCATCACGATCTGCATGGCGCTTGCCTTTACACTGTGCGTCATGCCCCCGCCATCCACCCCGTCGCGATGCTGAGTCAACTCGCGCTCGTGCTCCTGCTTGCCCTGTGCAACGGCTTCTTCGCGTTGTCGGAAATGGCGGTGGTGGCGTCCCGCAAGAGCCGGCTCAAGCAGATGTCGCGCGCCAGCCGCCACGCGGCGCTGGCGCTCAAGCACGCGCAAACGCCCGAGCGCTTCCTGTCTACGGTGCAGGTGGGCATCACGCTGGTGATGCTGATTACCGGTGCGGTGGCCGGCGATACCCTGGGCGCGCACATCGCTGCCGCGCTCGATGGCACGCATGCGCAGTGGCTCGCGCCGTATGCGCGAGCCATCGGCCTGGTGCTTGGCTTTGCGCTGATTTCCTTCCTGCAGATCGTGATTGGCGAACTGGTGCCCAAGCGCCTGGCGCTATCGGCACCGGAGAAGATCGCCGTGCTGGTGGCGCTGCCGATGCTGTTGCTGTCGCGGCTGGCGGCGCCGTTCGTGTGGCTGCTCAACGTGTCCAGCGACGCGCTGCTGCACCTCATGCGCAACAACCCGCAGCGCCGCGGCGTGGTCACCGAAGAGGAAATTCGCCTGCTGGTGGCCGAAAGTGCCGAGCAAGGCGTGCTCGATCCCGACGAGCACAACATGGTCAATCGCGTGCTGCGCCTGGGCGACCGCACGGTGGACAGCGTGATGACGCCACGCATGCGCATCGCCTGGCTGGACATCACCGCCCCGCGTGAACAAAACATCGCCGTGCTGCGCGACACGCCCTACTCGCGCTATCCGGTGTATCGCGGCGACGAGAGCGACGTGGTGGGCGTGGTCGAGGTCAAGCGTCTGCTCTACAGCTTCACCGAAGGCCGGCCGGAGCTGTTTGAACATCTGGCCAAGCCGCTGTTCATCCCCGCCACCGCACGCGCGCTGGACCTGCTGGAGGAGCTGCGCGACGCGGAAACCCCGCTGGCGCTGGTGGTGGACGAATACGGCGACATCGACGGCGTGGTCACCATCAACGACATGCTGTCGGCGGTGGTCGGCGCCAGCCAGCTTGGCCACGCCGGCGATGACGAGGATGCGCCCATCGTGCAGCGCGACGACGGCAGCTGGCTGATCGACGGCGGCCTGTCCACCGACGACCTGCGCGAGCTGCTGCAGATCGTGCAACTGCCGGGCGAAGCCGACCATGATTTCCACACCGCCGCCGGCATGGTGATGTCCGCGCTCGGCCGCATCCCGCACACCGGCGAAACCTACGACTGGGGCGGCTACCGCTTTGAGGTGGTGGACCTGGACGGCGCGCGCATCGACAAGCTGCTGGTCATGCCGCAGCCGGCAGCCGAAGTCGCCGACGAGGATGGCTGAGTTGGAACGGGGAACGGTGGAAGCTTGATTCCGGACCGCGAACGGCTGTCAACCTGCACTGCCGCACCACGAACTCCCTGGCGCCTCTGATCCCGATGCAGCCCGATTACAGTTCGCGCTTGAGCAACGGCAGCTTGTTGGGCACGCCGTCCCATTTGGCAGCGTCTTCCATGGCGGCAATCTTGCTTGTCAGTACCGGCCAGTCCTTGGCCAGGTCGGCGTTGATCTGCATGTAGATTTCCTGCCCTTCCGGGACATCCATCTCGGCATAGATGGCGTTGACCGGGCACTCCTCGACGCACAAGGTGCAGTCGATGCACTCGTCCGGGTCGATCACCAGGAAGTTCGGGCCAGCGTGGAAGCAATCGACCGGACAGACCTCGACGCAATCGGTGTGTTTGCAGTTGATGCAGTTGTCAGTGACAACGTGAGTCATCGAATCTCCTCGGCACGTCTCGACCGTGCGCAGTGTCGACCGCCGGACCACGCGGCGTACTGATCCACGTCAGCGCCGGAAGGCGATACGCATCACACAATAGGCTGGTTATTTTAGCCCCCCCCCCCGAAAATCAGGAGCATCAACCCATGCGCAAACTTCTCGCCATTGCCCTGCTTGGCCTGCTGTCGACGCCGCTGATGGCCGCCGAGTGCTCGACCACGATCGAAGGCAACGACGCCATGCAGTACAACAAGAAGACCATTACCGTGCCCAGCACCTGCAAGACCTTTGCGGTGACGCTCAAGCACACGGGCAAGCTGCCCAAGACGGCCATGGGCCACAACTGGGTGCTGTCGCACAGTACCGATGAAGCAGCGGTGGTGTCCGACGGCATGAAGGCTGGCGCGGCCAACAGCTACGAGAAGCCCAACGACGCCCGCGTCATCGCCCACACCAAGCTGATCGGCGGCGGCGAGTCGGACACGGCGACCATTGATGTGTCCAAGCTCAAGGCTGGCGAAAACTACGCCTACTTCTGCACCTTCCCGGGCCATGCGGCACTGATGAAGGGCACGCTCACGCTCGCCAAGTAAGCTGCGTCACCATCAGGCATCCGGCCGGCAGCGGCCGGATGTTTTTTTATCCGGAGGAAACCATGCCAAGCAACGCGCCTGCAGCGTTTGACGCCACCGCCATTGCCGGGCTGGTCGACAAGTTCTACGACAAGGTCCGCGTCGATGCGCAGATCGGCCCGGTGTTCAATGCCGTCGTCCACGACTGGACCGTGCACAAGGCGCTGATGACGTCGTTCTGGAGTTCGATCGCGCTGCGCGCCGGCACTTACCGCGGCAACCCGATGGCCGCGCACCGCCCACTGCCGATCCGCGCCGAGCATTTCGACCGCTGGCTCATGCTGTGGCGCGAGACCTGCGCCGAGCAGCTGGACGCCGACCACGCCGCGCAGATGACCGATTACGCCACGCGCATCGGCCGCAGTCTCAAGTATGGCCTCGGCCTGCTGTCACAGGGACGCACCTTCGGCATCCCGATCGTCGGCATCAGCACGCACTGACTGGCCGGAGCGACATGCGCCCCGGCCAGTGGCGCGATCAGTTGAGCGCTTGCAGCGCCGCGTCGTAGTTCGGCTCGTGGCCAATCTCGCCCACCAGCTCGGCGTGCAGCACCTTGTCATTGGCATCCAGCACCAGCACGGCGCGTGCCGCGAGGCCCGCCAGCGGCCCGCTGGCCAGCGCCACGCCGTAGTCATTGAGGAACTGGCGACCGCGCATCAGCGACAGCATGACCACCTTGTCCAGACCCTCGGCGCCGCAGAAACGCGCCTGCGCGAAAGGCAGATCGGCGGAAATGCACAGCACCACGGTGTTGTCGAGCTTGCCTGCCAACTCATTGAAGCGGCGTACCGAGGCCGCACACACGCCGGTGTCGACGCTGGGGAAGATGTTGAGCACCTTGCGCTTGCCGGCGTAGTTGGACAACGTGACATCGGCAAGGTCCGGGCCGACGACGCGGAACGCCGGCACCGCTGCACCCACCGCCGGAAATTGACCGTCAACCGTGACCGGCTGACCCTTGAACGTAACCTGGGACATGTTGCACCTCGCAAACCAAAAGGGAAGTCACAAGTAAAACATGGTCTTGGCCAGAAAGACGATACCGACCATCAGACCCAGCACGATGCGATGGGTATGCCGGAAGCGGCAGATATCCATCTTGCCGTGGCGCATGGCCCACATGGCATTGATGAACACCCCAAGCACACCGAAGGCCAGCACCACCTTGAGCACCAGCCAGTTGCCGAAGCGTGACCCGACGCAGGCCAGGCCATCGCAACGCACATCAAACACATAGAAGCCGCTCAGGAACAACAGCACCACCACCACCGGCATGAAGCGGCGTACCCGCGCCTGCAAGGCCTGCTCAAGCTTCTGCATGGTGGCGCTGTCGAAGCGCTTGGTGATGCCTTCGATCACCAGCACCTCAAACGTCACCGCACCGACGAAAATGATGGCGCAAGCCAGATGCAGCAATTCAATCCACGGATACCAGGCGGCCACGCGCGTACTCCAGAGCCTTGACCTTGGCAGTGTGCGCCGCTGCGGACCGCCCTGCGCTGATGCAGGTCAGCACCCGGCACGTGGCGTGATCAACCCGGCCGACCGTCGGCGCGCGGCGTGAGGTAAATCCATGCCGAGCGCAGCACCCACGGCGTAAACGCCAGCAGCCAGCCAAACGCGGCAATCACCAGCCACAGGTAGGGGTTGAAGCCCACGCCAGTCGGAAACTCGGCCCGCAGCCGCAGCAACACGACCACTTGCAGCAGCGCAAAGCACAGCCACGCCACGCCGCCCATCTGCAGCGGACGACCGGAATGGCCTTGCGTCACGCGCGTGACCATTGCCACCAGCATCGACCCGAAATAGCCAATGGCCAGCGCATGCAGTGGCGCGCGCAAGAACAGCAACTGTCCGCTCTGCGCATAGATGATGTCCTGCGCCGCGTACAGCAAAAACGCCACCGGCAACCACGCAAAAGCCAGATGCAGCACGGCGATCAAGCCGTTGCCCATGGCCTTCCACGGCTGCCATGCCAACGCATGCCAGACAAACACCGCTGCCAGCGGAATGTCCACCAGCCACAACCAGCCCAGCGCGCCGCGCCAGTCCAGCAGCAGGTGCGCCAACAACAGCACCCACACCACCGGCAGGCTCCAGCGCGGCCGCACCACCTTGTAGCCGGTCACGACGTTCCCGGTGAAGAACGGCAACATGCGATGGGTAACGGTGAAGAAGATCGGCAGCAGCAGGCCGAAGGTACCGATGCGGATGGCCAGCTGCGCACAAGCATCCGGTGCGCCAAACAGATACGCGATGAAGGCGATCAAGCCGACGGCGCCCAGCACCAGCGCCAGCAGGCAGGACTTGGCGTGATCGATGCGATTGCTGGCTGCATGCAGTACGCGGGCCAGGATGACGATGCCAAACAGATAGCCGGCCAGCATCAGCATCAAGCCGGCCTTGAGCAGCACGGGCAGGCTCAGCAAGCCGACGTGTGCCAGCACGTAGCCCAGGAACAACAGGCCCGCGACCGGCACGTAATGCCGGCGCGACAGCGCCGGCTGACCCATCCAGCGCGGGAACACCGTGAGCAGGAAGCCAAACATGAAAAGCGGGAACATGCCGTACTGGATCAACATGGCGTGGCCGTAGGCCGGCGGCACGCTTGGCTGCGGCCAGCCACCCAGCGGCAGGCCGAACATCCACGACAACTCGACGGCCCACCACGCCATCGCCAGCAACACGGCTACGGTGCCGGCAAAAAACAGCACGCGATGCGGCGCCGCGGACAACAGCGCCGGAAGGTCGGCGAACGACGCCGGCGTCTTGCCGGTGGATTGCGATTGAGCCATGACCCGCGCCTTCGTATGCGAACGATCATCCATCTTGCCATGCACCACCGGCGATGGCCCATGACGTGCATCAGCGCGAGGGAATGTCACCCGGACGGATCGGGCCGCGGATCAACCGTGCGCCATGTTCAGAACTCCAGGGGATGCCAGTGCCCCCGCTCGTATCGGCACAGGGCACCCCGGTCATAGCGCCACAGCAATATCCAACCGTTGTCGAGCAACTGGCTCAATATCCTGTTGCGCGCAATGATCTGTTGGATGGATGCGCTGGGGGCGTCAATGATGACCGTCAACCGTACAGGCTCGTGATACCAGTCCTTGCCATCGTGCAGCGACTGTTTTGGCAAACCGATACGCAGATCGCCGCCATTGCCTTCGAACACGCCAATGTGGCCGCCAACCACGTTGTGCAAAACCTTGTTGCCGGAACCATAGTGCAGCGGGTCACAGGTGGATGCGTGGTACTGCCATGACAACCAGTGGGTGACCAGCATCGGCCCCATCATCAGCTTTTCCAGCACACTGCCGTCGCTGTCGAAACGTGCGTCGTAGTCGTGCAGGTAGGTGCGGCTCAGGATGCGGCTGCGGCTGCGTTCGCGCGGCCCGATCAGGAACGCGGCGTTTCGGGTAAGTCCCCATTCCGGTCGCGTCTGAGCGCCATCGTTGGCACGACGGCGGAAGGCCGTCAGCAGCGCCGCAGCCGGAAGATCGGCGTCCATCCCCAGTGCCGGCGCCCGTTCGCGCCGGATGCGCCCGCCAGCCGCCACAAATGCCTGCGTCATCTTCTTCCAGCCGGCCAAGGCCTTCGGCGGCAGGAGGTCAAGATCGAAACCGGTCACCTCGTCGGTCGTGGTGTTGTGCAGCGCACCGACGAACACGGTGTCCTGTGGAATGTCGAGGCCGTGCTGGCGCAAACCTGCGCGTACCTCGGCATCATTCAGCAATGCGGCCAGCGCGCGGGCATTGGCTTCGCCCGGTCGACCGTAGCAGGCACCGCAATCCAGCGTCGATGCGTGTGCGTTGTTGGTGCAATGTCCCGCATGGCCGCACAACACGACCAGAGGGGCCAGGCGCCCGTCCAGCCCCATGGTGTGCAACGCGCCAGCAGCAAGCTCCGTACGTTGCGCGATATCGAGGCCGGTAATCATCGGCCGACACCGGTCGACCACTGCCGCTGGAAGGCCAATCCGGTCGGTGCTGATGCGTGGTTTCCGGGGCGGCCTTATCCAGCGCCCTATCTTGCCGAGATAGCCAATGCCGAGCGCTTCGACAAAGGAAAATGTGGAACTTGACCAACGCACGGCGCCAAGCCACTGGTCAAGCCGGGCCAGGTATTTTCGGCGCGCTGTCCGCGTGGCGTCGGCATGCGTGGCGTCGGCATGGGCCTCGCCCGATGCCGTGACGACGTCCTGCACCGCGATGCCGGGGTACGCAAGGCCCGGCAATTGCGGGCGGTGAATGTCGGTACCCAGCGGGTTATAGCGCATCGGGATGCCGAAGAAGCCCGCGAATGCGCGCGTCTCGACGCATGGTGCAACCGATTCGAGTGCGCGCCGCATCACCTCACTGCGGGTATCGATGCAAAACACCGCCTGGGCTTCCGGCGCCTGCCTCGCGGCAGGGGCCACGTGCGCACGCAGCTTGCTGGCCAGCTCACGCTGGTAGCCTGCTTCCAGCGCCTGCTGCCACACCTCGTCCACCGCCAGGGTTTTGTCGGCGGCGGCGATGCGTGCGTCACAATCCCTCCAGTGGTGGGTCAGCGCGGCCACTGCGGCACGACTCTGCCCGGGCGCGACACTGCGCGCCAGAATGGCCTCCCAGACCAGGCGCGCCACCAACAAATCCGGCAGACGCCGGTCGGTTTCGCCTGCGGGCACTTTCTGCCACTGGATGTAGGCACACCACGCGGCCCAGCCGTTGATCGACAACAGCAGCGCCTTGCAATAGTCATCCCACGCAGCTTCCGGCAGCGCCAGCTCAGCCATGGCCCAGCGTGCGGCTTCATCAGCGTGTAGCGGCAGCCGGTGCAATTGCCGTGCAAGCCCCGGAAGGCCCAGCATGGAAGACAGGCCGTGATCCGCCACCACGCTTTCGCGCCAGAAGCCGTACAGGCAAGGCGCACCTGCGGCGCGCCAGTCCGCTTGATGTCGATCGAAATACGTGGCGCACACCTGGCTCAGTTGAAACACGATGGCCGCTCGCCAGGGCCAGCGCCTGTTCTTCTGCACCTCATCATCGAGCAGGTCGACCAACAGTGGTTCACGGCATACGCGTAAAGGACTGGCCAGTTCCGTGATGCACAGCTCCGCCGTCACTGCGCCGGGCTCACGTGCCGTATGCGTGCGCAGCGCGACATCCAGGTCGGCGCGCGTGATCCGGCCAGCTTCCCATGCCCGCCGGATGTATCCGCGATCCGGAAACACGCGAAAGTCCCCCAGTACGGCCAGGCGTGCGGCCACGCGGCGGATGGGCAGCGCAATGCGCCGCCAGTGCGGGTTGACCGCGACCGCCTGGTCCAGCGGCCAGGCAGGCATGATGGTTTCGCAGGCGCGCGTGATCGCGGCTTGCAACGCGGTGTCGCAAGCGTCATTCGATGGCGTCATGGATTCGGCAAGAGTGACCTTGGTCGGCATGGCGGTCATGCCTGCGCATGTGCATGGGTGGGTACGTGAGCAACCGCCACCCTGGCATGCGGAAGGGGATCGGCCCAACACGTGGGCCACAGGCGCAGCACCCAGTGGGTGTATCCCTCGTCCATGTAAAAGCCTGCATACACCCAACGTCGCAACGTCATCAGCCGGCGTGACCACAGCTGAAAAGCGGCCATTTCGAGGTACATCACGGACATGCCGATAAACGCCACCATGCCGGCGCCGGCAAGCGGCGACACGCCCGCCCCGATGGGCGCGCGTTCAATGACGTAGGTGGCGATGGTCAGAAATATCACCGCTCCCAAGGCGGTCGTGAGGCGTGCGGACACGATACCTTTGCGATCCGGGGATGGCTTTGGTACCCACAACAGCGGTGCCCATGCCAGCGCCAGCACGGCGCTCCACCACCACGGCCAGGCATGGGGGCCGGCGAACCGTTGCACGCCGAAGACGACGACCAGTGCGACCGGTACCGCCACCAGCATGCTTACCCATGAATTGCGGACATCACCCGTGATGAGTTTGCGGCTGGCGTCCTTCACCGCGCTCGATGCATTCAGGAAATTGTGGGCCTTGTACAGCGAGTGGCCGAGGAGATGCAGGGCGGCGAAAAGATATAGGCCCAGTCCACATTCAAGCAGCATGAAACCCATCTGCGCGATGGTCGACCACGCCAGGTGCACTTTCTGGCTGACGCGCGTCAGCAGCACCAGTCCCGCCACCATCGCCGACATCATGCCGAACACCACCAGCAGCCAGCGCGAAGCCAACGAGACCCCCAGGAGCGGCGCGAACAGCACCAGCACATAGCCTCCCAGGTTCACCACGCCCGCGTGCAGCAAGGCCGACACCGGCGTCGGCGCTTCCATCACCTGCACCAGCCAGCCATGCACCGGCATCAGCGCGGTGCGTGCGATGACGGCCAACGCCAGACAGACCCCACTCCAGGCCAATTCGGGCGAGGCATGGCCAGCCTCGATATAGGCCCACAGCGCCGAGAACGACCCGCTGCCTGCCTGCGACCATGCCAACGCGGCCGCGACGATCAGCAACACATCCACGGCGCGATCCGTCACTCTCTTTTTGTGCGCGGCCAGCAAGGCAAACGGGCGATCCGGATAGAAGCACAGGAGATCGTGCATCGCCCATTGGATGGCTGCCCATGCCGTGATCAGGACGATCCAATGGTTGGCCAGCAACAGCACGTGCACCGAAGTCAGCACGGCTGCGAGCGCGGCAACATAGGTTCGTTGCCGTGGCTCGCCTTCCAGATGCCTGGACGAGTAGATGCCAATGGCCACGCCCAGGAACTGCACCAGCAGGCTCACCCATGCCCCGAACTGGTTGACTGCAAGCCAGCCATCGGCGCCCGATGTCGTGTCGTGGCCGGCCTGTGCAACCAGCAATTGCACGACCAGTGCCGCCAGCGCGAATGCCAACGCACACAGGGCCAGCACATTGAACCGGTGCCACATGCGGGACGGCGCCGCGACACCCCGGCGCGCCAGGATGACGGCCACCACCATCACCGCTGCGGGCGCCACCCCCAATGCAAAATTCAGTTCCAACCAGCCTGCCATCGTGCGCCCCAAATGAAGCCGGGCGCATGATTCTCGGTTTTGCCGGTTCTGTAAATTATATTTATAATGACCGATAGTCCTATAAAACAGAACCATGGACATCAACCAGCTGAATTTCAAGCATTTATTTTATTTTTGGCAGGTGGCCAAGGAAGGCTCATTGACGCGCACCAGCGAGCAAATCCACACCTCGCAGTCGGCGTTGTCCACCCAGATCAAGCAACTGGAGACCCGGATCGGCAAGCCGTTGTTCGACCGTCGCGGTCGGCGCCTGGAGCTCACGGTGACCGGCCAACGGGTTTTTGCCTATGCCGACAGCATGTTCGAGATTGGCGAGCGGATGCTGGGCTGGTTGGACGGACGCCGTGAAGGCAGCGTGCGTGTACGGGTCGGCAGTGTCGCGACCATGTCACGCAACTTCCAGGTCAATTGGCTTCGTCCCCTGTTTGCCGACCCCAACGTCGTGCTTTCGGTAGATTCGGGATCATTGGAAGAGCTCGTTGCGCGGTTGCTGCGCCACCAGCTGGACGTGGTACTGGCCAACGATGCGGTGCCGTCCGATCCGGCGCACCCCGTATCCTCGCGTTTCCTGGGGAGCCAGGTCATTTCCCTGGTCGGGCGCGCCGATCGTTGGGCTGGAAGAACACTCGCCGTGCCGCAGGATCTCCATGGCATCGACGTGGCCCTGCCCAGCACGCGCCACAGCTTGCGGGCCCAGTTCGATGCGCTGTGCTTTGCGGCCGGTGTCACCCCCAACCTGCGCGCGGAAATCGACGACATGACCATGTTGCGGCTGGTTGCGCGCGACAGTGGCTGGATCACGGCGCTGCCCGAAGTGGTGGCGCAGGATGAGCTGCATTCGGGGGTGCTGGTCAACGTTGGCAAGTCACCGCAACTGACGGAACATTTCTACGCAATCACCGCCCAGCACGGCCACCCGGCAGCGCCATTGAAGGCATTGCTGATGCAGGCGGCGACGGGAAAAGTCTTCGATGGCTAGATGACCGCATCATGCCCTCGGTCCTGCCGCCCGCAACAGCCGGTCGCGCAAGGCGGCGCCGATGCCATGCGCATCAGGAAGGCTGGCCAGGACGACGTCGCATCCCTCCCGGTCAAGCGAGCGCAGGAATCGGTAGAGGGACGCTGCATACTCATGCATCGACGCCGGCACCGTGACCGGGACGATGTGCGCCGCGTCCGGGCCATCTGGGCAAGCGATACCTGGCGGCAACAACACCCCGACACGCAAGCCCTCGCGAGACAGCGAGCGTGCCCGATCCACCAACTGTTGCGGCTCGACCAGCACAACCCGCGCATTGGGCGAGTAATGGACCGGGTGCTGGCCAGGCACCCGCACGGTGCCATCGGCCACGGTCGACGCCGTGTGGAGCGCGGCTTCAATCTGCTCCACCGGGATGGCTCCTGGACGCAGCAGCCTGACGCCGCCGTTGCGCAGATCCACAATGGTCGATTCAACGCCAAAGCGGCACGGACCACCATCGAGGATGAAATCGACGGCGGCTCCCAGTTCTGCCCGCACATCCTCGGCGCTGGTCGGGCTGAGTTTCGTGAAGCGGTTGGCGGAAGGTGCGACGACGGGCCGCCCCAACGCGCGGATCAGGCGCAGTGTCAGTGGATGATTGGGCACGCGCACGGCAACGCTGTCCTGCCCACCAGTGATGCTTCGGGATACGCTCGGATGGCGGTTGAGAACCATGGTCAGTGGACCTGGCCAGAAGGTTCGTGCCAATACGCGGGCAAACTCGGGGATGTCCGCTGCCCAGTCGTCGAGCCAGCCTGCCTCGCCCATGTGGACGATCAGGGGATGGCTGGTCGGCCGCTGCTTGATGGCAAACACCTTTGCCACCGCCTGCTCGTTCGAGGCATCAGCCGCGAGGCCATAGACGGTTTCGGTGGGGATCGCCACGACGCCGCCACGGGTGAGTACGCTGACGCAGTGGTCGATATCCTGAGTGTCGCTCATTCGTGAAATCCTGCGGGCAATGGCCTCTTCCGCGCCGACGTGAGGCGCAAGCCGATGCCTTGCCGTCGATCAGGGCCGCGGCCGACCGTTCGTTATCGCGTCAGCCGCCATTGGTGGACTTTGTGCGCCAGGACGAGACACATGCCGTGATGCCTGCGTCGTCCAACTCGTGGCTCAGGCGGCAGCTTGGGCGCGGGGCCGATGAGTGTATATCAACCGCCCCGACCGCGATTACCGTGCCCTCTTCCCGGATTGGCCTGGCGCATGAAGCCCGCCCCGTGAGCCTGGCGCATTTGAGCCGCAATACGCACAGGAACCACGCCAACGCAAAAGCGTCAGGCCGACAACAACGCGTGTCCCATGGCGCTGAGCTTTTCCGGCGCCAGCAGCTCCAGCTCGCGGCCTTCGATGGCGATCAAGCCCTGGCTACGGAAACGACTGAGCACGCGGCTGACGGTTTCGGCGGCCAGGCGCAGGTAATTGGCAATGTCGCCACGCGACATGCTCAGGCGGAAACGCGTGGCAGAAAACCCGCGCGCCGCGTAGCGTGCGGCCAGGTCCATGAGAAACGCCGCCACCCGCTCATCGGCACTGTGGTCACCGGCCAGCAGGGAGGCGGTGCCCAGCTCCTTGCTCAGCATGCGAAACAGATGCTGCTGCACCGCCGGCACGCGCGAAGCCAGCGCACTCATGGCCGGGAATGAGAAGCGGCAGAAATACGCCGTATCCAGCGCCACCGCGTCGCACGGGAAGTGTTCGGGATAGATGGCATTGAGACCGACCACCTCGCCGGGCAGGTAGAAGCCCAGCACCTGCTCGCGGCCTTCCTTGTCCACCATGCGGGTTTTCACCGTGCCGCTGCGCACCGCGAAAATGGCGCGGAACGGATCACCGGTGCGGAAGATATGTTCGCCGGCGCGGAACGGCCCGACATGCTCGACCAGGCACTGCAACTGCGCGAGTTCCGGCTTGTTGTAGCCGGCAGCGATGCATGCGCTGGAAAACGCGCACGTACCACAAAATCGCGTCTCGTCGCCGTCGTCCGCAATTGGACTTGGCGGCTCGGGCAGTCGGCCTGCCGGGTGCTTGGATTGCATGATGGAAGTTTGTCGGTAGCGGTAGTGTCGGTGGAGGGTGGATCAGATCACGCGCAAATGGCGCGCCGCCGGTGCCCGCCGCCCCTGAAAGGCGTCAAAGCACATGACGATGATACGCAACAGCAGCCGCCCTCGCGAGGTCACGCGCACCGCGCGCGCGTCCTCCTGCACCAAACCATCGGCAATCAGCGGCCGCAAGCGATGGCGCTCGGCCGCGAAATACTCGTCAAACCGCAGGCGGTGGCGCGCACCGAACGTGGCCTTGTCCAGCACCCCGCGGCAAATCAGCGCACGCATCAATTCGCGGCGGATGACGTCGTCTTCATCCAACTGCAGGCCGCAGGCAACCGGCAGGCGACCGGCATCGAGCGCCGCATAGTAGGAAAGCAGGTCGCGCGCATTCTGGCTGTAGGTATCGCCAATGCGCGCCATGGCACTGACGCCGAGGCCGACGACATCGCATTCGTCGCGCGTGGAATAACCGAGAAAATCATGCTGCAAGGTGCCAGCGCGCTGCGCCTGCACCAGCGCGTCATCGGCGCGGGCAAAGCGGTCCATTCCCAGATAGACGTAGCCGGCATCGGTCAATCGCTGCACGGCGCTGCCAAACAAGGCCAGGCGCGCCGCCGCATCGGGCAGTTCCTGCTCGGCCGACGGCGCACTCGACGCATGCGGCAGCCGCGTGTAGCCCAATGCGGCCACCCGATCCGGCGCCCAGGCGATGACCGCATCCAGCGTGCGCGCAAACGTCTGCGCCGTCTGCAGCGGCAGGCCATGAATCAGGTTGATGCTGATCGAGCGAAAGCCGGCTTCGCGCGCCGCCGCGACCACGGCCTGCGTCTGCTCGATACTCTGCACGCGCTCGACCGCGCGCTGCACGGCGGGATCGAAATCGGCCACGCCGATAGTCAGGCGATTGAAACCCAGTTGTGCCAGGCCGCGCACCTGCGCGGCATCGGCGTATCGCGGATCAACCTCGATGTCGTATTCGCGCTCGCTGTCCATGCTGAAGCTGAAATGCCGGCCCAGCGATTCCATCAGCTCGCGCACGCTGGCCAGATCGAGGAAGCTCGGCGTACCACCGCCCAGATGCAGCTGGCTCACCGGACGATCGCGATCGAACAGCGGCGAGAGCATTTCCATCTCGCGATACAGGCGTTCCAGGTACCGGCCGCTGTGCGCCGGATCGCTGGTGACCACGCGGTTGCAGCCGCAATAGAAACACGGGCCGACGCCAAAGGGCACGTGCACGTACAGCGACAGCGGGCGCGGGATCGGCTCCTCGTTGGAGGCGCGGATGGCAGCATGCAGGGCACGCTCATCGAAATCGGCGCGGAATTGCGCGACCGGCGGGTAGCTCGCGCAGTGCGCGCCGGCAGCGTCGTAGCGGGCGATCAGTTGCGGGTCAAATTCAGGGGCGACCAAGGGTGTAGGCATGCTGCCAGTCTGTCCATCCGCTCGTGCACTTGCCTTGATCCGCGTCAGACGCCGCCGGTAAGGGCGGCGCAAACGCGTTGGCACGGCGCCGGATCAGGCCCGATGAATCAAGCCTGGTAGCGCTCGATCCGCTGTTCAATCGAACCAAAGATGGAAGCGCCGGCATGGTCGGTGATGTCGATCTTCAAGTGGTCGCCAAACTTCAGGAACGGCGTGCTGGGCTCGCCATCGCGCAGCTTCTCGACGGTGCGCTGCTCGGCCAGGCACGACGCACCCTTGCTGGTGTCCTGGTTGGCGATGGTGCCCGAACCGATGATGGTGCCGGCGGTGAGCGGCCGTGTGCGCGCCACATGGGCCACCAGTTGCGCAAAACTGAACTGCATATCAACACCGCATTCGGCCGCGCCAAACCACGCATCGTTCAACCACGTACGCATCGGCAGATGCAGCTTGTCGCCGACCCACGCGTCGCCCAGTTCATCGGGCGTGACCAGCACCGGCGACAGCGCCGAGCGCGGCTTGGATTGCAGAAAGCCAAAGCCCTTGGCCAGCTCGCCGGGGATGAGCCCGCGCAGGCTGACATCATTGATCAGGCCGACCAGCTGGATGTGCTCGGACGCCTGCGCCGGCGTGGCCGCCATCGGCACATCGTCGGTGACCACCACCACTTCGGCCTCCAGATCGATGCCGAAATCCTCGCTGGGCACCAGCACCGGATCACGCGGGCCGAGAAAGCCGGCGCTGGTGGCCTGGTACATCAACGGATCGGTGTAGAAGCTTTCCGGCACGGTGGCGCCACGCGCTTTGCGCACGCGTTCGACGTGTGGCAGATAAGCGCTGCCATCGACAAACTCGTAGGCGCGCGGCAATGGCGCGGCCAGGGCGTGCATGTCCAGCGCAAACGCACCGGCGGCGCTGCCGGCGGCCAACGCCTGCGCCAGCGCGTTGAGTCGCGGCGCGGCATTGGACCAATCGTCCAATGCCGCCTGCAGCGTCGGCGCGATGCCGTCGGCCTTGACCGCGCGCGTGAGATCACGACTGACGACGATCAACGTGCCGTCGCGACCGCCTGCCTTGAGAGTTGCCAATTTCATTGATGAATTCCTGATGCGTGATACGAATGCCGGTTACGGCTTGAAGTGTTTGGCCAACCCTTGCCAGCAGGCCTGGTAATTGGCCTGGCGCCGCGGCGTGTCCAGCGCCTGCTGCGTCGGCCGGATCACCTTGCGTGTTTCGAACATGAAGGCCATGGTGTCGGTAATGACGTCCGGCTGGCTGGTGTCGGCCGCCGACGCCTTCTCGAACGTCGCCGCATCCGGGCCATGCGCGCTCATGCAGTTGTGCAGCGAGGCACCGCCTGGCAGGAAGCCCTCGGCCTTGGCGTCGTACACACCATGGATCAACCCCATGAACTCGCTGGCGATGTTGCGATGGAACCACGGCGGGCGAAAGGTGTGCTGCGCCATGAGAATGCGCGGCGGGAAGATGGCGAAGTCCACGTTGGCGGTTCCCGGCGTGTCGCTGGCCGAGGTCAATACGGTGAAGATGCACGGATCGGGATGATCGAAACTGATCGAGCCGATGACGTTGAAGCGGCGCAAGTCGTATTTGTACGGCGCGTAATTGCCACGCCATGCCACCACATCCAGCGGCGAGTGGTCGATTGGCGCCGACCACAAGCTGCCCTGGAACTTGGCGATCAAGGCAAACCCGCCTTCGATGTCCTCGAACGCCGCCACGGGCGTGAGGAAATCGTTGGCATTGGCCAAGCCATTGGCGCCAATCGGCCCCAGTTCCGGCAAGCGCAGCAAGGCGCCGAAGTTTTCACCCACGTAGCCGCGCGCCGTACCGTCGGGCAAGGCCACGCGAAAACGCACGCCACGCGGGATGACGGCAATCTCCTGCGGCTCGATGTCGACCACGCCCATGTCGGTGGCCAGATGCAGGCGGCCCTGCTGTGGCACGAAGATCATTTCGGCATCGGCGTTGTAGAAATAACGCCCGCTCATGTCGCGATTGGCGGCATATAGATGGATGCCGATGCCCGCTTGCTCAGCCGGCCCGCCATTGCCGGCCAGCGTCACCAGGCCGTCAAGAAAATCCGTGGGCGCGGTCGGCAACGGCAAGGGATCCCAGCGCAACAGGTTGGGCGTTGCCGGTGCCTCGTCAAAGCGGTTGTGGAAGGTCGCATGCGGCAGCGGCGCAAACTCACCGTGCACGGCACCCGGGCGAATGCGATACAGCCAGCTGCGCCGATTGAGATGGCGCGGCGCAGTGAATGCCGTGCCCGACAACTGCTCGGCATACAACCCGTGCGCCACGTGCTGCGGCGAGTTCTGCGCCACCGGCAACGCGCCGGCAATTGCTTCGGTGGCAAATTCATTGCCGAAACCGGACTGGTAGTGGGCACTGTCAGACATATGGATGCCATCCGTTGTCAAAGCCCCTCTCCCTCAGGGAGAGGGGTTGGGGTGAGGGTTCGGTTTGCCGCAGCGTCAAGGATCGCCTCAAGCACTGCGTCCGTTTGTTGCAAAACATCGTTGTCCCAAAACCGCAGCACCAACAAGTTTTGGCATTCAAGAAAACGCGTGCGCTGCTGGTCGCTCTCTGCACTGTGTTGCGAACCATCGAGTTCAACCAGTGGTGGGTTGACGCGATTCGGCAAGTCTGCAGCCCTCCGCGAGCTCGAACCCTCACCCCAACCCCTCTCACCCGCAAGGGGACTCTCTTCGGTCGCCGACGGGAGAGGGGCCTCACTCGCCAGACTCGCCCGCTTACAGCACACCGCGCTTGATCTGGTCACGTTCGATGGATTCAAACAGCGCCTGGAAATTGCCCTCGCCGAAACCTTCATTGCCCTTGCGCTGGATGATCTCGAAGAAGATCGGCCCAATCACGTTCAGGGTGAACAGCTGCAGCAGCTTGCGCTTGTGCGTTTCCGGATCGGCGTCGATCAGGATGCCGTTCTTGCGCAGGCGCTCGACATCCTCGCCATGTTCAGGAATGCGTTCGTCGATGACATCGAAATAGGTGTCGGGCGTGCTCAGGAACTCGACCCCGGCGGCGCGCATGCCTTCGATCGTGGCGTAGATGTCGTCGGTGAAGCAGGCAATGTGCTGGATGCCTTCGCCGTGGTAGGCGTCCAGGTATTCGTTGATCTGGCTCTTGGGGTCGTTCGACTCGTTGAGCGGGATGCGCACGATGCCGTCGGGCGCGGTCATGGCCTTGGACACCAGGCCGGTCTTCAGTCCCTTGATGTCGAAGTAGCGAATCTCGCGGAAGTTGAACAGCTTCTCGTAGTACTCCGACCACTTGGCCATGTTGCCGAAATACAGGTTGTGCGTCAGGTGGTCGATAAAGGTCAAACCGAAACCCTTGGGATGGGCTTCAGCGCCCGGCACCGGCACGTATTCGGCGTCGTAGATGCTGCCGGCCTCACCGTAGCGATCCACCAGATACAGCATGCAGTCGCCAATGCCCTTGATCACCGGCGCGCCGACTGCCTTGCTCTGGGCCTTGGTGGTCACTTCCTCGGCGCCCTTGCCCAGCACCGACTTCAGCACCTCGGCTGCCGGCCGCTTGAAGCGAATGGCAAAGCCGCAGGCACTCGGCCCGTGCTTGGCGGCAAAATCGGCGGCAAAGGAATCCGGGTCTTCATTGAGCAGGAAGTTCACGCCGTTCTGGCGATACACGGTGATGGCGCGCGTGGCGTGCCTGAGCACCGCGCGAAATCCCATGCGCTGGAACAGCGCGTGCAACTCGCCGGCATGGCCAGCCGGCGCCGCAAACTCGACAAACTCGAAGCCATCGATGCCCATCGGGTTTTCAAACGTGGTGACCTGCATGCCGAGATTGGGTTGGGCAGGGTTCATGGCTCTCTCCTATGGGATGACTGGCGGCGCGGACAAGGCAGCAACACTTGCCACGGACACGGATAGTCTCTAGTTTATAGTTTCACTTGAAACTATTTGCAAGGAGCACTGCGGCATGCACAGCGTCCGCAAGTCGCGCGCCACACCCTCTCCCGCCCGCCAAGGCGCCGCGCACCACCACGCGCCGCTCAAGCTGGAGGACTTCCTGCCCTATCGGCTGTCGATCCTGTCCAACACCGTCAGCCAAGCCATCGCCGACGACTACCAACAGCATCACGACCTTGGCGTCACCGAATGGCGGGTGATGGCAGTGCTGGCGCGCTTTCCCGGCCTGTCGGCACGTGAAGTGGCCGAGCGCACGGCCATGGACAAGGTGGCGGTCAGCCGCGCGCTGGCCCGATTGGTCGCCAACGGCCGCGTCAAGCGCGCCGTGCACGCCACGGATCGCCGCCGCTCCGTGCTGTGTCTCACGCCCAGCGGCTGGACCACTCACGACGCCATCGCGCCGCTGGCGCGCCAACGCGAGCGCGACCTGCTGGCGCGGCTCGATACCGAGGAGCGCGCCTGGCTGGCGCGCATCCTGGACAAGCTGATGTAGGTGGGAGGGGCGGGGGAACGGGGGCTGGGGAACAGGGAACGGGGGAGCGCGGGCTTCCGCCGAAATGGCGGGTGCTGCGAGCCTTTCCGGCTCCCGCTTGGCAACCGCGGCTCGACTGACGCCGCGCTACCGTTCCCCGCTTCCCCGCTATATCACCTCACCCCATGCATCAGCTTGTTGATCAGTGGCGCGATCAGGAACAGCAGCACGCCGCCGCCCAGCAGGATCCAGAAGCCCATGGTGTAGCCGGACAGGGCCGAGGCCACGGTCATGCCTTCCTCGCCGCTGACACTGGCGGCAAACAGGCCGGCCAGGTTGTTGCCAATGGCGGTGGACAGGAACCAGCCACCCATGCCCAGGCCAACCAGGCGTATCGGTGCCAGCTTGGTCACCATCGACAAACCAATGGGCGACAGGCACAACTCACCCGTGGTCTGCAGCACGTAGCACAGCACCAGCGTCCACAGCGGGATCATGCCGGCGTCATCGACCAGGCTGGACAGTGCGTACATCAGCACCGCGAAACCCAGCGCATTGCCGATCAGGCCCAGCCCGAACTTGCGCGGAATGGACGGCTCGATGCGACGCTTGTCCAACCACGCCCACACCAGCGTGATGAGCGGCGCCAGGCACACGATGGCCACCGGGTTGACCGACTGGAACCAGCCGATGGGGAACTCCCAGCCGCTCAGGTTGCGATCGACGATGTGCTGGGCAAGGAAGTTGAACGAGCTGCCGGCCTGCTCGAAGAACATCCAGAACAGCACGTTGAAGGCAAAGATGATCAGCATCGCGATCACGCGCTGGATCTGCACCCGGCCGGTGCGGATGGCTTCGATCACCAGCATCACGCCAACGCCGATGAACAGCGCGCTCAGCAACCACTGCAGCACCACCGCCCCGGCGCGATCCATCAGCAGATACACCAGCGGAATGGCCACCAGCACGCCGATGGCGACGTACACCACGCGCATGGGGTTGGCAATTTCCGGCGCCGGTCGACCAACCGGCCCCAGCTGGCGCCGGCCAAACCAGAACCACACCAGGCTGATCAACATGCCGATGCCGGAGGCGGCAAACACCACGTCGTAATTGTCGTGCTGCGGCGTGCCAAACACCTGCTCGGCCAGATAGCTGGTCAGGATCGGCGCAATCAGCGCGCCGGCGTTGATGCCCATGTAGAACAGCGTGAAGCCACGGTCGCGGCGCGAATCGCCCGGTGCGTAGAGCTTGCCGACCATGGAGGAAATATTGGGCTTGAACAGGCCGTTGCCGACGATGATCGTGGCCAGGCCCAGCATGAACACCTCATGCTGCGGCACCATCACCATGAACAGGCCCGCCGCCATCACCACCGCGCCGAGCAGGATCGAGCGCTGGTAGCCAATCACGCGATCGGCGACATAGCCGCCAAACACCGCCGTGGCGTAGACCAGCGCCAGGTACGCGCCATAGGTACGGCTGGCACTGGCCTGCCCGGCTTCGTCGCCGCCCCAGAACTGCGCCACGATGTACAGCGTGAGCGCCCAGCGCATGCCATAGAAGGCAAAGCGCTCCCAGAACTCGGCCATGAACAGCATCCACAGTGGACGCGGATGACCGAGCAACTGCGGGTATTGCGGAACTGCCGGGCTGGCGCCGGCATCGGCGGCGCTAACGGTATTGACGCTCATGCGACCCCTTGGGTTTCATCCACTGCGCAAAAGTGCGAACGGCAGATGTAGCCGAGGGCCGCGACGGCGTCAACCGCCACGGCACCGGCCAGCGTGCCCTCAGGTACCCAGTACGGTGCGCACATCCAGCAGTTCGGGGAAGAACTCCAGGTCCAGCGCCTTCTTCAGGAACGCCACGCCGGAGGAGCCGCCCGTGCCGCGGCGATGGCCGATGATGCGCTCGACCGTCTTCATGTGGCGGAAGCGCCACAGCTGGAAGCTTTCCTCCACATCCACCAGTTGTTCGCACAGGTGGTATTCGGGCCAGAACTCCGCGCGCTGCTCATAGATGCGCTTGAGCACCGGCAGCAGCGCGTCGTTGCGCTCGTATGGCGCCGTCCAGTCGCGCTCGAGCAGTGCCGCCGGTACGGCATGGCCGCGACGCGCCAGATAACGCAGGAATTCGTCGTACAAACTCGGCGCCTCAAGCACCGCGCGCAGTTCGGCCTGCGCCGCCGGGTCATGCGCAAACACCGCCAGCATGCCGGCGTTCTTGTTGCCCAGCGTGAACTCGATCTTGCGGTACTGCAGCGACTGGAAGCCAGACGACGGCCCCAGCTTGTCGCGAAACTCCAGGTACTCGGCCGGCGTGAGCGTCTCCAGCACCGCCCATTCCTCGAACAACTGGCGCTGCACCTGTTTGACCCGCGCCAGGATCTTCAGGCAGGCGTCGACATCATCGGCCTGCAGATGTTTCACCGCCGCACCCAATTCATGCAGCAGCAGCTTCATCCACAACTCGGCGACGTGATGCTGGACGATGAACAGCATCTCGTCGTGATGGTCGCTCAAGGGATGCTGCGCGGACAGCAAAGTCTCCAGGTGCAGATAGCCGCCATAGGTGATCTGCCCCTTGAGGTCGGTCTGTACGCCCGCTTCGATCTCGCGCTGGTTTTCGCTCACGGTTGAACCCAATGCTGCCGGAAGGAAGCGGTCATGGTAGCGGCAGGCCCAGGCGCGATCCCTGACCGGGGACAAGTCACGGCAGCGCGACGACATGCCGCAAGGGCGTCCGGCTGCAGCGTTGCGCAATCGCTGGCAGAATCGACACAAACCGCATCAAATGGCCGTTTGCGACGTCCCCATGCGCCCGCGCATGCTGCGCCGTACCTTGCTGCGGAAGGGCCGCGCCTGCTATCAAGCGCAGTCTTGTCCATCGTTTGTGCAGGTAGTGCACGCGAGCGGACACCCCGAATATCCACTGCGGAGCGCGTCGTGACCATCGCCGCCAAATTTGAAATCGAATACCTGCAATACCTCGATGCCGAAGGCCATCAGGTGCGGGATGACCTGCCCGAGTTTGCCAACGACCTGGAATACATGGTCAAGCTGTACAAGCTCATGGTGTCCACGCGCGTGTTCGACGCCAAGTCGATCGCGCTGCAGCGCACCGGCAAGCTGGGCACCTACGCTTCCTGCCTCGGCCACGAGGCGGCGCACGTCGGCATCGGTAGCGCCATGCGGCCCGAGGACGTGCTGGCACCAAGCTATCGCGAATACGGCGCGCAACTCTACCGCGGCGTGCAACCGCGCGAGGTCTACATGTACTGGGGCGGCGACGAGCGCGGCAACGACTACCAGAACGAACCGGCGCGCCACGACTTTGCGTGGTCGGTGCCGATCGCCACGCAATGCCTGCACGCCGCCGGCACCGCCCTGGCCTTCAAGATTCGCGGCGAGAAGCGCGTGGCGGTGTGCACCATCGGCGACGGCGGTTCGTCCAAGGGCGATTTCAGCGGCGCCATCAACATTGCCGGCGCACGCGGCCTGCCGCTGGTGGCGGTGATCGTCAACAACCAGTGGGCCATCTCGGTGCCGCGCAAGATCCAGTCCGGCGGCGTCACGCTGGCGCAAAAGGGCATCGCCGCCGGCCTTTACTGCATCCAGGTTGACGGCAACGACATCATCGCCGTGCGCAAGGCCATGCAGGATGCGCTGGAGCGCGCACGCAACGGCGAGGGCGGCAGCGTCATCGAGGCGGTGACCTATCGCCTGGGCGACCACACCACCGCCGACGACGCGCGCCGTTATCGCGGCAAGGAAGAGGTCGACGATGCCTGGGCCAAGGAGCCGGTCAAGCGCCTGCGCAACTGGCTCGTGGCCAAGGGTGCCTGGGACGACGCCAAGGAAACGGCGTGGAAGGCCGAATGCGACGACTGGATGGATGGCGAGGTCAACGCCTACCTACAAACCAAGACCCAGCCGGTGACGTCGATGTTCGATTACATCTACGCCGAAGTCCCGGCCGATCTGGCCAAGCAGCGCGAATACGTCCTCTCGCTTGAAAACAAGGCGAACTAAGTCATGGCACAAATCACACTCATCGAGGCAGTTACCCAGGCGCTGGCCTACGAAATGGCCCACGACGAATCGGTCGTGGTGCTGGGCGAGGACGTGGGCGTCAACGGCGGCGTGTTCCGCGCCACGGTCGGCTTGTCGGAAAAATTCGGCGAATGGCGCGTGTTCGACACGCCGCTGGATGAAATGACCATCGCCGGCGTCACCGTCGGCCTGGCCGTGCAAGGCATGAAACCCATCGCCGAGGCGCAGTTTGAAGGCTTCATCTATCCCATGATGGAGCAGATCGCCTGCCACGCCGCACGCATGCGCAACCGCACGCGCGGACGCCTGACCGTGCCGGCCGTGTTCCGCGCGCCGTGGGGCGGCGGCATCCACGCGCCGGAGCATCACTCCGAAGCCAACGAACATCTGTTCACCAACATTCCCGGCCTGCGCGTGGTGCTGCCGTCCTCGCCGGCCCGCGCCTATGGCCTGCTGCTGGCGGCGATCCGCGACCCCGATCCGGTGATGTTCTTCGAGCCCAAGCGCATCTACCGCCAGTACAAGGAAGAGGTGCCCGATGATGGCGAGGCCCTGCCGCTGGATGTGTGCTTCGTGCTGCGCGACGGCACCGACGTCACCCTGGTGACCTGGGGCGCGCAGGTGAAGGAATGCCTGGAAGCGGCCGACGCCCTGGCCGCGGACGGCATCAGCGCCGAGGTCATCGACGTCGCCACGCTGACGCCGCTGGACTTCGACACGATTGCCGAATCGGTGCACAAGACCGGCCGCTGCGTGGTCGTGCATGAAGCGCCCAAGACCGCCGGCTTCGGTGCCGAAATCGCCGCGCGCCTGGCCGAGGAATGCATCTACGACCTGCTCGCCCCGGTCGAGCGCGTCACCGGCCCGGACACGCATATCCCGCTGTTCCGGCTGGAGATGAAATACCTGCCCAGCGTGGCGCGCATCGTCGATGCCGCCAAGCGGACAGTGGCAGCGTCATAGTTCCCTTCTCCCCCGCGGGGAGAAAGTGCCGAAGGCGGACGAGGGGCCGCGCCGCCAACGGTGTCAATATCTTGGCAAGGTCGCCCCTCATCCCAACCCTCTCCCCGGCGGGGAGAGGGAGAACCACCACTTGCGGACAACACTCATGGCTGACATCAAGACATTCCATCTCCCCGACCTTGGCGAAGGCCTGCCTGACGCCACCATCGTCGAATGGCTGGTGAAGGAAGGCGACACCGTCAAGCTCGACGAGCCACTGGTATCGATGGAAACCGCCAAGGCCGTGGTCGAGGTGCCCTCGCCGTACACCGGCAAGGTGCTCACGTTCCATGGTGCTGCCGGCGACGTGATCGAGACCGGTGCGGCGCTGGTGGAATTCGAGCTTGACCCCAAGGGCAAGCAGCGCCCGGAAGCCGACGACAGCGGCCACCACGCGCCGAAGAAGGCCGCCGCAACACCGGCGCCAGCACCAGCCGCCGCCACGGCTGATCGTGCCGATGAAGGCACGGTGGTCGGCGCGATGATTTCCAGCAACGAAGTGCACGTCGAGCAGGCCGCCAGCATTGGTGGCGTCAAGGCCGTACCGGCGGTGCGCGCGCTGGCACGCAAGCTCAAGGTCGACCTCACGCGCGTGACGCCCAGCGGCGCCGGCGGCGTGGTCACCTTGAAGGATGTCAAGCAGGCGGCGGCAAACGGTTCGGCCGCCATCGGCGCAGCACCGGCGCATGCTGTGGCACCGGTCGCGCAGCACAGCGCGGCCCCGACCGCTTCCAGCCACACCGCCATCTCGCACGCCGGCCGGCCGATGCGCACGGCGCCGCCGAGCGTGCAGGCCAGCGGCCAGCCCGAACAGATCAAGGGCGTGCGCCGCAATATGGCGCGGGTCATGGCCGACGCCCGCGACCGCGTGGTGCAGACCACGATTGTCGATGACGCCGACCTGCATGCCTGGATCGGCAAGCAGGACATCACCGCGCGCACGATCCGCGCGATCGTCGCCGCGTGCAGGATCGAGCCTGCGCTCAATGCCTGGTTCGACGACGAAAACCTCACGCTTACGCGCCATCCGCATGTCGACCTCGGCATTGCCGTGGACACGCCCGATGGCCTGTTCGTGCCGGCACTACGCAATGCGCACCTGCTTGACGGACGCGGCCTGCGCGAAGGCATCAACCGCCTGCGCGCCCAGGTCGAGGATCGCTCGATTCCAGCGTCCGAGCTCTCCGGCTACACGATCAGCCTGTCCAACTTCGGCATGTTTGCCGGCCGCTATGGCACCGTCGTTGTCGTGCCGCCATGCGTGGCGATCATCGGCGTCGGCAAGTTGAGCCACGACGTGGTGGCGGTCATGGGCGGCATCGAGGTACACCGGCGCATGCCGATCAGCCTGACCTTCGACCACCGCGCGGCCACCGGTGGCGAGGCGGCGCGCTTCCTCAAGGCGCTGATGGACGATTTGTCCCTGCCGCAGTAACGGCACGCGCCGGATCGACCACGAAGGCCGCAGCCATGCTGCGGCCTTTGCGTCTGTGCGGCATGGTCGCCGCGGTGACGCTCAAAGATCAAAGCGGTAGCTGAGCTTGACCAGCACCTGATCGTCATCGCGCAGGGCCAGGCTCTGGCGCAGCGCATCAGTGGTGGAAGCCGACAGCGGCGTATCGGCATAGCCGCCACGGCCGTACACCACGTAGAGATAAGACAGCGGCGCCAGCTCGTAGCGGTAGCGGATTTGCAAGCCGAGATTGCGTACGGTGAAATCCTCCACCACCGCGGTGTCGGCCACGAGACGGCCACCGTCGCTGATGCGGTAGCCACCACGCGCAGCCGCGGTCAGGCCAATGGCCTGCAGCTTCACGCGCAACTCCTGGTGCGCGCCGATACTCCAATCCATGCCGGCATCCAGCTCCACCGAATGCTCGCTGAAGCGGCCGACGACACCAGCTTGCGCCTGCCACACCAGCCAGTCGGGCACGCGCTCGAAGCCGGGGCCGGCGTAAACGCGCAGCGCGTCGGAGATGAAATACGTCGGCGTCAACTTGACGCTGTAGCCCACGCGCCGGTTGCCAGCCAAGCCGCCGGTCAGCAGCTCCGCTTCCAGCTCGTACGCCCAGTTGCCGTGGCGCGGGCTATCGCGTTCGTAGCTGAAATCCAGCGACGGCGGCAGAAAGAAAGCGCCGTGGCCACGACTGGTCAAGTCATCCCAGCCGGCGCTGTTGATGTTGAGCTGCGCATGTTCGCGTGCGCCGTCACGCAGCTCGCCAACCTGGACCACGCGCAGCTGCCGGCGCAGACGCAGGCCGTGGTCGTTGTCCAGCGCATCGATGCGCAAGCGCCAGTCGTGCGAGCTGTACGCCGAATCGTCGGCCAGCGCGGTGTTGCGCTTGCGCACTTCCCAATGCGCGTAGTTGAGGTCGTTGCGTTCCAGGTAGCCAAAATCATTGACCTGCAGCTGGCCGCCAAAATGCATGCCCAGCCACTGCTGGCGCCAGCCGTCGGCCATCTCGTAATCGGCCAGGACGGTACCGCCGCTGTCCCGGCTGTGCGTGCGCTCCTGCGTGATGTCGCTGACGACGACATTGCTGGCCACCGTCAGTGCCGGCGTCGGCTGCCAGTGATGGTCGACACCAGTCACGGTGGCACGGCGGTCCAGCCATGGCCGGCGTACCTGGGTCATCAGCACGCCGAGACTCTGGCTGCCGAAATCGTGCGTGAGGCGCGCGGCGGCAAAACTGCGTCCGGCGTCGCCATCCTCGTCCGCCGCCAGCACGCCGTAGCTGGTGCCGCCGACGCTGCCGTTGAGCTTGACCGCGGCATTGATGTCGCCGGCGCCGTGGCCGTCATCGGCCGGGCCGCCGACGCGGCGGGTGTAGATGAGCTGGCTGTTGTCGTCCAGCAGGCTGAAATCAAAGATGCCCTGGTTTTCGGTGAAGAACGGCCGCTTGTCGCGCACGTAGGTTTCCGTCGCGCCAAAGTTGATGACCAGGTCATCGCTCTCGACCTGGCCAAAATCCGGCCGCAAGGCGGCGGTCAACTGGAACTGCCCGCTGGGTTTCCACAGCACATCCGCACCGGCCTGGCCATGGCTGCGCGCACGCACGTTGTCGTGTTGCATCGATACATACGGCGTCACCGCCAGCAATGCCTGGCTGTAGGCAGGCACTTCAAGCGGGCTGAAATCGGAGACAAACCGCGCGCGCATGAAGCTGGCTGTCGGCCAGGCAACACGCTCGCCGGTGGCGGCGGTCACGCGGTCGAGATATACGCCCAGCGTGCGCTGGTCGCCGGACGCGGCCTGCATCGGCGCAATGCTCCACGGGATCAGCATCTCCACCGTCCAGCCCTGGGCATCACCGCTTACGGCATGGCGCCAAACGCCGTCCCAATCCTTGTTGAAGTTGTTCTCGCGCGTCACCACGGCGTCGTAGATGCTGCCAGTGGAGCTGACGGTGAAGTTGTAGCCGGTGCGGCCATTGCCGTCGAAGTCGACCACCAGGTTGACCCGGTCCACCTGCTCCTCGAAATCACGCTGCACGCGCTGCGACGAGCGCGGTACGCCCGCCGGCTGCGTGCAGCGAAACGCCACCGCCAGCCCTTGCGGCGTGGCCCGGATCCAGGCTTCGGTGGGCAGGGTGGCCGGCTTGCCGGTCAGCGGCTGCACCTGGCGGAAATCCGTGATGTGGCGAGCGCCAGCCCATTCACCGGGCTGCAGCTGGCCATCAATGTCAATCGCGCGCGCGGCCAGCGGCAGCGCAGCGAGCACGATCAAGCAAAGGCATGCACGACGCATGTCGACATATCCACAAGAACACGTGACGGGGATGGCGGCGCATGCGCCACCGGGGAAGGCACAGCATGCGCCGCCGTGCACTTGCCGGCGACGGCCACAAGTCACTGCATGAACGCAAGCCACGCCATCAAACGAAGGGGCCTGTCACGCCGACAACGCGGTTCAGGCCGTGGCCAACTGCTCCAACGCCTGGCGCAATCGCGTAATGGCATCCTCGCGCGTGGCGGCATCACCGGCCAGCGCCGTGCTGGCAACGGTGTCGCCATCCAGCGCCAGCGTGAGGCAGCCATCCACGACGTGCAGCTGCACGCCATCGGCGCCGCGCGTCTGCACCTGCTGACGGGCAACGCCGGCCTGGCGCGGATCGGCAAACGGCCGTGACAGCAGCAGCTCCTCGCCATCGGCGGCAAACAAGCGCCAGCGGAAGGCGCCGGCCTCATCGCGGAAACTGGCCAGCCGCGGGCGTTTGCCCGGCTTGGCCGAAGTGGTGTCCGGCGCGCCGGCACGGTGCTGGCCCGGCACCGGCGTGACGCCGCGACGCAGGCCCAGCACGTCGCGCAGCTGCGCAAGCTTGGGCGTGGCGATGGCGCGGGCCTTTTCCGCACCGCGACGCAGGATCACCTCGATGGCGCCGGGATCGGCCATGAACTGCGCATAGCGCTCGCGCATCGGGCCGATGGCGCGTTCGATCTGCTCAAGCAGCGCCTGCTTGGCGTCGCCCCAGCCCATGCCGTCGACCAGCGCTGCGCGAAACGCCGCGTGCTCGACCTCGCTGGCAAAGGCACGATGGATCATCACCAGCGCGCTGCCATCGGGATCCTTGGGTTCACCCGGCGCGCGCGAGTCGGTGACGATGCGCATGACCGCCGTGCGCAACGCCGGCTTGCCGCCGGCAAACAGCGGTACCGTGTTGTCGTAGCTCTTGGACATCTTGCGTCCGTCCAGGCCCGGCAAGGTTGCCACGCTGTCGTCGATCAGCGCCTCGGGCAGCACGAAGTAATCGTGGCCGTGCATGTGATTGAAGCGCTGCGCCAGATCGCGCGCCATTTCGATGTGCTGGATCTGGTCGCGGCCAACCGGCACCTGGTTGGCATCGAACGCCAGGATGTCGGCCGCCATCAGCACCGGATACATGTACAGCCCGGCGCTGACGCCCGCGTCCGGGTCATCTGCCTGCTTGAGGTTTTGCTCCACTGCCGCCTTGTAGGCATGCGCGCGGTTGAGCATGCCCTTGGGTGCGATGCAGGTGAGAAACCAGGTGAGCTGCGGAATTTCGGGAATGTCGGACTGGCGATAAAACGTGACCCGCTCCGGATCCAGTCCGGCAGCCAGCCAGGTCGCGGCAATCTCCAGCCGCGAACGCTCCACGCGCGCCGCATCGCCGCACTTGATCAGCGCGTGATAGTCGGCCATGAAGAAAAACGCGTCGACATCGGCACGCGCGCTGGCCTCGAGCGCCGGGCGGATGGCGCCGACATAGTTGCCAAGATGCGGCGTGCCGGTGGTAGTGATGCCGGTCAGGACACGGGTTTGCATGCGGTCGTTCCGGTCAGCGCAGCAAGGTCGACTTGCCAAACAGCGATTCGACCAGATCCACCGCCAGCTTGGCCGTGGCGTTGCGCCGGTCAAACGCCGGGTTCAGCTCGACAATGTCCAGCGAACCCAGGCGATGCGTGTCGGCGATCATCTCCATGCACAGCTGCGCCTCGCGATAGGTCGGGCCGCCACGCACGGTGGTGCCGACGCCAGGGGCGATGGGCGGGTCAAGGAAGTCCACGTCAAAGCTCACGTGCAGATGGGTGTTGGCATCCAGCCCGGCCAGCGCTTCGGTCATCACCCCACGCATGCCGATTTCGTCGATGCGGCGCATGTCGTAGACCGTCATGCCCGCAGCGCGCACCAGCCGCTTCTCGCCCTCATCCACCGAGCGGATGCCGACATAGCGCAACACGTCCGGCGTGATGGCCGGCACCTGTCCACCAATGCTGATCAACTCCTGCGGACCGTTGCCGCACAAACAAGCCACCGGCATGCCGTGAATGTTGCCCGAGGGCGTCTCCGCCGCCGTGTTGAAATCCGTGTGTGCATCCAGCCACAGCACGCGCAGCTTCAGACCCTGTTCACGGCAATGCCGCGCCACGGCCGAGATCGAGCCGATACCCAGGCAATGATCGCCACCCAGCATGATCGGCAAATGGCCGGCGGCCAGTTCGGCATACAGCGCCGCATGCGCGGCGGTGTTCCACGCTGTCACTTCGTGCAAATGGCGATAGCCGTGATCCGGTGGCAGCCAAGGATTGAGCGGACCTTGCAGGTTGCCGCGATCGACCACAGTCAAGCCGCGCTGGCGCAGCTTCTCGGCCAGATCGGCCACGCGCAACGCTTCCGGGCCCATCGACGCGCCGCGCGCACCGGCGCCAATATCGGTGGGCACGCCCACCAGCGAAATTGTCTGATTGTCCATATGCACCTGCCGCGAAAGCGCGCCACGCCGGCGTGCCGGTCAGACGCAGTGAAGCCATGCCGCCGCAGCCTGCGCGCGCATGTGCAGGGGCGGTCATGGTGCCGGCGCCCGGATTCGAACTGGGGACCTACTGATTACAAATCAGTTGCTCTACCAACTGAGCTACGCCGGCGAAGGCGTCAATTCTAGCAGCCTGCCGGGCTTTGGCCGGGAGTGCCCAACGCAGGGATCCGGCTGTCGCGTCAGAAACAGCCGGTGGTATGCGAGCGCACCGCGTCGGCACCCAGACGGGCCAGATCCAGCGGCTTGCCCGCCGGCAGCACGATATCCAGCCAATACTGCGGTCCGGTGCGCACCCGCTCGGTCATGCGGGCGGGAAACCCTGCCGCGATGATGGCATCGCGCCGGCGCCGCGCGTTGTCGGCATCGCGGAACACGCCAAGGGAAATGGCGTTGGGCTGCTCTCCGGCGCTGACCACGAAGTAATCGACGATATGCCGCGCATCGAGCTGGCGTGCCGTGGCCAGCGCCTGCGTGCGCGTGGCGCCGGGCGGCAGGTAGACCCACCAGACGCTGGGCTGCGCCACCTGTTCCTGGCGAAAGCGCATGCGCAAGGCGACGCGGGCCAGCGCCTGTCGGGTACGGCGCAAATCCTGCGGCGACGGGAACGGTCCCAGTGCCAGGCAGCGCTGGTACGTGGTCGTGCTGTCGGTGCCGGCCGTCAGCACCACTGACGAGGCTGCGGCTGGCAAATCGGTCAACAGCTGCAACTCGGGCACGCCTGGATCGGTTGCCGGTCGGGCCTTGGCGGCATACGGCTGACCCAGCCACACCCACGCCGCAACGGCAATGTTGAGCGCGCTCAGCGCGACAAACAGCAGGCGCAGGATCATGCCCGACCTGCCTCATCCGACGCGTGGCCTTCATGCGTCAGCGCCCAGTGCGCCAGCCCGCGCAACACGCCCTCGTCCATGCGCCGCGCCGGCGACACCAGCTGCGGCAACACGGTATCCGCGTCGCCGCCGGTCACGATCAGGCGTGGTGGCGTGCCCAGCGCCACCGTGGCACGGGCCACGAAACGCTCGATCACCGCGGCCAGTGCGTGGTGGCAACCCGAGACCACCGCATCTGCCGTGCCGCGCGGCAAATCGGTCACCACGCCGGTTTCAACCTCACCGACCAGCGCCGTCTTGCCGGCAATGGCCTGCGTCATGGCATGCAGGCCGGGAACGATCCAGCCACCCAGATGCCGGCCGTCCGCCGCCAGCGCATCCAGCGTCAATGCCGTGCCCAGGCTCGCCACGACACAAGGCGCCTGGCCGGCAGCAAACGCCGCCACCATGGTCAGCAGGCGGTCCACGCCCAGACGCGACGGCTGCACATATCCATTGCGCACCCCGCAGGCTTCGGCCGGCGTACGCAACCACTGCGGCGACAGGGCAAAACGCGCCATGACCGCCTGCGCCACCTGGGCTTCGCGCACGGCGTCGACCACGGACGCCGCCAGCACTGCTTGCGGCGCGGCAAGCGCGGACCACGCACGATGCAGCCGCGCGGCAACATCGTCACTCCAGACCACACTGCCGCTGGCGAGCCACGGCGCCGACGCCGCGTCCGCACAGGCCCACTTCAGCCGGGAATTGCCCAGATCCAGCAACAACCTCATCGGCGGCGAACCGTGATGTCCGCGCTGTCCAGGACCTTGACGCCGCCATCGGCCAGGCGCAACCGCAGCGCACCGCGCGCATCCACGCCGGCACCGATACCTTCCAGCGCGCCTTGCGCACCGCTCACGCGCAGCGGCTGGTCGCGCAGCAGATCATGCCGCGTGTAGTCGTCGCGAAAATCCGCGAAACCCGTGCGGTCAAACGCCTGCAAGCCTTCCACCAGCGCGGCAATGAGCACGGCGGCGACGGTGTTGCGGTCTGGCGGCGTACCGCCGTTCAAGCTGGCCAGATCACACGCCGGCTGCGCGGCTTGGGCGCGCAGCTCCGGTGTCAGGCGCAGGTTCAGGCCAATGCCGATGGTGGCAGCGCACGGCCCCTGATATTCACCATTGAGCTCCACCAGCACGCCGGCCAGCTTGCCCTGCGCCCGCCCTTGGCCGGCCAGCACATCGTTGGGCCACTTGAGCCCGGCGCCCTCGATGCCCAGCGTGTCCAGCGCGCGCAACACCACGGTGCCGATGGCCAGCGACAAGCCGGACAATGCGGCAAAACCGCGATCGAAACGCTTCAGGCAAGACAGGTACAGGTTCATGCCCGGCGGCGACAGCCACTCGCGACCGCGTCGGCCGCGACCTGCCGATTGGGTCTCGGCAAGGATGACGCTCAGGTCGCGCGCATCACCGCCGCGGCGCTGCAATTCACTGGAGGTGGAATCCAACTCCCAATGCACTTCCAGCGCACCCAGGCGTCGCGCCAGCGCTGTCGGCATGGCCGCGCGAATCGCGGCCGCATCCAGCAGCTGCAGCGGCCACTCCAGCTGATAGCCCGACGACCCACGTGCATGTACCGGCAAGCCGAGCGCACGCAGCCGCTGCACCTGCTTCCAGATCGCCGCCCGCGTCAACCCCAGGCGCTCGGCAACCTCGGCGCCGGAAACCGTGTCCCCGGCGGCAAGATCGCGGAGAATCTGCGGTGAATGATTGCTCATGCGCACCCTCTGGCAGTCCATGGCATTGCGCGTCGCGCGTGCCGCATCTGCCCGATTCTAGCCCCAGCTGACAAAGTGATCGCACGCCGGTGGACGGGCCACCCAGCACTGGCATCATGGCCCCGTTTCTGACAGGATCAGGAACCCGGTTCCGACGCGTAACGGAGTGGAGAGCGATGCACGCCTTACATTGGCTCCTTGGCTGCGGCTTGTGTATCGCCAGCGCCAGCGCGATGGCAACGTCCAACACCGACGCGCAATGCGCGGACGGTGACACGCCGACGGCAAGCGAACCGGCCACCAGCCACAGCGAAGGCGGCTCCAGCAGCGCTGACCTGCTTGGCCTGGGTCGCACTGCATCGCACGCCGCTGGTACCGGCAGCGCCACCAGTACACCCGCCAGCAGCGATCACACCGGCGGCGGTACGCCACAAGGCCACGCACCGCACGTCGGCTGGCAATCCTTGCTGCCAGGGTCGATCCAGTAAGCGTCCGGCGTCATGCCCGGACGCTGGCTGGCGGCGCTGCGTTCACGCTTTGAACCCGCGCCCATCGCGCCGACGCTGTGGCGTCGCGCCTTGCTGGCCTGCGCCCTGGCGCGCCAACTGGATGCGCCGCGCCAGGCGCAGCTGCGGTGCCTGTGCGCATGGTTCGTCGCACGCAAGCGCTTCCATGCCCTGGCCGGCACGGTGCTGGACGACTACTGGCGCGTGCTGATCGCCATGCAGGCCTGCCTGCCGGTGTTGCGCCACGGCACCGGCGCACTGCGCGGCTGGCGCGAAATCCTGGTCTACCCCGGCGAGTTCAAGGTGCGCCGCAGCCACCACGACGAACATACCGGCGTCGTCAGCGAGCACGATGAGGTGATGATTGGCGAGGCCTGGGAGCGCGGGCCGCTGGTGTTGTCGCTGGCCGATGTGCAACTGGACATCGAGCAACCATGGGATGGCTACAACGTGGTCATCCACGAAATCGCGCACAAGCTGGACATGCTGGACGGGCCACCCGATGGCGTGCCGCCGCTGACCGACATTTCACGCCGGCGCTGGATCGCCGAATTCCAGGCCGCCTACGACCGCCTGGCGACGGATGTGGCGGCCGACCGGCCCACCATCATCGACGCCTACGCCGCGCAGAACGCCGCCGAGTACTTTGCCGTCGCCAGCGAGCTGCACTTTTCGCAGCCCGGGACGCTGCGGGTGGTCGAGCCGGCCATTGCCGATTTGCTGGATGCGTACTACGGCGCCGCGCCCGCTCCGGTCTGTCCCATGGATCAATACGACAACGGGGCGCGCTGACTGGCGCGCCTCGTCCCATCGCCACCGCCAGCCACATTGGCATCGTCGGGCATTGCGTTGCGTCGCGTCTTGCCGATGCGCAACGGCATCCTCTAACCTGCCCGGACTGGCAGCCGCGGGACATGCGCGCGGCGGCGTCAGGCGATTGCCAAGCGGGATACCACCATAGTGAATTTGAAGCTTCGCCTGATTGTCATGAACATCCTGCAGTTCTTCGTCTGGGGGTCGTGGCTGACCACCATTGGCGCGTACTGCTATCACACGCAACATTGGTCGAGTACGCAGTTCGGCGCGATCTTTGCGACGATGGGCATCGCCTCGCTGTTCATGCCGGCGCTGATGGGCATCGTCGCCGACAAGTGGATCCACGCCGAGCGACTGTATGGCGTATTGCATCTGCTGGGCGCGGCGATGCTGTTCATCGTGCCGGCAGTCGATGATCCACAGGTACTGTTCTGGGTGATGCTGGTCAACATGTGCTTCTACATGCCGACCATCGCGCTGTCGATCACCGTCGCCTACAACGCGCTCAAGGCCGAAGGCGACGACGTGGTGACGGTGTATCCGCCCATCCGCGTGTGGGGCACGATCGGTTTCATCGCCGCCATGTGGACCATCAACCTGCTGCACCTGGATACTTCGCCGGTGCAGTTCTACGTTGCCGGCCTGGGCGCCGTGGCGCTGGGCCTGTACGCCTTTACCCTGCCGCCGTGTCCGCCGGCTTACACCAAGCACACCTCGCTGGTCGACGCGCTGGGCCTGCGCGCGTTCGCGCTGATGAAAAACTACAAGATGGCGGTGTTCTTCATCTTCTCCATGTTCCTGGGTGCGTCGCTGCAACTGACCAACGCCTACGGCACCACGTATCTGCTCGACTTCGGCAGCAACCCGGCCTACCAGAACCTGTTCACCGTGCGCTACCCGAACATCGTGCTGTCGATTTCGCAGATGTCCGAGACCTTGTTCATCCTCGCCATCCCGTTCTTCCTGCACCGCTTTGGCATCAAGAAGGTCATGCTGATCAGCATGGTGGCCTGGGTGCTGCGCTTCGGCCTGTTCTCGTACGGCAACCCGGGCGATCTGCTGTGGATGATCGTGTTGTCCAACATCGTCTACGGCATGGCTTTCGACTTCTTCAACATCTCCGGCTCGCTGTTCGTCGAAAGCCAGGCCGATACGCGCATCCGCGCCAGCGCGCAAGGCGTGTTCATGCTGATGACCAACGGCATCGGCGCCGTGCTCGGCAGCGCATTGAGCGGCATCATCATCGACCGCTACTTCACTGCCACCGGCGGCGTGCTGGATTGGCACAACATCTGGCTGGCCTTTGCCGCTTATTCCGTGGTCGTGGCGGTGCTGTTCGCGGTGCTGTTCAAGCATCGCCATGTACGCACGCCGCCGATGGGCGCGGTGCCGGCCACTATCTGACGGCAGCCTGGTTCAGGCCGGGCGATCAGCGCCAAGCAGCTCGCGTACAAACGGAATGGTGATGCGCCGCTGCGCCGCCAGCGAGGCGCGGTCCATGCGCTCAAGCAGATCCAGCAGGGCGCCCAAATCCCGCGCGTGATGGGCAAAAAGCCAATCCAGCACGCCATCATCCAGCTCCAGGCCACGCGAGTGCGCCTGCGCCTTCAACACTTCGCGCCGTGCCGCATCATCCAGTGGCTTGAGGCCAAACTGCGTGCAGGCGCCCAGTCGCGAACGCAAATCCGGCAGCGTCAACGGCAACTGCGCCACCGCCATGCCGGACGCCAGCAACAACGCGCCGCCTTCGGCATGCACGCGGTTGTAGAGATCGAACAGCGCGTGCTCGGCGTCGGCATGGCCGGCAATGGCCTGGATATCGTCCAGCGCCAGCAGCTCAGCGCCGGCAAGGCCGCGCAAGGCTGCGGCCGGCTGTGCGATTCGCGCCAAGGGCAGATATTGCACCACGCGCTGGGCCGCATGCGCGGCATGGCAGGCAGCCACCAACAAGTGGCTCTTGCCGCCGCCGGCCGGACCATGCAAAAGCACCCACGGCGCGCCCGCCGACTGCGCCAGCGCAACCACGGCCGCCACGGCCACGGCATTGTGGCCGGCATGGAAAAACGCGAAACGCTGGCGCTGCGGCCAACGCAAGGCAAGTGGGAGCTGGGCAATCACGGCGCGGGCGGCGTATCCAGCGGCGACGCGGCAACATCCGGCGCCGCCCCGGCCAGCGCCGGATCATCTCCTCGCGCCGCAAGGTCAGCCACCACCGGATCATCCGCGCCCGGTTCGCTGTAGAGCTCACTCATGCGGTAGCGCTCCAGCAGATAGCGCAGCAGCACCAGAATCACTGAAGCCGCCGGCAAGGCCAGCAACACGCCGAGGAAGCCAAACAGATAGCCGCCCGCCATTACCGCGAAAATCACCGCCACCGGATGCAGGCCAATCTTGTCGCCCACCAGCTTGGGTACCAGCACATAGCCTTCCAGCAACTGGCCGACGCCAAACACGCCGCACACCAGCAGCACGTGGCTCCAATCGCCAAACTGCACCAGCGCGGCAACGATGGCGGCAACGAAACCGATGATGAAACCCAGGTACGGCACGAAGCTGAGCAAGCCCGCCACCATGCCGATCAGCGGCCCGACCGAAAGCCCGATCACCGCCAGCCCGATACCGTAAAACCCGCCCAGCGCCAGCATGACCAGCAGCTGCCCGCGCACGAAAGCGCCCAGCACGGCATCGGACTCACGCCCGAGATGGGCCACGGTCGGCTGCACCGAACGCGGCAGCATGGCGTCGATCTTCGCCACCAGGCGATCCCAGTCGCGCAGCAGGTAAAACGCCACCACCGGCACCAGCACCAGATTGGTCAGCCACAACACGATGCCGACACCGGAGCTGGTGACCTTGCCCAGCACCAGGCTGGCCACGCCGCCGACCGAATCCATGTGCGACTTGAGCATGGCCAGCAGCCGCTCGTTGTCGAGCGTGTGCGGATCCAGATGCAGGCGCGCCTGCAGCCACGGCCAGGCGGTGTCCTGTGCCCATGCGCCATAGCGCGGCAGGTTGCCGACAAGGTTTTCAACCTGGCGGGAAATCAGCGGTATCAGAAGCACCAGCACGCCGCCGCACACCAGCAGCAGGACCAGGAACACGACGCTTGCCGCCCAGTTGCGGCCCAGCCCCAGCCGCTCCAGGCGATCCGCCAGCGGGTCGCCCAGATACGCCAGCATGGCGGCAATGGCAAAAGGCATGATCACCGGCGCCAGCAGCCAGATGAAATACACGATGGCGGCGGCGATGGCCAGCAGCTGCCAGCGTCGGGAAGTGTCCTGCTTCATGTCCGGGCCTTGCGTTGGTGACGTCGCGCGCTGGCGCCAAGGGTCATCGCGTCGAGGGTCATCAATGTACCCAGCGCAAAGTGACGTCCACGCCAACATGTGCCTTGTCGGCACGCATCAACCGGCCGGCCGCGGCCAGGTTCGCGGCCAGCCCATCCAGCGGCAGCGCCGCCTTGACCGCGAGCAGTACGCCATCGTCCTGCGCGCCCAGGGTACTGACGTCGCGTACCGCCGGATCGGCACGCAGGGTCGCGAGCAAATTGGCGTAGTCGCGCGCCGAGTGCAGCCCTTCCACCCACAGCTTGCCTTCGCTCACGCTGGCACCGACCACGTTGAGCTGCTTGCCCACGCGCTGCGCCAAGGCCACGCCGGCGTCGCCCAGCAAGGCATCCTCGGTGGCGCCCTGATCGCTCCAACGCTGCGCCTGGCCGCCGGCAACCAAGGTCCAGTCCGCACCGCCATCGCGCAGTGCGCCGAGCAGCACCAGGCCGGTGTGGTAGCTCTGGTTGAGCTGGCCCAGCGCGCCGGGATCGGCCGCTGCCACCTGGGCGCTGTCGATGGCCTCGTCCGGCTGCGGGTAAACCACATTCACCCCGCGCGCGGCAGCGGCGGCAGCCAGCGTGCCCAGCGCGGCTTGATCAAACAACGCACCGTCGGTGCCGCGCACCAGCAGCAGCACCGGTGGCCTGGCGGCAACCACCGGCGCGCCCAGCTGCGCGATCAGGCGCTTGACCGCGCCGGCCTGGAAATTGACCTCCAGACTCAGCCCGCCGGGCACGCGCTGGTACTGGAACTTCTGCACGATGGCGCTGGCGTCGCCGAGCGCATCGGCATAACCCGGCTTGTCGCGCAAATCCATGCCGCCGGCCACGCGCGTCAGCACCTGGCCCAGCGCAGTGGCAAAGGCGCTGTCGCGCTGCGTCGCGCTGGTATCGGCCACCGGCACCGCCACGGTATACGGCGAAGCGTCGACCGCCTGGGCATGCGCGGCCGGCAAGGCAGCAAACGCCAGCAGCACGAACAGCAGCGCAAATCGAAACGGTCGCATCGGCATGGCAATGGATGGCGGTGAAGCGTGCAGTCTGCCCAATCGCGGCCGCAGCGTCCATCCGCCGCGCCGCCGCCAAGGGATCGCGGTTGCGCGTACTGATAAACTTGGCCGTTCCCACACGCCTGCTGCCTGCCATGTCAGATGCCCTTACCTATCGTGCCGCCGGGGTCGACATTGACGCCGGCAATGCTGTCGTCGAGCGCATCAAGCCGCTGGTCAAACGCACATTCCGCCCCGAGGTGATGGGTGGCCTGGGCGGCTTTGGCGGCTTGTTCGACTTGTCCGGGCGCTACCGCGAACCGGTGCTGGTGTCGGGCACGGACGGCGTCGGCACCAAGCTCAAGCTGGCCCAGCAACTTCACCGCCACGACACCATCGGCATCGATCTGGTCGGCATGTGCGTCAACGACGTGCTGGTGCAGGGCGCCGAACCGCTGTTCTTCCTGGATTATTTCGCTACCGGCAAGCTCGACGTCGAGACCACGGTGGCCGTCGTGGCCGGCATCGCACGCGGCTGCGAGCTGGCCGGCTGCGCCTTGATCGGCGGCGAGACGGCGGAAATGCCGGACATGTATCCGACCGGCGAATACGACCTGGCCGGCTTCACCGTCGGCGCGGTGGAAAAGTCGCAAATGCTGACCGGCGAGCACATCGCCGCCGGCGACATCGTGCTGGGCGTGGCCTCGTCCGGCCCGCATTCCAATGGTTACTCGCTGATCCGGCGCATCCTCGAACGCGCCGGCATCAATGCCGGCAACGGCCGCCTCGATGCGCCGCTGGACGACACCACGCTGGGCGACGCGCTGATGGCGCCGACCACGATCTACGTCAAGCCCATGCTCGACCTGCTGCGCACGCATGGCGCGCAGGTGCATGGCATGGCGCACATCACCGGCGGCGGGCTGAAGGAAAACATCATCCGCGTCGTGCCGGCCGGGCTGGGCCTGGCGCTGGACGCGGCCGCCATCGTCCTGCCGCCGGTGTTCGACTGGCTGCAGCGCGAAGGCCAGGTCGAGCCGGCCGAGATGTGGCGCACCTTCAACTGCGGCGTAGGCTTTGTCGTCATCGCCCCGCGCGATGCCGAGAGTGCGATTGCCTCACAGTTGGCGGGACACGGCCTGGCCTGCGCCGTCATTGGCGAGGTGGTGGCCACCGACGCCGCCGACCGCGTGCGGATTGCCTGAGGTGACCCCGGCAATCGACCCCAGCGCATGGCCGCGCGTGGCCGTGCTGGCTTCCGGTCGCGGCAGCAACCTGGCCGCATTGCTGGCGGCGCGTGATCGCGGCGAGCTGCCCGTGCAGTTCGTGCTGGCCGGCAGCGACAAGGTGACCGCACCGGCGCTGCACTTGGCTGCCGCTGCCGGCGTGCCGACACTCGCGCTGGACCCGCGCGGCTATCCCGACCGGCGCAGCTTTGATCTGGATCTGCTGCAGCGCGTGGCCGCCAGCGGCGCGCAGTATCTGGTCCTGGCCGGCTACATGCGCGTGGTCGACGGTGACGCCTTGCGGCCGTGGGCGGGGCGGGTCATCAACATCCATCCTTCCCTGCTGCCCAAGTACCGCGGCCTGCACACGCATCGCCGCGCACTGGAAGCCGGCGACACGGAGCACGGCGCCAGCGTGCACTTTGTCACCGCCGAGCTGGATGGCGGCCCGGTGATTGCGCAGGCGCGCATCCACATCCAGCCCAGCGACGATGAGGACACGCTGGCGGCGCGCTTGCTGCCGCTGGAGCATCGCCTGCTGCCCGCCGTGCTCGGCCTGCTTGCCAGCGGCCGGCTCAACTGGCGCGATGGCGGCGCGCAGCTCGACGGCGTCCCCTTGCGCGCGCCGCTGAACCTGGGACCGGACGGGCTGCGCGCGGCGCAGTGACCGGCGGTTCACCTCATCGCTGGCAGACTGCCAGCATGACTCTCCGATACCTGCTCATCGTCACCTTGGCATTGACCACGCTCGGCACCGGCGTGGCCATGGCCGCCGCACCACCAGCGGCCTTCAGCGCCAGCTACGCCGTCTCCCAAGGCGGCCAACCATTGGGCACCGCGCAAGTGCGCTTGCAGCCAGCCGCGAGCGGCCAATGGGCTTTCAGTCGCGAGATCAAGGGCACCGGCGGCATGGCCGCACTGCTTGGTGCCAGCGTCAACGAGCGCTCCACGCTGCGCTGGACGCACGGCCACCCGGAAACCATCAACTACGACTACGCTTTGCAGGCGGCGATCAAGAACAAGCAGCGCCATCTGCGCGTGGACTGGGCCAATGATCAAGTGCAGGTGGAAGACGGCAAGCGCGTAACCCGCTATGCGGCGCAGCCAGGCCTGGTCGAGCGCAATACCCTGCCGCTGGCGCTGGGCCTGCTGCTGCGCGCCGGCCAGAGCGACATGACGCTGCCGGTAGCCGTGCGCCAGACGGTGGAGCTGCAGCATTTCAAGGTGGTGGGCAAGGAAACCCTCACCGTGCCTGCCGGGCGCTTTGCCACCGTGCGCGTGGAGCGCACCGACGCCGACCGCGGCTTCACCGCCTGGTATGCACCCGAGCGCTACCTGCTGCCGGTGAAGCTGGCCCAGCACGATGGCGGCGACATGCAGCTGGAGCTGGCAAGCTACCAGACGCCGTAAACGGCGCTGCGCGTCAGTTCGGCAGACGGCGAATGTGCGCGCCCAGCATGCCGAGTTTTTCCTCGATGTTCTCGTAACCACGGTCGATGTGATAAACGCGGTCGACCACGGTGTCGCCCTGCGCCACCAGCCCGGCCAGCACCAGGCACGCCGAGGCGCGCAGATCGGTCGCCATGATCGGCGCGCCGCTCAATTGCGCAACGCCCTCGACCACGGCGGTATTGCCTTCGACGTTGATGTGCGCGCCCAGCCGCTGCAACTCATGGGCATGCATGAAGCGGTTCTCGAAGACGGTCTCGGTAACCACGCCGGTGCCCTTGGCCACGGTGTTGAGCGCGGTGAACTGCGCCTGCATGTCGGTGGGGAACGCCGGATACGGCGCGGTGCTGATGTCCACCGCGCGCAGCTGGCGATCGTGCATGTCCAGCTCGATCCAGTCCGGGCCGACGCTGATCTGCGCCCCGGCCTCCTCCAGCTTGAGCAGCACCGCGTCCAGCGTGTCGGCACGGGCGTGGCGGGCGCGGATCTTGCCGCCGGTCATGGCCGCACCAACCAGGAACGTGCCGGTCTCAATGCGATCAGGCAGCACTTCGTATTCCGCACCGTGCAGACGCTCGACGCCCTCGATCACCATGGTCGGCGTGCCGGCGCCCTCGATATGCGCGCCCATCGCCATCAGGCAATGCGCCAGATCGACCACCTCGGGCTCCTGCGCGGCGTGCTCGATGACCGTGGTGCCGCGTGCCAGCGCCGCCGCCATCATGATGTTCTCGGTACCGGTGACGGTGACCATGTCCATGACGATGCGCGTACCGCGCAGCCGATCGGCGGTGGCCTTGATGTAGCCGTTTTCCACGACGATCTTGGCACCCAGCGCCTGCAAGCCGCGGATGTGCTGATCCACCGGACGCGAGCCGATGGCGCAGCCGCCGGGCAGCGAAACCTCGGCCTGGCCAAAACGCGCCACCAGCGGCCCCAGCACCAGGATCGACGCGCGCATGGTGCGCACCAGGTCATACGGCGCCACGCAGGTGCTGGTGGTGCGCGGGTCGACGTGAATCTTCATGCGGTCGTCGAGTTCAAGCTCGACGCCCATCTGCCCCAGCAGCTCGATGAACGTGGTGACGTCATGCAGATGCGGCACATTGCCGATGCCGACCGGTTCGTCGGCCAGCAGACAGGCCGCCAATATCGGCAGCACCGCATTTTTCGCGCCGGAGATGCTCACTTCGCCATTGAGCGGCGTGCCACCCCGGATCAGGATCTTGGCCATCGATGTCCTTGCAATGAACGGCGCCGCCGCACGCCCGCAGCCTCAGCCACGCGCCGCGGCTTCGGCCGGCGTCAGGGTGGTCAGCGCCAAGGCGTGGATCGTCCCGCCCATGTGTTCGCCGAGCGTCGCATACACCAGCCGGTGGCGCGCCAGCGGCAGTTTGCCGGCAAACTGCTCGGCCACCACGGTGGCGGCAAAATGCACTTGATCGTCACTGCGCACGTCGGCGCGGGCACCGGCCAGGCCACGTTCGATCATTGCCTGAATCAACGCTGGTTCCATCACTCATTCCGGTCGACGTGCGTGCAACTGGCGCGCCCGGCCGTACAGCCAGCGCCAATGACGGTAAAATACGCAATGCGCCATGGTAGTGGAAATCCTCCGGCAGTGGCAGGCCGTACCATGGGCACTTCGCGGCCCGCCGTCCGCGCCCGCGCCACTTCCGGCATCGAGACTGCATGAACGCCCGCCCGCTATCGTCGACCAGTTTCAACCCGGACATCATCGCCGCCAGCGCGCGCGCCGCCATCGCCACCGAGGCCGCCGCCATCCAGGCGCTGGGGCCGCGCGTCGGCACCCCGTTTGTCGAGGCCTGCCGCCTGATCTTGGGCTGCAAGGGCCGCGTGGTGGTCAGCGGCATGGGCAAGTCCGGCCATGTCGCGCGCAAGATTGCCGCCACCCTGGCGTCCACCGGCACACCGTCGTTTTTCGTCCATCCAGGCGAAGCCAGCCACGGCGACTTGGGCATGATCATGCCGCAGGACGTGGTGCTGGCGCTGTCCTATTCGGGCGAGACCGACGAGCTGCTGGTGATCCTGCCGGTAATCAAGCGCCAGGGCATTCCGCTGATCGTCATCACCGGCAACCTGCATTCCTCGCTGGCCGGGCTGGCCGACATCTGCCTGGACGGCAGCATCTCCTGCGAAGCCTGCCCGCTGGGCCTGGCGCCGACCACCAGCACCACGGTGGCCTTGGTGCTGGGCGACGCGCTGGCCGTTGCCCTGCTTGAGGCACGCGGCTTCACCACCGATGATTTCGCCCGCTCGCACCCGGCTGGCGCACTCGGCCGACGGCTGCTGCTGCGCATCAGCGACGTCATGCACTCCGGCGCCGACATTCCACGCGTGGCGCCGGAAGCCTCGTTGACCAGTGCGCTGATGGAAATGACGCGCAAGCACCTGGGCATGACCGCCGTGGTCGACAGCGACGACCGGCTGCTTGGCGTCTTCACCGATGGCGACTTGCGCCGCGCACTGGACGACAAGGACATCGACCTGCGTGGCGTGACCGTGGCCGAACTGATGACGCGCGGGCCAAAAACCATCGGCGCCGACAAGCTCGCCGCCGAAGCCGCCCAGCTCATGGAACGCCACCAGATCCACGCCCTGCTGGTGGTCGACGGTGCCCAGCGCGTGGTCGGCGCCCTGAACATTCATGATCTGCTGCGCGCACGCGTGGTTTGATCTGATCTGATTTGTCTCGACAAATCAGAAAAATCAAGCGCGCCCGCTTTTGACGTTCACCACCACACAATCCTGGCCCATGCTCCCCGACCCCTTCGCCAACCTCCCCGCCGACCTCCTTGCCCGCGCCGAAAAAATCCGGCTGGCGGTATTCGACGTCGATGGCACGCTGACCGACGGTCGGTTGTGGTACGGCGCCAATGGATTGGAGGCCAAGCAGTTCCACGTCCACGACGGGCTGGGCCTGAAGCGCTTGCAGGCCAATGGCATCGTCGTGGCCTGGATTACCGCCCGGCACAGCAATGCCGTCGCCTTGCGTGCCCGTGAACTGGCCGTCAATCACCTTTTCCAGGGCGAGAAGGACAAGCGCACCTGCCTGCTGAACCTGCTTGCCAACCTGGATCTGGAGCCGGCGCAGGCCTGTTACGTCGGCGACGATCTGCCCGACCTGGCGCCCATGCGCGCTGTCGGACTGGCCGTCGCCGTGGCCAATGCCCAGCCCTGGGTCGCCGCGCAGGCGCACTGGCAAACGCAACACGCCGGCGGCGATGGCGCCGTGCGCGAGGTATGCGATCTGCTGTTGCAGGCGCAAGGCAAGGCCGACGCGGAACACGCGCAGTGGCAGTAATGCCGCGGCGCTGGCTGCGCGACCATCCGCTGCTCGCCGCCACCGTGGCGCTGGCATTGGCGGCCGCCGCCGCGCAATGGCTGCTGTGGTGGCTGGGGCCGGCGCCCAAGGCCAATGAAGTGGTCGGCCCGCCACGCTCGAGTTACACCTTGCATTCGGCACAGGTGACCGAGTTCAACGCCGCCGGTCAACCCAGCTTCCACCTGCAGACGCCGCATCTGGAACGGCGCGAGGGCGATGAATCGCTGTACGTCGACGCGCCTACTTTCCAGATGCCCTCCAACCAGCCGGGCATCCCCGATTGGCAGGGGGATTCACGCAACGGCTGGATCGACAAGTCCGCGTCGTTGCTCAAGCTGCAAGGCCCGGTGTACCTGCATCGCGACGCCTATGCCGACGTGCCGCGCGCGGAAATCCGCACCGCCGATGTCAGCGCCTGGCCCAACGAACACAAACTGGCCACGACCGCGCCGGCGCAGATGACGCAAGGGCGCACTAGAATCAGCGGGATCGGCATGCGCGCCGACTTGAACGACAAACACCTGGAGCTGCTCGATGATGTCCACGCCACCTTCCCGCCGCGCCAGGGCAGGCCGCCGCGCCAAGGCCGGCGTTGAAATTGCCTGCCTCGTGCTGGGCTTGCTGGCACTGCTCCCGGCCTTGGCCAAACAAAGCGATCGCAGCCAGCCAATGCAGGTCAACGCCAGCCATTTCGACGGCTTCCAGAAACCCAACAGCATCACCACGCTGCGCGGCAACGTCGTCATTACCCAGGGCACGCTCAAGGCCACCGGCGACGAAGCCAAGGTGTATTTCGACGCCAACACGCAAATCAGCCGCGTGGTCATCACCGCCAGCCCGGCCCGCCTGGAGCAGCTGGACGACGCCGGCAACCTGATGCAGGGCAGCGCCGCGCGCATTGATTACGACAACATCCACGGCATCGCCGTGCTTGCCGGGCAGGCGTCGGTCACGCAGAAGGGTCGCGGTGAAGCGCACGGCGACAAACTCACCTACAACACGCAAACCAGCCAGATGACCGGCGATGGCGGCGGCGACGGACGGGTGCACATGACCTTCCTGCCGCCGCCGGCCACGCCGGCACCCGCCGCCAGCCAGCCGTCGCCCCAGCACTGACCTGATGCTTTCCGCTGCCGGGCTGCAAAAGAGCTTCAAGTCGCGCCAGGTGGTGCGTGATTTCGCGTTCTCGATCCGCGAGGGCGAGGTGGTGGGCCTGCTTGGCCCCAACGGCGCGGGCAAGACCACCTGTTTCTACATGGTGGTGGGCCTCATCGCCGCCGACGCCGGCACCATCACCCTGGATCAGCGCGACATCACCGCCCTGCCAATGCACACGCGGGCCCGACTCGGCATTGGCTATCTGCCGCAGGAAGCCTCGGTATTTCGCCGCCTCAGCGTGGCCGACAACATCCTCGCCGTACTGGAGCTGCGCACCGGCTTGAGCGTCGAGCAACGGCATGCCGAGCTGGAAAGCCTGCTCGACGAGCTCAAGATCGGCCACATCGCCACGCAAAAAGGCATCAGCCTGTCCGGCGGCGAACGGCGGCGCGTGGAAATTGCCCGGGCGCTGGCGGCCAACCCGCGCTACATGCTGCTGGACGAGCCTTTTGCCGGCGTCGACCCCATTTCGGTCGGCGAAATCCAGCGCATCGTGCGCCACCTGCGCGAGCGTGGCATCGGCGTGCTCATCACCGACCACAACGTGCGCGAGACCCTGGGCATTTGCGACCGCGCCTACATTCTCAACGAGGGCGCCGTCCTCGCGCGCGGTACGCCCAGCCACATCCTGGCCGATCCCAAGGTCCGCGAGGTCTACCTCGGCCACGAATTCCGTCTGTAGGCATGCGGGAGCCACGTTTCCCGTCGCGCCAACCGGCCTTTCTCTGGCCGCTGCCGCACGCTCGGGTTAGGATGCCATCAGGCTCACGAACCCGGTTGGCATGAAACAGGCACTGCAACTTCGCCTTCATCAACAGTTGACGCTGACGCCCCAGCTGCAACAGGCCATTCGCCTGCTGCAACTGTCTCAGCTGGAACTCGAGGCCGAATTGCGCCAGATCGCCGAAGGCAACCCGCTGCTGGAGTTTGCCGAAGACAGCGAAGACGAAACCGAGGCCGAAACCACCGACGACGCGCTGGAAAACTACGCCGACCCGTCGGCCAGCGCCGCCAGCAACACCCAGGCCGACACCGACCACGACGACAACGTCGAGTGGGCCGATGCCGGCGGCAGCGCCGAAACCCCCATCGACTTCACCCACGGCAGTTCCACGCCCAGCTCCGGCAACCGCGGCGGCGAGGACTTCGAGCCGCAGAACGCCGCGCCGGAGACCCTGCAGCAACACCTGCTGTGGCAGCTCAACATGGCCGGCTTCAACCCGCGCCAGGCCGCCATCGCCACGGTGTTGATCGATGCGCTCAATGCCGACGGCTATCTGGCCGACAGCATGGACTCCGTGCTGGCCACGCTGCCGGCCAGCTTGCAGTCGAGCATCGAGGAGATCGACGGCGTGCGCCGCGTGCTGCAGGGCTTCGACCCGGCCGGCGTCGGCAGCCTCGATCTGCGGGATTGCCTTGCATCACAGCTGCAGCAGTTTGATCCGGACACGCCGCAGCGCGAGCTGGCGCTGCGCATCGTCGAGAGTGAACTTGATTTGCTGGCGCGCAACGACATCGACCGCCTGGCGCGGCGACTACACGCCAGCGAAGAAGACACGACCGCCGCCGCGCTGCTGATCCGCAGCCTGGACCCGCACCCCGGCGCGGCGCTGGACAGCACGCCGGTGGAATACGTCGCGCCGGATGTCTACGCCATCAAGCAGGGCAATCATTGGCAAGTGACGCTCAATGCCGACTGCCAGCCGCGGCTTGGGCTCAACCAGCATTATTGCGGCCTCATCGCCAAGGCCCGCGGCGAGGACGCCAGCTGGATGCGCGGCCAGCTGCAAGAAGCGCGGTGGCTGATCAAGAGCCTGGAATCGCGCGCCGAAACCCTGATGAAGGTCGCCGGCGCCATCGTCCGCCGGCAAAGCGCCTTCCTCGACTATGGTCCCGAGGCCATGCACCCGCTGGTGTTGCGCGAGGTCGCCGAGGAAGTGGGCATGCACGAGTCGACCATTTCACGCGTGACCACGCGCAAGTACATGCATACGCCACGCGGGACATTCGAGCTCAAGTATTTCTTCTCCAGCGGCGTTGCCACCGAAGACGGCGGCAGCGCCTCGGCGACCGCCATCCAGGCCATGATGCGCAAGCTCATCGACGCCGAAGACTCGCGAAAACCCTTGTCCGATCAAGCCCTTGCCAAGCAACTGCAGGCTGCCGGCATCCAAGTGGCACGCCGTACCGTGGCCAAATACCGGGAGGGTTTGCGTATTCCCAGCTCCAGCGAACGACAACGTGCGAGGTGACAGTTGCATCACATCGCGGGAACTTGACTCTGTTCAAAACGTTCCCATACCTGTAGACATGAGTCATTGCTTGATGGTGCGCACCGGCTCCCGGCGCGCATCCGACCGCCGCGCAATGCGGCACTGCAGCACCAGAGGAGGCGCCTCCATGCAATTCCAACTCAGCGGCCAGCAGATCGTCGTCACTCCCGCCTTGCGGGACCACACCAGCAGCAAGCTTGATCGGCTGACACGCCTGGACGACAAGGTCAGCCGCCTTGCCGTCGTGCTCTCCATTGACAACCTGCGCCATTGCGCCGATGGCACCTTGACCACCGCCGGCACCACGCTGCACGCGCAAGCGGCCGAAGCGGACATGTACGCGTCCATTGACGTGTTGTTCGACAAACTGGCCGCGCAGCTACGCAAGCACCGCGACAAACTGGCCGACAAGCACCAGCGCCAGGTGCGCGAGGAACGCCAGTTCGGCTGACCTGCCCACCGACGCGTTTCAATGACGGCCCGCCCACAGCGGGCCGTCTGCTTTTGGACCACCCGCTCCGCGGCAGCACCGGCAAGCTGGCACAATGGTTGCTGTCGCGCAGGGCGCGGATGCCGTGGGGAACGGGCTTGGACCGGATGAGCGCACGCCAGCTTTACGATGCCGTCCATGAACGCATGGCGCTGCGCTGGGTGTCGGGCATGCGTGGTGAAGGTCGCGCGCTGGAACCAGGCGTGGCGCAGGCGCGGCGGCCCTCGCTGATCGGCTACCTCAATGTCATCTATCCCAACAAGATCCAGATCATCGGCTCGGAGGAGCTCAACTTCCTCGACGCCCTGGATTCGCGCCAGCGTTGGGAAGTGATGCACAAGATCGCCGCCTACCAGCCCACGGCGCTGGTGGTGACCAAGGATCAGCCCATCCCCGCCGACCTGCGCGAAGTTGCCGACGAAACCGACACGCCGCTGTGGACCAGCGCCAAGCGCGGCCACGAGCTGCTGACCTATCTGCAATATCACCTGTCCCGGCAGCTGGCGGCCCGGCTCACGCTGCACGGCGTGTTCATGGAGGTGTTTTCCATCGGCGTGCTGATCACCGGCGAGGCCGGCTCGGGCAAGAGCGAGTTGGCGCTGGAACTCATCACCCGCGGTCATCGGCTGGTGGCCGACGACGCCCCGGAGTTCACGCTGATCGCGCCGGACGTGATCGATGGCGCCTGTCCCGAGCTGCTGCAGGACCTGCTGGAGGTACGCGGCCTGGGCGTGCTCAACGTGCGCCAGATGTTTGGCCACATGTCGGTCAAGACGTCCAAATACCTGCGCCTGGTGATCCACCTCAAGCCCCTGCGCGACGGCGAGGAGGAGGACGCCGATGCCATGGCACGCTTCACCGGCGATGTCGGCCACCGCCAGATCTTCGACGTGGCCATGCCGATGATCACCATCCCGGTCGCCTCCGGGCGCAACCTTGCCGTGCTGGTCGAGGCCGCCGTGCGCAGCCACGCGCTCAAGAGCAAGGGCATCGACCCGGCACAAACCTTCATCGACCGCCAGGCGCACCAGCTGCGCCGGCTTCCACCATGGTGACACGCATGCAAAACGACCGCCGCACTCCGCTGCTCGGGCCGTTGGCCAAGTCCGACAACCTGCACCTGATCGTGCTCACCGGCATGTCCGGCGGCGGCAAGACCGTTGCCCTGCGCGCGCTGGAGGACCTGGAGTTCTACTGCGTCGACAACCTGCCAACGGCGCTGCTGCCGCAACTGGTGGCGGCCGTCAGTGCCGATCCGGCCACGGCGCGCCGGCGCATCGCCGTCGGCGTCGACGTGCGCAATCGCGCCGACGATCTCAAGCGCATGCCCAGCGTGCTGTCGGAGCTGGCCGGCGCCGGCGTGCTGGTGCACCTGATCTTTCTCGATTGCAGCGACGCGGTGCTGATCAAGCGCTTCTCGGAGACCCGCCGCCGCCATCCGCTGGCTGCGCATGGCTTGTCGCTGGGCGACGCCATTGCCGAGGAGCGCCGCCTGCTGCGGCCGATGATGGCCATCGCCGAAAAAGTCATCGACTCCAGCGAGCTCAACGTCCATCAGCTGCGCCGCCTGGTCGCCACGGGCTTCGCCCAGGCCACCGAAGGCCTGACACTGATGTTCCAGTCCTTCGCCTTTCGCCGCGGGCTGCCGCCGGACGCGGATTTCGTATTCGATGCGCGCTGCCTGCCCAACCCGCATTGGCAGGCCAGCCTGCGCCCGCTCTCGGGCAAGGACGGCCCGGTGCGCGAATTCCTCGATGCCGAACCGCTGGTGGGCGAATTCTTTGCCGACATCCAGCATTACCTGGATCGCTGGGTGCCGCGCTTCGAGGCCGACGACCGCAGCTACCTGACGATATCGATCGGCTGCACCGGCGGCCGCCACCGTTCGGTCTATCTGGTGGAAAAGCTCGCCGCGCATTACCGGCAACACCGCGAGGGCGTGCTGGTGTTCCACCGCGAGCTGGCATGATCGCGCCCGCCGCCCTGCCTGCAGGTGAAGCGCCATGAGCGTCGGCGTGCTGCTGATGACCCACGAAGCGGTCGGCCAGGCGCTGATCAGCGCCGCGCACCACGTCATGCCCAAGCTGCCGCTGCGCGTGGACGCGGTGGAGGTGCCGCCGCAATCGGATCCGGATGTCATGCGCACGCTGACGGCGCGCCACGCACGTGCGCTGGATCACGGCGACGGCGTGCTGGTGCTGGCCGACCTGTACGGCGCCACGCCGTGCAACATCGGCCTGTCGCTGGCCGACCTCGGCATCCACCTGCGCTGCGTATCCGGACTCAACCTGCCGATGCTGCTGCGTGTGCTCAATTACGCTGAACAGCCACTGGACGAGCTGGCGCACATTGCCGCCAGTGGCGGCCGCGGCGGGATATTCATCGACCATGCTTGAACAACAAATTATCGTCAGCAACCGGTTGGGCCTGCATGCCCGCGCGTCGGCCAAGCTGGTACAGCTGGTGCACGGTTTCAAATCCACCGTGTCGCTGGTGAGCAACGGTCGCGAGGTCAACGCGCAAAGCATCATGGGTGTGATGATGCTGGCCGCGGGACTGGGCACGCCGCTTACGGTGCGGGCCGAAGGTGTGGACGCCGCCGCCGCGCTGGCGGCAGTGGTGGCGTTGTTCGAGCGTAAATTCGACGAGGGTGCATGATGACGACAACGTGGCAACGGCAAACGGAAGCGGCCACGCAGCGCGTCGCTGTGCGTCGTGCATCGCCGTTGCTGTTGCCGTTCCCCGCTTCCCGCTTCCCGCTCCCTGCGACCGTCAGGAAGTCCCCTTGCGGGATTCCCCACTCCCTGCCCGCCACCCCATGAGAGAACTGCTGCCCGGCACCGCGGCATCGCCCGGCATGGCGCTGGGCCGGGCGCGGCTGGTCCAGCCCAGCCAGTACACGGTCGATACGCGTCCGCTTGGCGAAGACGAGGTCGAGGGCCAGCTGGCCCTGCTGGAACGCGCGCTGGAAACCGCACGGCAGGAACTGCGCGAGTTGCGCGACAAGCTGCAAGGCGCACTGGCCCGCGAGGTCAACGAGTTCATCGACGCCCACAGCCTGCTGCTGGACGATGCCGAACTGCTGCGCGCGCTCAAGGACATGGTGCGCGTGGGCCGCTATCGCCCCGGTGCCGCGCTGAAGAAGCAGCGCGAGCGGCTGGCGGCCATGTTCGAGGCAATGGACGACCCGTACCTGCGCAGCCGCAAGGAGGACGTCGAGCAAGTCATCAACCGCGTCATTGCCGCCTTGCAGCGCCAGACCAGTCCGGAGGAACGCAAGCTGGCCGCGCGCGTCGGCGCCATCCTGGTGGCCGATTCGATTGCCCCGGCCGACATGGCGCAGCTGGCCGGCAACGGCCTGCTCGGCATCGTTGCCAGCTCCGGCAGCGCGTATTCGCACAGCGCCATTCTCGCGCGCAGCCTGGGCCTGCCGATGCTGGTCGGCACCCGCGATGCGCTGTCCCACATCCACGACGACGATCTGCTGCTGCTGGATGCCGAACGCGGCGAAGTAGTGGTACATCCGGCAGCGCAGGATCTGGCCGGCTATCGCACCTGGCAGCGACAGGCGGCCATCGAAGGCCGGCGCCTGGCACGACTGGCCAACGCGCCCACGCTCACCCTTGACGGCGTGCCCATCGAGCTGCTGGCCAATGCCGAATCGCCGGCCGATGTCGCCCTGGCGCGCGCGCGCGGCGCCGATGGTGTCGGTCTGCATCGCACCGAATTCCTGTTTCTCAAGCACAAACGTCCGCCGTCGGAAGAGGAGCAATTCAGCGCCTACCGCGACCTGGTGCTGGGCATGGGCGGCGCGCCGGTCACCATCCGCACGCTTGACCTGGGCGCGGACAAGGCCGACGCCGCGGGGCTGGCCATGCGCGGCGAGGACAACCCGGCGCTGGGCGTACGCGGCGTGCGCTTGTCGCTGCATTACCCGACCGTGTTCACCACGCAGATTCGCGCCATCCTGCGCGCCGCCTGCTACGGCCCGGTGCGCGTGCTGGTGCCGATGGTCACCCAGCCCGACGAGCTCATCGCGGTGCGTACGCTGTTCGCCATGGCGCGTGAGCAGTTGGCACGCGAGAACGTGGACTTGCCGGAGAAGCTGCCGCTGGGCGCCATGATCGAAGTGCCGGCAGCGGCCATCAACGTGCGCGCCCTGCTGCAATACGCCGACTTCCTTTCCATCGGCACCAATGACCTGGCGCAATACGTGCTGGCCGCCGACCGCGGCAACGACGCACTGGACAACATCTACACGCCACTGCAACCGGCGCTGCTGCGCCTGCTGTCGTGGGTCATCGGCTCGGCACGGCGGGCCGGCAAGCCGGTCAGCGTGTGCGGCGAAATTGCCGGCGACGTGCGTTTCACGGCGTTGCTGGCCGCGCTTGGCCTGCGCCAATTCAGCATGCACCCGGCGCAGCTGCTGCTGGTGCGCGATCGGCTGGCCACGCTCGATCACGCCGCCTTGCGCGCGCAGGCGCCGCACCTGCTGCGCGCGCCGACACACGAAGCGGTCAGCGCCCTGCTGGACGCCATGACGCCCGCGTCCAGCGCCGCCTGAGCCGGCTTTGTTCCATGCCGTTCGCGGGTGATCTTGCCGTCAATGGTTTTGTTGCGTGCCGCGGACGAGGACAATGGCGCGTTCACGGAGACCCGCAATGACGCCAGCAGCACCCGCCCACATCGCCCTGCCCACCTCACGCCTGCCCGGCATCGCCCTGGCTGTCGCCGTAGGCATCGTGGCGCTGTTCCTGGGCCGGGCCGCGCCGCTGATTGGCGGCCCGGTGATCGGCATCGTGCTTGGCATCGTGCTGCGCAACACGCTCCGCCTGCCGGCGCAATGCCATCGCGGCATCACCTTTACCAGCAAGAAGGTGTTGCAGTGGTCGATCATCGCGCTGGGATTCGGCCTGAGCCTGGATCAGGTCGTGCAAACCGGTGCGGCGTCACTGTCGCTGACGCTGGTCACCATCAGCGTGGCGTTCACCAGTGCGTGGCTGCTTGGACGCTGGCTGCATGTGCGTGGCCACCTGACCATCCTGATCGGCGTGGGCACAGCCATCTGCGGCGGCTCGGCCATCGCCGCGGCCACGCCCATCATCCGCGCCGACGACCACGACACGGCGTTTGCCATCTCCACCATTTTTCTTTTCAACGTGATCGCGGTGCTGGTGTTTCCGCTGCTGGGCCACCTGATGCACATGACCGATCTGGGCTTTGGCTTGTGGTCGGGCACGGCCATCAACGACACCTCGTCGGTGGTTGCCGCCGGCTACAGCTACAGCAAGGTGGCCGGCGATTACGCGACCATCGTCAAGCTGACGCGCGCGACCTTGATCATCCCGGTCTGCCTGTTGCTGACGCTGGCGGTGGCGTTGCAGGAGCGGCGCAAGCTGCAGCAATCGGGCAGTGGCGAGCGCTTCAACCTCGGCCGCATCTTCCCGTGGTTCATCGCGTGGTTTCTGGTCGCCTCGGCCATTCGCACGCTGGGCTGGATTCCCGTTGCCGCGCAGCCGCTGCTGCATCTGGGCGCGGAGTTCCTGATCATCGTCGCGCTGGCCGCGGTCGGGCTGTCGTCGGACCTGCGCAAGATGGTTTCCAGCGGCCCGCGCCCGATTCTGCTTGGCCTCGGCGTGTGGGCTGCCGTGGCCGTAAGCAGCTTGCTCGTGCAGCAGGTATTGAATCAGCTGTAACGACGGCACCAGCGGCCCGTCGCTTCGGCATCAATGTGCTTTTTGCTCGGCCAGGGTCAAGGCGACCTTGTCGCGCAGATACACCGGCAGGGCCAGCTCCGGGGCGACGCCCAAGCCAGCGCGAAATGCCGGCGCGGCCAGCTCGGCAACGCGCGCGGCCTGCGGGTAACACTCGCCATCGGCGCCGCGCAGTTCACCGCCCAGACGGCCTTCCAGCACGCCGGCGTACGTGGCCCAGCCGGTGCCGACCACGCGCCACGCCGATACCGCAGGCAGCGTCAGTGCATCGGGCTTGATCACGCACTCCTCCGCCAACACCTGCAATCCGCCCTCGGCATCGCGCCGGTAGGCGGCGGCATAGACATCGCCCATGCGCGCGTCGATTACGGCCAGGATCGCCGCGTCATCCACCTCGGCTTCCAGCGCCAGCGCCGCCAGCGAAGAAATGAGCAGCACCGGAATATCCAGCGCCAGCGCCATGCCCTGCGCCAGCGCCACGCCGATGCGCACGCCAGTGAAGGCGCCGGGGCCGCGGCCGACGGCAATGGCATCCAGCGCGTGGCGGTCGATGCCGGCCTCGGCCAGCAGGGACTCGGCCATCGGCAACACCAGCTCGGTATGCCGACGCGGTGCCACTTCGCTGCGCGCGAGCAATTGCCCGCCGTGCAGCAGCGCCACGGAACAGGCTTCCGTGGTGGTTTCAATCGCAAGCAGATTCATGGTCGACCATGATAACGGCTGGCCTCGTGCCCGACACGAAGAACGCGCTGCTATCCTCGATCCATCGTGCGGGCGACCGCCAAGGATCAGCACCATGGCACTGCGGGACTATCTGGGCGAACAGCGGCTGGGCATACTGGCGTCGTACCAGCGCGAAGGCATCGTGCACCATGTGGTGCTGGTCTATCCGCGGCGTGACGACGGCCTGCAGATATTCATCCCCAAGGGCCACGCGCTTGCCGTCGGTTCACTGGTGACGGTGCATCTGGACAACCGCACCGGCGTCGACGCACTCGATGCGGAGCTGCACGTTTACCGCGCTTCCTACAAGGGCCGCGTGGTCGCCGCGGACGAGAACTGGCTGACGCTGGAGCCGGTCGAGTTCATGTTGATCCACGGCGTGGAGGCGGTCGAGACCCGGCGCGAGCCTGGCTACGACTTTCCCGTCGATGATCGCCCGCCCTTGCCGCTGCCCGTCTCGCCGCTGACCACGCTGGGGCCGGTCGACCAGAAGGATCACGAGAACAAGGTCGGCGTGCTGACCACCCTGGCCCGCAGCCAGCCGCACACCACGGTGCTGGCGTTCCTGACCACCGAGAACGACGACGTCTTCCTGATTTGCGTACCCGACACCTTCAAGCTGCATGTCCTGCAGCGCGACCCAAGGTGTTTTTTCATCATCGACGAGCGGGCCAAGTACACCTTCGAGCAGTCCATCCATTGGAACTACACGATCCTGGAAACCCGCGCGCACGTCGTGCCGCCGACCGCGCCGCTGTACGAACAGGTGCGCACGGCCTTCATCCTCAAGAATCCGTGGGAAGCCACGTTCTTTTCCATCATCGGGCTGACCATGCTGCACCTGCCGCGCGGCGCCGTGGTCGCTGTCGGCGAGCCGCGCCCGCTGCCGCACTGAAGCATCGCCTGCCGCTCAGGCCTCGCTGTGTGATGCGGGCGGGCTCTCGGCGAAAAATGCCTGCACGTCGGCCAAGTCGCTTGTGCGTGCCATCGGCGGCAGGCTGGCGAGGAACAGTTTGCCGTAGCCCTTGGTCGTCAATCGCGGGTCGCACAGCACCAGCACGCCGCGGTCGTGGATATCGCGGATCAAGCGCCCCGCACCCTGCTTGAGCGCGATCACCGCGCTGGGCACCTGCCAGCCCATGAACGGATTGATCCCCGACCGCTCCAGCGCCGCCAGCCGCGCCATCAGCACCGGATCGTCGGGCGTGGCAAAGGGCAGCTTGTCGATCACCACCACGCTGAGCGCCTCGCCAACCACGTCGACGCCGGCCCAGAAACTGGCCGCGCCGAGCAACACGCCGTGGCCGCTGGCGCGGAAGTCCTCCAGCAATCGTGGCCGTGGCGCGCTGCCTTGGACAAACAGCGGCCACGGCACGCGGCCGGTCAAGAGCTCGGTGGCGGCGCGCAGCGCGCGATGCGAGGTGAAAAGCAGAAACGCGCGACCGGCCGAAGCTTCCAGCACCGGCAGCACCGCCGCGATCACGGCGGCGGTGTAGTCGCCCGTGCGCGGATCGGGCAAGCCCGGTGGCAAGTAACACAGTGCCTGGCGGGCATAGTCAAACGGACTTTGCAGCGCCAGCGTGCGCGGCGCATCCAGCCCAAGCTGGCGCACGAAGTGGTTGAACTTGCCGCCGACGGACAGGGTAGCCGAGGTGTAGATCCACGCCGCCGCGGTGCGCTCACGCAGCGCGCGCATCGGCGCAGCCAGATCCAGCGGGGTGACATACAGCACGAAGCCGCGCGCAGTCAGCTCGTACCAGCGCACGTCTGCGGCCGGCACCGGCACATCGGCATCGGCGTCAACGTCAAACCCGTCATCGATGTCGGCATCGGTGGTGGACTGCGCGACGATGTGCTGCAGCTGCGCGGCAAACGCCGCGGCACGCTGGTGCAGGTTGGCCAGGCCACGCGAACGTTCGGCCTGCACGGCCAGCGCCGCAGTCAGTGTTGCCAGCAACTGCCCAAGTTCGGTCAGCATGCGCAGCGCCTCGACATGCGCGCACAAGGTGTGCAGCGTGCCGCGCGGTGGCAAGTCACGCAGCACCAGCCGCAGGTGCAGCAATGCCGCCTGCAGCGCCTGTACCGGCGCCAGCAGCAAACCCATTGCCCCGGAGATGCCCCTGCATTCCACCAGTGCGTCGTGCGCCAGATCGGCAAGCTGGCGCGCGCTCAGGCTGCGCGAAAAGAACTGCCCGGCCAGCTCGGGAATCTGGTGCGCCTCGTCCAGGATGAAGGCCGCAGCCTCCGGCAGCAGGTCGCCAAAGCCGTCGCGCTTGAGCGCCATGTCGGCAAACAGCAAGTGATGATTGACCACCACCACGTCGGCGTCCTGTGCCTCGCGCCGCGCCTTGAAGACGTGGCACTGTTCGTAAAACGCGCACTCCACGCCCAGGCAGTTTTCCGCCGTGGAGGTGACGCGGGGCCATAGCGGCGAATCCTCCGGTACCTCGGCCAGCTCCATGCGGTCGCCGTGCCGGGTGTGCGCCGACCACGCACGGATCGCCGCCAGCTGCGTCGCCTGCGTGGCGTCCAGCGCCGAGCCGTCGGTCAGCGTCTGCTGCAGCCGGTACAGGCACAGGTAATTGGCGCGGCCTTTGAGCAAGGCGGTCTTGACGTTGGCGCCCAGCACCGCGCGCACGCGCGGCAGGTCGCGGAAATACAGCTGGTCCTGCAAGGTCTTGGTGCCGGTGGAGATGACCACCTGCTCGCCGCACAGTACCGCCGGCAGCAGGTAGGCGAACGTCTTGCCGGTGCCGGTACCGGCCTCGGCCACCAGCGTCTCGCGCTGGGCAATGGCTTGCCCGACTGCCTGCGCCATGGCCTGCTGCGCTTCGCGCGGGGCAAAGTTGGGCACCTCGCGCGCAAACGGGCCATCAATGCCCAAAAGCTCGCCGACATCCTCGCCCGCGGTGTCTTGCAGATCATTCATCCGCCAAGTATGGCCGAGCATGGCGACGGCGGCGGGTTTGACACGGACGACACGTTTGCTGCCGCACGGGAACCTGCGCTGTCCGCGGCACATCCATACAGGCACAACACCGGGGGAATCACCATGCGGCTTCTTTCACCATCCAAGGCGCCTGCGCTGAACCTGCGGGACGTCCACGGCCAACCGGTCGTCATCGGCGGCAATGGCCGGCGCACGCTGCTGTCGTTTTTTCGTGACGCAGCGTGCCCGTTCTGCAACTTCCGCATCTACGAACTGACCCACCACCACGCCGCGCTGACGGCGCTGGGGCTGGACATCATTGCCGTGTTCAGCGCCACGCAGGACGAGGTGATGCGCTTTGCCGGGCATCGGCCGCGGCCGTTCGTTCTGGCCGCCGATCCAACCTCGGCCGCGCACGAGGCCTACGGCATCGAACGTTCGTTCTGGCGCAAGATCCGGGCCATCGTGACGCGCTTGCCGACCCTGCTCAAAGGCCTGCGCCTGGTCGGCCTGGCCGGTCTGCGCACGGGCAACCTGCTGCCGGCGGATTTCCTCATCGACGAACACGGCCGCATCGTCGAGGCGTGGTACGGCCGCGATGCCGGCGACCGTATCCCGCTGGAACGCATCGAGCTGTTTCTTGCCCACGGCCTGCTCAAGCGCGCGGCCTGATACCGGGTTGCTTTCGCGCGACCGGGACTGGACGCCTCGCCCGCGCCACGCGCACTGTACGCACACCATGACGAGGAGCAACGCATGAACAATGAACTGGAACTGCTGGCCTGGAGCGTGGTGCTGGGCCTGGTGCAGATTGCCCTGGTCGCGACCTGCGCCCTGCTGCAACGCGGGCCGCGCTGGATGGCGAGTGCGCGCGATGACGCCGTCAGCCCACTGACCGGCACCGCCGCGCGGCTGGATCGGGCGCGCGCCAACTTTCTGGAAACCTTCCCCTTGTTTGTCGCTGCCGTGCTGGCCGCGCACTGGGTGGCGCCGGGAAGCGCGCTGACCGTGCTCGGCGCGCAACTCTACCTCTGGGCGCGGCTGGCCTACGTGCCGGTCTACGCCGCCGGCATTGCCTGGGTGCGCAGCGCGATCTGGAGCGTCAGCATTGCCGGCATCATCGTGCTGCTGGTCGCCACGCTGTAGCCACCACGCGCGGCACGGGCATCAATAGCGCGGCACGCCGGCCTTGTGGCATTGCCCGACCCATTTGCGTGCCGTCGCCGCGCCGGCCGGGTCGCGCGCCTGCAGGCGCATCTCGACGATGGTCTGCCAGTTGCGGGCGCACAGCGGCCCCAGCTTGGGGCCAAGCGACCATGATTGCTGCGCGTACTTTTCCGCCGCCGGGAAATCCTTCAAACGCACGGCCAGCTCGGCACGCTGCTGCAGCAAGTCCGGCGATTCAGGATTGAGCTTCAATGCCTGATCCAGCGTGTCGGCAGACTGCGCATAGTGCCCGGCGCGTTCCTCGCGCTCGGCCGTGGCCTGCAACTGCGTGACGGCTGGATCAGGCAGTGCGTTGACCGCGATGACCGAGTTCTCGCGCGTGCCGGCGGCGCGGATGGCCGCCACCAGGTCGTAGCCGGGCACGGGCGCCAGTGCCGGCGTGGCTGGCGGCGGTGCCGGCGCAAACAGGCTGCAACCGGCCAGCCAGACCATGCCCAGGCTGACGCCCACCCTGCCGATGCCATGTGCAAACATCATCAATCCCGTACTGTCGTGTCGTTGACCGCGGCCGGCGCACTTTGCGCCGGGGCGGGCTGGCCATCCAGGCCAAACGCGTTTTGCACGTTCTGCCAAAAACAGGTTTCGGTCTCGGCGCTGAGGCTGCCGTCCACCACCGGCACCTGACGCGCGCCCGCGCACTCCGGATTGGTGCGCTGGCCGGTGGCCGGGTTGATCCAGGCCATCGAAAGCCCCTCGCCGGGTGCGGCCGACAACGGCCGCGTTGGTAGCTTGGCAAACAGCTCGCGCCACGCGCGCAGCGAGCCGGTGGCGCCAAACAGGCCGGTGGACTTGTTGTCGTCGCGGCCCATCCAGAACACCGCCAGATGCTCACCGGTGAAGCCGGCAAACCAGCTGTCGCGCGTGTCGTTGCTGGTACCGGTCTTGCCGGCGGCATGCAGCCACGCCAGGCCGGAATTGCCGATACTGCTGGCCGTGCCGTACAACGCCACCTGCTGCATGGCCCACGTGGTCAGGCGCACCGCGCTCTGGTATTCGCCGTGGCCGGGCTGCACCTGATAGCGCTTGATCGTGCGGCCCTTGTCATCCAGTACGCCACGCACCGCCACCAGCGGCAAGGCGTGGCCATCGGCAGCCAGATACTGGTAGAGCTGCGCCACCTGCAGCGGCGACACATCCATGGCGCCCAGCAGCAGCGACGGGTTGGGATTGATGTCCTTGAGCCCGAACGAAGACAGGAAAGCGCGGATGCGCGGCAAGCCGACAGCCAGCCCGAGATGGATGGTGGCAAGGTTCCACGAACGGGCGAGCGCATCGACCATCGGCACCTGGCCGTGGCTGATGTTGTCGTCATTGTTCGGCGTCCACAGACTGCCATTGGGCTGACGCAGGCTGATCGGGCCATCGTCCAGCAGGCTCAGCAAATTCCAACGCTCAGGCTGGGTCAGCGCCACCAGGTAGATGAACGGCTTGATGGTCGAGCCCAGCGGCCGGCGGGCGTCCAGCGCGCGATTGAAACCCGGGTCCCCCGGGCGCTTGCTGCCAACCACGGCCAGCACGGCACCGGTCTGCGCCTGTGTCACCACGGCGGCAGCCTGCACCGCATTGCCGCGCTTGCCCAGATCCTTGAGCGCGTCGGTGATGGCCTGCTCGGCATACAACTGCGCGGCCGGATCGAGCGTGGTGAAAATCGACAGGTTGCCCGAGCGCAGCGACTGCTCGTCGAAATCAGCGGTGATCTGCGTGCGCACCAGCTGCAAAAACGCCGGGAAGCGGTTGTGCGGCAGCTGGCCATTGCGCACGATGTCCAGCGGCGCCGCCTGCGCCGCATTGAGCTGGCCGGCGTTGAGCAAGCCGGTATCGGCAAACTCCTGCAGCACCAGGTTGCGCCGCGCCAACGCCCGCTTGGGCGCGCGGCGCGGATCGTAGTAACTTGGGCCCTTGACCATGCCCACCAGCAGGGCAATCTCCTGCGGCCGCAAGTCCTGCAGGCGGCGGCCGAAGTAAAACTCCGAAGCGGCGGCAAAGCCGTGGACCGCCTGCGCGCCCTGCTGGCCAAGGAACACATCGTTGACGTAGGCCTCGAGGATGCGGCCCTTGCTGTAATGCGCTTCCAGCAGCAGCGACATCAACGCCTCGTTGATCTTGCGCGTGAAGTTGCGATCGCGCGTCAGGAACAGGTTGCGCACCAGCTGCTGGGTCAGCGTGGAGCCGCCCTGCACCGTATGCCCGGCGCGCAGATTGGCCCACGCCGCGCGCGCGATGGCGCCAAAATCCAGCCCCCAGTGATGCTTGAAATCACGGTCTTCCACTGCCTGCAGGCCCGACAGCAGCAGCGGCGGCACCTCGGCCAGCGGCACGAAGCGACGCTCCTCCTGATCGGCGCCATACAGCGTGGCGATGCGCGCCGGGTCCAGATGCGCCGTCGCCAGCACCGCGCCACTGGTCGCGTCGTGTACCTGCTGGATGATGCCGCTGCCCAGCGTCACGCGCAGATGCTTGGCCAGCTCGCCGCCATCCGGGCCGGCATAGCCGCGGGTGGCGATGGTGTAGCGCGAGCCTTGCCGCGTCCAGCTGCCCGGCACCTCGCCACGTTCATCGCGGCTGTAACCGGCAAAGGTCAGCTCCAGCTCCAGCGCCGCACTGGTCATCGGCGCGCCGGCCACCAGCGGCAGTGGCCGCGCATATACGCGCGTCGGCACCGAAAACACCAGGTCGCTGAAGCGATCCTGCACGCGGTTGTTCAGCACCAGCGTGTACGGCAGCACAAAGCCGAGGAACAGCCCCAGGGCAATCCACGCCGGGATGCGCAGCCATGGCCAGCAGGCACGGACCAGCGAACGGGTACGGGAAAACACGGCCAACGTCAGGCAACCCAGCAAACAGAAAGACCGATGATAGGGCGTGCACCCCGGCGTGCGGATGAATGCCATGCCACAACCTGCGGCACAAGCGCTGCGCTGCCATCATCCCGTGCCACGGCCGTAACATGTCGCCGCGTCCGGCTCGTCACACGGCATGATCCGCTCATTCCCACATTGCCGCCTGCGGCGCAAACGGCCGCGGATGAATCCCCAGCAGGGTTTCCAGCGCGTGGTTGTCGGCAATCAAATCGACGTCCAGGCGGCCAAGTGGGCCGCGCCAGCGGGGTACCACGCGCGCGCAGCGCAGCACCCAGCGTGGCAACGGCAGCGGGATGACCACGCCAGGCAGGCTTGCACGTACCCGCGCGAACATCGCCGCCGCCGGCAAGCGCTCGCCGCCGCCCATGGGCAGCACCCGGCCACCGCTGGCCGGGCATGCCAATGCCGCCAGCACCGCACACGCCACGTCGTCGGCGTGCACTGGCTGGCGCAGGCCGCGACCGCGCGGTAGCGGAAACACGCGCAGGTGCTGCGCGCGACGGGCCAACGGCGTCAGGCTGCGATCCAGGCCGGCGCCGTAAATGAGGGTTGGGCGCAACACCGTCCATACGCAGTCACGCGCGGCACAGGCTTGCGCCAGCGCGTGTTCGCCATCCAGCAGCTGCTGCGCGAGCGCGCGGTCGTGCGCCACGGGCGAATGCCGCTTGCTCTGTGCACTCATCGAACTGGTCGCTACTACGCGCGGCGCGCCCGGCAGCGGATGGTGCGCCAGCCAACTGGCAAGTGCTGCCAATGGGCCAAAGCTGATGATGGCCGACAACGCCGGCAGGGGCGGCAGGCCATCGGGCAAGGCGCCGCGCAGCCACGTCACTCCCGCTTGTGCGGCGTGCGGGCGCCGGCTCAAGGCCAGCACCGGCTCGCCGCTGACGACCAACCGCGGCAACAAGAAGTGGCCAATCTGGCTGCTGGCCCCGCATACGAGAATCGTCACGACCCGCTCACTGGCCCGCCAGACGCGCGCCCAAGCGAGCCAGCCGTGGGTCGTTCGGCGCCAGCCTGCGCGCGCGATCCAGCGATTGTGCCGCGCCGCCACGATCGCCCTGGCCCAGTTGCATGTCGGCCTGATCGAGCAGGGCCGTCGCCAGGCGCGCACGCATGACCATGCCGCGCGCATCGCCGGGCGCCAGCTCGGTGTAATTGGCCAGCGCATTGCCGGCCCGCCCCAGATTGCCGCTGGCCAGCGCGGACTGGAACTGGCGATAGACCGCCTCGGGCAACTCCCGTACGCCGCGCAAGGCCGGCGCCGAATTGCCGTCGATGGCCAGCGCATTGCGATACAAATCATAGGCGCTGGCGCCCGGCGGCATGGTGATGTCGCTGGCGGCGGTCGCTGCCTGTGCGCGCGCAACCAGACGTGCCACCCTGGCGCTGTCCCCCGGTGACAGCACCGGCGCGGTATCGGCGTCTGTTGCATCGGCGTCTGTCGCATCGACGGCCTGCCCGCCAGCCGCCGGCGCATTGGCAACATGCGCCTGCGCGGCAGCGAGGTCGGCCGAATGTGGTGCCAGCAACGCGGCCTGCTTCAACAACTGCGCGGCCTGCGAGGTGTCCCCGGCATCGGCGGCGGCGGTGGCGCGCACGGTCAGGGCCTGCGCGATCTTGCCCAACCCGTCGCGTGCCGCGGCGTTGTCCGGGTCCAGCCGCAGCGCGGCCTTGAAGTGCGCCAGCGCGGTGTCATCACCCGCGCCCAGCATGCGTCCGGCACGCAGCGCCGCTTGCCCCTGGCGTACATGCGCAGCCACGGCCTGTGTATCGACTGCAGGCACCGCGCGTACCGGTGGCGGTGCCGGTGGCAAGGCTGCGGGAGGTGCCGATGGCTGGACCACCGCCGGTGCCGGCTCCGGTGCCGAATCGGCCGCTGGCGTCGCCGCCGACGCGTCCGACGTGGCTGCCGCCGGTGCAGCCAGCTGCGCCTGCGCCGCGCGCAAGGCCGGCAGGGCGCCGTTGTCTGGCTGCAAGGCCGCCAGCTGCGCAATGCGCGCACTGGCCGTGTCTGCATCACGCGCCATCAGCGCTTGCTGCGCCTGGGCGGCCAGCATCGACGCCACTTGTGCCAGGCCGTGCGCAGCCACGGCGCTGCCGGGATCGGCGTGGGCGATGCGCCGATACAGCGCAATCGCACCTTGCTCACCATCGAGCTGGCCGGCAGCCAGGGCGCGTTGCGCCTGGTCGACCAGATCGGGTGTGGCTGGTGCCGGCGCACGCGCCGCGTTGATGGCTTGATCGAGGCGATCGACATCACGGCCGCCACCCAGCAGCTCGCGGGCGGTCGCGGCGCTGGCGGCTGCCGCATCGGGCTGGCCAGCCTGCAGCTGGCTGTCGGCCTGCGCCACCAGCGCGCGACCCACCCGCTGCAGACCATCGCGGGCGGCATCGCTGTCCGGCTGCTGCTCCAATGCCGACTGATACAGCTCACGCGCGCTGGTGCCGTCATGGCCATCCAGACGTCCATCTTCAAGCGCCTGGCTTGCCTGGCCAAGGACGACGTTCAACTCGGTGCGCGGCACCATGCCGCGCAGGCGGTCGGCATTGACCCAGACCACAGCCGCGCCGACCAGGACCAGCGCCAGGACCAGCCACAATCCGCCGTGCCGACGTTGCGGCAAACGATGCGATGGACGTTCCCGCGCAGGACGTGGCTCCGCGCGCAAATCCGGCAGGGACTGCTCCTGCGGCGTCAGCGGCGCCTCCAGATTGGACAAATCACCCAGCGTGGGCTCGGTACGGCCGCGCGCCCCGGTTTCGTGCTGGTCTCGATGTTCGCGCATGGTGCGCCGGCAAAAATAGTGATGCCGCAGCTTAGCATCGGCCTGTCAGTGCGCCTTGCGCACGCCGCATGGGTGTTCAGGTTGCGTCGACGCGCATTCGCGGTGCGGCGGGCCGTGCCTGTCCCGATGTATGGCCCCCGTAGGGGCCAGCTCGCGGGGGATGCTCTGCTGCACCACCAAGACTCTTGCGCCATCGAGGCAAGGCATCGCCCGCGGGCGGGCTCCTACGTGTCACGAGAGGCGTGATGCCGCGCGACGGGCATTGCCCGCGAGCGGTCTCCTGCAAGGGCACGGGTCGTGTGATCGTTGCCCGCCATCACGCGGGGGGAAGTCAACCGACGCCGACGCGGCGGGCGTCGATGACGTTGGGCAGGGCCGCAAGCTTGTCCAGCAAGGCGGCCAGTTGCTCGAAATCATGTACGCGCAGGGTGAAGCGCATGGCCACCTCGCCGCTGTCGGCAAACACGCGGCTGGACGACGCCACGATGTGCACGTTGGCATTGCTGATGACGCCGGTGACGTCTTTTTGCAGGCCCTTGCGGTCGTAGCCGCGCAGGGCAATGTCGACCTCGTAGGCGCGCACGCTGGCACTGCCCCAGCTCACCTCGATCACGCGATCCGGATCGCGCCGCGCCAGTCGCGCCAGCGCGCCGCAATCGGCGCGGTGCACGGACACGCCGCGACCCTTGGTGACGTAGCCGCGCACGGCGTCGCCCGGCAGCGGCTGGCAGCAGCGGGCCAGCGTGGTCAACAGGTTGCCGATGCCTTCGATGGTCAAGGCGCTGCGCCCCGGCGCCGCTGGCCGCGTCACCGGCGGCGGCGCGGCCGGCGGTGATTCCGCCTCCTGCAACGCGCGGGCAATCTGGCCGCCGCTGATTTCTCCCAGCGCCAGCGCCACCAGCAAGTCTTCCTGATTGCGCAGGTGGAACCGCGCCGGCAGCGTGCTGATGTCGGCATTGGCCATGGCCAGCCGCTTGAGCTCGCGCTCCAGCAACGCACGGCCGGCGCCAAGGTTGGTTTCCAGCGCGACGCGGCGGAACCAGGCGCGCACCTTTTCCCGCGCCCGCGGCGTGTTGAGATAGCCGTGATGCGGCGACAACCAATCGCGGCTGGGCTCGCCGGTCTTGGCCGTGAGGATCTCCACGCGGTCGCCGCTTTGCGGCTGGAAGGTCAGCTGCACGATGCGGCCGTTGACCTTGGCGCCGCGGCAACGATGGCCAACTTCGGTATGCACCAGGTAGGCAAAGTCCAGCACGGTGGCGCCGCGGGCCAGATCAAACACCTCACCCTTGGGCGTAAGCAGGTAGACGCGGTCTTCCATCAGCTCGGTGGCCAGATCCGCATCCAGCGCGCGATCACCGCCGGCATGGGGTTCGAGCAGCTTGCGCATCCACGCAATCTTGGCCTCGAACTCGGCGTCGGCGCTGCCGCCTTCCTTGTAGCGCCAGTGCGCGGCCACGCCCAGCTCGTTGGCGCGGTGCATGGCGTGGGTGCGAATCTGCACTTCCAGCGTGCGCCCGGCCGGCCCCTGCACGGCGGTGTGCAGCGACTGGTAGCCGTTGTTCTTGGGCCGCGCGATGTAATCGTCAAACTCGCTGGGCAGGTGCTGCCAGCGCGCGTGCACGACGCCCAGCGCGGCGTAGCAATCGGTGACCGAATCGACCAGGATGCGCACGGCGCGAATGTCGTACAGGTCGGAAAAATCCAGCCCCTTGCGCTGCATCTTTTTCCAGATGGAATAGATGTGCTTGGGCCGGCCGGCCAGCTCGGCGCGGATGCCGGCAGCGGCCAGCGCTTCGCGCAGCTGTGCCAGCACGTCGGCAATGAAGCGTTCGCGATCGGCGCGCCGCTCGTCCAGCAGCTTGGCAATGCGCCGGTACATGTCCGGTTGCAGGAAGCGGAAAGCAAGGTCCTCCAGCTCCCATTTCAGCTGCCAGATGCCAAGCCGGTTGGCGAGCGGTGCATGGATGTCGCGCGTCAATCGCGCCAAGGCCTGGCGCTGCTCGGCACCGCGGGCCACGGCCGCGCGCATGCGCGCCAGCTGCCGCGCCAGCAGGATGAACACCACGCGCAAATCCTGCACGATGGCCAGCAGCAGCCGGCGCAGCCCTTCCACCGCGCCCTGCGGCGAATGCTGCTGCGCATGCAATGCCCACACCTTGTCCGCTGCCTGCTGGCCGCTGACCAGACGTCGCACCTGCGCCGGCAGGGCGCCGCTGCACGCATTCCATTGCGCGCTGTCGGCCTGGGCCAGCGCAAACCACACTGCCGCGGCCTGCGTCGGCTCGTCACATCCCAGCGCCATGAGCAGATCCAGCACGTCGCAGCATTCGGCTTGATTGACATCGGCGTCGGCGCAGCCGTCGAGCGCCACCGCAAGCAGGGACGAAACCGGGTGGTGCTGGCGCCACTGCGCCAGGGTGCTGGTGCTTGCCGCGTGTGACATGCGATTTTCCGATGGCCTCACCGCATGGTAACGGCAGCCTCGCGATGCATGCTTTGACGAAGCTCAGTCCAGGTCCGCCAGCGCCTTGGCCAGGCGTTTGGCCGATACCGGCTCGGCGGTCTTGAGTTCCTGTGCAAACAGCGACACGCGCCACTCCTCGATCAGCCAGCGCAGCGGCGCCAAGGTCGCTGGCGTGATGCCCGACGCACGCCGCGCCAGATACTGGCGCCAGTACGGCGCGACCTGCGTCATGCGCTGTTGGTCACGCAGCGGGTCCTGCCGCAGGCGCTCGCCGCGCAGACGCATGGCATGCAGATAGCGTGGCAGATGCGCCAGCCGTGCCGCCGGCAGGTCGCGGGCAAAGCCGGGCGCCAGCAGCTCGGCCAGTTGCTCGGCCAGATCGGCATAGCTCGCCCGTGCCGAGCCAGGACGTGCCGGCCGCAGCCACGGTTTCAAATCCGCCTGTGCCTCGATGATGGGTTCGACCAGGGTCAACCGCGCCACCGCCGCGGCAAACAACGTGCCCTGGCATTGCCCGCGCAAGGCCTCGAAGGCTGCCGCCGTGCGCACGTCCAGTGCACTGCTGGCCAGCACATCGGACAGCGCGCCTTCCACCAGCTCGGCGCGCAAGTCGTCGACATTACCCAGTGGCGCGTAACGCAAAGCCACGCTGCGAGAGATCGGCAAGCGCCGGCTGGCCTGCTTGAAGTCACTGGCCAACGCATTGCGCAACAGCCGCACCACGCCGCCGGCATGCGCCTCGTGCGCGGCGTCGGCGCGCTCGAAGACGCGTAGCGCCACGCTCCGGCCCAGATCGACCAAGGCCGGAAACGCGACCACGCCGGCCGCCGAACGCACCTGTGCCGGGATCTCGGCAAAATCCCAGGTAGCCACGTCTTCGCGGGTCAGATCAAGATCGGCGCGACGGGCGAAAGCGGCCCGCGCCTGGCTCGCCCAGCGCGCGCGCAAATCCGCCAGGTCGCGGCCGGTGGCCAGGGTCTTGCCGCCGCCATCGGGCGTGTCGTCGTATACGCGGTATCGCATCAAATAATGCGCGGGCAATCCTGCCTCGACAAACTGTGCGGCAGTCAGCGGCACCCCGGTGGTGCGGGTGAGGAAGGCCGCCAGCACGGCCGCAAGTGGCTCGTCGCGCGATGTCTCGGCGGCGGCAAACGCACGCGCGAAATCCGGGGCGGGGACGTAATTGCGGCGCAAGGCCTTGGGCAGGGCGCGGATAAGCTCGGTCACCTTGTCGACCAGCAGTCCCGGCACCAGCCACTCGCAGCGCGCCGCCGGCACGGCGTTGAGCAAGGTCAGCGGCACATGCATGGTGACGCCGTCGGCGTCCTCGCCAGGGGTGAAGCGATACTCCAGCCGATAACGTTGCGGGCCGGTTTTCGCGGCGTCGGCCGCGGCCAATTCCAGCGTCGCCGGGAACGCTCCGGCATCGAGGCTGGGGCCGCTGCCCAGCACGTCATCCAGCGACCAGCGCAGCGCCGAACGCTCGGCCGGCATGGCGCGCCGATACCACGCCTCCAGCGCCCGCACGCTGGCAATTTCCACCGGCAGCTTGCCGTCGAAGAACGCCACCAGATCATCCTCGTGGCGAATCAGGCCCTCGCGCCGCTGCTTGGCCTCAAGTTCCTCGGCCTCCTGCAGCACGCGCGCATTGGCGCGCAGGAAATCGACGCCACTTGTGATGTCGCCGCGCACCAGCGCTTCGCGCACAAACACGGCATGCGCCAGTTCCGGGTCCTGCGCCTGGTAAAGCACGGTGCGCTTGTCGGCCAGCAGCAAACCAAACAGGCTGACTTGCTCAAATGCGACCACCGCCCCGCGCGACTTGGACCAATGCGGATCGCGACAGGTTTTGCGCAGCAGATGCGCCGCCTGCTGCTCGATCCACAACGGATCGACGCGCGCGTTGTTCATGCCCCAGACGCGACCGCCGACATCCAGGATCTGCGCGGAATAAATCCAGTTGGGCGGCGCCTTGGCCAGCGCCGAGCCGGGAAACACATGGAACTTGCGCTCGCGCGGGCCTTGATAAACCCCCTTGTCATCCTTGCGTCCCACCTGCGTCGGCAACCCGGCCAGCAGGCAGCGATGGAGGTTTTCGTAGCGCGCCGACGCGGCGGCTTCGTCGGTGTTGTCGGTGCCGCCACGCCCCTTGGCGGAAGGGGCCGGAGTGCTGCCCCCTCTCCCCTGCGGGGAGAGGGCTGGGGAGAGGGGCCGCCTCTCGCGGGCATGCCCCGTCCCCTTCTTGTTCACGACGTGAACGGCGGCGGACGCAGATGATGGCGAGATCGAACCCTCACCCCGGCCCTCTCCCTGGGATGGGGAGTGAGCAGAGCCAGGTGCGGGAACGGAAGCACCGAGCTTCCATCCCAACTCCCCCACCACCTGCAGCAACTGCCGATGCAGTTCGCTCCACTCGCGCATGCGCATGAAGCTCACGAACTGGCGCGAGCACCAGTCGCGTAATTTCGATTGCGTCAGCGCCTCGTGGGCGGCGCGGTACTCGCGCCACAGATTCAGGATGCCAACGAAGTCCGAGGCCGGATCGGCCAGCGCCTTGTGCGCGGCATCGGCCTGGGCGCGGGCCTCGGCCGGGCGCTCGCGCGGGTCCTGCACGCTGAGGAAACTGACGATGCCGACCAGCTCGCGCACGCAGCCCAGGCGCTGCGCCTCCACCAGCATGCGCGCCAGCTGCACGTCGATGGGCAGGCGCGCCAGCGTGCGGCCGATGGCCGTCAGCTGGCGCGCGTCGTCGATGGCGGCAATCTCCGCCAGCCGGCGGTAGCCGTCGCTGACCACCCGCGGATCGGGCGCCTCCAGGAACGGGAAGTCATCGACCGTGCCCAGCTTCAACGCCAGCATGCGCAGGATCACGTTGGCCAGCGACGAGCGCAGCAACTCCGGGTCGGTGAACGGCGCGCGGCCGGCAAAATCCGCCTCGTCGTACAGGCGATAGCACACGCCTGGCCCGACACGCCCGCAGCGGCCTTTGCGCTGGTCGGCGGCAGCCTGCGAAATCGGCTCCACGTGCAATCGTTCCAGCTGGCTGCGCTGGCTGTAGCGCTTGACGCGTGCGGTGCCGGTATCGACCACATAACGGATGCGCGGCACGGTCAGCGAGGTTTCCGCCACGTTGGTGGCCAGCACGAGGCGACGCTTGACGCCGGGCTTGAACACGCGGTCCTGGTCCTTCGCCGAAAGCCGCGCATACAGCGGCAGCACCTCGGTCTCGCGGTATTGGCGGCGCGACAGCACCAGGTGCGCGTCGCGGATTTCACGCTCGCCGGGCAAAAACACCAGCACGTCGCCGCGCGGGTCGACACGCGTGACGTCGTCCAGCACCGCGGCAATGTGCTCGGCGCTGCCTTGCTGGAAAGCCGGCTTTTGCGCGAGCGCATCCAGCGGACGCCAGCGCACTTCCACCGGATACGCGCGTCCCTCGACCTCCACCACCGGCGCACCGCCGAAGTGCGCGGCAAAACGCGCCGTGTCGATGGTGGCGGAGGTGACGATGATCTTCAGCTGCGGCCGCCTGGCCGCGAGGCGCTTCAAATACCCCAGCAGGAAATCAATGTTGAGGCTGCGCTCGTGCGCCTCGTCGATGATCAGCGTGTCGTAGGCACTCAGCCACGGATCGCCCTGCGTCTCGGCCAGCAAAATGCCGTCGGTCATGAACTTGACCAGACTACGTTCGGACACCTGGTCGTTGAAGCGCACCTGGAAGCCGACGATGTCGCCCACCGCGGTGCCCAGCTCCTCCGCCACGCGTCGCGCCATCGATCGCGCCGCCAGTCGGCGCGGCTGGGTGCAGCCGATCATCCCGGCCTCACCACGGCCGGCAGCCAGGCACAGCTTGGGCAGCTGCGTGGTCTTGCCCGAACCAGTCTCGCCGGCAATCACGACAACCTGGTGCGCGCGGATGAGCTCGACAATGGCGTCGGCCCGCGCGCTGATCGGCAGCGCCGGATCCAGCGTGATGGCCGGCTTGGCCGCGGCGCGCGCCTGGCGCCGGGCAGCCGAGCGCTCGATGTCGACCATCAGCGCCGCCAGCCGCTTGTCGTCGATCCCGTGCGACAGCGCACGCCAGCGTCCCAGCAGCCGGCCAAAGTCGCGACTGGACACCGTATCCAGCAACGCACGCACGCCCTGCAGCCGCGGGTCGGCGGCAGGCGGGAACGTGGATTTACGGCGGGTACTCATCGGGCCGCCCATGATAGCGGCAGCCTATCGAGCGCATCGAAAGTATCCATTTCACGCCGCGTCCATCGCCGGCTATGGTCTATTCATCACCCCACCACAGGAGTTGCACCATGGCCATTTCCATTGGCATCGCCAAGAAGGATCGCGAGCAAGTCGCCCGGCATCTGTCCAAGCTGCTGGCCGACACCTATTCGCTCTACCTCAAGACCCACAGCTTTCACTGGAACGTGACCGGCGAGCAGTTCAACAGCCTGCACGCCATGTTTGAAGTGCAGTACCAGGCACTATGGCTGGCCGCCGACGAGGTGGCCGAGCGCATCCGCACCCTCGACGTGTTCGCCCCCGGCTCGTACAGCCAGTTTGGCAAGCTGACCTCGATCACCGAAGAGCCCGGCGTACCCGAATGGCGCGACATGGTCGCGCAGCTGGTGCAGGGCCACGAGATTGCCGCCGCCACGGCCCGCGACACCATCAAGGCCGCTGACGCCGCTGGCGACGAAGGCACCGCCGACATGGTCACCAGCCGCCTGATGGACCATGAGAAAACCGCCTGGATGCTGCGCTCGCTGCTGCGTTGAGCCACACCACCTTGCTGCACGGCATCAACGTCGCGCAGCAAGATGTCATCTCGTATCACAAGCCGGCCAGGCTCAACCGACCAGGAAGGGATGCGGCCGGCGTTTCATCCCTGCCCAGCCGCGCCGCCCCAACCACAGCAGCACGCCGGCGGTAACGGCCCACGCAACAATCAGCGCGGCCCGGGTACCCGCGGTCAATGGCTGCGGGTGATGCGCCAGGGCGGCAACCATCGGCACGAACGTGCTGACCGCCACCAGCAAGCCCACGCCAGTAAGCACCGTGGCCTCACCCCAAGCCGGCAGCGGCGAGCCGCCAAACACATCCAACACCAGCGCCACCAAGGCGGCAAGGCAACCAAGCTGCGCCAGTGCCACGAACAACAGCAGCCACGGGCCGCCATGCATGGCAAGCACCGCGGCCAACACCAGCATCAGCAACACGACCTGCAGTTTCAGCGGCCGGCCAAGCGCGGCATGCAACAAGTGCCGGCGGCAGGCGGCACCGTCGCCCAGTCCCGGCAGCAGGGCCAGCAACGACAGCTCGGCGCCCGTACGGCGCCAGCGCGCACCCGGCGACAAGCTGCCCAGCAGCATCAGGGTCAGGCCACCCGCCACGCCGAGCCAGCCCGCCACGCCAAGACCCACGCCACGCAACACCGCTTGCAATGCATCACCGCGTGCATCGCCCGCCCCCACCACCGCCATCAACAGGACAAACAGCAGCAACGGCAAGCCAACGCGGACGAAGCGGCGCCAACGCCCACGCAGCGTTTGCGGCGCGTCGTTCTCACCCAGGGCTACACGCAGCGCCAGCACGGGCGACCATGGCCCGACGCCATCGAGGCGCACCACGGACGCCACCTTGTCTGGGCGCCGACGCGGCGCGCCAGTACGGCCCTGAAGCAGCATGTCACCCCACAGGCCGCCGACGGCACCGTTGTGGCGGTACTGCATCACCATCGCACTGCCCAGGCCGGTCTCCAACGTCCCCTCCGCACGCAGCAGCTGCCGCCAGCGGATCACGCACACGGCCAGCAGCACAGCCAGCGCACCCAGGCCGGGCACGGGAAACCCCGGCTCGCCCGGAAACGGGATGGGGACGACGTGCCTGGCACTCACGGCCAACGCCGGCAGGGCACCAAAGAACAGCACGGTGTAGCGCGGAAGGATGGCCACGGCCAGGCCGGACGCGAGCGCCAGCATCGCCACCAGGGCGATCGTTGCCGCATCCGCACCCATCGGCGCAAACAGCGCCAGCGGCATCGCCACCGTGGCGGCGCCATACAGCAACAGGCTCGCCGTCACCACGGCCTGTACGCCCGGCATGCGCAGCCGTCGCGCATCCGTCGCCACCAGCAACAGACCGGCCATCACGCACATCCAGAAATAAGCCGCGCCAAAGGCGTAGAGCATCATCCCGTAATGCCAGCCGTGTGCCCCGCCGACGTACCAGCCCACGCCCACCCCGGACACCGCCAGCAACAGGCTGAACACGCCCCCCATCCAACGCAACGAACGATTCGCGGCGCGCCATGGGGTAATGAAGAGAGTGGAAAGGGAGGTCATGGCGTCGCTCAGGAGATGGGCAAAAAGGGATGCGGCCGGCCCAGGAAGGCGCGCCAGCCGCGACGGCCAAGCCCGATCATCACCGGCACCATGACCATCCAGCCCAGCAGCATTCCTTGCTCAAGGGTTGTCACGGCCTGGCTTGGCGAATCGGCAAACGTGAGCGTCGGGACGATCACGCTCAACAAGATGAGCGTCGCCAGCAACAGGTAGTAAAGCCATTCACCCCAGCGCGGCAGCCGGCAATCCCCCAGCGTGCACAGCGTCTGCGCCAGCATCGTGCCGGCAGCGGCGAACGGCGGCAGCGCCACCAGCAACAGCGCAAGGCCGTGCATGTGCACAAACGATGCGGCCACCACTGTCATGACCAACAACGCCGCCAGCCCCATGACCGGCAGGCCGAACAGCACGCGCAGCAAGTCGCGGCGGCGTTCGTGCGCAGTGCCCAGGCCGGGCAACAGGGCCAAAAGCGGCAGCTCCGTATTGACCCGCCGCCACCGCCAGCCCACCAGCAGATCGGTGCTGATGGCCAGCATCAACCCACCGAAAAAGAGCATGGCGCCGAGTAGGCCGACAAAGACCGGAAGCAGCACCGCCTGCAGCGGCGGCGCGTGCGTGTCTCCATCGGATGAAAACGCCAGCCAGGATGCCAGCAACGACAGCGTCACGAGCACCGGCGCCGCCGAGCGCAAGCGGCTGCCCAACGTCACCGGCAGGTATTGGCCGCCCAGGGCAAGACGCAGCGCGAAGCGTCTCGAGCGCGGGCCGGCATCGCCCAGCACGACGCGGGGTTGCAGCCAGCCAGGGCGCTGGCGAATCAGCTGGCCGCTGTCCGCCTGCGGCGTGCCGGCACCGGTGCCTGCGTAGCGCCGCCGGTACTGCATCACGACGGCGCTGCTCAGACTCGCCTCATCGCTGTCGCCCACCCACAGCAGGCGTCGCCAGCGCATCACGATGGCCGCCAGCAGCACGGCCAGTATCAGGACCTCCCATTGCAACCATGGTGCGTCATGCAGAGGCGGCAACAGGTGGCGGTGATCCAGCCCGATGACCCACATGGGCAGGAAGCCCAGCAAAATGGCAAACCAGCGCGGCAGCAATGCAAACGCCAAACCGCCACTGGCGGCCAGCGCCAGCCATAGCGCGGCCTGCCCCATCGCAGCGCCAAAGGCCGCCAGCAGTATCGTCGGTGCGCCTACGGTGATGACGCCATACAGCAGCAACGCAAACACGACGGCACGTTCCATCCCCGGCAGTCGCAGTCGGCGTGCATCCAGCGCCAACAAGGCGCTGGCGGAAAGCCAGAACGCCCAGGCGCAACCCACCGCGCCACAGCACAGCACGACGCCGAGCCGCCGCCCGCCCGGTGTTGGGCTGTAGACACCCAGTGCCCATGCCGCAGCCATGCTGCCGATCAGCATGATCAACATCAGCCAACGCAATGAGCTGTGCATGGTGCGCCAGGGCACGGCCAGCAAGGTGGACAACGAAAGGCCCGTGCACGCACCGTACGTCATGGCCTGAAACCAGGATTGGCGCAGACGCGGGCTCACGGCGGCCGTCCCCGGTGTCATCCGGCAATCTCCACGAACAAATCTTCCAGGCCCAGCGCATCGATGCGCGCACCGGCCAGGTGGGCGGCTTCGGGCCAGCGTCCTTGCGTATCGCGCTCGATGATGATGCTCAGGCTGCCATCGTCGTGGCGATGCTGGCCAAGGCTTGGCGCGGGTGCTGCGGCGCTTACAGCCGCCGGCAGCCACAGCCGGCCATAGCGTTCCTTGGTGTCGTCCACCGGACAATGCAGCAGCAGCTTGCCTTGATGCAGGAAGGCGACATCCGAGGCGACGCGCTCCAGATCCGACACGATGTGCGTGGAGAACAGCACCGTGGTGCCGGCCTCGCCGGCACGCAACGCAATCTCGCGCAGCAGATCGCGGCGGGCAACCGGGTCCAGCGCCGCCGCCGGCTCATCCAGCACCAGCAGTTCGGGCTGCGAGGCCAGCGCACGGATCAGCTCGACGCGCTGGCGTTCGCCGGGCGAGAGCTTGGCCAGCAGCCGATTGGGCTGGATGTTCCAGCGGCGCAGGGAATCGCGCGCAAAGGCATCGTCCCAGCGCGGATAAAAACGCCCGACATAGTCGAGCATCTGCTGCGCGGTCAGCCAGGCCAGCGCCTCGGGCTGTTGCGGCACATAGGCCAGTCGCTCCTTCACCGCATCGCTGAGTTTGAGCGCCGGCTCGCCAAAGACGAACGCCGCGCCAGCCAACGGCTCAAGCAGTCCGAGCATGGCACGGATCAACGTTGACTTGCCGGCGCCGTTGCGGCCAATCAGGCCCAGCACACTGCCTGACTGCAGGGCCAGGTCCACGCCCGTCAGCACGTTGGCGCCTTCGTAGCAGTGCATCAAGCCTTGCGCAGTCAACGGCGTGGTCACGGCATCTTTCAATTGCGCGTTCATCTCACTCCCCCAGCAGTTTGGAAAGCCGGCGCAGGACCGCGTCGGCAGGTAGTTCAAGTTCATTGGCCTGGCGCGCCAACGCGGCCAGTTGCGGCTCCAGCATGGCCAGCCGTTGCGGCTGCGTCGGCGAGGTGCCGGTGGGCGCGGCCACCGCCATGCCCTTGCCGCGCAAACGCAGCAGCAGGCCTTCACTTTCAGCCAGGCTGTAGGCGCGCGACACGGTCATCGGGTTGATGGCATGGAAGCCGGCCACCTCGCGCACGGACGGCAGCAAGTCGCCCTCCACCAGCTGGCCGCCGGCAACCAGCCGACGCAGCTGCCCGACAATCTGCCGATAGATAGGCTCGGCCGAAGCGGGTTGGATGGTGAGCAGCGATGCGTCCATGTGTATTAGTACATACATACACATGGGCACTGTCAAGTAGGCGCGTGTTCGCAATCCGCCAATGCAGCCCCGCGCGGGCAAACCGGCGGCCGATGCAGACTACGCCGCACGCCACCATCTGAGCTGGCGCTGACCGCAGCAGAGCGGTTTGTTGAGCGCCCGGCCACGCATTGGTTAAGCTCGCATGCGTTTGTTTGCCTTTCGCCCAGGCTTGACCGGGAACTTTTTTGAGCACCAGTGCCGCCACACCCGCCAATGGTCGATCGCTGTTTGCCGCCGTGGGGCTGGCACTCATCGTCGCGGTGATGAACATCGGTCTGTGGTGGTGGGGCAACCTGCCGCACGGGCCGGAGGATTGGCACGGCAAGATTGGCGGCTTTGCGCTGTCGGCGTTCCAGCGTTATCAAAGCCCGCTGAAAAGCAGCTTCCCCAGTGACGAGGAAATCGCCAGCGACCTCAAGCTGGTGAGCCGCTACAGCGACCGCGTGCGTACCTATTCCATGCTGGAAAACCCGCAGGTGCCGCGGCTGGCCGAGCGCGCCGGCCTGAAGGTGATGGCCGGGGCGTGGATCGATCGCCGCCTCAACAACAACCAGCGCGAGATGGAAGCGTTGATCGCCCAGGCGCGGCGCTATCCGGGCACGATCAACCGCGTCATCGTCGGCAACGAGGTGCTGCTGCGCGGCGACATCAGCGCACAGGACCTGATGGTGTACCTGGACCGCGCGCGCGCCGCGCTGCACCAGCCGGTATCCACCGCCGAGCCGTGGCACATCTGGGAGAAATACCCCGAGCTGGTGCAGCACGTGGACTTCATCACCGTGCACCTGTTCCCGTACTGGAACGGCATTGACCGCAAGGACGCCCTGGCCGATGCACTGGCGCGCTACCACCACCTGCAGCAGCTGTATCCAGGCAAGCCCATCGTGGTCGGCGAGATTGGCTGGCCATCCAACGGCGACCGCTTCCAGTACGCCACGCCGTCGGTGTCCAACGAGGCGATTTTCCTGCGCCAGTGGTTCAACGCCGCCAAGGCCGAGCACATCGATTACTTCATCATGGAAGCCTTCGACCAGCCGTGGAAGGAAAACCTGGGCGAAGGCCGCACCGGTGCGTACTGGGGCATGTTCAATGCCGACCGCCAGCTGAAATTCCCGTTCACCGGCCCGGTCACCGAGGATGTCGGCTGGCCGTGGAAAGCACTGGCGGCAAGCCTGCTGGCCTTGCTGCCGATGATCCTGTTTGCACGCCGCTTCCGCCGCTTCAAGCTGACCGGACGCTTCTTCTTCTGCGCGCTGATCCAGTTTTCCGCCGCGATCATCGTCTGGTCGGCCACGCTGCCGTTTGCCTTCTATCTGAGCTGGGTCGATTGGACCATGCTCACGCTGCTGTTCCCGGCGCAGATCGCGATCCTGGCGATCCTGCTGATCAACGGCTTCGAGTTCACCGAGGTGTTGTGGCGGCGCAAGTGGATGCGCCAGGCCGGCATGCTCACGCCCGACGCGCCGGGCCGGCAGCCGTTCGTGTCGATCCAGGTGGCCACGTACAACGAGCCGCCGGAAATGGTCATGCTGACGCTGGACTCGCTGGCCGCGCTCGACTACAGCAACTATGAAGTGCTGGTGATCGACAACAACACCAAGAACCCCGATATCTGGCAGCCGGTGCAGGCCTACTGCGAAAAGCTCGGCAAGCATTTCCGCTTCTTCCATCTGGAACCGTGGCCGGGCTACAAGGCCGGCGCGCTGAACTTCGGCCTGAAGGAAACCGATCCGCGCGCCGACGTGATTGCCGTGATCGACGCCGACTACGTGGTGCGCAAGGACTGGCTGGCCAGTCTCACCGGCTACTTCCACGATCCCAAGGTGGCCGTGGTGCAGTGCCCGCAGGCGCACCGCGATTTCGCGCACAACGCGTTCCGGCGCATGACGGCATGGGAGTTCGATGGCTTCTTCCGCATCGGCATGCACCATCGCAACGAGCGCAACGCCATTATCCAGCACGGCACCATGACGATGGTCCGGCGCAGCGCGCTGGAAGGCACCGGCGGCTGGTCGGAGTGGACCATCTGCGAGGACGCGGAGCTTGGCCTGCGCCTGATGCACGCCGGCTACGAGCTGGTCTATGTCGATGAGCTGATGGGCAAGGGGCTGACCCCGGCCGACTTCAAGGCCTACAAGAGCCAGCGCTACCGCTGGGCCTTTGGCGCCATGCAAATCCTGAAGGGCCGCTGGGACTGGATGGTCAAGCCCGGGCCGCTCAGCTCCGGCCAGCGCTTCCATTTCCTGACCGGCTGGTTCAGCTGGTTTGCCGACGCGCTGCTGCTGATCTTCACGCTGATGGCGTTGTACTGGACCGCCGGCATGATCGCCTTCCCGGCCTTGTTCAGCCTGCCGATGCAGCTGTTCCTGATCCCGGTGATCGGCTTCTTCTTTGCCAAGATGGTGTTCGGCATCGTGCTCTATCGCGCCCGCGTGCCGTGCGGCTGGCGCGATGCGTTGATGGCCTCAGTCGCCAGCATGAGCCTCAGCCACGCCATCGCCCGCGGCATCCTGCATGGCCTGACGCGCAAGAAGACGGCGTTCATCGTTACCGCCAAGAGCCGGCGTCTGGGCGAATCGGGCTTTGCCGCGTTTGCCCCGGCACGCGAGGAACTGCTGATGGCGCTGGCGCTCACCTTGTGCGTGATCGGCATGGCGCTGACCTACGGCACGCGCTACACCGAAGGCACGCTGTGGATGTTCATCCTGAGTGCGCAATCGGTGCCGTATTTCTCCGCCGTGGCCGCGGCATGGATCGCGCACAAGGCCGGCGACAAGGTGGGGTGACCGATCTCGCCCCGTTCGGGCCGAACGTAGCGCCGCAGGCGCGAAGTCGAAGCCCTGACCGGCCGCCCATCGACTTCGCCGCTGTGCGGCTACGTTCAGGACGAACGGCGCGGCGATGCTCCGTGTTCATACGCTGCGCACATGCGTGTGGGTAAGCTCGGGCACACCATCGCCGCCGCAGGGAACGCCATCCGCGCATGCGTCCGCTCCACCGACATCTTGTCGCCACCGTCGCACTGATGCTGGTCCCGCCCGCCCACGCCGGTGTGCAGGTCGTGGTCGACGGCGTGGATGCGCCCTTGCACGCGGCGGTGATGGCCGGCGTCAGCGTGTCCGAGTACGCCAACCGCCCCACCACTGACACCCAGGTGCGGCGCCTGCTGGCACGCGCACCGGAGCAGGTGCGGGCCGCGCTGGAGCCGTACGGCTACTACGAGGCGCAAACCACCGGTGCCATGGTGCCGATCGGCAAGGATTGGCGCGTCACGCTGCACGTGGTGCCGGGCACGCCGGTGCGCGTGACGACCGTCGACGTGGCATTGGCGCCGGCCGCAGCCACCCTGCCCGGCATTCGCCGCGCACGGCGCCAAATCGAACGGCTACGCGGCCAGGTACTCAATCACGGCACCTACGACGCCGCCCGCGATGCGCTGGGGGCGCAACTCACCGCGAGTGGTTTTCTCGACGCACGCCTGACCACGCACCGGGTGGAAGTCACCCGCGCCAGCCACAGCGCCGTGATCTCGCTGGCATGGGAGGTCGGGACACGCTATCGCTACGGCCAGGTGCACTTTGCCGGCTCGCAGTTCAAGCCGGGATTCCTCGAACGCTACGTGCCGTTCAAACCCGGCGACTACTTTGATCAGGACCAGCTGCTGGCGCTGCAGCAGGCCTTGAACGGCGCCGATTATTTCGCCGTGGTCAACGTCCTGCCCGACGTCGACGGCGCCCGCGCCGGGACGGTGGATATCAAGGTCGAGCTGGCGCCGGCCAAGCGTTCGATCTACACCGGCGGGCCGTTCATCGGCACCGACACCGGCCTTGGCGTACGCGCCGGCATGGAGCGGCGCTGGGTCAACCGCCACGGCCACAAGTGGAAAAACGAGCTGGTCGTGGCGCAGAAGCTCAAGACCCTGTCCACGCTCTATGCCATCCCGCTGCCCGGCGACCACCAGCGCAGCTACAACCTTGGCGCCAACTTCCGCGATGCCGACACCACCACGTCGCAGTCGCGCACGCTGGAACTGGTCGGCAACGAGTCGCGGCAGTGGCACGGCTGGACGCGCACCGTGGGCGTGCACGCGCTGGCCGGCACCTTCACCGTCGGCAAGCGCGGCCGCGAACCGGACGACACACCCGGCATCGAGCGCGGACGCAGCACGCTGTGGTTTGCCGAAGGCTCGCTGGTGCGCAAGCAGGCCGACAACCCGACCTTCGTGCGTGACGGCTGGTCGCTCACGCTGGCCGCACGCAGCACGCTTGGCCCGCTGCTGTCCGATGCCAGCTTCAGCCAGCTCACCGCCGACGCCAAATGGATTCATGCCTTTGGCGCGCGTCATCGCAACCGGCTGATCGTGCGCGGCAGCGCCGGCAGCACCTGGACCAGCAACTTCAGCGCGCTGCCGCCACAGCTGCGCTTCTTTGCCGGTGGCGACCGCTCGGTGCGCGGCTACGGCTACCAGTCCATCGGCCCGCGCAATGCCGACGACCGTGTCATCGGCGGCCAGAACCTGCTGGTGGCCAGTACCGAGGTGGAGCATTACTTCACGCGCAACTGGGGCATGGCGGCGTTTGTCGACGCCGGCAACGCCTTCAGCGGCACCGACTATCGGCCCAGGCTCGGCGCCGGCCTGGGCGTACGCTGGCGCTCGCCGGTGGGCATGGTGCGCGTCGACCTGGGCACGCCGCTGCACGACGGCCAAGCCCGCGGCATCCGGCTGCATCTCGTCATCGGGCCGGATCTGTGATGGCCCGCCACGTCACGCTGGCGAAATGGCTCAGGCGCCTGGCGCTCGCCTTGGCCATCGTGCTGACGCTGGTCCTGGCCAGCGCCTGGTGGCTGCTCGGCACCACCAGCGGCTTGCACTTTGCGCTGGCACGGGCGCAGGCGCTGGCTCCCGGCGTCCTCAGCGTCGAGCGTGCGCAAGGGCGCCTGGCCGGGCCGCTGGACCTTGCCGGCATCCGTTACGACGACGGCCGCGGCACGCGAGTCAGCGTGGCCAACGTGCACCTGGACTGGCGCCCGTGGGCGCTGCTGGCGCGGCGCGTCCATGTCCGCGAGCTGCGCGTCACCGGCGTTGCACTGGCCTTGCCGCAAAGTCCACCGGAGCCGGACGAGCCGACAAAGTTGTCGTTGCAGCCGCCCATCGACATGGTGCTGGACCGCGCGCAGGTTCGCGCGCTGGACGTGACCCGCGACGGGCAGCCCCTGTTCACCGCCCGGACTCTTGACCTGCGTGGCAGCTGGACCACCGCCGGCCTCGCATTGCAGCAGCTCAACCTGCAAGCCCCTGCCGGCCACGTCCGGCTTGACGGTCCACTGACGCTGGGGCCGGCCTATCGCGGCACCGGCACCGCCGCCTTTGCCTGGCAGGCCGCCGGCATCGACTACGCCGGCGCAATGACCGCGCACGGTGACGGCCAGCGCACCGCTCTGGCGCTCACACTGACCCAGCCCATGGCGCTTCGCCTGCGTCTCGATGTGGCGCAAGCCGGCAACCACGCATGGACGGCCAGTCTCGATGCGCCGCGTTTCGATCCCACACCGTGGCTGGGCGCGGGCACCATCACGAGTACGGCCGCGGCCTTGCGCGGCCATGGCGATGCCCACGGCGGCACGCTGGATGGCCAGCTCGACATCAACGACTACCCGCTGCTGCTGGCACCGCTGCGCGCACAATTCAACGCCGACTTCAGCGCCCTCAGCGTGCCGCAGCTGGAGCTGACCTCGCCACGGATCGCCGGCAAGCTCACGGCCAGCGGCCATCTGCAACTGGACGCGCAACCACTGCGCGGCGAGGCCAAGGTGCAGTGGGCCGACGTGGTGCTGCCGGCGACGCTGGCCGGCCAGACCCTGGCCAGTCACGGCCAGCTGGCCGTCACCGGCAACGCGGCAAGCTACAAGGCCGCCGGCGACATGGCCATCGGTCCGCCAGACCAATTGACGCAGCTGACGCTGGCGCTGGACGGCAACGCGCAGGCCGTGACCCTGCACGCGCTGGATCTGCGCCAGCAACACGGCAGCCTGCACGCCGCCGGCGTCCTGACCCTGGCGCCGGTGCTGGCATGGCAGGCCACGGTCAACGCCAGCGCCTTTGATCCCGGCCAGCTGTTTGCCAACTGGCGCGGCGCGCTGGACCTGGACCTGGCCAGCAGTGGCTCACTGCCGTCCGCCGGGCCGGACATCACGCTGGAGCTGCGCCAGCTCGGCGGCAAGCTGCATGGCCGGGCCGTTGCCGGCGCCGGCAAGCTGCACTGGTCGCCGCAACGCGTGCTGGACGGCCAGCTCAAGCTGGCTTCGGGACGCAGCACGGTGCAGGCGGACGCCCAGACCGGCACCAGCAATGCCATCAACCTGACACTGGCGGTGGCCTCGCTGGGTGATTGGCTGCCCAAGGCAACGGGACGTCTGGACGGCCATTTCAAGCTGCATGGCAAGCTGCCGAAGCTGGGCATCGACGGCCAATTGCATGGCCAGGCATTGGCGTGGCAAGGCCAGCGCGTCGATGCGCTGCATTTGATCGTCGGCCTACCGGACATCAGCCAGCTTGCGGGCAAAATCGACCTGCAGCTGCGCGACGTGCACGCGCAAGGCCTGGCCTTCCAGCGCATCCACGCGCTGGCCGAAGGCAGTCCGCGCCGGCATCAATTCACGCTGGACGCGCTTGGCTCCCAGCTCTCCGGGCAACTGGCCATCCATGGTACGCACCAAGCCTCCGGCGCGTGGAACGGCACGCTGTCGACACTGGCGCTGGCGCCGCAAGGCCTGCCGCCATGGCGCCTGCTGCAACCCGCGTCGCTGTCCTACAACGCCGGTACCCTGCGCCTGGCCGAAGCCTGCCTGAGCGCCGGCGATCCGCAGCTTTGCATCGCCGCCAAACGCGACCGCGTCGGCAACCTCGACGCCAGCTACCGCCTGCACGCGCTGCCGCTGGCCATGCTGATGGACGCCGCCGGACAAACCGGCCTGCCCCTGCGCGCCGACGGCACGCTGGAGGGCCACGGCCAGCTGCGGCGCAACGCCGCCGGTGCGTTGAGCGGCATGGCCACGATCACATCGCTGCATGGCGTCATCGCCCACACCGGGCAACCCGACATGCCGCTGCTGGCCTACGACAACCTGCAGCTCGACGCCGACCTGGCGCCCGCGCGGCAACGCTTCAGCGTACATGCCGGACTGGATCACGATGGCCGTCTGGATGGCCAGGCCACCATCGCCGGCGCGCAACAAGTCCTGGCCGGCCAGCTTGATGTGCGACTGGCCAGCCTGGCCTTCGTGGAGCTGCTGGGCAACGACGTCGCCAACGTCAAGGGCGCGCTGGCCGGCCACTTCCAGCTGGCCGGCACGCTGGCGCAGCCGGTGGTGACCGGCCAGGCGCGGGTGTCGGAACTGGCCGCCGAGATTCCCGCAGCCGGGCTCAAGCTCAACCACGGCGCGCTCACGCTCAGTGCGGCGGATACGCGGCATCTGCGCGTGGATGGCACGGTGGCATCGGGCCCCGGCCAGTTGACCATCGCCGGCAACATCGGCCTGGGTGCCGACGCCCGCAGCGCCATCACGCTCAACGGCAAGCAGTTCACCGCCGCCGACATTCCGGCCGCCAAGCTGGTGGTGTCACCCGACGTGCTGCTCACGCACGATGCCGATGGGCTGGACGTCAGCGGCAGCGTGTTTGTCGACAGCGCCGACATCAATGCCGACAAGCTTCCCGGTGCCGGCGCCATCCAGGCTTCGCCGGATGTCGTGGTGGTCGACCAGCGCGAACGCGAGCAAGCCGCGCGCAAGCTGCCGATCAGTGCCCGCGTCAAGGTCGATCTGGGCCGACGCACGCACCTGGCGGGCATGGGCGTCGACGGCATGTTGAGCGGTGTACTTACCGTCATCGAACGCCCCGGTCGCGCCACGCTTGGCCAAGGCCAGATCGACGTCAACGGCACCTATCGCGCTTATGGCCAGAACCTGCACATCCAGCGCGGCCAGCTGCTGTTTGCCAGCACGCCCATCGACAACCCCGGCCTGAATATCCGCGCCGTGCGCAAGCTCAACCCCAACGCCACCATCGACGAAGGCCAGGAAGTTGGCCTGCTGGTGTCCGGCACGGCGCAGCGACCCGTGCTGACCGTGTTTTCCAACCCGCTGATGGAACAATCCGATGCGTTGTCGTATCTGGTCACCGGCAAGCCGCTGTCGCAGGTCAAGGGCGGCGAAGGCGACATGGTGGGCGCGGCGGCGCAGGCGCTAGGCTCGGCCGCCGGCGACCTGCTGGCACGCAGCGTCGGCTCGCGCATCGGCGTGGACGACATCGGCGTGGCCAGCAACGAGGCGCTGGGCGGCGGCTCGGCCTTCACCGTCGGCAAATACCTGTCACCACGGCTGTACCTGAGCTACGGCGTCGGCCTGTTCGAGCCGGGCGAAGTCATTACCTTGCGTTACCGCCTCAGCCAGCGCTGGAACTTCGAGGCGCAGCAAGCCACCGATTTCAGCCGCGCCAGCTTCAATTACCGCATCGAGAAATAGCACCGGCCGCAACTGGCGGGCCGTGTCCGCTCCACAAAAAACCAGAGGCCGCAATGCGGCCCCTGGTCTCGTGTGATCGTCCTGGCCCACGCTTCACGGTGGGCCGGGTTGAACCGCGATTACTGCACGCTGATCGTGCCGCGCATCATCGCGGAATGGCCAGGGAAGCTGCAGAAGAACGTGTACGGGCCGCCGTCCTTGATCTTGCTGACCGGGAAGCTCACCGACGTGGTCTCGCCGCCGCCAACCAGGCCAGTATGCGCAATCACGCGTGCGTCGTCCGCCTTGATGTAGCCGGCATCGGCGCCGGCCTTCATGGCATCGGCATCGACCGCCGCCACGTCACCATCCTTGGTAATGACCACGTCATGGCCCATGGCCGTGACCGGCAGCTTGCCCGTGTGCTTCAAGGTGATCTTGAAGTCGGTGCACGAAGACGGCACGACGATCGACGAGACGTTGTACTGCATCGCATCGTTGCCTTCGATTTCCGTGGCGCAATCGGCAACCACGGCAGCACCCTTGGTGGCCGCGGTGGCGTCGGCAGCCGGCGCCATGTTCGAACCGGCGGCCTCACCCGTCATCGCGGTCGTACCAGCCGGCGCCGGGGTGGCGGCCGGGGCTGCGGATGCGGCTGGGGGCGGCGTGGTCTGGCCGTTGTCGGCCGGTGCGTTGTTGCCGCATGCCGCCAGCGCCAATGCACAGCCCACGGCAAGTACCGTCATTTTGATGTTCATCGTCATACTCCTCACGTTGCGAAAGTTCATGGTCGGGCACGGAAGCTCTGTGGTACGTGAAGACCGCCGGCCCGTACGGGCGCCCACTGTGCCACGGGCCGCGCCCGCATGGAAACGCCGCGACACCATCCAGCCTGCCCGGCGCACGCCAATGGCGCCATCAAGGCTGCCGCAGCGACCATGCCACGCTGTCGCCAGCACGCAGCGGAACGCAAACGCCATCGGCCAGCGGCAGGGTTTCCGGCACGGCCCACGGCGTGCGCTCCAGCACGATGCGGTCGGTGTTGCGCGGCAGGCCGTAGAAATCGGCGCCGTGGAAACCCGCAAACGCTTCCAGCGCATCGAGCTTGCCCGCCTGCTCGAAGGCCTCGGCGTACAGCTCGATGGCGGCGTGGGCGGTGTAGACGCCGGCACAGCCGCAAGCGGTTTCCTTGGCCTCGCGCCCATGTGGTGCGCTGTCGGTGCCGAGGAAAAAGTGGGGGTCGCCGCTGGTCGCCGCCTCCAGCAAGGCGCGGCGATGCGTCTCGCGCTTGAGCACCGGCAGGCAGTAATGATGCGGCCGGATGCCGCCGGCAAACATGGCGTTGCGGTTGAGCAGCAGGTGATGGACGGTGATGGTGGCGCCGACATGCGCCGGCGCGGCACGGATGAACTCCACCGCCGCGCGCGTGGTGATGTGCTCCAGCACCATGCGCAACTGCGGAAAGCGCTCGCGCAGCGCCCGCAGGTGGCGTTCGATGAACACCTGCTCGCGATCGAAAATATCCACCGTCGGATCGGTCACCTCGCCGTGCATCAACAGCGGCACGCCAAGGCGCTGCATCGCCTCCAATACGCCATAGACCCGCGTCAGCTCGCGCACGCCCGACTGCGAGTTGGTGGTGGCGCCGGCCGGGTAGTACTTGACGGCAAACACCACGCCGCTGGCCTTGGCGCGGGCAATCTCGTCCGCCGTGGTGGCCTCGGTCAGGTACAGCGTCATCAGCGGCTGGAACGGCGTGCTGGCCGGCAGGCTGTCCAGGATGCGCTGTCGATACGCCTGCGCCTGCGCCACGGTAGCCACCGGCGGCTTGAGATTGGGCATGACGATGGCGCGCGCAAACTCACGCGCGGTCGCTGCCGCCAACGTGCCCAGCGCCGCGCCATCGCGCAGATGGACGTGCCAGTCGTCGGGGCGGGTGATTTCAAGTTGCGTGGTAGTCATGTCGGTACGGCTCCAGTGCGCGGATCAGTGAGGCGAGCCATGGTCGGCTACTTTGCCGCGAATGGGCTGATGGGCACTCCAGCCCTTGCCCGGCGGATGCTTCAGGCAATGCCAAGCCCGCTGATTTCAGCGATGGCGGCGGCATCGAACCCGGCCAGCGCGGCAAAACAGCGGCCACGCTCAGCGTAGTTTTTGAACTGATCGAAACTCGGCGCGCCGGGCGACAGCGCAATCACGCCGCCGGCTGGGGTGCACGCCTTGGCCGCAGCAACCGCCGCGGCCAGGTCATCGACCTGCACCAGCGGACAGGCGGCGGCGCCGACGCGCAGGGCGGCAGCGATGCGTCCGCCGTTGGCGCCCATGCACACGACGGTGTGCGCCGGCGCATGGCGCATGGCGGTGACAAACGGCGCCCAGTCCAGCCCGCGATCATGGCCGCCGACCAGCACGGTGACGTCGCGGCCGTGCAGGCTTTCCAGCGCCGCCAGCGTCGCCAGTGGCGTGGTGCTGATGGAATCGTTGATCCACTGCCAGCCTGCGCGCTCGCCCAGCGGCTGCAGGCGATGCGGCAACGGCCGGAACGTGGCCAGCGCCGGCAGCGCGGCCAGCGCATCCAGGTCGATCGCCTCCAGCGCGGCCAGCGCGGCGCAGGCGTTGATCGCGTTGTGCAGGCCGGGCACCTGCCAGCGCGCCAGGTCAAACAGGCGTTGGCCCGCGCGGCAGATGAAACCATTGGCCACATGCCACGCCGCACCGTCGCCAAACGTGAGCCGGCGCGGATGCCAGGCGGTCTTGTCCAGCAGCAGCGCCTGGCCGGTGTTGACCAGCAGCTGCGCGGACACATCGGCCAGCCGCAGCTTGTCGGCGACGTAGCGCTCGCGCGAGCCGTGCCAGTCCAGGTGCTCCTCGTACAGGCTGGTGACGATGCCCAGTTCCAGCGCCCCGGCCTCGCCAGTCTGGAAACTGGACAGCTCGACCACCCACAAATCAGCGCGCTGATCAAGCAGGGTCAGTAGCGGCAAACCGATGTTGCCGGCCAGCGCCGTGCGCACGCCCAGCGAGCGGGCCAGATGCGCCAGCAAGGCGCTGGTGGTGCTCTTGCCCTTGGTGCCGGTGATGCCGATCACGCGCGCGGACGGCGGCTTTTCGTTGAAATGTTCGCCAAACCACAACGCGGTGCCGGAGGTACAGCGCACGCCCTGCGCCTGCGCGGCAAGCAGGGCCGGCGTGTAGGCCGAAATGCCCGGCGATTTCACCACGATGTCGAAGCCGCCCAGGCGCGCCACGTCCGGTTCGCCGGCCAGCACGTCCAGCGCCGGATCGAATGCGCGCGCGGCGTCGGCTTCGGCCGGGCGGCACAGCAGCGTCAGCGGCAGCGCCGGCAGCCGCGCGCGGATCGCGTGGATGACCGCGTGCGCCTCGCGGCCAAAACCCCAGATGCCGACCCGCTGGCCGGCGAGCTCAGCAATGCGCATGGGTCATCGCCATCCTGTGCAGGAGCCCGCTCGCGGGCGATGCTTTTCGATGACACATCCAGAGCAAAAGCATCGCCCGCGAGCGGGCTCCTACATCGAAGCAAGGAGCGATCTGCATCAGCCGATGGCCGACAACGCCGCACGCAGACGCGGCGGCACGTTGTGCTCGGCGCTCGCCTGCAACCACGGCTCAAGGCCGAGCGTGGCCACGTCAAGCTGCGGCGCAATGGTGTGCACGAAACGCGCGATCACCGCGTCCTCGCGCCACTCCGGGCGCTGGCTCAGGGCCAGCATCGCGGCGCGCGCCTCGGCCGCCTCGCCCACGCATTCAAACGGCTTGTGCTCGTGGAACTCCAGCAAGGCATCGAAGCCCGGCATCTGTTGCTCGTCATCCAACAGGTTGCGGCCGAAGATCGACAGCAGCCGCGGCTTGGGCACGAACGGCGCCAGCGCCAGGAACACGAAGTGGCACTTCGGGCACTGCCCGCACCAGCGATCGACCGGCTTGGGGCCGCGCAGCTTGAAGTTGCGGTTGCAGCTGGAAAACACGTCGAAATACGGCGTCAGGCGGGCAAAGGCGCGGGTAATGGCCAGCTCGGAAAACGGCCGCAACAGCGAGCAATAGTGCAAGTCGGCAGCGACATGCGTGTGCAGCCAGCGCGAAAGCATCTGCTCGAATTCCCAGCCCTTGCTCCACTGGTGGTTGACCTTGCGCCCGGCGTATTCCAGCGTCGCGGCCGATGCCGAGCGCTCATTGGCAAAGGCGATGGAATCAAACCCGTACAGCACCGCGGCGACGGCGAGAATGGCTGAATTGACGGCAGTCACGGGGATATGCCCGTTCCACGCGCCCAGCCGGTTCAGCTCGAACAAGCCCGGTGCCAGTTCACGTCCGATATTCAGCATTGGCAGGCCGGTACGCTCGGCGCAGCCGGCAATCAACGGCGAATTGCCGACCCACACCGCCGTGGCCGCGCCGCCGATCGACTTGATCGCCTCGATCGCCACCAGCGAATCCTTGCCGCCGCCAATGGGGACCAGGGTGCCTTGGGAAAGATCGAGACTTGGAGCGTCGGCCAAGGGGGCTTCTGGCGCGCACGGCCCCTCACCCCGATCCTCTCCTCGCAGGGGAGAAGGAGGCAGGCGCGGGAACGCGATGCGCCCACTCAAATCCAGCTCGTTGCGATAGGCAAACTCCGCCAGCCCGTTCAGGTACAGCGTATCCAGCAGATCGGCGGTGGCCGCATCCAACGGGCCGTCGGCAACCTCGATGCGTGGCGGCACGCCGGCCTTGTAATAGCTGACGCCGGCGACCAGGTGCAGCAGTTTGAGTGCGGCGGCGAACGCTGCGGCACGCGCCGGCGGCACCGTCGGCGCGTCCGGAAACGTGATGCGCTCGACCAACTCGTCGCCATCGTCAAAGGCGTACACCAGCTCCGCCACGCCATCGGCATAGCCACAACGCACGAAGCGGAACACCTGGGTTGAGCGTGGTGACACGACGCTACTCATATCTCCCTCTCCCCGTCGGAGAGAGGGCTGGGGTGAGGGGTCGGATTGGCCAAGGCCGCCAAAATCACTTCAAGCACGCTCTCGGTATCAGTCAGCACGTCATTGTTCCAGAAACGCAGCACACGGTAGTCCAGGGTCTGTAAATGTTGGGTACGACGCGCGTCGTCATCGACCTGTTCGGCATGCTGGCCACCGTCCAGTTCGACGACAAGCATGGCGTCGGTGCAGACAAAGTCGACGATGTAATGATCAACTTCATGCTGGCGACGGAACTTCCAGCCTGACAACTGGCGGTTGCGCAACCGGTACCAGAGCTTGCGTTCGGCATCCGTCATGTTCTGGCGCAGTCCGCGCGCCCGATCCACGTGTTGGCGTTTCATCCTTGAAGGCTTCCTTTGGCGTGACTTTGTCGCCGCGCGGCCCCTCACCCCAGCCCTCTCCCCCAGGGGGAGAGGGAGTAAATCACTCATCGATCACCACCTCGTCGGCGTCGCGGCGCAGGTTGTAGTGCGAGGCCATGACCTTGCCGTAGGCGCCGGCCTGGGCAACCAGGATCACGTCGCCTTCCTGCGCCGTCGGCAGGCGGCGGTCGGTGCCCAGGATGTCACCGCTCTCGCAGATCGGGCCAACCACCTGGTATAGCGCGTCGGCCGTCGCCGTCAGCCGCGTCAGGTTGACGATGAGATGCCAGGCGTCGTACAGCGCCGGGCGGATCAGACTGTTCATGCCGGTGTCGACACCCAGGTAGTGGAAGCCGCCCTTGGTCTTGAGCTGGGTGACGCGCGTCAGCAGCACGCCGGCATCGGCCACCAGATAGCGGCCCGGCTCCATCCACAACTGGAACTGCGGATAGGCCGCCTTGACCTCGGCCAGCGCCTGGCCAAGCGCCGGCAGATCCAGCGCCGCCTCGCCGGGATGCGCACTGACGCCCAACCCGCCGCCGACGTTGATGACCTCGATGCTGCCCATGCGCTCGGCCAGGCTGGCCAGCTGCCCGTATACCGCGCCCCAATGCGCGGCGTCCAGCACGCCCGAACCCAGATGCGCATGCAGGCCGCGCACGCTCACGCCGTGGGCCTGCGCCAGGCGGACAAACGTGTCGAGCTGATCCAGCGGCAGGCCAAACTTGCTGCCGTCGCCTCCGGTGCGCACCTTGTCGTGATGGCCAAGGCCGCGCCCCAGATCCACGCGCAGCATGATCGACCGGCCGGCAAACAGCTCGCCCCAGTGTTCCAGCGGATACAGCGCATCAAGCGTCATCACAGCCGGCGTCATCCCCGCCGGCGTCGCCAGGGCGCGGACAAAGTCCTCGCGCGCGGCGAAGTTGGGCGTGAACAGCAGCGGCGTGTCGGCGCCGACCATTGCCCGTACCGCGTCAAGCTCGCCCGGCGACACGCACTCCATGGCAAACCCGGCCGCCGCCAGCGCACGCACGATGGCCGGGTGCGTATTGGCCTTGACCGCGTAATGCCAGCGGTCGACCACGTCCAGCGCGCGCAGCGCCTGCGCCTGCGCACGCACGGTCGGCAGGTGGTAGACGTAGCGCGGCGAGGCCTCGGCCGCCAGCGCCAGCAGGCGTTGGCGCATGTTGCCGCCCCACCACACGGGCGCGCCACCGGCAGCCTCGCCATCGCCGTACAAGGCTTGCCAGCTGGGACCAAACAGCGCGCTGTCGTCGGTACGCAAGGCGCCGGCCGAGACCAGCAGGTCATGCAGATGCGGCAGCAGCGTGTCGACCACTTCCTCGTCGACGACAAAGGTCAGGTTCAAGTTGTTGGACGACTGCGAAATCATGTGCACGCGCAAATGGCCAAACTCGGCCAGCACGTCGGACAGCGTGTGCAGCAGCGAGCGCATGCCGCGGCCGACCACGGTGATGGCCGCACACGGCGCGATCACCTTGACCCGGCACACCTTGGCCAGATCCGTGGCCAGCGCGGCGATGGCGTCGGAGTCCAGCAGGTTTTCGGTCGGGTCCAGCGACACGGTGACATTGGTCTCGGCCGAACCGATCAAGTCCACCGACAGTCCGTGGGTCTTGAAATGCGCAAACACGTCGGCCAGGAAACCCACCTGCTGCCACATGCCGACCGACTCCATCGACACCAACGTGATGCCTTTGCGCGCACTGATGGCCTTGACGCTGGGCGCATGCGCGCGCACCTCCGGGCCGATCATCGTGCCGTCCAGCTCCGGATGCTTGGTGTCCTTGATGACCAGCGGCACGGCGGCCACGCGCAGCGGCGACAGGCAATGCGGATGCAGAACCTTGGCGCCGGTGGAGGCGATCTCCTGCGCCTCTTCGTAATCGAGCCGCTGCAGCAGCCGCGCGCCGGGCACCTGCCGTGGATTGGCGCTGAACATGCCGGCCACATCGGTCCAGATTTCCACCCGCCGCGCCTTGAGCAAGGCACCAAAGCACGCCGCCGAGGTATCCGAGCCGCCACGTCCAAGCAGCACGGTGGCGCCGGCGGCATTGCGCGCAATAAAGCCCTGGGTGATGAACACCTCGCCCAGCGCCGCCAGGCGTGCGGCCAGCGCCGGATCGGGCAGCGCGCGAACCATGGCCGAGAGCATGCGCGTGCGCTCATTTTGATTGGGCAGCGCCAGCGCCGTCAGGCACTCGCGCGCATCCAGCCAGCGCGTGGCAATGCCGGCGGCATCGAGAAACGCCGCGCCCAGCGCGCTGGACAGCAACTCCCCCTGCGCCTGCACCTGTGCCTGATAGGCACGCGCGCCGCCCGCCGGCCAGCCGGCGTCCGCCAGCTCGATCAAATCCGCCAGCCGTGCGCCGATGGCCGGTGGCACCGGCAGCTGCATCTGTCCAAGCAAGTCGTGATGACGCTGGGCAATGACCCTGGCCGCAGCCACGCGCTGGTCGCGGTCGGCGCACTTGCCGAGCTGGCGCAAGGCGTCGGTGATGCCGGACAGCGCCGACACCACCACCAGCACGCGCACGCCTTCGGCGCGGCGCGTCGCGACCAGATCGCGGATGTTTTCCCAGCACGGCACGCTGGCGACACTGCTGCCGCCAAACTTCATCACTACCCACGGGGCATCGGCATTGAGCGATGCGCGAACCATTGCACTCACGGGGACCTTGACCGGCAAGCCACGAAAAGCGCGGAGCCGCCGCGCAAGAACGCGTAGTGTCATGCGCGCGACAGATGATTGCAATGCTTTGTGGTTCGGACGTATGGACGTCCATTTGACTCAAGCCAGGTGACGATCACGGCGACACCGGCACGCGACCCGTGGTTGCCGCCACCGTGGCCGTACCGGCAGCACCGGGCAAACCAGCCCGATCCCCGCCCGCCGGGCACCCGCGCCCACCGCCGGCCATTCAGCCTCGAACCCGCCCGCACAATGCGACAATGCGCGCCTATGGCCTCAAAGGAGCCGCTCATGGTGGTCGCGCAAGCCCAGGTTCTGCCGGTTGACAAGGAAAACGCCATCGTCCCGGACCAGATCCGCGACGGCATCGACGTGCGCATCAACGGCGAGCACTACCGGCACACCGGCGATCCGGACCTGCCGCTGCTGTGGTATCTGCGCGACGTCCTGCACCTGACCGGCACCAAGTACGCCGGCGAGCAGGGCGAATCCGGCGCCGACCTGGTGCTGGTGGGCGACAATGCGCTGTCCGCCATCACGCTCAGCATGGGCAAGATCGGCGCGCGCGCGGTGACCACGGTCGAGGGGCTGGCCGCCATCGACGGTACCTTGCACCCGTTGCAGCAGGCCTTCATCGACGAGGACGCCATCGGCTGCGGCTACTGCACGCCAGGCTGGCTGATGGCCGCCACCGCGCTGCTGCGGCGCAAGCCGCAACCGACCGACGAGGACATCGACGGCCTGCCCAACCTGTGCCAATGCGGCTGCCAGACGCGGGTGCGTCGCGCCATCAAGCGCGCCGCAGCCGGCAAGGCGGCCCAGGCATGAACCAGCACGACGACCACGCCGCTGCCGACACCAGCGCCCTGCCGGCGCCCGCCGGGATCAAGCTCTCGCGGCGGCGCTTCCTGCAATCGCTGGCCATCGGCGGCGGCGCGCTGCTGGTCGGCATCCGCGGCGCGCAGGCCGGCCCACCGCCCCTGCCGCCCGGCTTGCTGGGCGACACCTTCCATGGCCTGGGCGCGTTCGTGCAAATCGACGCCGACGGCAACGTGCTGATTGGCGCGCGCACGCCGGACACCGGCACCGGCGTGGCCACGGCCCTGCCGCGCATCATCGCCGACGAACTGGACGCGGACTGGAACCGCGTCAGCGTCATACCGCTGGGTCTCGATGTCAGCGACGACAACGGCCAGCCCAAGTGGACCTACGGCCAGCAGGTCGGTGGCACCGGCAACGCCATACCCGCTGCCTGGGCCGACTTGCGCCAGGTTGGCGCGCTGGCCCGCTGGATGCTGCTGCAGGCTGCGGCGCAGCGGCTCGGCGTGCCGGCGCAGCGCCTGCGCTGCGAGGCCGGTACGGTCATCGCCCCGGACGGCCGGCGCGTCACCTACGGCAGCCTGGCCGCCGACGCCAGCAACGTGGCCTTGCCGGCGACGGCGCCTTCGCCCAAGACGCCCGACCGCTACCGCCTGATCGGGCAAAGCGCGGGCGACGTGGATGCGCGCGGCATGGTCACCGGACAAACCCACTTTGCCGGCGACGAACAACCCGGCGACGCGCTGGTCGCCGTGCTGGCGCGCTGCCCGTGGCCCGAAGGCAGCATCGAGACGCTGGACACGCACGACACACTGGCGGTGGACGGCGTGGTCAAGGTGCTCACGCTCAAGCCCGAATCCGGCGTGCCGCGCGGCGAAACGGCCATCGCCCCGGCCGTGGCCGTGCTGGCCACCGACACCTGGTCGGCACTGCAGGGCCTGCGCAAGCTCAAGCTCAGCTGGAAATCCACCGGCGACAACAGCGCCGACAGCAATGCGCTGATACAGGACGCGCAAGCCCTGCTCGATGGCGATACCGAGCCCACCAGCCACGTGCGCAACGACGGCGACGTGGTTGCCGCCGGCAAGAAGGCGGCGCGGCGCGTCAGTGCCACCTACATCCAGCCGTGGCTGGCGCATGCCACGGCCGAGCCGATGAACTGCATCGTGCGGCTGGAAAAGGATCGCGCCAGTCTGATCGTGCCCACCCAGGCGCCGCACAAGGCGTGGGCCGTCGTGCGCCGGCTGACCGGGCTGGCCATTGACCAGATCGACATCCGCGTGCCGCGCATCGGCGGCGGCTACGGCCGCCGGCTGGACCACGACTACGTCGCCGAGGCGGTGATGCTGGCCAAGGCGGTCGACAAGCCCGTGCGCCTGTGGTGGACACGCGACGCCGACCTCACCCACGATTTCTACCACCCCGGCTGCGTGCACCAGCTGCGCGCCATCATCGGCCACAAACGCGACATCACGGCGTGGACGCAGCGCATGGTCAGCGCGCCAGCATCGGCCGCGCGCGGCGTGGCCGACGATCAGCTGTGGACCTCGGAACTCCGCGCCGACCAGTTGCCGGCCGGCCTGGTGCCGAACTATCGCAGCGACTGGTATGCGCAAACCTGCGCCGTACCGCGCGGCCCGATGCGCGGCATGCCCGACAGCGCCAACGCCTTTGCCACGGAATGCTTTATCGACGAAATTGCCCACAGCATGCGCGAGGACCCGCTGGTGACGCATCTGCGCCTGCTCGGCGAGCCGCGGCAAGTACCGCTGACCGGCGCCGGCACGCTCGATACCGGCCGCCTGGCGCATGTGCTCAAGCTGGTGGCCGAACGCATCGAGTGGAAAAACTGGCTGCGCAGCGTCAACGGCCTGGGCCTGGCCTGCTGGCACGTCAATGGCGCCTACGTTGCCCACGCGCTGGAAGTGGCCATGGACGGCGAGCGGCTGATCATCCATCGCGTCGTGTGCGCGGTGGATGTCGGCCGCGTCATCAACCCGCTGGGGCTGGAAAACCAGGTGGCCGGCGCCACGCTGGCGGCGCTGTCCAACGCGCTCAACCTGGCCATCACTTTCAAGCACGGCAAGATTGCCCAGCGCAGCCTGCAGGACTACCCGCTGGCAACCATGGCCCAGCTGCCGCGCACGGTGGAGGTCATCACCGTGCCCGGCGACCGCTCGCCCGCCGGCGCCAGCTTCCTGGCCATGCCAACGGTGGCCCCGGCGCTGGCCAATGCGGTGTTTCGCGCCAGCGCCGTACGCGTGCGCCGCCTGCCCCTGATGAACGAGTTGCTGCGCCTGCTGTAGCAGCCGATGCGGCCGTGGCGCGCTTTGCCGCAGCCGATTGCGCAATATCGGCAAGTGCGCAATCGTAAGGATGTGCGGCAGGGGCTGGCCGCCATATCCGGCTGCCGGGGGGCAGCCATCGCAAGGGGAGAAACCTATGCAACCGACACACAAGACACTGGTGAGTGCCGCCATCGCCATGGCCCTGGCCGGCGCCGGTCTGGCCAGCGCACCGGCGCAGGCGCAAGACGCCGCAACCACGACGACCACCGAGAAAACGCCCACCACGGCGGACCAGACCGCGACGGACAAGGCCACCACGCTGGAAGCGGTGGCGGTCATCGGCTCGCGCCGCATCGGCAGCTCGCAAACCGAGACGCCGGTGCCGGTGGACTTGATCCCGATGCAGAAAATTGCCGAGCAAAGCCCGCAATTCGACATTGCGCAAAGCCTGCAATATCTCGTGCCCTCCTTCACCTCCACGCGCCAGACCGGCTCGGACAACGCCGACCTGGTCGACTCGGTGGCGCTGCGCGGCCTGGGTTCGGACCAGACGCTGGTGCTGGAAAACGGCAAGCGCCGGCACAGCGTGGCCCTGGTCAATTTGTTTGGCGCGCGCAATCGCGGCAACACCGGCACCGACCTCAACGCCATCCCCATGCTGGCGGTCGAGCGCATCGAGGTGCTGCGTGACGGCGCCGCCGCGCAGTACGGCTCGGACGCCATCGCCGGCGTGGTGAACATCGTGCTGAAGAAAAGCCCTGGCTGCGAAACCGTGCAGGGCTACGGCGAATACACGCGCGGCGACGGCATCAACTACCTGTCCTCGGCCTATTGCGGCTTTGCCGTGGGCAACGGCGGCAGCGTTGGCATCACCGGCGAATGGCAAAAGCGCGGCCGCTCCAACCGCTCCGGCCCGGACAACCCGCGCACCATCGGCGACACCAAGGTCGACAACCGCACGCTGTACATCAATGGCGACGTGCCGTTTGGCGAGGCGGCGCATTTCTACTTCACCGGCGGCGCACAGAACCGCGACGCCTCGTCGGCCGCATTCGCCCGCGGCGGCCTGGGCTCGGACGACATTCCCTCGCGCAACTCCGCGGCCATGTACCCCAACGGTTTCGTGCCCTACATCAACGGCGACATCGACGACCGCTACGCCATCGTCGGCGCCTGGTCGGACTTTGGTGAATGGCGTGGCGACCTGTCGCAGACCTATGGCTACAACGACCTGAAGAATCTCATCAGCAACACGATGAACGCCTCCATCGCCAACGCCGACCTGCTTGCTGGCGGTGCCGGCATCAGCCCGCGGCAATTCCGTGCCGGCGGCTTCTCGTTCCGCCAGGAAACCACCAACCTCGACTTCTCGCGCTATTACGGCGACATCCTGCAAGGCATGAACGTCGCCTTCGGCAGCGAGTACCGGCGCGAGAACTACCGCATCGAGGCCGGTGAGCCGGGCTCGTACATCGACGCCGACGGCCCCGGCGGCGGCAGCGCCGGCAGCCAGGGCTTCCCCGGCTTCCAGCCCGGCGACGTCACCAACCGCAGCCGCCACAGCTACGCGCTGTATGTCGACGTCGAGACCGACTGGACATCGCGCTTCCTCACCGACGCCGCCGTGCGCTACGAGAAATACAGCGACTTCGGCTCCACCGTCACCGGCAAGCTGGCCGCCGCCTTCCACGCCACCGACACGCTGCTGCTGCGCGGCTCGGCCTCCACCGGCTTCCGCGCGCCGTCGCTGCAGCAACGCTGGTTCTCCTCCACCTTCACCGACTTCGTCAGCGGCCAGCCGGTCGATGTGGTGCTGGCGCCCAATGGCGGCCCCATCGCCAACGCCGCCGGCATCCCGCCGCTCAAGGAGGAAACCTCCAAGGGCTACACGCTGGGCTTCACCTGGACGCCACAGGACAACCTGACGCTGACGCTGGACGGCTACCGCATCGACATCCGCGACCGCATCGTGCTCAGCGGCCGCTTCGACACCAGCGATCCAGATATCGGCGCCACGCTGGCGGCCATGGGCGTGGGCGAGGCGCAGTTCTTCGTCAACTCCATCGACACCAAGACGCAAGGCCTGGATCTCACCGCCAACCACCGCATGGCGCTGGCAGGCGGCACCTTGAACACCAGTCTCGGCCTCAACCGCAGCTTCACCTCGGTCGAACGCATCCACACCCCGCCCAACCTGATCGGCCGCGAGGACGTGCTGCTGTCCGACCGCGAGCGCCTGTTCGTCGAAGACGGCGCCCCCGGCTCCAAGGCCATCCTCGGCTTCAACTACGCCAACGGCCATTGGGAAGGCGACTGGAAGTTCATCCACTTCGGCCCGATGACACTGGGCACCTTCTCTGGCCCGCCCGTGCCCAACCAGTACTACGCCGGCAAAACCTCCGCCGACGCCAGCATTACCTACCACTTCAACGACGCCATCAAGCTGACCATCGGCGGCGCCAACATCTTCGACCAGTTCCCCACCAACCAGAACCCCGACGAAACCGACAACGGCTTCAAATACGAAGCCGTGCAGTTTGGCTTGAACGGAGCGTCCTGGTTTGCGCGGTTGGCGGTGAAGTTCTGAGGCAGCGGGGCCAGCGGGGGGACTCGCTGGCCCTTGCGTCGCTCCTCACCGGGACTCCGCTCGCCCTGTCATTCCAGCGAGGCGCTTTTCAACAGCCGAAGGGCTGGTCAAGCTGGAATCTAGTGACCGCTCGGGGTGCCATGTTGCCGGTCCTCTTCCCCGCGACGTGTCCACCGCTTGCCACGCTTCGCAACCGTGGCGAGAGGCTCCCGAACAAGCTGTCGCTATCACCGCCGATTGTAGGGACTAAGACATAGCGGCTCGCTTCGTGAGATATGCAATGGCAACGTTGCGGCTTGCAGGCCGATCGCCATACGCCAAGCTCTTGCTGTGCCACAGTATTTTGGTACTTGACCAGACGCGGCCAGAAGCTGAGTATCGGTGCATATGCCCTGATTCGGGGTCTACTAGGCGTTAGGGCCAAACATGACTTATCTAGAACTTGAAGTCAGCGAAATATGGGGGCTAGAAAGCGACGCTGCGTATGCGGAGCTTGCCCGGCGTTACCGCGCTTTGGCCGCGCAACGGGAACGACACGTGCAAAGGGCGGGCACTGCTTCTTCGGTCGTTTTAGGGGTACTAGTTCTTGTGATAGTCACGTCAATCGTCCTGTATTTTTTGGCTGGCTCTACCGTATGGTATGTGGCGGTCCCAACAATCGCCTTCCTGTCGCTATTAGCCGGCTTCTTTGATATTTCATCTGGTAAAAGCTACTACGAGAAAAGGTGTGCACTGTGGCGGGCCAATGAAATAGATAATTGGCTCTCAAATAAATCTTCGGGCGCACTTGGCCCTAACAGTTCGCTCAAGGCGGACGGCTTCGCCGCCGCTTAACTCCAGCGTTAGCCTATTCAATCGCGATATTAGGTCGGTACATGATCACCAAAGTATGCGCATCATTTCTTGTATTTCTCGCGCTTGTAGCCGTTGCGCCGGCTGAGGCTGGTTGGTACGAAATCAAAAACTACGTTGGCACCGTTGGTAGCGAGTCGGTTCACGTGTCTCTCCAGACCTTCAATTGGCTCAACAGATCCGGCTCTGGGAAGGGAAATGTTGATGGCAGTTACTACTATGACGCTCATCGCATCCCGATTCCGCTGCAAGGGCGGCAGAACCCTGATGGCCACATTGTGTTGTGTGAGGCGTCAGCTCCTCGTTTGAGTAACGAGTCTCCTATTGTGGCCGCCGCATCATTAGTGCATCCAGTACCCTGCCCAATTACACTGACATTCGCCAACGGTGAAGGCAGTGGAGAATGGAACGACACTAGGAGGGTTCTTCCTATTTCATTGCATCAAGTCGGAAGTCTCGACGACACAAATAGTGTTTTTGACAAAGACCGTAACGGAATTCGACTTGAGGGAACCGTCGAAATTCCGATGTGGTATCACACTAAGAGATACTTGTTACTTGGCATTTACCAATCCTCAAGCGACTGCCCGCTGTCAATGCTTAGTCTGCGCCTCGTGAATATAGCCACTGGAAAAGTGGATAAAGACATTATTCTTGAGTGCGACGCCGGAATGATAATGACGTCTATCTACGCCAACATCGATCGTGCTCGGACACCAAACTACGTCGGCGTAGAATTTCAAGGAGGCAGAATGGGTTATTATAAGGAACTCTATATTGGCCCGCTGATGCACAAGCAAAAATGGATAGAATTTCCTAACTAAATTAAGTGCAAAAAATGTAGACGCCTCATTCGCGTTGAGCTATTTGCATGCAGGCTAACAATTCCGTAGGAGACTTCCCGTCAAGCCGAGTGCATAAGGCTTTTGCCCTTGGCTTT
>CAZMPZ010000005.1:0-145968 GCA_964568445.1 uncultured Rhodanobacter sp. | reverse complement strand
GTTCGTGAGCCGGGGGCGGGCTTTTCGACCGGACTCCTGTCCGGACGAAAAGGCGTCGACATCCCTGTCGACGCCCGCTGCCGCGGCCTGTCGCCCCCGTCTCACCGCCGCGCAGGGGACTCAAGATCAAGAGCAGGAGGCGTCGAACTGCGCGCATCTGCGCGCGACGAAACGATGGAGACGCAGTACTCGCCGGCCACGCTTCCACGCCCCTGTGCGGCGAGTGCGGCGTGGCTGCCCGGCCCGAAGGGGGATCGGCAGGAAGCCGATCCCTTTTCGTCGGTACATGGACGTACCGTCGAAAAGCCAAGCCACGACGCACGATCTTTTCGCCCGGCTACGGGCGAAAAGCGCCAAGCGGGGTGTCCCTCTCTTTGGTCCCTTTCTCTCGGGCAAGCGAGAGAAAGGGACTCGGGCGCCGCAGGCGCTCGAAAGCTCTTGCCATTTCTCGGCATACGAGCAAAAGCATCGCGCGCCAGCGCGCTCCTACGGGCGGGGGATCGAGGGAAAGCCACCCGGCGCCGCAGGCGCTCGAAAGCTTTGGCCGTTCCCCCGACACGAGTACAAAACCATCGCGCGCCAGCGCGCTCCTACGGGTGAGGAAGCGAGAGGCCATCGTGCGCAGGGTGCGGCCCCATCCGGCAGGTGTCGCCGTCGAACAACCGCCTCACTTGCGGCGATAGAGCAAGTCCCACACCCCGTGACCAAGATTCAGCCCGCGGCGTTCAAAATGCGTCTCGATGCGCCACGCCGGCTTGTCGGCATACGCGCCGGGCGCGACGGCGTTGCGCCAATCCGGTGCCGCTTCCAGCACGGCGAGCATGTGCTCGGCGTACTCGCGCCAATCGGTTGCCAGATGCAACAGGCCACCGGGCGCGACCCGCGAGGCGAGCAGGGCGACGAACGCGCTCTGGATCAGGCGGCGTTTGTGATGGCGCTTCTTGTGCCACGGATCGGGAAACCAGATGCGCACCTCATCCAGCGCCCCCGGCGCAATGACCTGCTCCAGCACCTCGACCGCGTCGTGGCGGAAGATGCGGACGTTGGTGGCGTCGCGTGCCGCCAATGCATTCATCAGCCGACCAACGCCGGGGCCGTGCACTTCCACGCCGATGAAATCACGCTGCGTGTCATGTTCGCTGGCCCACGCCAGCGCCTCGCCGTTGCCAAAGCCGATCTCCATGACATGCGGCGCATGGCGACCAAACAGCGCATCCAGATCGACGACCTCTGCCGCGGCCGCAACCCCGTAGCGCGACCAGTACGCGGCAAACGCGTGCTGCTGCGCCGGCGTCATGCGCCCTTCGCGCAGGACAAAGCTGCGAATGCGCCGCAGGTACACGGACGGGTCGGAAATATCGGTCATGGTCACGTCGCGGGAAAATGTCGTCGCCGGCCATGCCGCGGCAAGGGCCGGCGCTGGGCAGCGGCGCATTGTACCCGGCCGCGCCGCGCCGCCAGCGGACGAGAGATCCAGCGGCAGGTCGTGCGCGGGCAATCGTTGGTATCAAACCGCGCCACGAGGCGGCGTTGAATTGAGGCGATTGTCAGCCCTGAGCCGCGAAGGACTCATGGTAGGAAACCACGCCGGAAGGCAGCGAACCGCGAAGCAGGATGGCCTGGAAGTATTCCGGCAGCACGCCCGGCAGGACAAGCTTTGGCTCCGCCTTGAAGCCAAAGCGGGCGTAGTAGCCGGGCTCTCCCAGCACGACACAGCCCGCAGCCCCCAGCGCACGCAGCACACCGACAGCCCGCTGCATGAGCTGCGCACCAATCCCCTGCCGCTGGCGTGCCGGTACCACGGAAATCGGCCCCAGTCCCCACCATCCATCCGCACTGTCGGAAATGGTCACGGGCGATACGGCGACATGGCCAATAACCGCACCGTCGTCATCCGCGACCAGTGAGACCAATAGCTGCCCGGATTGGCGCAGCGCGGCGACGATGACGTGCTCCGTGTGACTGGCATGAGCGGCATTTTGAAACGCCGCGACCGTCACCGCCTCGATGGCTGCAACGTCGGCGGGTATTTCTGCGCGAATGCGGACACTCATGCTGTTCGACGCGAGGGCCGACACGCGTTCATTGCTGTTCCTGCCAGCGCGTCGCCTTGTGCGGGTGATCGTCACGCCGTGCGGGCGCATTCTGCGCACCGCGCACCGGCGGCGCCACTTGCGCTGGCGGTGGCGTGCCGGCCGCCGGACGCGGCACATAAGCCGGATGCGGTGGCGGCGTATATGACCGGGGCGCCATGTCGCGCGCTTGCGGCGGCATGGGTTGCGACGGTCGCGGCGCGGCGCGGAAGGCCGGGGTGCGCTCGGCCTCGCGCGGCGACGCCGATGGCGGCTCGCGACGCACTTGGTACGCGCGGTCGTTCCACTCGCGCGAAGGCACCGCACGCGGCGTCGCGACAGGGTTGTCGTCGGCACGGGAAATCCGCGGCACGGTCGGCAGCGAGGTCTGCGCTGCGGGTGTGCCCAGTGCTGCCGCACGCGCGGCACGGTCGGTGTCGGCGCTGGAAATCACGCTGAGCCCCGGTCGCGGCGCGCGGGCATCATTTCCGCGCACGAAGGGCCGGGCGTCGGTGTCAGCCATGCGTCCGGTATCGGTTGCACGCGCCTCGGCCGCCGGCATCCCGCGCCGACCACGGGCAAAGCGCGCGGACGGCAACTCACCAGCACGCATGTCCACGGCCCGGATCGGCGTCGCCGCAGGCAAGGTCGCCGTGCGCGATGGCGCGGTGGCCGTACGCTGTGCCGGCATTGGCCGGACATCCCGCGCCGGTATCGGCCGGGCTTCGCCGGCTGGACGCTGGCGCCCCAGCTCGACGCTGGCCTGCTGCGGTGCACGGTCGCGATCAAAGCTGGCGCGGCGCACGTCCAGGCGATCCTCCAGCACGCGCACATGCGAAGACGTCGTCGCCAGTCGCGGCGTCGTGCGCGGCCCGGCCACAGGGTGGGCATGATCGACCACCGTGGCCGGCGGCGCGCGACGGGCCACCACTTCGCGATTGAAGCCGGCCGTCGGCAAGGCGCGGACATTCGCTCCGCGCGGCAGCACGCTGACGCCGCCCGCTGGACGCGCCGCAATGCCATGCGACAGCACCGCCGCGTTCGCCAGCTGCCGCCGGTCGACACGCTGCTCATTGCCGCGCACCGGACGACCGTTGGCAAAGGCGCGACCGGACACGGCGGTCATCGCGCCGGCGACATGGCGATTGGCGTAGCTCGCGGCACGTACCGGCGGCGCATAGCGGTAGCGGTCGTAACGCTGCTTCCAGTCACGGTCACGCCAGGCATGGTCACGGCCGCCGCGCACGTGGATGTTGGTGATGTTGATGCGCGTGTAGTAGTTGCGACTGACGCGATACCACGGGTCGTAGATTTCCCCCGGACCAAGCGGGAACCAGCCCACCGGGCCACTGCCGATGCCGACCGACCAGCCGCCACCGCCGACAAACGCCACCAGCGCCGGCGCATACACCGCGCGCAGGCGGCGCGGCCCCGGCACCCAGCCCCAGCGGCCATGGACATGCGCCCAGCGGCCGTAGTGGTACGGCGCAAAACCCCAGGCCGCATCGTCCACCCACGTCCAGCCCCACGGCGCAATGTAGGCCCAGTGGCCATCGCGATACGGCGCCCAATCGACAGCCACGCTGCGCGGATACCACACTGCGCCGTACTGCGTGTCATCCTGCCAGCTGCCGTACTGGTCGAGGTCCTGGTAACCGATGACCTCGTCGGACACATACTCGCTACTGGTCGAGCGCGCGTAGCGTTGCTCGCGGTCGGCACTCCACGCATCAAAATCGTCGCCGCCGGCAAGATCGCTGATCTCGACATTGGCCAACGCGGAATCGGCAAACACATAGCGGCGACCCGCCAGCACTGTGCGCTGCGCGTTGTTTTCGCCATACACCGTGGCGCTGCCGGCACGCACGCTTACCCGCGTGGGCTGCGTGGTACTGCCGGCATCAATGCGAAAATCTCCCGGCCGATCCACCACCACGGCCACGGTCGGCGTGTCGATCTCCACGCTTTGCCCAGCTTCGAGGCGGCGCACGCTTACATCGAGCGTGCCCTGGCTCAACTCGATCTGCGCCACCTGATTGGTGAGATCGAGCAGGCCGAAATCGGTGGCGTCATCGATGCGCAGCGTGGTGCCATCCAGCTCCAGCTCGGCGCGCGCGCCGTCGCCGGTGGACAGACGGTCACCCACCGTCAGCGGACGATTGATGCTGGCCGCACTCCACGCGCTGGCACCCGACGGCAGGAAGCCGACATCGCCGGCTAGGTACGACAAGCGCGCCACCCGCTCCGGCGGATCCAGCGTGGCATCGTCCGTCTGCGCCTGCACCGCGCCCGTGCACAGCAAAAGCGCCAGCAGCATCCAGCGCGACACGGAACGGCAATGTGTCCGGGGGCGAGTGGCTGCAATACGCATGATCGGTCTCCACACCATGGCTCGGGCCGCACCCTCACGGCGCGCACACCCTGATTATGCGCAGATATCGGCGCTCACCCGCGTTGATACCAGCCTGGCGGCGCCCGGCGTTCAGCGCCACGCCATGTCGCGTTCATGCATCAGTCGGTCACCAATGGGCGCGCGACGCTTTCCCCGCACGGAGGGTTGCGGTTACCATCGCCCTCCACGCGGGTGTAGCTCAATGGTAGAGCTGTAGCTTCCCAAGCTACTGACGAGGGTTCGATTCCCTTCACCCGCTCCACTTCCCGCCCGCCATGCCTGATCCGATCATGCGCGACCCGATCATGCGCGACTTGATCCCGAGTGCTGCGGTCGATGCGCCGGCGGGCCACCACGCGCCGCTGGTGCTGGGTTGGCGCGAATGGTTGATCTTGCCGCAGCTGGGCATCGGCCCACTGCGGGCAAAACTCGATACCGGCGCACGCAGCAGCGCCTTGCATGTGGATACGCTGGAAGAATTCGAGCGCGATGGCGCGCACTGGCTGCGCTTCAGCGTCGGCATCGGTCGCCACCTGCACCGCCTGCGGCAATGCGAGGCGCCATCGATCGATCGGCGCGCCGTCATCGATACCGGCGGGCGGCGCAGCCAGCGTTGGTTCATCCACACCACGGTGGAACTGGCCGGCCGGCGCTTCGCCATGGAGGTCAATCTCACGGATCGGCGACACATGCTGTTTCCGCTGCTGGTCGGCCGCAGCGCCTTGCACGGGCGCTTCATAATCGATCCCGCCTTGTCGCACACGCAGCCGCGCCCCGCGCCGGTGGCGTCCGCCGCCATGCCGAGTCCGCCATGAAGATCGCCATCCTGTCACGCAACACGCGGCTGTATTCCACGCGCCGGCTGATCGAAGCCGCACGCCAGCGCGCCCATGTGGTGCGCGTGCTTGATCCGCTGCGCTGCTACGCACGTGTGGCGCCGGGTGCGCTGGCCATCCATTACAAGGGCAAGCCGGTGCATGGGCTTGATTGCGTGATTCCGCGCATCGGCACGCACAGCACGTTCTACGGTACGGCAGTGCTGCGCCAGCTGGAGATGATGGGCGTGTACACGCCCAATTCGTCCGACGCCGTGCTGCGCGCACGCGACAAGCTGCGCTGCCTGCAACTGCTGGCGGCCGAAGGCATCGACATGCCGGTCACCGTGTTTGGCGACAACCCGGACGAAACCGAAGACGTGCTGCAGCTGATCGGCCCGGCACCGCACGTGATCAAGCTCAACGAAGGCAGCCAGGGCGCCGGCGTGGTGCTGGCGGACAAGGACAGCGCCTCGCAAAGCGTGATCGAGGCCTTTCGCGGCCTGTACGCCAATTTCCTGGTGCAGCAATTCATCCCCGAGGCCAGAGGCAGCGACCTGCGCTGCCTGGTTGTCGGCCACAAGGTGGTGGCGGCGATGCAGCGCGACGCCAAGCCAGGCGACTTCCGCGCCAACCTGCATCGCGGCGGCAGCGCCAAGGCGGTCAGCCTCAGTCACGAGGAACGGCGCATTGCGCTGCGTGCGGCGCGCGCGCTGGGATTGGGCGTCGCCGGCGTGGACCTGCTGCGCGCCGACCGTGGCCCGCTGTTGCTGGAGGTCAACGCGTCGCCCGGGCTGGAAGGCATTGAAGCGGCCACCGGCGTCGACGTTGCCGGCGCCATCATCGATCTTGTCGTCAGCCACGCCCCCGCTCGCCACGGCGCACGCGTGACGCCCATGAAGATCGCGTCACGCTGAACGGTGTCACGCCACCTGTGTTCTGCGGGGGACTGCTCGCGGGCGATGTCTTGCCTCGATGGCACAAGAATTTTGGTGGCGCACCCAAAAGCATCGCCCGCGAGCAGGCTTCTACGAAGGCGACCCACATGGAACGGCACGGCGACGACGATCCACGCGCAAGTGCCGCCGATGGCGTGGCGCACGCGATTAACCTGCCGATAACTCCCGCCGCTTTATAACGGCACACACTGTTGATCTGGCCGCTGCGCGGCAGACGCGGTACCGCGGGGCAACTTTTTGGCCCAGGCACGTCGGCTCCCCCCGCGTGTCTGGGTTTTTCTTGCGCGCGACGCTGGCCCAGGCGACGCGCCGCCCTCACACCAAGCTTGTTAAGCTTGCAGTCCCGGCTTGGCGGTTGTGCAGGAGTGGCAAATGCGCGTTCTGGTCATTGAAGACAACACCGACATCGCCACCAACATTGGCGACTATCTGGAAGACCGCGGCAACGTGGTGGATTTTGCCGGCGACGGCGTCACCGGATTGCATCTGGCGGTGGTGCACAACTTCGACGTCATCGTGCTTGACCTGACCCTGCCCGGCATGGACGGCTTGGAGGTGGCGCGCAAGCTGCGCCACGAGGCCCACAAGCAGACGCCGATCCTCATGCTCACCGCGCGCGACGCGCTGGAGCAGAAGCTCACCGGTTTCGAGTCCGGCGCCGACGACTACATGACCAAGCCCTTCGCGCTGCAGGAGCTGGCCGCGCGGCTGGAAGTGCTCTCGCGCCGTGGCAAGGGCCCGCAAAGCCGCGTGCTCAAAGTGGCCGATCTCACCTTTAACCTGGACACGCTGACGGTCAACCGCGAGGGCAAGTCGATCCAGCTCAACCCGATTGGCCTGAAACTCCTGCAGGCGCTGATGGAAGCCAGCCCTTCGGTCGTCACCCGGCAGGACCTGGAACAAAAAGTGTGGGGCGAGGAATTGCCGGATTCAGACTCGCTGCGCGTGCACATCCACGGCTTGCGCGCGGCCATCGACAAGCCCTTTGCCACGCCGCTGATCCACACCCGCCACGGCATCGGCTACCGCATGGTCGAACCCGATGCCGTGCAAGCCTGACGCGACGCCCGTTTGATGCAATCGCGTCGCAAGCTGCGGTTCCGCCTGGTGGTTTCGTTCGCGCTGTTCGGCTTTGGCCTCAGCGCGTTGTTTGCCGTGGCCGCGCTCAACATCCGCGCCAAGGTGGAAGACCAGCTGGTCAACGCCAGCCTGCTTGACGACGCCAGGTACGCCAACCGCTATGCGCAGGAGCATCCCGACGCCCCCGGCCCCGGCTCGCAACTGATCACGGGCATGACCAAGAGCGATCGCACCTTGTACAAGGCGCCGCTGGCATGGCAGAACCTGGCCAATGCCAACGGCGTCCATGACATCGTCGAGCCAGGTGAGGATGGCAAACGCCGCCACTACAAGCTGGCGGTGTACCGCGAAAACCACATCATCAGCTTCGTCCGCTACGACGTCACTCGCGAGGAGCTGGGCAAGCAGCAATTGTTGATCAGCGTGATCGGCGCAGTGTTCCTGTTCGGCCTGCTCTCACTGGTGCTGGGCCTGTGGCTGTCACGCAAAGTACTCAAGCCAGTCACCGACCTGGCCAATCGGCTGCGCGATTTTCGCAAGGTCGGCAAAGCCGAGCCGCTGGCACCGCACTTTGCCAACGACGAGGTGGGCGAGCTGGCGCACGCGCTGGACGAATACTCCACGCGCCTGACGGCGATGGTCGAGCACGACCGCGAGTTCAACTCCGACGTCAGCCATGAATTGCGCACGCCGCTGGCGGTGATTGCCAGCACCACCGAATTGCTGCAGGGGTCGCCCGACCTCACGCCCAAGCTTGAAGAACGCCTGAAGCGCATCGAGCGCGCCTCGCGCCAGGCCACGGAGCTGATCGAAGCGCTGCTGCTGCTTTCGCGCGCCGAGCGTCGCGGCCCGACCCGCGGCGAAACCACCGACGTGGCCAAGGTGGCGGCCGACGTCATCGACAGCCAGCGCCCGCAGATGCGCGGCAAGCCGCTGGCGATCGAGCTGGATGCACGCAGCCCGGTCAACGTCAACGCACCAGCCTCGGTGCTGGCGGTGGCGCTGACCAACCTCATCGGCAACGCCATCAAGTACACGCTCGAAGGCAGCGTGCGCGTCGAGGTTGGCGACAATCGGGTGGAGGTTGTCGACACCGGTCCCGGCATCAAGCCGGAAGACGCCGAGCGGTTGTTCCAGCGCGGCGTGCGCGGCGAAGGCGTCGGCGGCAGCGGCGCCGGCCTTGGCTTGGCCATCGTGCGCCGATTGTGCGAGCTCTACAGCTGGAAGGTTTCCATGCGCCCGCGCACCGATGCCAACGGCGCCATTGCCTGCATTGAATTTGGCAGCAACTCACGCCCGTCGTAGGGGCGGGCTTCAGCCTGCCGCGGCACCTTGGGATATCAGCACCACGATCCCATCGGCACCATAGATGCCGATGGGCCGCGGCCGTCCTGTATCAGACCGCTTCGAGCCAGCCCCACTTGTCGTTGGTACGGCCATCGAACAGGCCGAAGAACAACTCCTGCAGGCGCCGCGTCACCGGGCCGGCCTTGCCGGCACCGACCTGCTTGCCATCGACCGCGCGGATCGGCGTGATCTCGGCGGCGGTACCGCACATGAAGACCTCGTCGGCCAGATACAGGTATTCGCGTGGCAGGTCGCGCTCGACCACGTCGATGCCATCTTCGCGCGCCAGCGTGCGCAGGCTGTCGCGGGTGATGCCGGCCAGGATCGAGGCACTCGCCGGCGCGGTATGCAATGCGCCGTCGAATACCAGGAACAGGTTCTCGCCAGCGCCTTCGCTCAACAAGCCGGACGAGGACAAGGCGATGCCCTCGCCAAACCCGCGCTGGCGCGCCTCACGCGCGATCAGCTGGCCGGACAAGTAATTGCCGCCGGCTTTCGCGCCCGACGGAATGGTGTTGGGTGCAAACCGCTGCCAGCTCGACACGCATGCGGTAATGCCGTTTTCCAGCGCCTCGGCGCCGAGGTACGGCCCCATTGGCCATGCCGCGACCGCCACGTCGATGGGCGTTTCGGCCGACAGGCCAAAGCCGCCCAGGCCACGGTATGCAACCGGGCGAATGTAGGACGCGGTGAGGTTGTTGCGCTTGATGACTTCGCGGCTGGCCGCCGCCAGCTCATCGGCGGTGTACGGCAAGGCCATGTCGTAGATTTTCGCCGAATGGAACAGGCGGTGCAGGTGATCGGTCAGGCGGAAAATCGCCGCACCGTCGGGCGTGGGATAGCTGCGCATGCCTTCAAACACGGACGAACCGTAATGCAGGGCGTGCGACATGACGTGCGCGGTGGCGTCCTTCCAGGGTTTGATTTTGCCGTTCTGCCAGATCCACTCGGGGTACTGCTGCGCCATGTCCATTCTCCACGAAAGATTGCCCATAATAGTCGCCGCAACCTGCCCCCGCGTTGTGCTGCGCAGCGTGCAAAGCGCTTCAATCTGCGCTGCGCAGCCACAGACAGCCAAAGCGCCGCACGACAGTGAAGCGCAGGCTGTGCGGTTGCCCGCTGCCATCGTTGCCTGCCGTGCGCACGACCAGCACCGGGTCATCAGACGCCGAATCAGTCATCGGCAAATCCGGCGCAGGGTGCCATGTGGCGTTGGCATCTTCACCGGCATCGCGCTCCGGCCCGATGTCCAGCAGCGGCTCGCGCATGAGATGTTGCAGCCGGCGAATATCAGCCACCGCAGCCGCCCCGCCAGTGCCGCGCCACAGCATCAGCCCGGCCAGGCGATTGGCATCGGCCGCGGCGAAAGCATCGATCACCGCGCGCTTGAGCTGCTCCATGTCGGCGGCGCACAACACGGCCGGTGACGATGGGCGTGCCGGCGCGCCTGCCGCGTCACGCGAGGCCGTCACCGGCGCGGCCTGCAGCGCCGCACACGGCTGATCGGTGAACACGGGATGGCCGTCGGTGTCCACGCAGCGATGAATGGCCGTCTGCGCGACCGCTCCCGTCGACACGACCGCCAGGCCCAGGCAGATCAACCACGGCAGGACAGACAACATGCGCATCACTGCAGCATACGGTGGTTCCTGGCCGGTCGTTCGCGACGCCACCGCACGCGCGGGGCATTCGCGCGCGGAATGCGCTCCCGCCGTGTCACGCCAATTGTTCCAGCACGGCCTGCGGCGCCTTGGAGCGGTTCAAGGTGTAGATGTGCAATCCGGGCGCGCCGCCATCGAGCAGGCGCTGGCACAGGCGTGCGACCACTTCGGTGCCCAGCGCGCGGACGTTGGCCACGTCATCGCCAAGCGCCTGCATGCGCTTGGCGATCCAGCGCGGGATTTCCGCACCGCACAGATCGGAAAAGCGCTGCAGCTGGCTGTAGCTGGAAATGGGCATGATGCCGGGGACGACGGGCACATTCACGCCCAGCCGCGCAATGTCGTCGACGAAGCGGAAGTAGGCATCGGCGTTGAAGAAATACTGGGTAATGGCACCGTCAGCACCGGCATCGATCTTGGCCTTGAAGTTGTGCAGGTCGCGCATGGCGTTTTCCGCCTGTGGATGGGTTTCCGGGTAGGCCGCCACCTCGATGTGGAAATAGTCGCCGGTGCGCTCGCGGATGAAGGCGACCAACTCGGCGGCGTAGCGAAAGTCGCCGGTCGTGGCCATGCCCGAAGGCAGGTCGCCGCGCAAGGCAATCAGCCGGCGATAGCCGGCATCGCGATAGCTTTCCAGCAGCGCGGCCAGCTCCGCGCGGGTGCCACCGGCGCAGGACACATGCGGCGCCACGGTCAGGCCGTGTCGTTCGTGCAGTCGCTGCGCGGTATCGGCGGTGTAACTCAGGGTGGAGCCGCCAGCGCCAAAGGTCACCGACACGTACTCCGGCTGGTGGGCTTTCAACGCACGCGCCGCACGATCCAGCTGTGCCCGCTGCTCGTCGGTCTTGGGTGGGAAAAACTCAAAACTGATGGTGGACATCGGCGGCTCCGGTGGCGACGCCGGCGAGTATATATCGCTTAGTCGCGATATAGCGATGCGTGACTATAATCGTGCCTGCTGCCGCCACCGGCGCACGACTTGGCGGCCGATTCACCAGCGCCCGCATCGGAGCCGCTTATACTTGAGACACCTTGGTCACGGATGCGGCAGCACGGCGTGAAACATCCACGGTTTGCCTGCCTTCCTCGTCACCAGCGGCCCTTGCGGGGTACGCGCTAGTGGGACTTTCGCTCACCCCGGACATGATCCTGGTGCTCGGGTTGCTGGGCTTCACCATGCTCATGCTGGTGCTGGAGTGGATCCGCGCCGACATGGTGGCGCTGCTGGTGGTGGTGACCATTGGCCTGACCGGGCTGATCCCGCCCGAGCGCGTGTTCAACGGTTTCTCCGGCACGGCGGTGATCGCGATCATCGCCATCATGATCATGGGCGAAGGCCTGGACCGCGCCGGCGTACTCAACCTCACCGCGCAGTTCGTGGTGCGCATGGCACGCGGGGTGGAGTCGCGCCTGAGCGTGGTGATCAACATCGTCGCCAGCCTGTTCAGCTCGGTCATCCCCAGCCAGGCACTGGCGGCGCTGATGATCCCGATCAGCAGCCGCTTGTCGGCACGCACGGGCGTGCCGTTGTCGCGATTGCTGCTGCCGATGGCGTTTTGCGTACTGGCGGCAACCAACACCACGCTGATCGCCAACTCGGCGCTGATCGTGCTGAACGATTTGATCGCCAGCGCCAACGCCAACCTGCTGCCCGGCGCGCACACGATCCCGAAGTTCGGCCTGTTCAGCGTGACGCCGGTGGGACTGGCGCTGGCCGTGGTCGGCGTGGCGTATTTCTATCTGTTCGGCGCCAAGCTGATGCCGGCGCGCGAAGACCAGCGGCTGAAGGTGACGCCCGGCCGCACCGAGAGTTACTTTGCCGACGCCTACGGCATCGTCGGCGACACCGCCGAGCTCACCGTCACCGCCGAAAGCCCGCTGGTCGGCATGAGCATTGGCGAGGTCGAGCAGCTGCACAATTCACCGCTGATCCTGGCCATCAAGAGCGGCAACGAGGCGCGCATGGCGCCGCCGGCCGATCACGTCATCTGGGTGGGTTCGGTGCTTGGCGTGCTCGGGCCACGCGAGCAGCTCAACCAGTTTGCCAACAATCAGCTGTGCCGGCTGTCCACGCGCATGCGCCAGCTGGGCGAGCTGTTCAACCCGACCCGCGCCGGCATTTCCGAAGTGGTGATCCCGCCGGTGTCGCGCTTCATCAAGCACACCATCGGCGAGTTGCGACTGCGCAAGCGCTTCGGCATTTCCGTGCTGGCAGTAACGCGCGGCGAGCAGGTGTTTCACGAGGACGTGCGCGCGCTCAGCCTGCGTGCCGGCGACACCGTGGTGCTGCACAGCAACTGGCGCGACCTGACGCTGGCGGCCGAGGACAAGGACCTGGTCGTCGTCACCGACATCCCCAAGGACGAGCAGCGGCCGACCAAGATCTGGCAGGCAGTCGGCTTTTTCCTGATGGCGCAGGGACTGGCGTTGTTCACCAACCTCGACCTGTCGGTGGCGATGATGACCGGCGCCATCGCCATGCTGCTGTCGGGCGTGCTCAACATGGACGAGGCCTACAAGGCCATCAACTGGAAGACCGTGTTCGTCATTGCCTGCCTGATCCCGCTGGGCTGGTCGATGGATTCCACCGGCACCGCCGCGTGGCTGGCACAGCAGGTGGTGCATTACTTCGGTGCCGGCTCGCCGTATGTGCTGCAGCTGGTACTGGCGGTGCTGACGCTGCTGTTCTCGCAGGTGATGTCCAACGTCGGCGCCACGGTGATGATGGTGCCGGTGGCCATCAGCGTGGCCGTCGCCACCGGCGGCAACCCGTCGGCCTATGCGCTGATCGTGGCCGTGTCCTCGTCCAACACCTTCCTGCTGACCTCCGGCCATCCGGCGTTGATGATGGTCACCGGCCCCGGCGGCTACAAGGGCAAGGATTTCCTGCGCGTGGGCCTGCCGCTGACCGGCGTGATCCTGGTGGTCACCCTGGTGGCAATCAACCTGATGTTCCATTGATCAGTCGGCAGGTGACGGCAGTCCGGGCCTGCCCTGCGATGGCGTGGCCGGCGACAGGGTGGCACGGCAACTATCATTCCCGGGCCATTGATCGAGGAACCAGCGGATGACCAGCCTCTCCTGCTTCAAGGCCTACGACATTCGCGGGCGCATTCCCGACGAGCTGGACGACGCGCTTGCCGCCAGGATCGGCCTGGCGCTGGCGGCACAGCTCGGCCCCGGACCGGTGGTCGCCGGCCGCGACGTGCGCCTCAGCAGTCCCGGCCTGCAGGCGGCAGTGACGGCAGGCCTGCAGGCGGCAGGGCGCGAGGTCATCGACATTGGCGTGGGCGGCACCGAGGAGGTCTATTTCCAGACGTCCAACCTGCAGGCCGCCGGCGGCGTGATGATCACCGCCAGCCACAATCCGATGGACTACAACGGCATGAAACTGGTGCGCGAAGGCTCGCGCCCGATCAGCGGCGACAGCGGCCTGTTCGCCATCCGCGATGCCGCCGCCAACCATCGCGACCCCATCCCGACCGCGCCCGCAGTGCCGCGCATGATGACCGACAAATCGGCCTATATCGCGCACCTGCTCAGCTACATCCGGCGCGACCGGCTCAAGCCGCTGAAGATCGTCGTCAACGCCGGCAACGGCGGCGCTGGCGTGATCGTCGACCTGCTGGCGCCGCATCTGCCCTTCTCGTTCGTCCGCTTGCAGCATGAGCCGGACGGCCATTTCCCCAACGGCATCCCCAACCCGCTGCTGCCGGAGCGCCGCGCCGCCACCGCGGCCGCCGTGCGCGCGTATGGCGCCGACCTCGGCATTGCCTGGGACGGCGACTTCGACCGCTGCTTTTTCTTCGACGCGGACGGGCGCTTCATCGAGGGCTATTACCTGGTCGGCCTGCTGGCCACTGCCCTGCTCGCGCGCCACCCCGGTGGCAAGGTCATCCACGATCCACGCTTGCTGTGGAACACCATCGAGATGGTGCACGCCGCCGGCGGCGTGCCGGTGCTCTCCAAGACCGGGCACGCCTTCATCAAGGAACGCATGCGCGCCGAAAACGCCATCTACGGCGGCGAGATGAGCGCGCACCATTACTTCCGCGAATTCGCCTATTGCGACTCGGGCATGATTCCGTGGCTGCTGATTGCCGAGTTGATCTCCACCCGCGGCCTGTCACTGGCCGAGCTGGTGGAGGACCGCATGCGTGCCTTCCCCTGCAGCGGCGAGATCAATTTCAAGGTGGCCGATGCCGACGCCGCCAGCGCACGGGTCATGACCCATTACGCCGCACAATCACCCACGCTCGACCACACCGACGGCATCAGCGCCGACTTCGGCGCATGGCGCTTCAACCTGCGCCGCTCCAATACCGAACCGCTACTGCGCCTCAACGTCGAGTCCCGCGCCGACCCGGCGCTGATGCAGGAGCGCACCGCCGAAATCTCGGCACTGATCAACGCCTGACCCGCTGCGCGGTGTCCATCGGCGTGTTCAGGACACCAGCCACACCTGGCCGTCGCGCACGCTGACCGGCAATTCCTGCAGGGAATCGCCGCAACAGGGGCCGGCGACACAGACGCCGCTGGTCTGCTGGAAAGTCGCGCCGTGCACGGCACAAATCAGGGTGTCGTGCTTGAGCAGAAACTTGCCCGGCGCGTAGTCCAGGCGCCGCCCGGCGTGCGGGCAGACATTGATGTAGGCGTGCACGGCGCCATCACGGCGCAGCACGATGACGCTCTGCTCGCCATCGTCAAGCATGGCGTCCACGGCCGTGGCGCCGCTTTCCGGCACATCAACCAGGCGGCACAAGGCCTGGGCGGGGGGCGCGCCAAGGGCGGCAGCTGTATCCATCGGCACTTGCCTCGCGGGTCACATGACCCCATGGTTGCACACGCAAGTCGTTGATTTTACCACACGGGTTTTTAACACATGGCTCTCTACCTGCAATCGGTACGGCGCTCGCGCAATCCGCTCATGCACGCCTTGTCGCTGCTGCTGGGCCTGGCCTTGCTTGGCATGCTGCTGGTGTTTGGCCTGGCCATCGCCGGCGTCCTGCTGGTCGGCACCGGCATCGTGCTGGCCTGGCGCTGGTGGGCCCATCGCCACCGCGTTGCTGCGCCGTCGGCGTCGGCGGCGCGACAAAGCCAGCCGCAGGTGCTGGAAGGCGAATTCAAGGTGATCCACCCCGAGCACACCAGCGCCAACTGACCAGCCACCGCGACGCCCCACGGCGCGGCGAGCGATGCCGCACCGGCACCCCGCCTGCGCCGATAATGCGCACTCCCTTCTTGATGCATCTTCATGGCCGACACTTCCATCAGCGATGCGGTCCACGCACCGCGCCGCTGGTCCGATCCCCGCATCCTGGTGCCGCTGTCGCTGCTGGCGCTGTACCTGATCTGGGGCTCGACTTACCTCGGCATCCGTTACGCGCTGCAAAGCTATCCGCCGTTTCTGCTGGCCGGGCTGCGCTTCCTTGGCGCCGGCACCGCCTTGTATGCCTTCCTGCGCCTGCGCGGCGTGGCATCGCCGACACCGGCACAATGGCGCAACGCCGCCTTCAGCAGCGTGCTGTTGCTGGGGCTGGGCAATGGCCTGGTGTGTTATGCCGAACAAGATGTCGGCTCCGGCGTGGCCGCCGTGGCGGTGGCCAGCATGCCGCTGTTTGCAGCCCTGTTCACCGGCATGTATGGCGAGTGGCCCAACCGGCGCGAGACGATCGGGCTGGTGATCGGCTTTGCCGGCGTGGTCGTGCTCAACCTTGGCAACAGCCTGTCCGGATCACGTCTCGGCGCACTGGCATTGTTGGCTGCGGCCGCCGCATGGGCGCTGGGCTCGGCCTGGGGACGACGTCGCGACATGCCACCAGGGCCGATGAACACCGCCGCGCAAATGGTTTGCGGCAGCGCCGTGCTGCTGGTCTTCAGCCTGCTTGGCGGTGAGCAGCTGCCCGCGCATCCCAGCGTGCAATCGACACTGGCCATCGCTTACCTGGCGGTGTTCGGTTCGATCATTGCCTTCAGCGCGTATCTGTACGTGCTCAAACGGGCGCGGCCGGCGCTTGCCACCAGCTATGCCTACGTCAATCCGCCGGTGGCGGTGCTGCTTGGCGTGATGCTGGCCGGCGAGCACGTCGGCACGCTTGAGCTGGGCGGCATGGCGATCATCCTGACCGGCGTGGCTTTCATCACATTGAGCCGGCAGCACCACTGACACCCACCGGCTTGCCGCGCCGACCGTGCGCGCGCCACCATGGGCCGCCAATCACGGGGGACGCGCATGCAGGCAACACACGAAGGCTGGATGGCGCGCGCGGCATTGCGCAGCGCGGCGTGGTCGGAGCGCTGGTTTCCGGATGCGTGGGTGTTTGCCGCGCTTGGCGTGATGCTGGTCACGCTGGCCGCGCTGGCTTTTGGTGCCACGCCGCTGGCGGTAGTGGATGCTTTCGGCACCGGTTTCTGGAGCCTGATCCCATTCACCATGCAGATGGCGTTCGTGGTGATTGGCGGCTATGTGCTGGCCACCGCGCCGGTGGTCGCACGCTGCATCGACGTGCTGGCGCGCGCACCGCGCAGCGGACGCGGCGCGGTGGTGTATGTCGCCCTGGTCAGCATGCTGGCATCGCTGCTTTCGTGGGGTTTCTCGCTGGTGTTTGGCGGGCTGCTGGTGCGCGCCCTGGCGCGCCGCGGCGACCTGCGCATGGACTATCGCGCTGCCGGCGCCGCGGCTTACCTGGGGCTGGGCGCCATCTGGGCGCTGGGATTGTCCTCGTCAGCCGCGCAGCTGCAGGCCAACCCCGGCAGCATGCCGCCGGGGCTGCTCGCCATCACCGGCGTCCTGCCTTTCAGCCAGACCATTTTCCTGTGGCAATCCATCGTCATGGCGGCCGTGTTGATTGGCGTCTCGCTGGTGATCTGCTGGGTCACCGCGCCGGCCGATGCCAATGCACGTACGGCGCAGGATTTCGCCATCGAGGACGCCCCCTTCCAGGCCTTGCCGCCACGTACGCGTCCCGGCGAATGGCTGGAATACAGCCCACTGCTGGCCTTGACCGTGGGTGCGTTGGGGCTGGGTTGGCTGGGCCATGAGTTCGCCAGCAAGGGCGCGATGACGGCCATCGCCAGCCTCAACACGTACAACCTGTTGTTCCTGACTCTCGGCATCCTGCTGCACTGGCGGCCGCGCAGTTTTCTCGACGCGGTGACCCGCGCCGTGCCCAGCACCACCGGCGTATTGATCCAGTTTCCGCTCTACGGCGGCATTGCCGCGCTGCTCACGCACACGCCCGGCTTTGGCGGACACACGCTGGCGCATCGGCTGGCACTGGTGTTCACGCACGTCGCCAACGCCGACACGTTCCCGCTGGTGATGGGCGCCTACTCGGCCGTGCTTGGTTTCTTCGTGCCCTCCGGCGGTGGCAAGTGGCTGGTCGAGGCGCCCTACGTCATGGCCGCGGCCAACGATTTGCATGTGCATCTGGGCTGGGCGGTGCAGGTGTACAACGCGGCCGAGGCGCTGCCCAACCTGATCAATCCGTTCTGGATGCTGCCGCTGCTGGGTGTACTTGGCCTCAAGGCACGCGACGTGGTCGGCTACACCTTCATGCAACTGCTGGTGCATGTGCCGCTGGTGCTGGGACTGCTGTGGCTGCTGGGCCGGACCTTGGCCTATATCCCGCCAGTGATGCCGTGACGCCACCAGCACAGGCGACACGGGCGTTCAAGTTTTCCCACCGGCAGCCGATACCCCGGTACGGATCGGCGCGCCGGGAGTGCCCGCACCAAAACAGCGGCGCACCTCACGCCAGGCTCGGGGGCACATCGGCTCACCGGCGCTGCCATTGCCACCTGAGGTCAATCCATGCCTGAACGCGTCGTCAGTGCACGTGACTTGAAGCTGGGCCAGCTGCTGCCGCGCGATGCGTTTGACGGCAAGGGCACGTTGCTGCTGCGCCGGGGACAAAAAATCACCTCACCGCGGCAGCTTGAGCGACTGGTGAGCCTGGCACCCGCCCCACCCGCCACGACCAGCGCGCCACGTCCACGCCGCGCATCACCGCTGCAGATGCTGATCGACGCGCAGCGTCAACTGCGCACACTGTTTACCGGTACGCCGGGCAGCGGCTTCGAGGCCAAGGTGCTGGCCATCGCCGACAGCGTGCAGCGCGCGTGCGCGGCCAATGCCGATGTGGCATTGGCGTCCATCGTCATGTATCGACAAGAGCCCTACGCCATCCGCCACGCGGTCAATACCGCCGTCGTCAGTGTCATCGTCGGCCGGGCGGCAAAGCTGCCCGCCGCGCAATTGCCAGAACTGGTGGCTGCCGCCCTGACCATGAATGTCGCCATGCTCAACCTGCAGCAACGCCTGCTGGCCATGCACACCCCACTGACCCCCGATCAACGGGCCGCCGTCGACGCACACTGCGAACGCGGCGTGGCATTGCTGCGCGAGCACGGCGTCACGCAGACGTTGTGGCTGGACATCGTGCGCGACCACCACGAACGCGCCGACGGCAGCGGTTATCCGGCGCACAAGAACGGCGCCGAGCTTGATCTGGCCACGCAAATCGTGTCGCTGGCCGACGTCTATTGCGCCCGCGTGTCCGGACGTGTGCACCGCCCGCCGATGAAGCCCAACGTGGCACTGCGCTGGCTGTTCCTCAACGAAGGCATGATTGCCGACGAACACCTGGCGGCGCTTTTCATCAAGACGCTGGGCATCTATCCACCTGGCACCGGCGTGCGCCTGCACAACGGCAGCATCGGCGTGGTCACTCGCCGCGGCAGCACCAACCACTCGCCTCAGGTGGCCTCGATCACCACCGTCGATGGCCTGCCCATCAGCACGCCCATCCGCCGACGCCGCGGTGTGCCGGCCTATGCCGTGGCCGCCGTGATCGACCTGGACGCACTCAAGCTGACGGCCAGCATGCGCGCGCTATGGGGCGCCGACGCGGCAACCTGAAGCGCGCCGCCTTGCCCTCACAGTTCGCGCAAGGCGGTGCTCACCGGCAGCCGCGCGGCACGGACGGCGGGAAACAGGCCGCCGATGAAGCCGATCGCCATCGCCCACTTGATGCCCAGCCACAACAGTTCGGGCGATACCTTGAACTGGAACACCACCTGGCTGAAGTTGGCGCCGAGGGTGGAAGCGGTGTAGCCATTGAAGATCAGCCAGGTGACCAACCCACCCAGCACGCCGCCGAGCAGCGCCAGCAACAGCGTTTCCATCAGCACTGAAACCACGACGGGCAGGCCACGGAAACCGATCGCGCGCAGCGTGGCGATTTCCCGCGCGCGCGCGGCGATCGCGGCAAACATGGTATTGAGTGCGCCAAAGATCGCGCCGATCGCCATGATCACGCCGACGGTGATGCCGACCACGCGGATCACCTTGGTCAGCCCCTCGGACTGCTTGTTGAAGTAGTCGCGGGTGGTGCTGACGTCGACCTTGAGCCGCGGGTCGCTGGACAGCGCCGCCTTGAACGCATCGAATACGGCCGGCGAGGTCAGCCGCACGGTCACCGACTGCGCGCTGCTGCCGCGGCGGTAGGCCGAGGCCACGGTTTGCGCATCGCCCCACAATTCCGAATCGTGCGAATCGTTGGAGGCGAACTCGCCGACGATGTTCCATTCCTGCCCGGCGATGCGCAGCTGCTGGCCCACCTCCAGCCCGGCAAACTGGCGCAACGCCCCCTGGCCCACCACCAGCTCGCGCAAGCCCGGCTTGAAGCGACGGCCCTGCACGATTTTTACGTTCGACCGCAGCGTCCACGCTTCATCGCCGACGCCGCGAATCTGCACATTCGCCTCGACGGCCGGATCGCTGCGCTTGGGCAGGTTGGCCACCACCGAGAGTTCCGCCGAAGCCACCGGCTTGCCATCAGCACCGCGCGCCACGCCGGGCGCCTGGGTGATGACGTTGACGCTGTCGCGGTCGAGCACCGAGTTCAACTCGGCATTGGAGCCGCCGCGCAACACGATGGCGGTGTCATCGCTGCCGGTCTGCTGCAGGGTGGCCTGGAAACCCTCGCCCATCGCCAGCATCGCCACCAGCACGCCGACCACGCCGGCAATGCCGATCACCACCACCAGCGACGCACCGAGCCGCTGGCGCAACGTGCTGATGCCGACGCCGGTGATCGACAAGGTTTGCCGGCCACGCCGGGTCAATACCAGCCATAGCGCCAGCAACACGACCAGCGCCAGCACGCCCGGCCAAGGCAGTTTCGACCAGGCAACCAGGCCCGCGACGATCGCGACGACCAGCCCAAGCCCGCTGAAGAATGAAATCAATTTGCGCATGTCGGGTTCTCCTTCAGCGGCCAGCCAGCGCATCGACAATGTTCAGGCGCATCGCCCGCCATGCCGGCAGCGCGCCCACCACCAGGCCGATCAGCACCATCAAGCCGACACCGATCGCCCAACTGCCCGCGCCGACCGGCGGCAGGTTGATCATGCCGCCGCTGCCCTTGCTGACGATGGGCGCCAACACGGCCGCCAGACCGACCCCGATCACGCCGCCGATCAACAGCAGCAACACCGATTCGGCCAACACCATCGCCAGCACGCTGCGGCTGGAAAAACCGATCGTCTTGAACACCGCCAGTTCGGACGTCCGTTCGCGCACCGCCTGCGCCATCGTGTTGCCGGTCAACAGGATCAGGGTGAAGAACACCGCGCCCATGATCGAGCCGACGATCAGGCCGATATCGCCGAGCTGCTTGGCGAACGAGGCACTGAACGCCTGCTCGGTCTGGGTCTTGGTTTCATGGTCGGAGTTGGCCGACAGCGCATCGATGGCCTTCGCCACGCGATCGGCCTGGGCCGGGTCGGCCAACCGGTCGACATACCAGCCGACCGTGCCGCTGCCATAGGCGTTCGACTCGTCGAAATACTTCCAGTGCAGCATGAACAACTGATCCAGTCCGTTCGCCGCGCCCTCGCCGACGGTGTAGATGCCGACGATGTCGAAGGTCCAGGTCTTGTCGCCATTCTTCTGCGGGAAAATGGTCGACTGCAGCGGGACCTTGTCGCCCACTTTCCAGCCGTATTTTTTCGCCAGTACCTCACCAATCACTGCGCCGGTGCGCGTGGCATCGAACGCCTTGCGCTGCGCGGCGCTCAGGTGGATTTCCGGATACAGGTCCAGATAGTTCGGGCTGACCGCATAGCTGAAGACGAAATTCTTCGGGTCCTGATAAATGCCGCCAAACCAGTTGGCGTGACCCACCTCGCGCACACCGGGGACCGTCGCAATGCGCGCACCCAGCGATTCCGGCAGCGGCTGGATGATCGAGTAGCGCGACGAGGTGACCAACCGGTCGACACCGGCAAGACTTTGGCTGCCGGAGTCGAACGCCGTACGCACCGCATCGAGCATGCCGAACAGCAGGAAGGCGGCAATGATCGACACCAGGGTGAGAAAGGTGCGCGTCTTGCGCCGAAACAGCGCGGCCCAGATCAGGTGGAGGTATTTCATGAAAAATCCTCCTCGGCAAATGCTCTTCTCCCCTCTGGGGAGAAGATGCCCGAAGGGCAGATGAGGGGCTGGGGCTTGCGCGGACGGTGATCGAAGCGAACTTCGACATCGCTTCGGCGCAAGACTGTCCCCTCACCCCGGCCCTCTCCCCGCCGGGGAGAGGGAGCAAGGCGGCGCACGTTCATGCCACCACCTGCTCGACCAGCGTGCCCTTGTCCAGATGCAAGGTATGGCTGGCGTATTCGGCTGCCTTGGGATCATGCGTGACCATCACGATGGTCTTGCCATGCTCGCGGTTAAGTTGCTGCAACAGGCCGAGCACGTCCTCGGCCGACTGGCGATCCAGGTCGCCAGTCGGTTCGTCGCACACCAGTAGTGTTGGATCGGAAACGATGGCGCGGGCAATCGCCACGCGCTGCTGCTGACCACCGGACAGTTCGCCTGGTTTGTGGCTGGCGCGGTCGGCCAGGCCGACCAGTTGCAGCGCGATCGCCGCATTCTTCCTGCGCTGCGCGCCGGACAGCTTGGTCAGCAACAGCGGCAGCTCCACATTGCGTTGCGCCGACAGCATCGGCATCAGGTTGTAGAACTGGAACACGAAGCCGACGTTGGACGCGCGCCACTTCGCCAGCGCGCCGCTACCAAGCTGGTCGATGCGCCGGCCGCCCACGCTGATGCTGCCGGCAGTGGGCGTGTCCAGCCCGCCAATCAGGTTCAGTAGGGTGGTCTTGCCGGAGCCGGATGGCCCCATCAAGGCCAGGAAATCGCCTTCGGCAATGGCCAGGTTGACGTGATGCAGCACCTCGACCTTCTGCTTGCCGCGGGTGTAGGTCTTGGCGAGGTTGTCAATCTCGATCAACGTGCCCATGGGCGTACTCCGCTGGAATGAAATGTCGTAGGAGCCCGCTCGCGGGCGATGTTCTTGTTTCGATGTCTCGGATGGAGATTCAGAGCAGAGGCATCGCCCACGAGCGGGCTCCTACAGTGGGATGGGCAAACTACGGTTTTTTCGTTTGGACGGCCGAACCATCGTGCAATTCTGCCGGCGGCGCGAGCACCACGCTGTCACCGGCCTTCACTGCATCAGGTATCAGGCGCAAATCGCCATACGCCTGGCTGGCCGGTGTCACCTGCCGCTGTTGCGTCTTGCCATCGGCAACGACAAACACCACGCTGCGGCCGTCGCGCTGCACGATGGCCGTCGCCGGTACCAGTACGCCACGTGGCACCGCCCCGGCCAGCTTCGGCTTGGCTTCGAGGAACGACACACGCACGCCCATGTCGGGCACGATGCGCGCATCGTTCTTCACCTCCAGCGCCACGCGCACCTTGATCGTGGCCTTGCCGCGATCGGCGGTGGGCACGATGGCGATCACATGCGCGGGGATCTTCCAGTCGGGATAGGCATCCAGCACCGCTTCGGCCGGCATGTTCGGCTTGACGCGGCCGATATAGGCCTCGTTGACGTCCACGTCGATTTCCAGCGAGTCCATGTCGACGATGGTGCCTACGCCGGTGCGGGTGAAACCGCCGCCGGCAGACAGCGGCGAGATGATCTCGCCAACCTGTGCGTCCTTGGTGGTAACCACGCCGCTGAACGGCGCGCGCACGACGGTGTAGTCAAAGTTCACCGTGGCCAGCGCCGCCTGCGCATCGGCGGCACGCGCTTGCTCGCGCTGCGCCGCAAGCTGGGCGCGCAGGCTGTCGACCTGCGTCTGCGCCTGCTCGGCATTCTGTGTCGCCACCAGACCGCGTACCGCCAACCCGTGCAGCCGGGCGGCATCGTGCGTGGCTTGCGCCAGCTGGGCCTGGTACTGGGCCAGCAGTGCGTGCGCGGCGGCCGCCTGCGCCCGCGCCGCGCCGAGGGCGGCCTTGGTGCCGCTGTCGTCCAGCCGCGCCAGCACTTGGCCGGCCTGGACATGGTCGCCTTCCTCGATGAGGACGTCGGTCAGCGTGCCGGTGATCTGCGCCGAAACCGTCGCCTGCCGCCGCGCCGTGACATAGCCGGTCGCCTGCAGCACGGCGCCGGCTTCACCATCGGCACTGGGCGCGACCGCCGTGGCCACCTGCACCACGACCGGGCGCGCGCCCAGCCACCACCAGCCGGCGGCCCCCAGCAGACCGCACACCAGCAGCACCGCCACCACCACCAGCCACGGCCAGCGATTCGGCTTGCGGCTGTCCTCGCGCTGGCTGGCGTCGATGCGCAACTGTCGCAACAATTCGGCGTTTTCCACCCTCGCTCCTGCCCGGCACGGCCGGGTCCGTGATGCGACAAGGCTGTCCGTCAGGCAGCGTCGCCCTCGAAATCCAACCCGACGAATGATGACAGCAGCCACCCCGGTGCGCGCCGTCCGCGGGCAAAGTCGCATGGAATGCCGGTGCCGCGCAAACTCCGCGCGATCATGGATGCCGGGCCACCCGCCATCCCGGCTGCACTTTGCTACGCTTGCGCGCATGGGCTACCTGTTTACGCCACCTGCCATTCCCAGTCTGCCAATCGTCGGCCGTACAGAACGTTTTCCCCTTCGCCGCATTTTCTGCATCGGCCGCAACTATGCCGACCATGCACGTGAAATGGGCGCGACGGTGGATCACGGCACCCCGATGTTTTTCTGCAAACCGGCGGACGCGGTGGTCAGCGACGGTGCCGACGTCCCCTATCCGTCACACACCACCGACTTCCAGCACGAAGTGGAGATGGTGGTAGCGCTGTCCGGCGGTGGCCACGACCTTGCGCTGGAGCAGGCGTCAGCGCTGGTTTTCGGCTACGGCGTGGGCCTGGATTTGACCCGCCGCGACCTGCAGCGCCAGGTCAAGGCCAAGGGCCATCCCTGGGAAATTGCCAAGGCGTTCGACCATGCCGCGCCCGTCTCCGCGCTGCGCCCCGCCGCCGATGCCGCGCCCGGTGCCGACACGGTGCTGCAGCTGGAAGTCAACGGCCAGCTGCGCCAGCGCGCCACGTTGGCGCAGATGACGCACGACACCGCGCACATCATTGCCGCGTTGTCGACCCTGTTCGAGCTCAAGCCCGGCGACCTCATCTTCACCGGAACGCCGGCCGGCGTCGCCGCATTGGCGCCCGGCGACCATTTCCACGCGCAGCTTGTCGGCATCGCCGAACTGCGCGGACGCATTGCTCCAGCCGGCAGCTGACGTCGCGCCAGGCACTCGCGGCACCTTCCCAACCCCAGGAGTAGAGCATGAGCATGCTGCAGGAATTCAAGGCCTTCGCCATGCGCGGCAACGTGATGGACATGGCGGTCGGTATCGTCATCGGTGCCGCGTTTGGCAAGATCGTCAGCTCGCTGGTCAGTGACGTCATCATGCCGCCCATTGGCTGGCTCACCGGCGGCATCGACTTTTCCGCCATGAAGTGGGTCATCAAGCCCGCCGACGACAGCGATCCGGCGCACAAACTGGTCGAGGTTGCCATCAACTACGGCAGCTTCATCAACACCATCATCACCTTCGTCATCGTCGCGTTTGCCATCTTCATGGTCATCAAGGCCATGAACCGGCTGCAAAAAAAGCAGGAAGACGCGCCTGCCGCACCACCTGCCGACGTGGCCCTGCTCACTGAAATCCGCGACCTGCTGAAGAGCAAGCAGTAAGTCCCCGTATCGATGCCGCCGCCGATATTGACGACGGCATCGACAGCGGCATCGGCATCGGCACTCGTGACTTCCGGCCCAAGCATCCGCGCCCGGTGCCGGGATAATCAGGTATTCCACTCGCGGAGCCACTGATGCGCCATTCCCTTGTCTGTCTGTTCACTGCCAGCGCGCTCTCGCTTGCTGCCGCCGCCAGCACTGCGGCCGTCACCACCATCCCGGATACAGCCGTAAAGACGGCCGAACAGCTGCGCGACCAGGCGTTGCATGACGGCACGGCCATGGCCGTACTCACCTCGCTCACCACCGAAGTCGGACCGCGCATGGCCAGCAGCGCCAACGACCAGCGCGCAGTAGATTGGGCGGTGGCCAAGTTCAAGGCGCTGGGTTTCGACAAGGTCACCACCGAGCCGGTGACGTATCCAAAGTGGGTGCGCCGCCACGAAAGCGGCGCCATCATGACGCCGTTCCCGCAGCCCTTCGTGCTCACCGCGCTGGGCTATTCGCCAGGCACGCCCGCAGGCGGACTCACCGCGCAGGTGATCGCCTTCGACAGCCTGGCTGCGCTCAAGGCCGCCGACCCGGCCAGCATCCGCGGCAAGATCGTCTACGTCGGTTTTCGCATGCAGCGCCGGCAGGATGGCCGTGACTACGGCATGGGCTCGGCCGTGCGTACGGCCGGCCCGGTGATCGCCACCGAAAAGGGCGCTGCCGGCTATCTGCTGCGTTCGGCCGGAACCGATGCGCACCAGCGCATTGCGCACACCGGCGTCACCGGCTTCAAGCCCGGCGACCGGGCCATCCCCGCTGCCGCACTCTCCAATCCCGATGCCGACCAGCTTGAACGCGTGCTGGCCAGCGGCCAGCCGGTGACGGTGAAGCTGGATCTGGACTGCGGCTTCGACGGCAGCTACACCGGCGCCAACGTGATCGGCGAGATCGCCGGCGGCAAGCATCCGGAGCAGGTCGTGGCCATCGGCGGTCATCTGGATTCCTGGGACCCGGGCACGGGCGCCATCGATGATGCTGCCGGCATCGCCATTTCCATGGCCGCCGCCAAGTTGATCCATGACTTGCCGCAGCGCCCGGACCGCAGTATCCGCGTCATCGCCTTTGCCAACGAGGAAATGGGCCTGTGGGGCGCGCGCGCCTATGCCGACAAACACGCTGGCGAGGTGGCCAAGTTCCAGCTTGGCACCGACTCCGACCTCGGCGCCGGCAAGGTCTGGCGCATGAGCGCCAGTGTCGCGCCCTACGCCCGCCCGGCCATGATGCAGATCGCGCAGGTGCTCAAGCCGCTCGGCGTCGCCTACGACGCCACGCGCCCCGGCGGTGGCGGCTCCGACCTTGGCGCCATGCACGCCAAGGGCATGGCCGCGCTCACCCTGAGCCAGGACGCCACCCACTACTTCGACTGGCATCACACCAGCAACGACACGCTGGACAAGATCGATCCTGCCGAGCTGGCGCAGAACGTGGCGGTCTACGCAGCCTGGACCTACATGGCCGCGCAAGCCGACGGCGACTTTGGCTCCGCGCCGGGCGCCTTTGCCGGCGATGGCAGCCACGACTGACCCTCCGTCACCACGCCACGATGGCGCGTCACTGGCTCATTTCGCGTAATAGCGATTCCCGTCAAGCAGCGGCTTGGGGATGCAAAACGACGTGGTGCGCACGGTGATCGCGATCGGTACCAGCACGTCCCGGCGCACGCCGTCGGCGGCCTCGCACGTCACCCCCGGCGGCAGGCGGTAATGGATGATGCGCACCGTGTACTGCGGACACACGTCGGAACAGGGGAACTGCGCCACCACCGGCACGCCGCCGTAGCGGCCAAGTTCCACCGTCGTGTGCATCAGCGCCGCCTTGTCCCAGTGCGCGTCGGCGTAGGCCCGCAAGGCCGCGGCGTCGGTACCGCGCGCCGGGCCGGACGCACAGGCGCCGACAGCCAAGGCCAACGCCAAGCTCCCGCACCACTTGTCCAAGTTGTCATGCCCCATCATCCGCTCCTCCATCGAGGATGATGAGCATACTTGCGGACACCCGCACCGCGCCGCAATCCGCATCCCGCGCGGTGCCGGAGCCCGGTCCGAGGAGGACGACATGCGCATCGACATCGTGACTGGCGACATCACGCGGCTGCATGTGGACGCGATCGTCAATGCCGCCAACGAAACCCTGCTGGGCGGCGGTGGCGTGGACGGCGCCATCCATCGCGCTGCCGGGCCGCAGCTGCTTGCGGCATGCCGCGCCATTGCCGAGGTCCGCCCCGGCGTGCGCTGTCCGACCGGGGCCGCACGCATCACGCCGGGGTTTGCCCTGCCGGCCAAGTGGGTGATCCACACCGTCGGCCCGGTGTGGCACGGCGGCCATGATGGCGAACCGGCCGCGCTGGCGGCGTGCTATCGCAACGCGATGACGCTGGCGCGCCAGCACGACATCAACAGCATCGCCTTCCCGGCCATCAGCTGCGGCATCTTCGGCTATCCGCACGCGGCGGCTGCGCGTATCGCCGTGGCCACCTTGCGCCAGGCACTGGCGGAAGGCGCGCCCATGGCGGTGACGTTGTGCAGCTTCAGCGCCGACATGCGGGCCGTCCTCGCCAACGCGCTCAACGCAGATTGAACGGATACAACGGCGGCACCGCACCCGCTGGCGGCGCCGCCGCTTGTTCGCGCCAGACAAAGCCACGCGCAAACGCCGTTGCCAATGCCGCGCCATCTGCCGGCCCCGACGCCGCCGCGTAGCACTGGCGTTGCAGCGTGGCGATAGCCGTGCGCTGGACGTCATCCGCCAAGGCGGCCGCAAGGTCGCCCAGGTGCTGCAACGCCGGCCGCTCCGCCCGCGCCCACGCCAGCAGGCTGTGCGCCTGCGCCGCGGCATCCGGTGTGCGGGTGGCGCTCACGAACGCGCGGCGAAGTTCGCGCCCGGTCGCCGCGCGTGCGGCCGAGCCGCTGTCCACCGGTGGCACGGGCGTGCGGCGGCGTAGCGCCCACCAAGCCAGGATGCTGAGCACCCACAAGCCCCCGCTGCCCAGCGCGATCCAGCGCCACGGCACGGTCGGGCGCGGCGGCGTGGCACCGGCCGGCATCGCTGCGGCCGGCGCGGACGCCGCACCCCCCGGAACACCCGGAACCCCTGTCGCTGCAGCCATGCCCGACGCGGGCAAGACGGTAAGCGTGCGCGCCGGAATGCTCGCCACCTCGGCGCGGCCGGTCAACACGTTCCACCAGCTGATGCGCAGGGCTGGCAACACCAGCTTCCCGGCACGCTCCGGGACCACGGCAAAGGCGCGGCGGCGCTCGCCGAGCAGCCACGGCCCTTGATTGCGCGTGCTGTCGGCCACCTGGTCCGGATACACGGTGGCACCGTCCAGTGCCGGCAACGTCGGCAGCGGCAGCGCGTCGGCACCCAGGCCGACGGCGCGCAGGGTCAGGGTCAGGTTGATCGGCCGGCCGACGCGCACCGGCTGGCTGCCATCGGCGCCGCTCATGGTCAACGTGAGCTCGCGCGCCGGCAGCCACGCATCGCCACCGGCCACTGCCGGCGCCGCCTGTACGTCAATGGCAACCTGTGGTCCCTGCGCGCTGACCGGCGTACTCGAGCCGAAAAAGTTGCCTGGATCGGACGGGTCCGACGCCTCACCCTGAAACGTCACCGGCGGCACCAGCAGCTTGCCCGCGCGCTGCGGGATCAGCGCAAAGCGGCGTTCCAGTACCTCGAACGACCGCCCGCCGCGCTGCTCGACGTATTTGATGTCGTCACCCAGCTTGACCGTACGCGCACCATCGGCCTGCGGCGAATCCAGCGCACCGCTCAAGTCCACCGCGTGGAACAACCGCAACACATAGCTCACCTGCTGGCCAACGTGGACTTGCACCGGTTCAGCCTGCACTTGCAGGAACACCTGTGCATTGGCCGGCACGTCGCCCGTCGCAAGCGGCGCGGCCGCCACCGTCACGGCCAGCGGCGTGGTCTGCACGCCGGCCACGGTCAATGCCGGAATGGTCAGCGTGCCGGCCCGCCGTGGACGCAAGGCAAAACCAAAACTCAATTGCGATTGGCGCACGCCGTTGACGATGCTCAGGCTGCGGTTCTGCGAGCTGCCCAGCACCTCGAAATCCGTCGCCAGTGCGCCCAGGTCGGGTGGGGCCACACGATCCGTGGCGCCGTTCACCTGCACGGTAAGCGCAACGGTTTGGCCCAATGTCACTTGGTTGCGATCCACGGTGGCCTGCACTTGTACCGGTGCCGCAATCACAACGCACGGTGCCAGCAGGCACGCCAGCAACAGCGGGAAGCCAAGGATGCGGATCATTCGTTTCATGGCGGCTCTCCGGCATCCGGCACCGTACCGTGACGCTGCTGGTATTCCAGTTCGAACTTGCGTCGCAGTAACGCACCCGGATCATCCGGTACGGCCTGCAGGATGCGGCGCGTCTCAGGCGGCAAGGTGTCTTGCGCATCATTCGATGGCGCACCCAGGTCGTGCACCGCCTTGGTGGCGGGTTTGGTTTTGTCCGCCAAGGCGGCGTCCATTTGTCGGCGCACCGCAGCCTGCGCCTGCGCGATCTGCGCGCGTTGTTGCGCCTGCTGCTGCGCAATCGGCGGCGGCGAGGAATCCATGGCCCGTCGGTCACCGGTGCTGCCGGCCGCAGCGGGTGGCGTCACGGCACTGGCTGCATGCGCCGGCACATCAGGCTGGTTCTCTTGCACCGGGGACGGATCGGGCGCATCCGGCGCGGATGCCCCGCCCGCAGGCGATGCGCTCCCGTCGGAGGATTTCTGCGCGCCGCCGGTAGCCGGCGATTGGTGGGACTGGTTGGACTGGTTGGACTGGTTGGACTGGTTGGACTGACCCGACTGGCTCGGGTTCGGCGGCGTCGGCGGCTTGGCGGGTGGCTTGCGCGCCAGCCAGTCGGCCACGGCCTTGCGGTTGGCGACGGCATCGGCCATGTGCGGCACCAGGCGCAACGCCTGGTCATAGGCTTGCAGCGCCGCGGCATAATCGCCCGCACGCGCCAGCGCATTGCCGCGGTTGTAGGCCGCCTGTGCGCCCGGCATATCGTGCAGGGTCTTGGCCGCAGCGGCATAGTCGCCGGCACGATAATCGGCGGCGGCACGCCACGCCGGATCGCGCGCCAGCGCCTGCGCGCGTTTGGCATCGCCTTGGCGCAATGCCGCGGCGGCTTGTTGATCCGGCCGCTGCCACCAGTCCGTCCAGCTGCCGGCCTGCGCCGCACCGGGCCAGGCCGGCAATAACATCAATGCCAGCAGGCACAGCCAGCCACGCCGAAAATGCAACGCCACCAGCAGCAGCAATGGCAACAGCAGCCACGGCCCGCGATCAGACCAGGCCGCGCCTGACGACACGGCGTGCGCCGCATCGGCGGAGGTCGACAGTTGGCCGCGCAGCACATGGATGTCGTCGTGATTGTCCGTCATCGGCACATAGCGCCCGCCACCGGCTGCGGCCAGCGCCGCCAGGCTGGCGTCGTCCCGCGCAGCCAGCACCACGTTGCCCTGCGCATCCCGCGCCAGGGCACCGCCGGCCGTCGTCACCGGCCCACCATGCGCCGTCCCCACGCCCAGCACCGACACGCGCACGCCTGCCGCACGGGCAGCGCGCGCTGCCTGCTGCGCTGATGCATCCGCCTGATCAGTCACCAGTACCAGCGAGGTACTGGACGCCTTGGCGTCGCGCGCCAGCGTGACGGCACGCTCGATAGCGGCGACCGCATGGTTGCCGTCCACTGGCATGGTGTCGGGCGACAACGCCGTCAGCAGATCGTCCAGGCTGTGCGCATCACTGGTCAGCGGCGCCACCACGAAGGCCTCGCCGGCATACGCCACCAGCGCGTTCAATCCGTCGCGATTGGCGTCCAGCAAATCGCGCACCTTGAGGCGGGCGCGCTGCAGCCGGCTGGGCACCACGTCGTGCGCGCGCATGTGCGAAGACAGGGACAGCGCCACGATCTGCACCGCGCGGTCCGCATACAGCGGCTGCGGTTGTCGGCTCCAGGTCGGCCCGGCCAGTGCCAGGATGGCCAGCAGCCACGCGCCAAGCTGCAGCCACGGCGCCAGTGAGCGCCGCACGCCCGCGCCCCGCAGCTGCAGCGCAAGCAGCGGTCGATCCACTAGTCGCGTCAAGGTGGATTCCGCACGCTGCTGCCGCGCCAACCACCACCACAGCACCGGCAACAGCACGAGCCCGAGCAGCCACCCGGGCTGCAGGAAATGAAATGCGTGCAGCGCCGCGCTCACGCCGGTCTCCGCCAACGCCAGACTCCACCACGAGTCAGACTCGCCACCAGCAGCAACGCCATGCCGGCCAGCAGCGGCCAGCGAAACAATTCGCGTCGTGGCCGCAATGCCGGTGCGTGCTGAGGCAACGGCTCCAGTGCATCGATGGCGCGATAGGCCGCCGCCAGTTGCGCGCTGTCCGTGGCACGAAAGAACTTGCCGCCGGTCATGGTCGCGATGTGCGTCAACATGCGCGCGTCCAATTCGGCTGACGGGTTGACCAGGTGGCTGCCGAAGAAATCCGGCACACGCAAGCGCGTGGCGCCAATGCCGATGGCATAAATGCGTACCTTCGCCGCTGCCGCCGCGCGGGCCGCATCCTGTGGCGTGATGTTGCCGGCATTGTTGACGCCGTCGGTCAACAGCACGAGCACGCGGGCCGCCTGCGGCAGTGCCGACAAACGCTTGACCGCCACGCCAATGGCGTCACCGATGGCGGTTTCGGTTCCGGCCAGGCCAATCGCCGCACCATGCAATTGCGCGCGCACCGCCGACAAATCCGGTGTCAGCGGCGTGACCAGAAACGCGCGCGTGCCAAACAGGATCAAGCCCAATTCATCGCCATCGCGGCGACTGATGAAATCACCGGCAATGGCCTGGACCGCCGTGAAACGGCTCACCGCCTGTCCGCCCAAGGTCATGTCCGGCGTACGCATGCTGCCGGACAAGTCCACCGCCAGCATCAGCGCACGTCCGCTGTGCATCTGCGCCTGCGGCGGACCCACCCACTGCGGCCGCGCCGCCGCGCACAGCAGGCACAGCCAGCCCAGCCCCAATACCCAGCCGGTACGACCCATCGCCGACGCCCCCGCACCCGCCAGCGCGGCGGCACCGGGTTGCGGCAAATGCAGCGCGCGCGATGGCGCCAATGGCTGCAGCCAATGCCGGAGCAGCCATGGCAAAGGCAGGGCAAGCACCACCCACGGCCAGGCAAACTCAGGCACGATTAGCCTCCACGCGCTTCCAGCGCCGACGCATGGCCGCGCGCAACCAGCGTTCGGTTGCCGCCAGCGCCAGCAGTGGATCAAGCGCGGGCTGCGGCTGGTACAACGCCGCATCAAGCTGGCGCAGCGACACCAGTACCTCGGCAGCCACCGGCACCCGCGCCAATGTGGCAAACCATGCCGCACCACGCTGCGACGCCGCCGCCGGCACATGCACGCGTGCCACGCGGCGCAGCAACTGATGCAAGCCGGCCAGCAGCTGGGCGCGATCACCGTCATCCTGATAACGCTGTCGCAGCCGCTGCAAATCGTCCCGCACCGCACGTCGAACGCGCGCCGTGCGGAGACTGCGCCGCAGGCCCCAGACCAGCAGCGCCAACAGCACCACCACCAACGCCGCAAGCAGCCACCAACCCGGTGCTGGCGGCCACCACGCAGGATCGGCCGGCAAATGGATGTCGCGCAAGACCGGCCCCGCCGCTGGCGGTGGCGCCATCATGCGGCAACCCCCTTGCGTGCAAATGCCGCGGCGGTCACTGCCACCGCATCGGCGCGCGTATCCAGCGACAACACGCGGCAGCCGAGTGTCGCCGCCAACTCGCGCGCCTGGCGCTGCCCCGCGCCCATGGCGGCATGAAATGCATGGCGCTGGCGGTCGGATTGCAGCACCGTCATCCGGGGTCGACCCGACCATTGCAAGGGATACGTGCCCGGCGCCGGCAGGGATGATTCCAGCGGGTCACTCACCACCAGCAGGCACAGGCCGTGCGCACGGGCCACAGCAGCCAGTCCCGGCGCCGCGTCGGCATCACAGCTGAAGCCGTCGGTGACGATCAGCACGCGACTGGCGCGCGCGAGCCCCGCACGCAAACGCAACACCGCTGCGGACAGCGGTTCTGTCGCAGCCGTCGGTGGTGCCGTGTCCCATTGCGCGAGGGCGCCACAGACGGCCAGGGCAGCGCGCACGCCGGCACGCGGCGGCAGGACATGACGGCTCGCACCAAAGCTGGCCAAGCCAACCCGCTCACCGGCCGCAACCGCGCGCCAAGCCGCTGCGGCGGCGGCACGCGCCGCCTGCACGGATTTGAATCGAGTCCGCGTGCCAAAACGCAGGCTGGCACAGGTATCGAGCAGGATCAGCAAGCTGCCCTCGCGATCCTCTTGAAACAACTTGGTGTGCAATCGGCCGCTGCGCGCCGTCAGGCGCCAATCGAGCCGGCGCGCATCATCGCCGGGTTGATAGGCACGCGATTCGGCGTAATCCATGCCGCGCCCGTACAGGCGGCTGTGCTGCTGGCCGCTGCGCAGCGCCGGACTCGTTTGCGGCACCAGCGCCGTGCGTCGCACCTGTGCACGCAGACCGAGCAGGGCCGACAGGGACACGCTGGTGCAATCGTCGCCGCCCGACACGTTGGCCGCCGGTGCCGTCACGGCAGCGGCACGAGGTCCAGCAATCGATCAATGACGTGATCGACGACCACGCCTTCGGCCTGGGCTTCATAGCCAAGAAGGACACGGTGGCGCAGCACGTCATGGACAATGGCGTGCACATCCTCCGGCAGGACGTAATCGCGACCAGCCAGCCACGCGGCAGCACGCGCGCACCGGTCCAGCGCAATGGTGGCGCGCGGGCTCGCACCCCAGGCTATCCAGCGCTGCAGCTGGCTGTCGTAGTGGCCAGCGGCGCGCGTGGCCAGCACCAGCTGCGTCACGTACTGCTCCAGTGCGCCCGAGACATGCACTGCCATGGCGGCCTGTCGCGCGGCAAACACCTCGGCCTGCGTGACTTGTGCGGCCACCACCGGCGCGGCGTGCGGCTCGGTCGCGGCCTGGACGCGTGCCAGCTTGAGGATGGCCAGCTCCGTGGCGGCATCCGGGTAGCCGATGGTCACATGCAGGAGGAAGCGGTCAAGCTGGGCCTCGGGCAAGGCAAACGTGCCCTCCTGCTCGATCGGGTTTTGCGTGGCCATCACCATGAACAGGCGCGGCAGCGGCCAGGTGCTGCGGCCCACCGTGATCTGCCGCTCGCCCATGGCTTCAAGCAGCGCCGACTGCACCTTGGCCGGTGCGCGATTGATTTCATCAGCCAGCACGATGTTGTGGAACAGCGGCCCGCGCTCGAACTCGAAGCTGCCCGATTGCGGCCGAAACACGTCGGTGCCGGTCAAGTCCGCCGGCAGCAGGTCCGGCGTGAATTGCACGCGATGGAAATCCGCATCGACCCGCGCCGCCAGCGCCTTCACCGCCGTGGTCTTGGCCAGGCCGGGAGCGCCCTCGACCAGCAGGTGGCCATCGGCGAGCAGTGCAATCAGCAGGCAATCGACCAGGTGCGGCTGGCCCAGGATGCACTGGCGCAAGTCGCTGCGCAGCTGGTCAAAGGCGGATTGCAGGTGTCTCGTTGCCGGTACGGCGGCAGTATCCATGTGATCCAAGCGCAGGCTCCAGGCAGCGCCGCGCGGCAGGCGCGGCAAGGGCACGCTACAGACCATGGCAAGCGCCGGAAGTTTAATCAAGCCGTGCCAACAGGCCTACACCAACAAAAAGAGACGGCCGAAGCCGTCCCTTTTCCGTCAGTCATAGCCGGTGACTACTGCACGCTGTCACTCAGGATGCGCGGGGTGACGAAGATCAGCAGCTCCGCCTTGGTGTTGTTGCGCGAGGTCTTGCGGAACAGCGCGCCAATGCCCGGGATGTCGCCCAAGCCCGGCACCTTGGTGACGGTGTTGGACTTGTTGATCTCGTAGATGCCGCCCAGCACCACCGTCTGGCCGTTGTCCACCAGCACCGAGGTATTGATCTCACGGGTATCGATGGTCGGGATCTTGCCGCTTCCCGGGGCGTCGACATAACCGGCCAGCGCATCCTTCTTGACGTTGATGGCCAGGTACACGCGATTGTCGGCAGTGATGGTCGGCGTGACCTTGAGCTCCAGCACGGCATCCTTGAATTGCACGGTTGCCGTGCCGCTGCCGGCGCCCTGGCCGCCGGAATTCTGGAACGTCACGTAGCCGATTTCCTGACCTTGGCGGATCACGGCCTCCTGCTGGTTGGCGGTGATGACACGCGGGCTGGAAATCACCTCGCCACGGCCTTCGGTCTGTGCCGCGGACAGTTCCAGATCCACCAGGTAGTTGCGACCCAGGATGGCCAAGCCAAGCTGGCCGGCCGGTGTTGCCGCCGGCAGGTTGACGTTGAAGCCGCCATCGCTGCCCGTCTGATAGGTGATAGCGCCGGGGCGCGGCAGGTCGCCGGTGCCACCGCCACGGTTGAAGTTGGCCACGTCATAGGCGTACTGCGAATTGACGTTGCCACGATTGATCGCCAAGCTGGCCGCACCGTTGGCGCCACCATTCGGACTGGTGCTGATGACGTTGCCGCCCGGCGTGACATGCGTTGCCTGCACGCCCCACTTCACGCCCAGCTCGCGGGTGAAGTCGTCCGTGGCCACCACGATGCGCGATTCGATCAGTACTTGCTGCACCGGCTTGTCCAGTACCGCGATGAGGTCGCGCAATTGCTTGATCTTGTCCGGCGTGTCATTGAGCAGCAGCGTGTTGGTGCGCTCGTCGAAGGACACGCTGCCGCGCGTCGAGAGGAAGCCGCGCGCATTGTTGGCACCCGCACTGCCGCCGCTGCTGCCGGTGCCTTGCATGCTGCCGGTAGTGAGCAACTTGGCGATGTCCGCCGCCTTGCCGTAGCTGATGGGCACGTAGTCAGTGACCAATTCAGCGGTGTCCAGCGCCTTGAGCTTGGCGTCGGCAATGGCCTGTTCATAGCTGGCCAGTTCCGCCTGCGGCGCAATCCAGATGACGTTGCCGTTGCGGCGCTTGTCCAGGCTCTTGGCCCGCAGGATCACGTCCAGCGCCTGATCCCACGGCACGTTGACCAGGCGCAGGGTGACACTGCCGCCCACGCTGTCGGCTGCCACCAGGTTCAGGCCCGAAATGTCGGCGACCAGCTGCAATGCCGAACGCACCGGGATGTCCTGGAAATTGAAGGTGACGCGCTTGCCGTTGTAGCTGGGCTCCTGGCCCGCCTTGGCCAGCGTGGCCTTGTCGGCGGTCGCTTCCGCCCGCTTGGGCGCAACCTCGACCACATACTGGTTGCCGGTCTGATAGGCGGAAGTCTCCACCGGGCCCTTGGTGGTGAGCTCGATATGCGCGCCGCCATTTATGCCCTTGCGCGTGACGATGGACTGCACCGGCGTGGCAAAGTCAAGCGTATCCAGCCGCTGCGCAAGATTGGCCGGCAGATTGGCGTGGGTGACGTCAATCACCACCTTGTCGCCACGATGGGACATGTCGGCATTGGCGCCGGCGCCACTGAAGTCGACCAGTACGCGGCCTTCGCCATTCGGACCGCGGCGGAAATCGATGTTGGAAATACTCGGGCCGGTCGCCGCTGACGGCAACGCCTTGCTCGGGTCGATGGTCGCAGCCGTCGTCACCGACTGGCTGGCCGTGCCGTTGTTGACGGTAACGATGAGCTGATTGCCCTGCACCCGCGTGCGGTAGGTGGATTCGCGCATCAATTCCACGACCACCCGCGTACGTCCGCCCGCCGACACGGCGGACACTCCGGAAGTCGAGCCCTTGCCGATGGACAGATGGCGCGCAGCGGCATTGTCCGTATCGGCAAAATCCACCGCGATGCGCGGCGGCGTCTCGGTGGTGAAGATGCGCGGCTGCGGGACCGGACCATTGGCAAAGGCCATGTGCACCTCGACCGCACCACCGGGCAGGGCGTCATAGGTGATGCCGGTCAACGTCGTGCCAGCGGCTGCCATCGCCATGCTGGCCCAGGTGGCACCGGCAAGGAACAGGCCCATCGACATCAGACGACTTGCGTGGCGCATGAGACGCCCCTGGACGGAGTGAATTTGGTTGGTCATTGCATCAGCCCCTGTATTCCTATTTCTCACCGAGCGCGATGCTGGCAGGACGTTCCATCCAGCCACCATTACCGTTGGACACCATTTCGACCAGGTCAATGTGGTCGTCGCTCACGGCCGTGACGTGCCCGTAGTTCTGCCCCAGATACTCGCCCTTGCGCACACGATGGATGACGCCACCCGGATCCTTGATCAGCACTTCGGTGCCGCTGCCGCTGCCGACCGTGCCGACCATCTTCAAGCTGTCCAGCGCAAACATCTCCAGCGGTTGCTTGGCCCGATTGGCGTCCGGCCGCGGGCCGCTGGTCGCACTGTTGCTGGTTTGCAGCTCCGCCGTGCTCGGACTGAACGGGTCGCGCTTGTCCTGGTCGGCGTAGGCGAAAGTCTCGAAGGTCTTGATGACCGGCAGCGGTTCGATTGGTGCGCCCTTCTTGGTTTTTTCCTGCGCCACCCAGCTGCGCAGGTCACTCATGCCACGCGTGCAACCGGCGAGGAACACGGCAACCAGCACCAGCAGCAACCATTGACCGGGACGCATGATGTGTCGAGCAGAAGTCGGCTTCATTTCTTCGCTCCTGCGGCGCCATTGGCTCCCTGCTTGGCGGCCTGGGCGGCGGTTTCCTCATCATCCAGATAACGGTAGGTCTTGACCGTGCCCTGCAAGACCAGCTGGCCACTGGCGGAACCCTTGCCGTCCTTGCCGGGGTTCTTGGGCGTGAGCGAAACATCATGCAAGGTCAGGATGACCACGCGCGGCAACGACGCCACGCCGCTGATGAAGGTGCCGAACTGGTGGTAGCTGCCGGTCAGGCGCAGCGTGATGGGCCGCTCCGCGTAGAAATCCTTGGGGACTTCCGGGCCAGGCTGGAACAAGTCGCTCTCCAGGCCGGCCGACAATGCGGTCTGCGAAATGTCCACCAGCAACTCGGGCATTTCCGTCTTGCTGGGCAGCTGACGCAGCAACTGGCGCAGCATGTCCTTCATCTCGCTGAGCTGGGTTTGCAGCGCTTCGAGATTGACCGACTTGGCCTGCTTGGTGGAAAACTCGGTCTTGAGCTGGTCTTCCTTGCCGGTCAGCGAGTTGAGTTCATCCTGCTGGCTGCCGACAAAGAAGTACCAACCCAGCAGCAACACGACGCCAAACACCGCAGCGGTGAAAAACAGCTTGATCGAAGGCGCCCAACCGCCAACATTGTTGCGGTCGAGGTTGCGCAATTCATCGAGGAATTTCATGGCGTACCCTCCGCCGCCGGCGCCCCAGCCGATGCGGCGGCCGCTGGCGCGCCATCGCTGCCATCGGCATCCGCGGTCTTTGGCCGGCTCAGCGTGACATCCAGGCCAAACGCGTACGGCATGCGGCTGGAGTCATGGGTGTTCTCGGTCTTGCGCAAATCGGCGTGACCCATCCACGGCGAACTTTCAATGTTGCGCATGTACTCGGCGACACTGGCATTGGATTGCGCCACGCCGTCAAGCGACATGGCCTGCCCACTTTGCTTGAGCGCGGTCAGGCGCGCGCTGGAAGGCGTGGTCCTGACCAGTTCGTCAAACAAGTGCACCATCTGCGAGCGGTCGGACTGCAGCTGCTCGATGATCTGCTTGCGCGCCAGGAGCTGCTGGCGGACCTTGTCCAGATCGTTGATCTTGGCAATGCGCACGTCCAGTTGCTTGATTTCGGTTTGCAGGTAGGCGTTGCGTTCGTTCTGGTTGTCGATGCGCTGGTTCATCCAGAACATCCACAGCAGCAGCACGCCGACGCCGCCGATGAAGGCGGTGGCAAGTTGCAGGTAGAACTCCCGTTCGCGCTGCTTGCGGCGTTCCTCGCGCCATGGAAGTAGGTTGACATGAGCCATCAGTCGAAGCTCCTCAAGGCCAGACCGACGGCGATCATCAGCGCCGGCGCGTCCTGCTGCAGCATCTGCGCCTGCACCCGCGACGACAGCGTCATGCGCGCCAGCGGATTGGCCACGATGCATGGCACGCCAAGCTGTTCTTCCAGCATCGGACCCAGGCCCTCGATGGCGGCGCAACCGCCCGCCAGCACCACCTGGTCAACCTTGCTGTATTCGCTGCCGGCAAAGAAGAATTGCAGCAAGCGGCCAATCTGCTGCGCCAGCGATTCCTTGAACGGCTCCAGCGACTCGGTCTCGTAGGACTCCGGCAGGCCGCCCTTGCGCTTGGCCCGGCCAGCTTCCTCATAGGACAGGCCAAAGCGGCGCATGATGTCGTCGGTCAACTGCTTGCCGCCAAAGACCTGCTCACGCGAATAGATGGTGCGCTGGTTGCGTAGCACCGACAGGGTCGTCATGGTCGCGCCGATGTCGACCACGGCCACCAGCGCGTCACGGCTGACGTTGAGTTGGTCGGACATGATGGCGAAGGCGTTCTCCATCGCAAACGCTTCGACGTCGATGACGCCGGCGGTGAGCCCGCCCAATTCCAGCGCCGCCACGCGCATGTCCACGTTTTCGGTACGCGATGCGGCCAGCAACACGTTGTTCATGTCCGGGTTTTCACGTACCGGACCGACCACCTCGAAGTCGAGGCTGATTTCGTCGATGGGATAGGGGATGTATTGGTTGGCCTCGACCTGAATCTGGCCTTCCAGGTCGTCATCGGACAGCGCGCTGGACATGGGCACGATGCGGGTGATCACGGCCGACCCGGCAACGGCGGCGGCGGCGTGCTTGAGCTTGGAGCCGGAACGTGCCAAAGCGCGGCGAATGGCATCGCCCACCGCTTCGACTTCGACGATGTTTTTCTCGACCACGGCATTGGGAGGCAAGGGCTCAACCGCGTAATGCTCCACGCGATAGCGCCCGCCGGCTTGGCTCAGCTGCAGCAACTTGACGGCGGTCGAGCTGATGTCGACACCAATCAATGCTGGCTTCTTCGGTGTAAAGACCCCCACGGTATCTCCCCCTGGCCGCAAGCGCCCGAACTGGTTACTCGGCGGGCACGCCGGAACATTAGATCGAAAAATTAACGTAATAGCAACGGGCTAGTGCAACTTTCTCATGTGTTTCGTGTGATCCCCGGCACACTACAGGCCTTGTCCCGACCCCGGCCCTTGACGACAGACTGCCGCCAAGGGCCGGGGTGGGTCAATAGCGTGCCCCTATACTCTGTCACGTTTTGACACGGGCTCCGCACTCTCCACATGCGAACATTCAAGCGTCTGCTGCGCTGGGCTTTGCTCCTGGCGTTCACCGGGTTGTTGCTGGCGCTCGTGGCCGTTGGCGCCGCCTACTGGCTGATCTCGCCGCGCCTGCCGTCCGTGGCCGTGCTCAAGGACTACCACATGCAGGTGCCGCTGCGGGTGCTTACCGCCGACGGCAAGTTGATCGCCACCTTTGGCGAGACGCGGCGCATCCCGGTGGCCATCGCCGACGTGCCGCAACGCCTGCAGCATGCGGTGCTGTCGGCCGAAGACGCGGATTTTTTCAATCACCCGGGAATTGACTGGCACGGCATCACCCGGGCGGCGTGGCACGTCATCATCACCGGTGGCGACAAGGGACCCGGCGGCTCGACCATCACCCAGCAGGTGGCGCGCAACTTCTTCCTGAGCCCGGAAAAACTCTATTCGCGCAAGCTCACGGAAATCTTCATTGCCCTGCGCATCGAGCACGTCCTCGACAAGAACCAGATCCTCGAGCTGTACCTCAACAAGATGTTCCTCGGCCATCGCGCCTACGGCGTGGCTGCCGCCGCCGAGTATTACTACGGCAAGACGCTGAACCAGTTGAGCATTGCCGAATGCGCCATGCTCGCCTCGACCTTCCAGTTGCCATCGGTGGTCAATCCGATCAACCACCCGCGGCGCGGCCTGGCGCGGCGCAACTGGGTGCTGGGCGAAATGCTCAAGCACAAATACATCACCCGCGCCGAGTACGCGCAGGCGCTGGCCGAACCCAATCACGCCTTTGGCCACGAGCAGCCGATCGAGACCGATGCGCCGTACCTGGCCGAGATGGTGCGCCGCCAGGTGCTGGACCGCTTTGGCAACGAGGCATTGACCGAGGGCTACGTGGTCCACACCACCGTCGACAGCGCGCGCCAGCAAGCGGCCGTCGACGCCTTGCGCGACGGCTTGATCGACTACGACCATCGTCACGGCTGGCACGGTGTGGAAGGCCACGTCGACCTGCCGGCGGGTGCCGATGACGCCGCGGTGGCGCAAGCCCTGGCGCCGTGGTCGAGCGTGTCGGGCCTGAAGCCCGCCATCGTGCTGGCCAGTGACGCCAAACAGGTCAGCGTGCACATTGCCCGCGGGCAGACGGTCAACCTGGATCTCGCCTCGGCGCGCTGGGCGCGTACCCGGGCCGGCGACATCGGCACGGTGCTCAAGCGCGGCGACGTGATCCGCGTCGCGCCGACCAAGGAAGGCGCCTGGCAGTTGGCGCAAATTCCGGCGGCGCAAGCGGCGTTGGTCTCCATCGACCCGGAAAACGGCGCAATCCAGGCCTTGGTCGGCGGTTTCAATTTCAGCCGCAGCAAATTCAACCGCGCGGTCATGGCGGCACGCCAGCCGGGATCGTCGTTCAAGCCGTATCTGTATTCAGCGGCGTTTGAACGCGGCTTCACGCCGGCGTCGATCATCAACGACGCCCCGCTGGCCCTACCCGATCCGTCGCGCCCGGACGGCATCTGGACGCCTTCCAATGACGACGGCAAGTTTTCCGGTCCGATGCGTCTGCGCGAAGCGCTTGTGCAGTCGAAAAACCTGGTCTCGGTGCGCTTGCTGGATGCTGCCGGCGTGCGCTTCGTGCGCGATTACGTCACGCGCTTCGGCTTCTCGCGCGATGCCATCCCGGCCAATCTGTCGATGGCGCTGGGTACGGCCTCGGTTTCACCCATGGGCATGGCGCGCGGCTATGCCGTGTTCGCCAATGGCGGCTATCTGGTCACGCCTTACTTCATCAACCGCATCGACGATCGCAACGGCACCGCGGTGTATCTCGCCAACCCGGCACGCGCCTGCGGTGACTGCGCCGAGCGCTTGCTCGACACCACACCACCCGGCCCGCCGCCAGCGCAGATGAGCGCCACGCCGGCCAATGGCGTGGCCCAGGCCGGCACGCCGGCCACCAGTGGCAGCGTCGAGGGCGTCGGCGACGCCGTGTTGCCTGCTGATGCGCATGGCGCGGGCGCCCACCCACCGGTGCTGGCGCCGCGGGTCATCGAGACCCGCAATGATTTCCTGATGACCTCATTGATGAAGGACGTCATCCTGCGCGGCACGGGCTCGGCCGCACGCGCATTGGATCGGGATGACCTGGCCGGCAAGACCGGATCGACCAACGATCATCGCGACGCGTGGTTTGTCGGCTTCAATGGCGATCTGTCCACCGCGGTATGGGTTGGTTTCGACGATTACAGCTCGCTGGGCCACGGCGAGTTTGGCGCCAAGGCGGCGCTGCCGATCTGGATGGATTTCATGCGCAGCGCACTCAAGGATCTGCCCTCGAAATCACTGCCCATGCCGCCGGGCATCACCACCGTGCTGATCAATCGCGACAGCGGCTTGCCGACCACGGCCAGCGATCCCAATGCGATGAGCGAGCTGTTCAAGGTCGAGGATGCGGACCATTTGCGTGAACAAGCCACCCAGCAACAACAGGAACAAGAGCACGCTTACGATATCTTCTGATCGCGGCCACAGGTCGCGACCGTAAGGAGCGCAGCATGTCCCGTCTGCAAAATCACGCCACCCACGGTATCGACAAGGCGCAGCGCAACCGCGTACGCATTGCCCAGGAAGCCGCACGGTTGATGACCGAGCACGGCATCCGCGATTTCCAGCACGCCAAGCGCAAGGCCGCCCTGCATCTGGGCATGACCGACACGCAATCCCTGCCACGCAACGACGAGATCGCACACGCCCTGCGTGAACACCAGCGGCTGTTCCTGGCTGACAGCCAGCCGCGCTGGCTGCAGACGCGGCGTGAGGCCGCCGTCACCGCAATGACCTTCATGCAAGCCTTCGCGCCACGCCTGGTGGGCGCGGTGCTCGAAGGTACCGCCGACCAGCATTCGGCTGTTTGCCTGCAGGTCTTCAGTGACGATCCGGACGCCATCAGCCTGTTTCTGCGCAATCAGGGCGTGCCGCTGGAAACGCAAAGCCGGCGCCTGCGCACCGGCAACGGGCCGATGATCGACTACCCGGTCCTGCTGTTCAGCGCTGACGGCCTGCCGTTCGACCTGACCTTGCTGCCGCGCCAGGCCTTGCGCCAGGCGCCATGGGACACCGTGAACGATCGGCCGATGCGCCGCGCGTCGTTGACGCAGCTGCGCGCGTTGCTGGCGCAGGATGCCGCCGAAACCGACAGCCCATAGGCCATTCGACCCTACCCTTGCCGGCGCCGCGCTCCATGGTTCGGCATCCGCTGGCATACGCCGGCATACGAAGATGCCGGGGCACACAAGGCGGGCAATGCCCGTCCGCGTGCCCCGGCATCTGGTTGCCACTGCTACCCGGATCAGCGCGCCGATGCAGGCGTGTAATCCCGCTTGGCAGCGCCGGTGTAGATCTGCCGCGGACGGCCGATGCGCGATCCCGGGGTTTCGTGCTGCTCGATCCAGTTGGCGATCCAGCCGGCGGTGCGTGCGATGGCAAACATCACGGTGAACATCTCGGTGGGAATGCCCAGTGCCTTGTAGATCAGGCCTGAGTAGAAATCGACATTCGGATAGAGCTTGTGCGAAATGAAGTAGTCATCCTTCAACGCCGCCTCTTCCAGCTTCAACGCCACTTCCAGCAGCGGGTCGTTGACGCCCAGCTGATCCAGGACTTCGTGGCACATCTTGCGGATGATCTGTGCGCGCGGATCAAAGTTCTTGTACACGCGATGGCCGAAGCCCATCAGGCGGAAGCTGTCGTTCTTGTCCTTGGCGCGCAGCACGGCCGACTCGACATTGTCCGGCGTACCGATTTCCGTAAGCTGCTTGAGCACGGCCTCGTTGGCGCCGCCATGCGCCGGGCCCCACAACGCGGTGATGCCAGCGGCAATGGACGCGTACGGGTTGGCGCCGGTGGAACCGACCAGGCGCACGGTGGAAGTGGAGGCGTTCTGCTCGTGGTCGGCGTGCAGGATGAACAGCAGGTCCAGCGCCTTGGCTGCCACCGGGTTCAGCTCCAGCGGCTCGCTGGGCACCTCGAACATCATGTGCAGGAAACGGTCCACATAGGACAGGTTGTTGCGCGGATAACGGAACGGCCAGCCAATGGAATAGCGATAGCAGGCCGCAGCGATGGTCGGCATCTTGGCAATCAGGCGGATGGCCGCCAGCTTGCGGTCGGCCGGATCCTCGACGCTCAGGTCATCGTGGTAGAACGCCGACAGCGACGCCACCGACGCGGCCAGCATGGCCATCGGGTGCGCGTCGTGATGGAAGCCCTGGAAGAAGTTCTTCAGCGACTCGTGCATCATCGTGTGATGCGAGACCGCGTGTTCGAAGTCGGCAAATTCCGCCGGCTTGGGCAGCTCGCCGTTGAGCAACAGATACGCCACTTCCAGGAAGCTGGAGTTGGCCGCCAGCTGCTCGATGGGATAGCCGCGATACAGCAGCACGCCCTTCTCGCCGTCGATGAAGGTGATGGCACTCTTGGTGCTGGCGGTGCTGGCAAAACCCGGGTCGAAGGTGAAATGGCCGGTGCTCTTGTACAGGCCGCTGACATCGACGCAAGCCGGACCCAGCGTACCGCTGAGCAGCGGCAACTCGACGCTGCTTTGACTCGACTCATCCACCAACTTGACCATCTTGGAATCTGACACTGGAAACTCCTGCGTGTGGGACGCCGGCGCCGGGGAATGCGCCGAAACGTGGGGAGCGCGGCGGCCACGGCCCCGCGCAACGGCACCCGCATCACGCCCGTCTGCTTGACGCCTGCGCAACGCTTGCCATCGCCCATTATCGCACAACGCCTGACCAGCATCCGACGGCGCATGGTGCGTCGACACCGCACGCACAAACGAATACGGGGCCGACGCCAGGTCGACCCCGTATTCGTTTTGTGTCGCGACAACCGCCCGGTCGGGCCGGTTTATTCCTTGTCGGCGGACTTGATCGCGCCAGCGTAACGGCGGCGGAACTTGTCCACGCGGCCACCCGCGTCAAGCGTCTTCTGCTTGCCGGTGTAGAACGGATGCGAATGGCTGGAGATGTCGATCTTGATCAGCGGGTACTCGTTGCCGTCGGCCCACTTGACGGTTTCTTCGCTGGACATGGTGGACCGGGTCAGGAACGAGAAATCCGAGGACAGGTCCTGGAACACCACCGGTTTGTAACTGGGATGAATATCAGGCTTCATGGCTGGCTCTAAAGCGGCGGTGAAAAGACGGGCATTGTAATCGGCACGTGGCCGTTACTGCAAGTGACGACGAATGAGCGCCTCAGGACGACACGCCCAGCGCCTGCCTTGTCATGGCTTCGAATCGTGCCTGATCGACCTCCAGCACGATGCGCGCCTGCGCCGGCTGTCCCAGCCGCCCGGTCCAATCCACCACCGTCGCACCGCGGGTCAGGCCGCCGTCGAGCTCCACCGCCACCGCGCACTGTTCACTGCGGGTGATGATGGCCGGATCCAGCGCCACGGCCATGGCCAGCGCATCGGCGGCAATCACGCCACGGCGCGCATGCTGGATGTTGTAGTCGCGCGAGGTGGCGGCAATGCGCGCCTGAAATGCGGCCCGCGCGTCGCCACGATGCAGCCAGTCATCGAAAGTCGGCACGGCGAAGGCGTGGCGCAACGCCGCCTCCCAGTCCACCAGATCGAACTGCGGGAACGCCGAGAACACGACGTGCGCTGCCTCGGGATCAAAGCCGACGTTGAACTCGGCCGGCACCTTGCCGGTATTGCCGTGGGCGGTCACAGCGCCGCCCATCACCACCAGCCGCGCCACGCGCGAAGGCAGACCCGGATCGAGGCGCAACGCCAGCGCCAGATTCGTCAGTGGCGCCAGAGCCACCACGGTCAGCTCGCCAGGTCGCTCGCGCGTCAACCGGACCAGTGCCAGCGCGGCGGCCTCGTCGCTCACGGCGGCGTGCGGCTCGGCAAAGCCGACGTCGCCAAAGCCATCGTGGCCGTGCACCAGCGCGGCGTCCTCGACCGAAGTACGCACCAGCGGCGTGGCACAACCGGCAAAGAGAGGTACATCGGTACCCAGCAGATCGACCAGGACGCGCGCATTGCGCAATGTGTGGCGCAGGCCGACATTGCCGGCTGCGATGCACAACCCGGCAATGTCGGCGTGCGCGTGCGCCATGAGGATGGCCAGCGCGTCATCCACGCCCGGATCGGTATCAATGAGAAGTTGTGGTCTGGTCATGCGCAGCGTCGAACAGGAGTAAGCGCCTTAGCTTAAGTGCAACCGTGTGACGGCAACAGTCGCCGGACATTGCCGCCGCAGGCGTTGGCATCAGGCGTTGGCGTAGCGCACGACGGCGCCCAGCCAGCGTTCGATCAGCGCCGTGGTTTGGGCCGGGGCGTGGGCCAGCATCTCGTCGCCAACCTGCTGCACGGCATCGAGCAAATGCGCATCGCGCGCCAGATCGGCAATGCGCAGCTCCAGTTGCCCGGTCTGGCGGGTGCCAAGTACCTCGCCGGGGCCGCGCAGTTGCAGGTCTTTCTCGGCAATGCGAAAACCGTCCGTGGTCTCGCGCATCACCTGCAGCCGCTCGCGCGCCATCTGCCCCAGCGGCGGCTGATACAGCAGTACGCAATTGGATGCCGTGGTGCCGCGGCCCACGCGGCCACGCAATTGATGCAACTGCGCCAGGCCCAGGCGTTCGGCATTCTCAATGACCATGAGGCTGGCATTGGGTACATCCACGCCAACCTCGATGACCGTGGTGGCCACCAGCACCGCCAATTCGCCGGCCTTGAAGGCGTCCATCACGGCCTGCTTTTCGCGTCCCTTCATGCGTCCATGCACCAGGCCGACGCCAAAGCCGGCCAGCGCAGCGGCCAGTTCCGTATGCACCACCTCGGCCGCCTGTGCGTCCAGCTGTTCGGACTCTTCGATCAGCGTGCAGACCCAGTACACCTGCCGGCCCGCCGCACAGGCGGCACGGATGCGTTCGATGACCTCGCCACGCCGCGCGCTGGAAACCGCCACGGTCTGCACCGGCGTGCGTCCCGGCGGCAATTCGTCAATGGACGACACGTCGAGATCGGCATAGGCGCTCATCGCCAGCGTGCGCGGGATCGGCGTGGCTGTCAGTACCAGTTGATGCGGCACCTGCACACCGGCTTCGCCCTTGTCGCGCAATTCCAGCCGTTGCTGCACGCCGAAGCGATGCTGTTCGTCGACAATGACCAAACCCAATCGCGCAAAATGCACGCCTTCCTGCATCAGCGCATGCGTGCCAATGGTGACCGGTACGCCGTCCGCCACGCGTTGCAGCGCCCGCGTCCGCGCCTTGCCTTGCTGCTTGCCGGCCAGCCATTCCACTTCAACGCCAAGCGGCTGCAGCCAATGCCGGAAATTGCGCAGGTGTTGCTCGGCCAGCAGCTCGGTCGGCGCCATCAAGGCAACCTGATAGCCGCACTCGACCGCACGCAGCGCCGCCAACGCGGCAACCACGGTCTTGCCCGAGCCGACATCGCCCTGCACCAGGCGCAGCATGGGCTGCGCCAGCGCGAGGTCGGCAGCAACCTCGGCACTGACACGGCGCTGCGCGGCGGTCAGCTTGAAGCCAAGGCGCGCCAGCAATTGCCGACACAACGCGTCGCCGCCATCCAGCACCGGCGCACGACGGCGGCGCACGGTCTCGCGCAGACGTCGCAGGCTCAAGTGCCGTGCCAGTAGCTCCTCGAACGCCAAACGTTGCTGTGCCGGGTGGTTGCCCAGCAACAGCTGGCTCACATCGGCATCGGGCGGCGGGCGATGCACGTACAGCAGGGCATCGCGCAACGAAGTCAGGCCGCAGCTGGCGCACAACGCCGGCGGGATCAATTCCAGGCGATCCTCGGCCGGCAGCAGTGTCAGCGCCTTGGCCACCACCTTGCCCAGGCGCTTTTGCCCCAGGCCCTCGGTCGTCGGATACACCGGACTGAGCGCGGCCTCCACCGTTGGTGCATCGGCGCCACCCACGCGCTGATACTGCGGGTGCACCATCTCCAGCCCTTGCGCGCCGTAGCGCACCTCGCCGTAACACAGGAGACGTACGCCGGGACGCAATTGTTCAGCCTGCGCACGGTTGAAATGGAAAAACCGCAGACTCAACGTACGCCCGCCAGCGCCTAGCGCCACCTTCAATTGCGGGCGGAAACGAAAGCCTTGTTCCACCGCTTCGACCACGCCCACCACCTGCGCGTGTTCGCCGGGACGCAGGTCTGCCAGCGGCACCAGGCGCGTCTTGTCCTCGTAGCGCAACGGCAGGTGAAACCACAGATCCTGTACACGCTGCAGTCCAAGTCGCGCCAGCGCCGAGGTCAACGCCGGCCCGACACCGGGCAACGTACTGACCGCAGCCAGGCCAGGGCCATCGGTGGCAACTGCCACGGTTTTCTTGGCGCGCACGTTCATCCCCACCAGCCTAGACGAACGGCGCGGACACGGCATCAGCCGTGCCCACTTCGCGTGTCGGCACAAGGCGCCCAGAGGTTGTGAAAAATTGCACTTCCCGCGCAATTTTTCCATCGCGCGCCCGGCACAGGTCCGGACCCGCTCACGCGAGTCAAGCACTTGCGTGCGCGCGTCCGGCCACCGGGCAACGGCTCCTGCGTTGCCTCGACGCGGGTATCCACGCCCTCGCCGTGCCCGGGCTTCGAGGTTGGAACCTCTCAGTCCAACACCATGATGGCGTCGATTTCCACCTGCGCGCCTTTGGGCAATGCCGCCACCTGGATGGTGACGCGCGCCGGATACGGCGGCTTGAAGTATTCGGCCATGATGGCGTTGACCACGGCGAAATTTGCCAGATCGGTGACGTAAATGCCCACGCGCACGAACTGCGCCAGCGAGCCGCCAGCCGCCGTGGCCACCGCCACCAGATTGTCGAACACGCGACGCGCCTGCGCCGCCACATCGCCATCCACACTGGCGCCGGTGACCGGGTCGAGCGGAATCTGGCCGGAGAAATACACCGTCTTGCCGGCACGTACCGCCTGCGAATAAGGGCCGATGGCCGCGGGGGCTTGATCGGTGGAAATGATGTCGAGAGCCATGCTGCTTCCTTGGGATTGATGGGAGACACGCGGCACAAGGCGCGCGCCCGGCCGGGCCGGTGATCATAACCCGCGACCCGCGCCAGCCGGGACCGCCGTGCCAGACGCCCTACAAGGGATAGCGGTACACACCGCTGACCACGCCGGTGCGGCGGATGCGGCGGATCACGTCGGCCAGGTGTTTGCGGTTTTTCACTTCCATCGCAAACAGCAGCGTCGCTGCGGCCGAACCACGCTCGACATATTCGACGTTTTCAATGTTGGAATCGGCGGCGGCGATGGCTGCCGCCACCGTGGCAAGCACGCCCGGATGATTGGCCACTTCGACCCGCAGCTCGGCGCGGTAATCGCCTTGCACTTCGCGGTCCCATTCAATGCCGACGCGACGCTCGGGCGACTTGCCCAGCTCCAGCACATTGGGACACTCCTGCCGATGCACGACGATGCCCTTGCCCTGCGACAGGTAGCCGACAATGACGTCGCCCGGCAGCGGGTGGCAGCAGTTGGCAAAACTGAGCACGCCACGTTCGGCGCCGGTAATGCGGATGTTCTCGTCAACATGTGGCCGCGGCACGACCTCGCCTGCGGGAGCACCGCGCGCTTGCAGCAATTTGGCTGCCACCATCTCAGGCATGCGGTTGCCCAGGGCAATGTCCGACAGCAGTTCTTCCAGGCGCTTGAGCTTGACGCTGTGCAGGAAGCGATCGAGCACGGCCGGGGAAATGCCGTCCAGGCTGTAGCCCAGTGCGTCCAGCGCGCGATCCAGCATGCGGTGGCCAAAATCCACTGCATCCTCGTGCTGCAAGTGCTTCAGGTACTGGCGAATTGCCGTGCGTGCCTTGCCGGTGACCACCATCTCCAGCCACGCCGGATTGGGCATGGCCGACGGCGCAGTGATGATTTCCACCTGCTGCCCCGATTCCAGCCGCGCGCGCAGCGGCAGCAGCTTGCGGTCTACGCGCGCCGCCACCGCGTGATCACCGACATCGGTATGCACCGCGTAGGCAAAATCCAGCGCCGTGGCATTGCGTGGCAGCGAAAGGATGTCGCCATGCGGGGTGAAGACGTAGACCTCGTCCGGGAACAGATCGATCTTGACGTTCTCGATGAACTCGGCCGACGAGGTGTTGTTGACCTGGCTGTCGGCCAGCGCCGCCAGCCATTCGCGCGCCCGCGTCTGCGCGCTGTTGGCCGGGCCGCTGTCCATCTTGTAGGCCCAATGTGCCGCAATGCCGCTGTCGGCTACGGAGTCCATTTCCGTGGTGCGGATCTGCACCTCGATCGGCGCACCAAACGGGCCGAGCAGCACGGTGTGCAGGGACTGATAGCCGTTGGCCTTGGGGATGGCAATGAAATCCTTGAAGTGTCGATCCACCGGTTTGTACAGCGCATGCACGGCACCCAGCGCGACATAGCAATCGACCACCGAGTCGACCACGATGCGGAAACCGTAGACGTCCATCAGTTGCGCAAAGCTTTTGTGCTCGCTGCGCATCTTCCAGTAAATGCTCCACGGCGACTTGATGCGCCCGGTGACGCGGTTTTGCAGATGGTCGGCGGTCAGGCGCTCGGTCAGCGCGACTTCGATCCGCGTCATGGCCTCGCGCCGGTTGCCCAGCGCGGCGCGAATGCGCTCGCTGATGACGCGGTAGCGATCCGGATACAGGCGGCGAAAGCCGAGATCCTGCAGCTCGGCCTTGAACTTGTTCATGCCCAGGCGCTGGGCGATGGGGGCAAAGATTTCCAGCGTCTCGCGGGCAATCCGCCGGCGCGAGGACAAGTCCTTGGAACCCAGCGTGCGCATGTTGTGCAGGCGGTCGGCCAGCTTGATGAGGATGACGCGGATGTCCCGCGCCATCGCCAGCAGCATCTTGCGGAAGCTCTCGGCATCGGCTTCCTGGCGCGTGCCGAAGCGCATCTTGTCGAGCTTGGTCACGCCGTCGACCAGCTCGGCCACCACCTCGCCAAACTCGCCTGCCAGCATCTCGCGCGTCAGCGCGGTATCTTCCAGCGTGTCGTGCAGCAAGGCGGCAATGAGTGTTTCGGCGTCCATGCGCAGCCCGGCCAGCACGCGCGCGACTGCCACCGGGTGGGTGATGTACGGCTCGCCGCTCTTGCGCTCCTGTCCGGCATGCGCATGCGCGCCCACGCCGTAGGCATGCATGACACGCTCGATCTGTCGGGCCGGCAAATAGGCAACGGCCTGCTTCAGCTCCACCGCCCAAGGCGGCAGGCTGGTCAAATCAGCCGACAATGGGTGCGTGACCGCGCTCATGGCAACATCTTGGCAGAAGCGCGCGGTCCGGCGGAAGGGTGTCGCGCAACGGTTCAATCACGACACCGCCGCACGGGGCATCCATGCGGCGGGTTGGCAACGGCGTGACGGCAGCGGGGCACAGCCTGCAGTCACCTTCGCCCATCAGTCGTCGCCGACCTTGGACAGGTCGTCGTCAACCTCAGCTGCCGCCCATTCCAGCGCCTCGCGTTCGGCACGCTCGCGCTCGGCCTGGTCGATCTGGTCGATGGTGGCCTGGTCGATGCGACGTTCGGCAATCTCGCGCAAGGCGACCACCGTGGGTTTGTCGGCACCGGGATTGACCGCCGGCTCGGCGCCTTTTTCCAGCTGGCGCGCGCGCTTGGTTGCCATCAACACCAGCTCAAAGCGATTGCCGACCACCTCGAGGCAGTCCTCCACAGTGATGCGTGCCATGCGAAATCCTCGACAAATAATGACTTATACGTGTGCGAAGTCTAAGGCCCAGGGGCTGTGCTGGCAATCTGTGCTCGCGTATGATGGCCGGCTACGCTGGTCAAGCCGAAGCACCGACCGCAGCCTGCGCAAGATACAATACCCACCAGTACACATTGTGACTTGCTTCGGTTGCGAACCCCTCCCATGCCCGTATTGATTCATGCCACGCCGGCCCATCGCTGGTTGCTGATTGCCGCCGTGGCCCTGTTGGCCGGCTGCGCCATTGCCCAGCCACGCACCGACGACCGGCTGGAGAAGTACAACCGGCAGGTATACGACTTCAACATGGGCGTGGACAAGGCGGTCGTGCGGCCGGTGGCTTTGGGCTATCGCAAGGTGACCAACCCGCCGGTACGCCGCTCGGTCAGCGATTTTTTCACCAACATCCGCATGCCGGTGACGGTCGCCAACGACCTGTTGCAGGCCCGCCCGGGGCATGCGCTGAAAAATACTGGACGCTTCCTGATCAACCTGACGCTGGGCGTCGGTGGCTTTTTCGACCCGGCCAGCCAGTTGGGGCTGCCGCTGGAAGACAACGACTTCGGCATCACGCTTGCGCGCTGGGGCGTACCCGAGGGCGACTATCTGATGCTGCCGCTGGTTGGCCCCAACACCACGCGCGACATGTGGCGCCTGCCGGTGGACAGCTACTTCTTCGATCCCCTCAGCATCTACGCCGCCAACCATTCCTACCACGGCCTGGAATACCTGCCGCAGGCGATCTACCTCATCACGCTGCGCTCGCGTGCCATCGACGCCGAGAGCTTCCTGGAATCGGCCTACGACCCGTATGTGTTTGTGCGCGATGCCTATCGTCAGCGGCGTCTGTACCAGTTTTACGACGGCAAGCCACCCAACCAGCTGATCCAGGGAATGCAGGGGCTGGACGACAAGTCGTTTGATCCCGACGAACTGCTTGACCAGCAGCACCAATGGGAAAAGCAGCAAGCCAAGGACAAGGACGCCACGCACAAGCCGTGAACCGCCGGCCACGTGATGTGGCTTCGCAACCCGGACTCAGCCCAGCAACGGCCCCGCGCCGCAGACTTCCGCCAGCACCCGCATGTGTTCGGGCAGATGCTGCAGACGCAGGTCTTGCCCGCGTGCCGAAGCCTCGGCCATGACCGCCAGCAGACATGCCAGGCCCGCACTGTCACCGTGCGTCACGCCTGACAAATCCAGCGTGTCCACGGTGCGCCCGGCAAGTGCCGACCGCACGCCACGCAGCGCCTGCTCGGCCGTGGCGAAATCCAGCACGCCGTGCAGCGCGAGGATGCCGGGCGTACCGGCATCGATTCGCACGCCGGGCGCAACGGCACTCACTTGATGGCCTTGCCGTCCTCGTCCATCACGGTCAGCGCCTTGGCGCCCTGCGATTCGAGGTTCTTGATCAGTTGATCGATACCGACCTTGCGAATCTCGGCATCCACCTGGTTGCGATAGTTGGTGATGTAGGAGATGCCTTCGATAATCACGTCGTAGGCTTTCCAGTCGCCATCGCGGCTCTTGCGGAAGGCGTAGTCGATGGACACCAACTTGCCGTCATCCAGCACCACCTGCGTGCGCACGACGGTGCGCTTGTCGTTGAGGTCGCCGGTGAAAGGCAACACCTTGACGCTGCCGCGCGTGTAGTTGAGCAGGCCCTCGGCATAACGATGCGTAATGGAGTTGTAGAACGCCTTGGCAAAGCGCGCCCGTTCCTCTGGCGGCGTCGAGCGTGCATGCTGGCCAAGCACCAGGATGGACGCGTAATCAATGTCGAAGTGCGGCAGGAACACGTCGTCAATGATGCCGATGAGTTTTTCCTGATCGTGCTTGAGTTCGTTGCGATGGCCATCGATGGCGGTGGCCAGTTGGTCGGCAATCAACTGCACGACCTGCACCGGCGTGGGCTGCGCGGCGAGTGACGGTGCCGGCGCTTGCGCCCGCACCGGAGCGGCACCAAGGCAAAACGCGCCGGCGCAAACGACAGTCAAGGCAAAAAGCAGTGAGCGGAACATGGACAATCCTCGGGTGATCGATCAGTGCTTGCCGGCCGCAGCCGATCCGTTGCCATCGGCCGCTGGCTTGTCCGCGGGCGACCCGCTGACCAGGAACTTGCCGATGAGATCTTCCAGCTGCATCGCCGACTGGGTCAGGATCATTTCGTCGCCATCCTTGAGCGCCTCCGGCGAGCCGCCAGGCTGGATGGCAACATACTGGGTACCGATCAAACCGCTGGTGAATACCGCCGCCGCCGAATCATCGGGGATGGTGTCGTAACGCTTGTCGATGGCAAGCGTCACCAGCGCGTCGAGCTTTTGCGGGTCAGCCACCACCGAACGCACGCTGCCGATCGGCACACCAGCCATCTTCACCGGCGCGCCAGGCGACAGTGTGCCGACGTTGGTGAAACGCGCAGTCACCGCGTAACTGCCGCCAAGATTGTCGGCCACGCCGCCAGCCCCAAAGAACTTGCCGAGCATTTCCTCCAGCTGCTGCGCCGGCCGCGTGCGCGCCAGCGTGCCGCCCGGCGCCAGCACGGCCTTGGCACGCCCGTACTCGATGCCGACGTACTGGTCGCCAAGCAAGCCGCTGGTGAAGATGGCCGCCACCGAGTCGCGCGGGATATTGGCGTAGCGCTGGTCGATGGACAATTGCACATCGGCCACCTCCTGCCCCGGCACCAGCGTGATGGACTGCACCTGGCCCACGCGGACACCGGCAACCTTGACCGGCGCACGCTCCTTCAGCTGGCCGATGTTGGCAAAGTGCGCATCCAGCGTATAGCTCGCGCCTTGGCGCGTATTGGCCACCGACGTGGTTTGCGTGGCCAGATAAGCCAGCGCGGCAAAACCCAGCAGGATGAACAAACCGGTGCCGATGGCGTACGAACTGCGGGGCTGATTCACGACTCGATCCTCAACAAGATTGGCCTCGACAAAGCGGGCCTCGACGCAACGGATGATGGCAGGCGGCAGGTCACGGCGGTCACATCAGGAACGCGGTCAGCACGAAATCCAGCGCCAGGATGGCGATGGACGAAGCAACCACGGTGCGCGTGGTGGCGTAAGCCACGCCCTCGCTGGTCGCCGCCGTCGCAAACCCCTGGTACACGGCAATGAGCGTGACCACGGCACCGAACGCCAGGCTTTTGAGCAGCACGCCGTTGATGATGTCCGTGCGCAAATCCACTTGCGCGGTCATGTTGGACCAGAACGTGCCGTTGTCGATGCCAAGCCAGGTCACGCCCACCAGATGGCCGCCAAACACCGCCATGGCGCAGAACACGCAGCACAGCAACGGCATGGCGATGAGCCCGGCCAGGAACCGCGGCGTGGCGACGTAGGCTATCGGATCGACCGCCATCATCTCCATGGCGGCGATCTGGTCGGTGGCGCGCATCAGGCCAATCTCGGCCGTGATCGAGGTGCCGGCACGTCCGGCAAACAGCAACGCGGTGACCACCGGCCCCAGCTCGCGATACACCGACAGCGCCACCACCATGCCGCTGGCCGAAGTACCGCCGAAAATGGACAGCACGTGGTACAGCTGCAGCATCAACACCATGCCGACAAACAAGCCGCACACGCTGATGATGGTCAAGCTCATCGCGCCGACAAACCACAGCTGGCGCAGCGTCTCGCGGAAGTAACGCGCGCTGCGCGGGACGGCGCCAAGCAAGGTCAGCAAAAACAACCCGCAGGCGCCGATTTGCGCCAAAGCCTGCAATACGACGCTGTCGCGTGATGATCGCGCACTCATGGCCGCACCTCGGCAAAACCCAGCTCGCGGCCAAACGCCACCGCCGGATACTGGAACGGCACCGGGCCATCCGCCTCGCCACCGAAAAATTGCCGCGTCCACGGCGAGCCGTCAGCGGCAATGCCGGCCGGATCCCCCTGCGCCACCACCTTGCCATTGGCCAGCAGCACCACGTGATCGGCCACTCTACTGACCGCCGCCCACTCGTGCGCGACCAGCACACTGGTGATGCCCAGCGTGCGATTGAGCGTGGCGATAAGCAGCAGGATCTGGTTCAAGGCCACCGGGTCCAGGCCGACGAAAGGCTCGTCGTACAAGATCAGCATGGGATCAAAGACGATGGCGCGGGCCAGTGCCACGCGCCGCCGCATGCCACCGGAAAGCTCGTTGGGCATCAGCCGCGCCGCACCGCGCAGCCCCACTGCCTGCAGCTTGAGCAGTACCACGTTGCGGATCAGCACCTCCGGCAGGCGCGTGTGCTGGCGCAGCGGGAAGGCGACGTTCTCGAACACGTCGTAGTCGGTGAGCAGCGCCGAATTCTGGAACAGGTACCCCACACCCTCGCGCAAGCGATACAACGCCTCGCGATCGAGCTTGGCGACGTCCTCGCCATTGACCAGGATCTGTCCCGCGTCGGCGCGCAGTTGTCCGGTGATGTGCTTGAGCAGCGTGGTCTTGCCGGTACCGCTGGCGCCCATGATGGCGACCACCCGCCCGCGCGGGATGTCCAGATCCAGGCTGTCAAACACCTTGCGCCCGGAAAAGCGCTTGGTCAGGCCGCGGATGCGTACCGCGGCATCGTCAACTGAAAGCGGATCAGATTCCATCAGGCCGTGCAGCGGATCAGGGAAACCACATCAAGGTAGCTGATTGCGGCCAAGGCTGTCTTCACGCGCCTGGCGCCAGCAGCTCGGCAATCAACGCCGCGTGACGCTGCCACTGCGCGGTGCTGCGCTGGCGCACCGCGCGCACGATGGCTTGCAAGTCGTCCAGCGCCACGGCAAACACGTCGTTGACCAGGATGAAATCGAATTCGCAGGCATGTGCAATCTCGCCACGCGAGTTGTGCAACCGGCGCTCGATCACCGCCTCGCTGTCCGAAGCCCGGCCGCGCAAACGGCGTTCCAACTCGGCGCGCGACGGCGGCAGGATGAACACGCTCACGCAATGCGGCTGCGTGCGGCGAATCTGCTCCGCGCCCTGCCAGTCGATTTCCAGCAGGACATCCTGCCCCTGCGCCAGGCGCGCCTGCACCGCCGTGCGCGAGGTGCCGTAGAGATTGCCGTGGACCTCCGCATGCTCCAGGAACAACCCGGCGGCGACGTCGCGCTCGAACTGCGGTCGCGACACGAAGAAATACTGCTGGCCATCGACTTCGCGCGGACGCGGCGCACGCGTCGTATGCGAGATCGACAAACCAATCTGCGGCTCACGTTCCAGCAACGCGGCGACCAGGCTGGACTTGCCGGCACCGGACGGCGCGGCGACGACAAACAACGTGCCGGTATCAGCCGCCATGGGCCCGCCCGCAAGTACGGTGCGCAACCGCGCATGGCCGCGACCACGCGGCGAATGAGGACAGGCGTGGCGCGAACAGGTTCACTCGATGTTCTGCACTTGCTCGCGCATCTGCTCGATCAACACCTTGAGCTCGATGGCGGCATTGGTGCTGCGCTTGTCGACGGATTTTGAACCCAGCGTATTGGCCTCGCGATTGAACTCCTGCATGAGGAAATCCAGGCGCCGCCCGACAGGCTCCTGCAGCGACAGCACGCGGCGGGCCTCGCTGATATGCGCGGTGAGGCGGTCAAGCTCCTCGTCCACATCCGCGCGCATGACTTGCAGCAGCAACTCCTGCTCCAACCGTTCCGGATCGGCGCCCTGCTTCAAATCGGCCAGCCGCGTCTCCAGCTTGGCGCGCAGCGCGCTGCGAATCTCCGGCGCCCAGTCGCGCACGTCACTCAATACGTGCTCCATGCTGTCGAGCCGGTCGCGCAGCACGTCGGCCAGCTTGTCGCCCTCGCGGAAACGCGTGGCCGACAACGCATCGAGCGCGCGGTCGATCACGTCGAGCACGGCAGCCTTTTGTACTTCGGGATCGACTTCGGCCTGCTGCAACACGCCGGGATAGCGCAGCAGCTCGGTGAACTCGGTATGCAATCCGGGGAAGCGCGCGGACAGATCCGCATGCACCTGCGTCAGCTGCGCCAGCAGCACCGCATCCACCTGGAAACCATCGTTGCGTGCGCCGACGCGGCGAATGGTGACATCGACCTTGCCACGCGAGAGCACGCCCTCGATGCGCTCGCGCAGCAGTGATTCATAGCCGCGCAGCTCCTCGGGCAGGCGCGGGCTGATCTCCAGATAACGATAATTGACCGAGCGCAACTCACAGCTCAAGGTGCCTGTCGGTCCGGTTGCCTCGGCACTTGCCCAGGCCGTCATGCTGAAGATCATGCGTCGCGTTCCCAGCGGTGGTGAAGGCCGCAATGGTAAACTCTCCGCCCTCGCGCTGCCCAATCGCGCCCATCGGCCACTCCCATGTCTGCCTTCGCCCGCCCCAGTGGCCGTGCCAGCGATCAGCTGCGCGCGGTCAGCATTGAACGCCACTACACGCGCCACGCCGAAGGCTCGGTGCTGGTGAGTTTTGGCGACACCCGCGTGCTGTGCACGGCCAGCATCGAAGACCGCACGCCGGCATGGCTGCGCGGCAAGGGCGAAGGCTGGGTCACCGCCGAATACGGCATGCTGCCGCGTGCCACGCACACGCGCTGCCAGCGTGAGGCGGCCCGCGGCGGCCAGGGCGGCCGCACCATGGAAATCCAGCGGCTGATCGGCCGCAGCCTGCGCGCCTGCGTCAACCGCCAAGCCCTGGGCGAGCGTGTCATCACCCTGGATTGCGATGTATTGCAGGCCGACGGCGGCACGCGCACGGCAGCCATCACCGGCGCTTACGTGGCATTGGTCGACGCCGTCGGCGTGCTGATGGCGCGCGAAAACCTCAAGCGCAACCCGATTGTCGGCGCCATTGCCGCCATCTCGGTCGGCATCTATCGCGGCACGCCGGTGCTGGATCTGGATTACGCCGAAGACTCCAACTGCGACACCGACATGAACGTGGTGATGAACGACGGTGGCGGCTTCATCGAGATCCAGGGCACGGCCGAGGGCCATGCGTTCCGCCGCGAGGAAATGGACACCTTGCTGGCGCTGGCGCAGAAGGGCATCGGCGAACTGGTTACCGCGCAACGCGCTGCGCTGGCTGTCTCCATCAAATAACGCTGTCGCGCCCGGCGCGACAATGACTTGTCCGCTCCGCCCGCGAAAGAGTGCATGGCGTGCAGGGTAATTGGCAAAGGAGTCCATCTGATGCAACGTCTGGTCCTGGCCAGCGGCAACCCCGGCAAACTTGCCGAGTTCAACGCCCTGCTGGGCGACGCCGGCTTCGACGTGGTGCCGCAATCGCAGCTTGGCGTCAGCGATGCCGACGAGACCGGTTTGAGCTTTGTCGAAAATGCGCTGATCAAGGCACGCCACGCCGCCCGCGTCACCGGTTTGCCGGCATTGGCTGACGACTCCGGGTTGTGTGTCGATTACCTGGGCGGCGCGCCCGGCCTGCATTCGGCGCGCTACGCCGGTCATCACGGCGACAACGCCGCGAACAACGCCAAGCTGCTGCACGAACTGGAAGACGTGCCGGACACGCAGCGCGGCGCATTTTTCATCTGCGTATTGGTGCTCATGCAGCACGGCTGCGACAGCGCGCCGCTCATTGCCGAAGGCCGTTGGCACGGCCGCGTGCTGCACGAACTGCATGGCAGCCACGGCTTTGGCTACGACCCGCTGTTCTTGCCCGACGGCCAAAGTGCCAGCTCCGCCGAGCTCGACCCGGCCTTGAAGAACCGCCTGAGCCATCGCGGCCAGGCGCTGGCGGCGTTGCGGCAGAGACTGCATACGCGCAGCTGACTCGGGCACGGGGCTGACCCGAATCCCGCCAGATGGGCGAGGTTGAATGGCGGCTCGCCACACGCCGTCCGCTACAATGCGCCATGCCCTTGGTTGCTCCGCCACTGGCGCTCTACGTGCACATGCCGTGGTGCGTGAAGAAATGCCCGTATTGCGACTTCAACTCGCATGGTCTGGGCAACACGCCGCCGCCCTACGCCGCTTATGTCGACGACCTGCTTGCGGACCTGGACGGCGACCTGACCGACTTTGCCGCCGCCGTGGCCGGGCGGCCCATCGTCAGCATTTTCTTTGGAGGCGGTACGCCAAGCCTGTTTGCACCGGATTTGATCGCGCGCCTGCTGGATGGCGTGCGCGCCCGCCTGGCGCTGGCCGACGATGCCGAAATCACGCTGGAAACCAATCCCGGCACCGTGGAACACGGCCGTTTCGACGGCTATCTCGCTGCTGGCGTCAATCGCATTTCCTTCGGCGTGCAAAGTTTCGATGACGACAAGCTGCGGCGCCTGGGCCGCATCCACAGCGCCGCCGAAGCCGAGGCTGCGGTCAAATCCGCGCAGGATGCGGGCTACGCCAACATCAATCTCGATCTCATGTACGCCTTGCCGCGCCAACTGCTGGACGGCGCGTTGGCCGACGTCGACCGCGCCGTGCGCCTGGCGCCCACCCACATCTCGCATTACCAGTTGACGCTGGAACCCAACACCTTGTTTGCCGCCAACCCGCCACCCTTGCCGGACGACGACCGCGCCTGGGAAATGCAGGAGGCCTGCCAGGCCCGATTGGCCGCCGCCGGCTTCGCCCAATACGAAATATCGGCCTACGCGCAAAGCGGCCGACGTTGCGCGCACAACCTCAACTACTGGCAATTCGGCGACTACCTCGGTATTGGCGCCGGCGCCCACGGCAAGCTCACGGATGTGGCCGCCGGACACATCCACCGGCGCTGGAAAAACCGCAATCCACGCAGCTACATGGCCAGCGCCCACGGCGCCGGACGCATTGCCGGCGACAACGTGGTCAGCCATGACGACCTGCCGTTTGAATACATGCTCAACGCCCTGCGCCTGATCGACGGTGTACCCGCCGCCGCCTTTGCGCAGCGCACCGGCCTGGCCGACGAGTGCATCGCTCAGGCGCGCGCCACCGCCCTGGCACGCGGCTGGCTCGACGCTGATCCGCAACGCCTGCACACCACGGCACTGGGCCAGCGTTTCTTGAACGACGTCATCGAATTGTTCATGGCCTGAGGCCCGCTCCGTCGCATGGCGCGGTCCTCGCAACCGGCTTAGACTTGAGATCCCCGCATCAAGCGAGCTTGCCACCATGGATGTCGGACAAGATCGGCTGCGACGGCCACCCACGGGCGCGGACCTGCCGACGCTGGCCGCACGCTGGCCGGCGCGTGCACAGGCGCTGCTGGAAACCAGTTTCACCCTGACCGTCGATCAGCTGCGCGCGCCATTGCGCACGTGCCTGACGCAATTTGCCGCGCAACTGTTTTCGTCGGCCGACCGCACGCACCGGTCCGGCGATCAGCAGCAATTATTCGCTTTCCGCGAACGCATTCTCGGCGGCCAGCCCGCGCTGGAAAGCCGCCTGCTGCGCGCCCTGGCGCACGGCTTCGATCGACTGGGCGATCTTCCAGACCAGGCTGCCGCCGAGGGGCTCTCGTTTCACCAACTGGAATTGCTCGATCCGACCGAGCAGGAACTGACCACCACGCTCGAACAGCTGGGCACGCGCGGCGACGCGCGGCACAATAACGTGTTGTACGAACTGGGGCACCGCCTGGCGGTGCTCATCGGCACGCCGCCGCTGGAGGGCGACGCCTTGCCGCTGGGACCGCGCGCTCTGGTGCAAAACTTCCATCAAGCCAGCCTGCCGCTGGATTTGCCGCTGCCGCTGCAGGTGCAACTGCTGCGCGACTTTGATCGCAGCACCACCCATCCTCTGGATGGCTTGTACGCAGCCATCAACGACCGCCTGGCCCGCGCCGGCATCCTGCCGCAGCTGCGCGCCATGCCGCTGCCACGCCATCTGTCCAACCGTCATGCCGCGGCAGCAACAGCCAACGCTGCCGAGATCACGCGCCGCGCCGAGCCGGCGGCCAGCGAGCCGATCGACGTCCTGGAATCACTGCGCGACCTGCTGGCGCGCCGCCGCAGCAGCAACGGTGGTGCGTCAACGGCCTACCCCGGCGAACGCGCCGCCAGTACCGAGGAACTGCAAACCGCACTGGGCGCGCTGCAACAGCATCTGGGCCAGGTCACCGACCGCGCCAGCCGGGAACTGCGCAGCGCCGCACGCCTGCGCGAGGAACTCCTCTCGCAGCTCAACATCGACAAGCCGCCCGGCGCGCCGCAAACCCAGCTGAGTGGCGAACAAGGCGACACCGTGGAGCTGGTGGCCATGCTGTTCGAACAGTTGTCCCGGCAACTCCAGGGCGGCAGCGCCAACACCTTGCTGGGCAACCTGCAATTACCCGTGTTGCGCATGGCCGTGGCCGACCATGCGTTCTTCGAACAGCCCCAGCATCCGGCGCGCCGGCTGCTGGACAAGGTGACGGCAGTGGCCAACGAGTGGTTTGACGACAGCGACGACGAGCCGACCCGCGCGCTGGCCGGCAAACTCGAATCGCTGGTCACCCGCGCCAGCGAGGCGCCGCCGCACAGCGGCCTGTACACCACGCTGCTGGCCGACATCGATCACCATCTGGCGCTGCTCAACCGCAAGGCACAGGCCGCCGAACGCCGGCATGTGGAAGCCGCACAAGGCCGCGAGCGGCTGGACGCCGCCCGCGCCCGCGCCGGCGAGCTGATGGCACAACGCTTCGCCCAATCGTCGCCGCGCGGCCTGCTGCGCACCCTGCTTGACCGGGCATGGACCGATGTCCTGGCGCTGACCCTGTTACGCCATGGCGAGGACAGCGATGCGTTTGGCGAGCAACTGGCCATCACCGACCAGCTGCTTGGCCGCTTGCCCCTGGGGGATCGCACGCAACTGCAGCAGGACGTGGAAGGCGGCCTGCAACAAATCGGCATGCATCCGGAAGAGGCCACCCAGGTCGCGCAGCGCCTGCTCGGCATGACGCCAGCCGACGCCACGGCGGATGCGCCAAGCACGACTGACCTGGCCCTGCGGCTGAAGCAGCACCAGCGCCTGGGCGAAACGACCAGCGCCGACAGCACGCCACCAGCGCGCCCCGTCACCCCGGCGCAAGCGCCGGATGCGCGCACCGAACAGCGGCTTGAACACCTGCAACAACTGCCCTTCGGGACCTGGTTCGAGTTTGCCGGCGTCGCCGGGGCGCCCCCTGCGCGGCGCAAGTTGGCATGGTATTCCCCGATGTCCGGGCGCTGCCTGCTGGTGACCCGTCGCGGTCAGCGCGGCGACGAAACCACTTTGCTGCAACTGGCGCAAGACATCGAGCGCGGCGTCGCGCGCGAAGCGCTACCCGAACGCGACAACGGCAGCCTGCTCGATCGCGCATGGCGCGGCCTGACCGGCCTGTTGCGCCAATCCTCCCCAGCGCTGAGCGCGGAGCCCTTCTGATGAGCCAGTACGACACCCACGCCAACCAGCGCCGCGCCAAGCGCAAGCGCGCCAACAGCATCGCCGTGGTCACCAACGTCATCACCGGCCAGGTCATGGGCCATCTGGGCAACCTGTCCAGCAGCGGCATGTTGTTGATCGGCGCGCAGGCACCGCGCAGCGAGGCGTTGTACCAGGTCAGCGTGGCCCTGCCCGACACCAGTGGTGGCAATGCGCCGCCGACCACCATCGAGGTCGGCATCCAGGAACAATGGCACGAACCGGCGGCCAGCGGCCAGGTCTGGGCCGGCTATCGCATCATCGCCATCAGCGAGGACGACGTGTCGCGCCTGGACCAGTGGCTGGCCGCGCCGTAGTCTGGAGCGTTCCCGCACCATCGTTCCGCGCGCAGCGGCACAGCCGCAGCGCCTGACCCCAACCCCAAGGAGCCTTCATGTTTGCCGAAGCCGCCACGCTGTATCCCGCGCACCTCGCCACTCTGCGCCAACGCGCCGACGAGGCGCTGGCCGCCACCGGCTTCGACCACCTGTTGATTGCCGCCGGCATGCCGTCGGTGAAATTCATGGATGACCAGGATTATCCGTTCATCACCCATCCGCATTTCCGCCATTGGCTGCCGGTGATGCAGGCGCCCGGCAGTTGGATCGTCTACTCGCCGGGGCACAAGCCCAAGCTGATTTTCGTGCAGCCGCGCGACTACTGGTACGTCGTGCCGCAAGCGCCCAGCGGCTACTGGGTGCGCGAGTTCGACATCGTCATCGTCACCAGCGCCGCCGAAGCCCGCGCCCAACTGCCGCAAGGCAGGTGTGCGGTGATCGATGACGCCACGGCAGGAGCCGCCGCCGAAGACCCAAACCTGTCCGCCTTGCTCAATGCACTGCACTGGCAGCGCAGCTGCAAGACACCGTACGAGCTGGCGCTGATGCGCGCCGCCAACCGCATCGGTACGTGCGCGCACCGCGCCGCCGAAACGGCCTTCCGCACCGGTGCCAGCGAGCTGGACATTCATCTGGCCTACCTTGGCGCCGCCCGGCAAATTGACGAGGAACTGCCCTATCACAGCATCGTCGCGCTCAACACGCACGGCGCCGTGCTGCATTACTTTGCGTTCGACCGCACACCGCCGGAGCGCAGCCGCTCGCTGCTGATCGACGCCGGTGCCAGCGTCGCCGGCTACGGCTGCGACATCACGCGGACCTACGCCTCACCCGACGCCTGGGAATTCCAGACGTTGATCGACGCCGTCAACACCGCACAACAAGGCTTTGCCGCCAAGATCCGTGCCGGCCAGGATTACGTGCAGCTGCATCTGCACGCGCACCAGGTGCTGGCCGGCGTCCTGCGCGAGCAGGGCTTCTTCCGCATGAGTGCCGATGCCGCCGTGCAATACGGCGTCACCCGCGCCTTCTTCCCGCACGGCCTGGGCCACATGATCGGCGCCCAGGTCCATGACGTCGCCGGCTTCCAGCAAAGCGCCCAGGGCGGCCGCATCGAGCCGCCGCAAGGCCACCCATCGCTGCGCATGACCCGCGTGCTGCAACCGGGAATGATCGTCACCGTCGAGCCGGGCTTGTACTTCATCGACATGCTGCTGGATGAATTGCGCGACAAGCCCTTCGCCAGCGACCTGGACTGGGTGCGCATCGACCACTTCCGCCAATACGGCGGCATCCGCATCGAGGACGACGTGGTGTGCACCGATGGCGCGCCGGAAAACCTCACGCGGGATGCCTTCGCACTGACCTGAGGCGGCGGCGCCGTCACCGTTCGCAGGAGTCTGCGACGCGGCCCCGCGGCGTCCGTCCACGCCAAGACCACACGGTGGCGGCGTATGCTCGACAACAGCCTTTGCATGGATCCAGCGCATGCCAAGCTCTGTCGCTTCGCGCCATCCAACTGCAAGCCGCCCGCTACGGCGGCTGGCACTCGATTTGTTCAGCATTATCGCGCTGAAGATCGCACTGCTGGCACTGATCTGGTGGGCGGTGTTTGCGCCGCAGCCGAAGCCTGATGCCAGCCCGGCGGCGATCTCGCAATTGCTGGCGCCCACGCCCAGCGCCCCGCCGCAGGCCCATCCATGATCTTCGTCGACGCCGATGTCGTCACGCTGTCGCGCCTGCAATTTGCGCTGACTGCGCTGTACCACTTCCTGTTCGTGCCGCTCACGCTGGGACTGGTGTGGATGCTCGCCATCATGGAAAGCGTCTACGTGATGACCGGGCGCGAAGTATGGAAGCGCATGGTGCAGTTCTGGGGCGTGCTGTTCGGCATCAACTTCGCGATGGGCGTGGCGACGGGCGTGACGATGGAGTTTCAGTTCGGCATGAACTGGGCGTACTACTCGCACTATGTCGGCGACATTTTCGGCGCGCCGCTGGCGATCGAGGGGCTGATGGCGTTCTTCCTCGAAGCCACCTTGATCGGCGTGTTCTTCATGGGTTGGCAGCGCATCTCGCGAGTCAAGCATTTGCTGGTGACGTGGTTTCTGGCGCTGGCCACCAGCCTGTCGGCGTTGTGGATTTTGATCGCGAATGCATGGATGCAGCACCCGGTCGGTTCGGCGTTCAACCCGGCCACGATGCGGATGGAGGTGACCTCGTTTTCCGAGGTGTTCTTCAACCCGGTGGCGCAGGAGAAGTTCGTGCACACGGTCAGCGCCGGCTACGTGCTGGGCGCGATGTTCGTGTTGTCGATCAGCGCGTGGTACCTGCTGCGCGGGCGCAACGTGGACTTCGCCAAGCGCTCGATGACGGTGGCGGCGAGCTTCGGGCTGGCGGCGGCGTTGTCGGTGGTAGTGCTGGGCGATGCGTCCGGCTACACCGTGTCGCTGAACCAGAAGATGAAGATGGCCGCGATCGAGGCGATGTGGAAAACCGAACCGGCGCCGGCGTCGTTCACGCTGTTCGGTATTCCCGACGTGCAACAGCGCACCACGCATTACGCGGTGCGGGTTCCCTGGGTGATGGGGCTGATCGGCACCCGCTCGCTCGATGAAACCATGCCCGGCGTTGCCGAACTGGTGGATGCCGCGAAGGGTCGCATCGGTACCGGCATCCAGGCGTATGACGCGATGCTGGTGCTGCGCCAGGACAAGGACAACGCGCAGGCCAAGGCCACGCTGGCCGCACACGACAAGGATCTGGGCTACGCGCTGTTGCTGAAAAAATACGTGAACGATCCGCGCCAGGCGACGCCGGCAGACATTCAGAAAGCCGCCGACTCGACCATCCCGAATGTGCCGGTGCTGTTCTGGGCGTTCCGCATCATGGTCGGCTGCGGCTTCTATTTCATTCTGCTGTTCGCGTTCTCGTTCTGGAAGGCCAGCACGCGCACGCTGGACAGCCAGCGTTGGTATCTGCGCCTGGCGCTGTGGAGTCTGCCGCTGCCGTGGGTGGCGATCGAACTGGGCTGGATCGTGGCTGAATACGGGCGCCAACCGTGGGCGATCGAAGGCGTCTTGCCAACCGCGCTGGGTGTGTCGTCGGTAAGCGCCGGGCAGGTACTGACCTCGCTGGGAGGCTTCGTGTTTTTCTACAGCGCACTTGCGATCGTCGATGTATTCCTGATGTTGAAACTTGTGCGCAAGGGGCCGGATGGGCTGGGTATTTGGCCGAGCCTCGACATCCCCCTCTCCCCTCTGGGGAGAGGGGCGGAGTGAGGGGTCGGGCTGGCGACGCAATCACACCGGAGCACGCAACAATGAATTTCTCGCAAGCCCGCCCCTCACCTCAATCCTCTCCCCACGGGGGAGAGGAGGCAGAAACACGCGTCGTCGATCACTCTTGCCAACACCCGCCCCTCATCTGCCGGCGCATCTTCTCCCCTGAGGGGAGAAGAAAATAAGGAGAAGAGCATGTTTGATTACGACAGCCTTCGAGTGATCTGGTGGGCCCTGCTGGGCACGCTGCTGATCGGATTCGCGATCATGGACGGCTTCGATTTCGGCGTGGCCGGACTGCTGAAGGTGCTGGGCCGCAACAACGAGGAGCGCAAGGTGCTGCTGGAAGGCATCGAGCCGACCTGGGAAGGCAACCAGGTCTGGTTCATCGTGGCTGGTGGCGCGACGTTCGCGGCGTGGCCGATGCTGTACGCGGTGTCGTTTTCGGGCATGTACTTCGCCATCGCGTTGGTGTTGCTGGCCTTCATCCTGCGCCCGGTCGGTTTCAACTTTCGCGGCAAGATCCATGACCCGCGCTGGGCGTCGCTGTGGGACTGGATCCTGACCGGCTCCGGCGTCGTGGTGATGTTGGTGGCCGGCGTCGCGTTCGGCAATCTGTTTCTCGGCCTGCCATTCCAGTTCGACGACGACCTGCGCATGAGCTGGCGCGGCGGCTTCTTCAACCTGCTGCATCCATTCGCGCTGCTGTGCGGGTTGGTGTCGCTGAGCATGCTGCTGGCGCATGGCGCGTGCTGGGCGGCACTGAAAGCCGACCATGTGATTGCCGCGCGCGCAGTGCGTGTGGCGCGTGCGATGACGCTGATGTTCGCGGCGTCGTATGTGCTGGCCGGCATATGGGTCGCCTACGGCATTCCCGGCTATGCGGTGGTGGGGCCGGTGGTGACCGATGGCGTGTCCAACCCGCTGTACAAGCAGGTCGCGGTCGGTGGAAGCTGGTTCGCCAGCTACATGGAATACCCGTGGTTCTGGACCGCGCCGCTGCTGGCGCTAACCGCGGCGGTTGGCGTGCAGGCATTGATCGGCCGGCGCAGCGTGGCCGGTTTCATCGCCAGCAGCGTGATGGTCGGCGGCACCATCGCCTCCGCCGGCTTCGCACTGTTTCCGTTCCTGCTGCCATCCCACCTCGACCCGCGTTCCAGCCTGACCGTATGGGATGCGTCATCCAGCCGCGGCACCTTGCAACTGATGCTGATCGCCACCGCCGTGCTGCTGCCGATCGTGATGGTCTACACCGGCTGGGTCTACCGGGTGATGCACGGGCGGGTGACGCTGGCGCAGGTACGCAAAGGCCATGGCGGCTATTGAACATTTTTGTAGGAGCCCGCTCACGGGCGATGCCGTTGATCCGGGTTTCCGCAAGCATCAGGGCAAAAGCATCGCGCACAAGTGCGCTCCTACGACAACGACGATGCGGGGTGAACCGGCATGTGGTATTTCTCTTGGATCCTCGGGCTGGGCCTGGCCTGCGCCTTCGCCATCCTCAACGCCATGTGGTACGAGCTGCACGCCACCGACGCGGCAAACCGCCGGCGCGATGACGCGCTATCGCCAGGCGACTCCGATTAACTGGGATACCGCGGCTGCGCCCGCACCGGATCAACAGCTCAAGGACGCGCGACGGCAGCGCGATCAGCCAGCAAGGCCTCGATGGCGTCTGGATCGCTGGGCAGCGCGGCGCTCAGCACTTCATGGCCATCAGCGGTGACGGCGACGTCGTCCTCGATGCGGATGCCGATGCCGCGCCAGCGTTCGGCCACCGTGGTGTCGTCGGCGGCAATGTACAAGCCGGGCTCGACGGTCAGCACCATGCCTGGCTCCAGCACGCGCGACTGTCCGTCTACGCGATAGTCGCCCACATCGTGCACATCCAGGCCCAGCCAGTGCCCGGTCTTGGCCGGGAAAAACCGCCGGTAGCTGCCGTCGGCAATGACTGCCTCGGCACTGCCCGGCAGCAGGCCGAGCGCGCACAGGCCTTCGCTCAGCATACGCACGGCGGCATCATGGGCGGCGGCAAAGGCGCGGCCGGGACGCACTTCGTCAAGCGCCGCCTGCTGCGCCGCCAGCACCACTTCATACAGCGCGCGCTGCTCGCGGCGAAAGCGGCCGTCGATGGGAATCGTGCGGCAAATGTCCGATGCGTAGCATTCCCACTCGGCGCCGGCGTCGATCAGCAGCAGCTCGCCGTGCCGCAGACTGCCGCGATTGGCGCGGTAGTGCAAAGTGCAGGCGTGGGCGCCGGCGGCCACCGTGGGCACAAACGATGGCACGGCGCCGCGGCTGCGCATCGACTGCAACAGCTGCGCCTCCACCTGGTATTCATGGCTGCCGCTGCTGGCTACCTGCCACGCCGCCAGATGGGCCTCGACCGCGATGGACGCGGCCACGCGCATCAAACGCAACTCCGCCGCCGATTTGTACAACCGCAAATCGTGCAGAAGATGGCCCAGCGCGACAAACTCCTTGGGCACCACGCCGCCACCGCGCAGCTGCCGCAGCCGGCGCATCCAACCCAGCAGGCGGGCGTCGAAATCCGGCTCGCGACCAAACGCGCAATACACACGCGCCCGGCCTTCGATCATGCCCGGCAGGATGTCGTCGATGTCATCAATGGGGAAAGCATCGTCCAGGCCATAGGCGTCGACCGCCTGCCCGGTGCCGATGTTGGCGCCGTCCCAGCGCTCACGCGAGGCGTCACGCTCGCGACAGAACAACACCACCTCACCGTGCGCGCGGCCCGGCAGCAACGCCAGCACGGCGTCGGACTCGGGAAAGCCGCACAGGTAATGGAAGTCGGAATCCTGCCGGTACGGCCACGCCGCGTCAGCACTGCGCATGCGCTCGGGAGCCGATGCCACCAGCACCACGGCGTCGGCGCCCGCCATGCGCATCAGCTGCTGGCGGCGGCGGGCAAACTCGTCGTGGGTGATGCTCAATGCACGCGGCCACGCACGTCAGCGTCGCGCGCGGCGCATTCGGCATGCAGCAACATGGCACCCACGCGCACAAACTCCTGCACCTCGATCAGCGCGTCCTCGTCCTCGTTTTCGTCGCCAAAAGTGAAGCGCGAGGCGGCAATGCTGCCCAGGTCATGCAGCATTTCACGCGCCTCCTCGCTCAGCGCCGCATGCGTGGCGGCGCCAGCCAGACCAAAGCCACCAAGAAAGCCACGGCACCACTGCGCCAGCGCCTCGGCCCGCTCCGGCAGTGAGCGGTCATCGGCTGGAAGCAGCGGCTCAAAGCCCATTTCCGGATCGGCCAGCGCCTCGGCGGTCTGCCTGATCAGCGCTTTCAGTACCGATGTCTGCGCCGCGGCCAACGTCACCGCCTCGCCATCCAGCTGCAAGGCCGCAAACAATTGCCCCGGTTGCACGCTGCCGCCGCCAGCGAGGAAGCCACACAACGAACCATGCAGCTCGCTTGCCGCCGTGCCCAGGCGCAGATCGCGCACCAGCGCATCGAGCTGCTCGTGGTCGACGGTGGGTGGCATATCGGTCATGACGTGGTCCATCAGGCGGGTGGCCAGTTTAATGCACCCGCCCGATCCAGCTGGGTGACTCGTCGCCGCACGCTGGTATAGTTTCGGCGATGGATACGCCCGACTCAGTGCAACACGACATGGCCCTGCTGGGCGACCAGATCGAGCGCCTGCTCGATACCGTGCGCCGCCTGCGCGAGGAAAACCGCAGCCTGCGCGCAAGCCAGGAGCAGCTGAGCGGCGAGCGCGCCGGGCTGCTCCAGCGCAACGAGCAGGCGCGCAGCCGCGTCGAGGCCATGATCCAGCGCCTGCGCTCGCTGGAAAGCAATGGCTGAGCCGCAGCGCCTGTCGCCAGCCCGCACGCACGCGCGGTAACCTCCCGACTCATTTCCCGCAGGCACTTGCAGCATGGCAGACAAGACAGTGGACCCCGTCACCTTGCGCTTGGTCGACCGCGAATTCCTGGTCGCCTGCCAGCCGGATGAGCGCGAGGACCTGCAAGACGCGGCGGTATACCTGGATCGCAAGATGCGCGAGCTGCGTGCGCACGCCAAGACCACCGGTTTCGAGCGGCTGGCGGTGCTGGCCGCCATCAGCGTCACGCATGAATTGATGGCACTGCGCCGTCAGCACGAAAGCCAGCGGCAACGCCTGGACGACAACCTGGGCGCCCTCACGCGCAAGCTGCAGGCGGCGCTGGACGATGGTCCGGGGCCAACCTGAGAGGTTGTGACTTTTCAACCTCTCGGCCCGGCCGTGGCGAGGACATGGATGCCTGGGCCTGAATCAGTCACGCCGGTAACCGCGCCGGGTGAGCGTGCACGGCCTCCGTGCCGAACGCGCGACGAAGCAGTGCACGGGAAGTACGCATTCACAGACGCCGAAGCATGCTGCGCCGTGGCATGACACGGTGCCGCGCAACCGCCTAGAATGACCTCGGTGCTTCTGCGATGTGCGCCAGCACACTGTGACATTTGCCTTGTTCCTAACCACGACCCCGGGTCGGTTCCAGCTTGGTTGTTGTGCATGTCCGCCATGTGCGGAAAGCCTTTGAGACCAGGCAACCCTCCCACCTGATCCTTCAGGATCAAGGTCGTTCGGTGGGCAGCGGCATCGCGGTTGCGCCACCCTTCTCTGCGCCGCCCACGGGCGGCGCATCGCCGCTGGAACCACGTGGAGACCACGGACTTGGACGTGTCCGCCCAACGCCGTGCATTACGCCAGCAATTGGCCGAACGCCGCCACGCACTGACGCCGCCGCAGCGGGTTGCCGCCGCGCAAGGCCTGCGTCGCACGCTGGAACAACTGCCTGAATATTTCACCGACACGCCGGTCGCCGGTTATTGGGCGTGCCGCGGCGAGCTGCCGCTGAACCTGGTGATTCCGCCACTGGCCACGCGCGGCCAGCAATTCCTGCTGCCGGTGACCACAGCCGACCAACATCTGCTGTTTGCACCATGGCAAGCCGGCGATGCCGTGCAACCCAACCGCTTCGGCATCCCCGAGCCGGTGATGCCGACCAGCTGGATGACGCCGGCGCAGGTCGAGCTGGTGCTGGTGCCGCTGCTTGGCTTTGACCGGCGCGGCCATCGCCTCGGCTACGGTGGCGGCTACTACGACCGCAGTTTTGCCTTTCTCAAGGCCGGCATGCGGCCGCGCGAGCCGCTACTGGTTGGCATCGCCTATGCTTTTCAAGAGCTGCCGGAGCTGGACGCCGAGCCATGGGACGTGGCGCTGGACTTTGTCGCCACCGAGCGCGAGCTGATCGACTGCCACGCCGCCAGCGGCGACGGAGACCACGCTGCATGAACTTCTGGTTGATGAAGTCCGAGCCTTCGGCATTTTCCATCGACGACTTGCGGCGCAAGCGCCAAGAGCCCTGGGACGGCGTACGCAATTACCAGGCGCGCAACTTCATGCGCGACGACATGCACCCCGGCGACCAGGTGTTTTTCTATCACTCCAACTGCGCCGTACCCGGTATCGCCGGCATCGCCCGGGTGGCGACCGATGCCTATCCCGATCCCAGCCAGTTCGATCCAAAGAGCGCCTACTTCGACGCGGCCAGCAATCGTGGCCAGCCGCGCTGGATGCTGGTGGATGTGGCCTTCGTGCGCAAGCTCAAGCGCGTGGTCGCCCTGGATGAACTGCGCCAGCAAGCCGCACTGGCCAACATGCCACTGCTGCGCAAGGGCAACCGGCTGTCAGTGATGCCGGTCGCGGCCACGCACTGGAACTTCATCCTGACGCTGGAAACCCAGCCGCCGGGCGCTACCACCCAACCTGCGGGAACCACTCATGGGCAACACAAGCGAAAAACGCCAGGCCGCTGAAGCCGCCCTGCGCTACGTGCAGGAAGGCGCCATCATCGGCGTCGGCACCGGCAGCACGGTGGCGTTCTTCATTGATGCGCTGGCTGACCTGAAAGACCGTATCCAGGGCGCCGTATCGAGCTCCGAGCAATCCACCGCACAACTCAAGCGCCTGGGCATCCCGGTGCTGGATCTCAACGCGGCAGGCCCGCTGGCGGTGTACGTCGACGGCGCCGACGAGTGCGACAACCACAAGCGTCTGATCAAGGGCGGCGGCGCGGCGTTGACGCGCGAAAAAATCGTCGCCGCCGCCAGCGCCAAGTTCGTGTGCATCATCGACTCCAGCAAGCGCGTCGACCTGCTGGGCACATTCCCGGTGCCGATCGAAGTGATTCCCATGGCGCGCAGCCTGATCGGTCGCGAAATCGTCAAGCGCGGCGGCCAGCCAGTGTGGCGCGACGGCGTGGTCACCGACAACGGCAACTGGATCATCGACGTGCACAACTGGCGCATCACCGATCCCGTGGCGCTGGAAACCGAGCTCAACCAACTGCCGGGCGTGGTCACTGTCGGATTGTTTGCCCGTCGCCCGGCCGACATCGTGCTGGTCGGCAGCACCGAGATGTCGTGACATTGGCGGGCAATGGTGCCCGTCGGCGTGATCACGGTACTGACCGTAATGAAAAACCCGCCTCTCGGCGGGTTTTTCACGGCGCCATCCACCCAACGACAGGTGGCGACATCGGAACGTGGCAGCCCCGGAAGGATTCGAACCTCCGATGCCTGAGTCAGAGTCAGGTGCCTTACCGCTTGGCTACGGGGCTAGAAACTCTGGAGATCAACGCTTGGAGAACTGGGTCGCACGGCGGGCCTTGTGCAAGCCGACCTTCTTGCGCTCGACTTCACGTGCGTCGCGGGTCACGAAACCCGCCTTGCGCAGCGGCGTCTTCAAGGTGTCGTCGTACTCGACCAGCGCGCGGGCGATGCCCAGGCGAATGGCGCCGGCCTGGCCGGTGATGCCACCGCCGATCACCGTGACATTGATGTCGAACTTGTCGATGTTCTCGGTCAGCTCCAACGGCTGGCGCACGATCATGCACGAGGTTTCGCGGCCGAAGAACTGCTCCAGCGGCTTGCCATTGACGATGATGTCGCCCTTGCCCTTGCGCAGAAACACGCGAGCGGCTGAAGTCTTGCGACGGCCAGTGCCGTAATTTTGCTGAATCGCCATGGTTGAACCTGATGTGTTGAAAAGTGCGGCCAGCGAAGGCCGCATTCACGCAATGAGTGTTTAGACTGCCAACGCCTGCGGCTGCTGCGCGGTGTGCGGATGCTCGGCACCGGCATAGACCTTGAGCTTGCGGTACATGGCGCGGCCCAGCGGATTCTTCGGCAACATGCCCTTGACCGCAATCTCGATCACCCGCTCCGGATGCGTGGTCAGCATGTCCTTGAGACTGGTGGTCTTGAGGTTGCCGACGTAACCGGTGACGTGGTGGTACATCTTGTCTTCCAGCTTGGCGCCGGTCACATGCACATGCTTGGCATTGATGACCACGACGTAATCGCCGGTGTCGCAATGCGGGGTGTATTCGGGCTTGTGCTTGCCGCGCAGGCGGCGGGCGATCTCGGTGGACAAGCGGCCGAGCGTCTTGCCCGTGGCATCAACCACGAACCAGTCGCGCTTGACCGTGTCTGCGTTGGCGCTGAAGGTTTTCATTGCGGTATACCTGTTGTGCCGCCATGGGCGGCAGGCGCATTCGTTGGATCAAAGGCGCGAGATGATAACGGAGTGGCCCCGGATGGCGCAAGCGCGCCTATCCGCTGGCGGGTGGGCTGGCAATGATAGCATGCACCGCGGCGATGGCGCACAACCCACGTACATGACGATGCGGCGCCTGGCCTGTCGCCACTCCTCCGCCACCTGCCATCCTGGGGAAAACCGCGTGCAAACTCGAATCCTGTCGCCGTTGGACCGCCTGCTGGCCGGCTGCGAACGTGCCCTGGAGGCAGTGGCCGGCGTACCGGCGGCGAATCGCCCGTCGCCCGGTGAGACCGTGGATGACGCGCCACTGGACGAGGCGCAACGTCGCCACGCAGCCGGCCTGATGCGCGTCAATCACACCGGCGAAGTGTGTGCCCAGGCACTGTATCTGGGCCAGGCCGCGCTGGCGCGCCATGACGACAACCGGCGGCATTTGCTGCATGCGGCCGACGAGGAAACCGACCATCTGGCGTGGTGCGCGCAGCGCCTGCGCGAACTGGATAGCCATCCCAGCCTGCTCAACCCATTGTGGTATGCCGGCAGCTACGCCATCGGTGCAGCCGCCGCGCTGGCCGGCGACCCCTTGAGCCTGGGCTTCGTGGTGGAAACCGAGCACCAGGTGGAAACCCATCTGGGCGAACACCTGCGCCGATTGCCGGCCGACGATGCGCGCTCGCGCGCCATCCTTACGCAAATGCAGGCCGACGAGGCGCGACACGCGCAGGCGGCGCAGGATCGCGGCGGCATCGATCTGCCCTTCCCGCTTCCGCAGTTGATGCACGCCAGCTCAATGGTGATGAAGACCGTGGCCTACCGGCTGTAGGCGGCCATCGCTCGGCCCCGGGCGTTCAACGCCCGGCACCCAGGTTCGCTGCCGTCACGGCGCGGACAAAGCCGGCAAACGGAATGTCGGTGACCCCCACCAGTCCCGTGTGGCTGTTTTCGCCATCCAGCAGGCGGCCGGTCACCGGCTGGTCGACGTACTGGAACCAATGTGCGCCGACGATGGCCGGATCCTGGGCTGCGGCCTGCACGAAACGCGCATAGGCCGGGCCGCGCTGGCTTTCGTTCCATACCGAAACCACGCCCTTGCCAAACGGGCCGCGGTCGTCCGAGCCAAAGTGGAACTCGCTGATCAGGACCGGCTTGTCCAGGCCGCGCACGGTGGCCACATCCAAACCGTGCTGCGGCAGGTCGGCGTAGACATTGAAGCTGGTGACATCGCAATAGCGCGCGCAGGCGGCCACGGCTTCGGGCGTACTGACGGCAAACCGTCCACCCAGAAACAAATGATGCGGGTCGTGGCGATGGATGGCGGCGGCAACCACGCTGAAATACGCGTCGGCATAATGGCGCAGCCACGCGCGGTAATCGTCGGCGATGGCCGGATGCGCGGCATTGGGCAGCGGCGGCGTGAAACCTGGCGCCTCCAGCTGCTCCCACGCGGTCAGCGGCAAACCCCAGGCATTGCCCAGGGCAATGGCATCGCCGTACTGCTTGCGCAGCAGGGTGATCCACGCCGCCTTGGCCGGACTGTGCGCATCGCCGCGCAGCGTACCCAGCGCCAATGCCCAGCGGCCTTCAGCGCCAACGCCAGCCCACGCCAGCTCGTTGTCGGCAAAGTAGCCCAGCAACCACGGGTCATCGCGCACGTCGCTTGCCGCCTGCGCCGCCGCAGCGTCAGCGGCGCGCACGAAACGCGGGTCAAAAGGATCGGGCATGCGCCCCCAGTAATCCAGCCCGGTGGCGACGTTGGCGTAATCGCCGGCAACGTTGATGGAACGCGTGTAGGCCATGACATGGGCGCGCTCCAGCGCCGGATCACTCCAGTTGCCGATGGTGTTGAAGCCCCACGCCTGCAGCCGCGTCAACGCCTCCGTGCGCCACGCAGCGAGCCAGTCGCGGCCGTCGATGCGATACAGGTTGGACGCCAGGAAATCGAACCAGCGGCCATGATTGAAGCCGATGCCGGCGCTTGCCCCGCGCTCACCGCGGCGACTGTCGCCGTTGCCATAAAAGTCCGCCCATGGGCCTTGCGCCGGCGGCAAATCGACAAACAGGGCTTCGCGTCCCTGGATATAGGTGCGCCCGCCCTCGGCACTGACCGCATTGACGCCCAGCGAGAAAAACGCATGGCCCTCCGGCGTGACCAGATGCCATCGGCCGCCCGCCTTTTGCGTATGGAACCAGCCCGTGGCACGCAGCGCCGGCCCCTGCATGCGCCCGCCGTAGCGGTCTGTCACTAACAACGGCGGCGTGGCCGCTACGCGGGTGGCTTTGTCGCGTGCGTGGGCGGCACGCAAGGCGGCGTCATCGGCCACTTTCTCCGGCCACTGCCCGCGCGTGTATTGGCCGTAGCGGTCGACAATGCCGGTGTAGGCATCACGCAGCGTCGACTCGCCGGCCACCGCCTTGAGCTGCCCGAACCACAACGTCTGTGGCGCCTGTGGCGCGGGTACGACCAGATGCACCGCGCGCACCGCCGCACGATCCAGCGTCCCGGTCACGGCTTCGGCCAGCAGCCACCGCTGGCCATGATCGACAAACGGCATGGGCGGGCCAGCCTGCATGCCTTGATCGCGCGGTGACACCGCATGCAGCGGGACGACCAGAGTCTGCGCCGGGCCGGCAGGCACGCCGACGCTGGTGCGCAGGTGCTGGCCGCGCGCGTCCTCAATGTCCACATTTAGTGTCACCGCCCACGCCATGGCGTTTTGCACGCGCAGGTGCAATTCGCCGGCGGCGCCCCAAGCCCAAACGCCACCGGCTGGCACTGCGGTGATCGTCGGCCGGGCTGCGGGCGCAAAGGTGTAGCGCTGCTGGAGCACGCCGTCGACGGCCCGTTCTGGCGTACCCATGCGGGTGACATGGCGCAGCTGCGGCGCACCGTCGGTCGCAGCCAAATCCATGCCACCCGGTTGTGCCGTGGCGTGGCATGCCCCCAGCAACAGGGCGCTCGCCCAGACCAGCCAACGGCAGTTCATGCGATGCACTCGATGTGTGGCATTCGCCGATTATGCGGCAGCGGCCACGCCGGTCACGCTGGCGCACCCGATGGGATGGCAGAACGGAGGCGCTTCAATCAGTGCGCGCGGCCGGTCCAGTGGCGCCACAGGTAATACACCGGCACGCCAAGGGCGATGATCAGCAAGCTCATGCCGGCATCACCGGGTGCGTGCACTGCGCTGGCGATGATCACGGCAAACACGGTGATGACGAAGATCAGCGGCAGCAGCGGATAGAACGGCACGCGATACGGCGCCGGCTCGTCGATGAAATGCTTGCGATACCAGAACAACGTGCCAATGCCGAACACATGCCCCAGCCACTCACCAACCGTGGTGTAGTTGAGCAACTGGCTGAAGCTGCCGGACAGCGTAAGCACGACGGCCCACAAGCCCAGCGCCGCCAGCGCAATCTGCGGCGCACGCGAACGCGCCTCGATATGCCCGGCAACACGAAAGAACACACCATCCGCACCCATGGTCTGCAGCACGCGCGCACCACCGGCGATGGCAATGCTGCAGTAGCCGAAGGTGGAGCAGGCAATGCCGATCGCCATCACCGTGGCCCCGCGCTCGCCCAGCAATTCGCGCATCAAATCCGCCGCCGGCGCCGAGCTGGCGGCTAGGCCGGCATGCCCCAGGCCGGACAGATACGCCAGGTTGGCCAGCACGTAGCAGACGACAACGCCGACCATCCCCATCCCCAGCGCGCGCGGCAACGTGCGTTGCGGATTGCGTACTTCACCGGCCAGGTCATTGAGGTAGTGAAACCCGCCGTAGGTGAAAAGCACCGGCAGCAACGCACCGGCCAGCGCCCAGCGCGCCGGTTCCACGGCCGGCTGCGCCACCCACGCCGCACCCGCATGCTGATGCGCCAGCACCAGCCCGGCCACCACCAGCAGCGCGATCGCCGCCAGCTTGAGCACGGTGAAAAGGTTCTGCATCCACGCTCCGGCGCGGATGCCAAACAGGTTGACGCCGACAATGAAAACAATCGCTCCCACCGCCACCGGCTTGACGAACACCAGCGAATGCAGGCCGATGGCGGCGCAGAAATACTGCGCAAACATGGTCGCCACCGCCGCCACGCTGCCGGGGTAGTTGATCAGCGCCATGGTCCAGCCAAACAGGAACGCCGGCAGCAGCCCAAACGCCTCGCGCAGGTAGACGTAGATGCCGCCTGCCTGCGGTCGCCGCGCGCCAAGTTCGGCGTAACACAGCACGCCGGCCAAGGTCAGCAAGCCGCCCAGCACCCACAATGCCAGGACTTCCGGCGCGGACGAGGTGCTTCTGGCCACGGTCGACGGCGTGAGGAAAATCCCCGCGCCAATGACGCCGCCAATGACGATCATGGCGCCGTCCCACGTGTTCAGCCGGCGGGCGTAGGCATTGGCAGGTTCGATAGGCATCGCGCTACCTTGCCACCGACACCGGGGTTTCCACCAGTCCCGAATAGCCGGCACGCTACGTCCGGCCGAATCCATCCGGTGCCGGCGGCGCAAACCGGAGGCCGTGGCAAGGCGTCCGACGCCTGCCCGTCAAGGCGGGAAACGGCCACGCATCGGCGCCGCCGTTACGATGGAGACTCCGTCGTGACCGCAACCGCGCCATCCACATCGTGCCGCCAACACCCCGCAAGATCCTGCATATCGACATGGACGCGTTCTACGCCTCGGTGGCGCAGCGCGACGATCCGGCGCTGCGCGGCCAACCCATCGCCGTGGCTTGGCGCGGTGCGCGCTCGGTGGTGCTGACCGCCAGCTACGAGGCGCGCAAGTTCGGCGTGCGCTCGGCGATGCCTTCGGCGCGCGCGGAGCGGCTATGCCCGCAGTTGATCTTCGTGCCACCGGACTTCGAGCGTTATCACGCGGTGTCGCAGCAAGTGCATGCGATCTTCGCCCGCCACACCGACCTGATCGAGCCGCTGTCGCTGGACGAGGCGTATCTCGACGTCAGCGCACTGGCCAGCGGCCTGCCCTCGGCGACAGCCACGGCGCAAGCCATTCGCACCACCATCCGCGCCGAAACCGGGCTGACCGCATCGGCTGGCGTGGCGCCCAACAAGTTCCTGGCCAAGATTGCTTCGGACTGGAACAAGCCTGACGGCCTGTGCGTGATCCGTCCGCGCCAGGTGCTGGCCTTCCTCGCACCGCTGCCGGTCAACCGCCTGCCCGGCGTGGGCAAGGTCACCGAGGCACGGCTGGCCGCGCTGGGGCTGGCCACCGTCGCCGACATCCGTGCCCGCTCCAGCGTGCAATTACAGCGGGAGCTGGGACGCTGGGGGCAACGCCTGCGCGAGCTGGCGCTGGGCATCGACGAGCACCCGGTGCAGCCCAACCGGCCGACGCTGCAAATCTCCAGCGAGGACACGTTTGAACACGACCTGCCGCTGGACGCGTTGGAGCCGCACATCCGCGCCCTGGCGGCGCACACCTGGGCCAGCCACCAGCGCGAAGCCGATGGCGGCCACGGGCGCGTGGCGCGCACGGTGGTGCTCAAGCTCAAGACCGCCGATTTCCACACCTTGACCCGCAGCCTGACGCCTGCGCAGCGCCCGGCCTCGGAACGCGAGTTGGCCGACATCGCCTGCGCCCTACGGGCGCGGGTCGAGCGACCAGCCGACGAGCGCTATCGGCTGGTCGGCGTGGGCCTGTCCGGTTTCATCGCTGCCGACGATTACGCGGCGCAGGCGGATCTCTTCGATTGAGCCGACCGTTGCCGACCCAGGCGCCTAGGCGCGAATCCAGCGCCACAGCTCGCCCCACGTCGGCTTCTTGCCGTACATGAGGATGCCGGTGCGATAAATACGCCCGGCCAGCCACACGCAAGCGAGCAGCCCCAGCACCATCAAGCCCAGCGACACGGCCAGATCAAACGTGGACACGGACGTCAGCGACCAGCGCACCGGCATGACGAACGGCGCGAAGAACGGGATGTAGGACATGGTCGCGCCCAGCCCGCCGGTCGGATCCTTGATCAACGCAAACACCGCGAAGAAACCCACCAGCACGAACCCGGTGACGAACAGCGCGTACTGCTGGGTTTCCTGGATGGTGTTGCACATGGCGCCAATGGCCGCATAGAGCGCGCCGTACAGCAGGAAGCCCAGCGCGAAGTACAGCAGGAACACCACCAGCAGGCTGGGAGCGATGCCCGGTATCGCAAACTGGCTGGCGGCATCGGCACTGGCACCCATGAGCTGCGCCAGGTGCATGCCCTGGCTGCCCAGCACGAAGGCCGAGCCGATCCAGATGGCCATTTGCATCAACCCGGCCAGGCCGACGCCAAGCACCTTGCCCAGCAGCATCTGGAACGGCGTCAACGCCGAGGTCAGCACCTCCATGATGCGCGAGGTTTTTTCCTCGATCACCGAAGTCATGGTTTGCTGGCCGTAGATGAGGATGGCCAGATACAGCAGGAAACCCATGAAGTAGGCGATGGCAAACGAGGCCATGCCGCTTTGTCCGGTCAGTTTGCCGTCCGACACCTTGGCCGTGTCCATGTCGGCCGGCGCCATGGCCTTGGACACCAATGCCTGATCCACGCCCGAGGCGGCCAGCCGTACGCCGGCCAGGGCCTTGGACACGTCGTGCTGCAAGCGGGACATGGCCTCTGGCGAGCCGACATTGGCGCCGTAATAGGTGAGCTTGCCGCTCGCGAGCGTGGTGGGCACGAGCACCAGCACGCCGTCGAAACCGTCCTTGTGCTTGTCGCTGGAGAACCCGGTCCTGGCGATCAGGCCATCGCGCACGCTGACAAGATGCGCCGCATCGGCCGTAAACATCTGCACTTCGTAGCGTGCCTTGGTGCCGGATTTCCCGTCAAAGGTCGCCGCCTTGAGCACCTCGCTCACGGACTGGCCCAGACCATTGCCAGAGGCGTCGACCACGGCCACGGTGCGCGTGTGGTTGCCGCCGCTCATCAACAGGCCGGGCAGCAGCACGATCAGCACCATGAACACCGGCAGCAGCAAGGTGGAAATCACAAACGCCTTGGTGCGCACGCGCTCGACAAACTCGCGGCGGACAACAGCAAAGGTCTTGTTCATGCGGCAACTCCGACTTCGGCAGCCGGCAGCGGGTCAGCCGTCGGATCGGCGCCAACCTTGGCCACAAAGATTGCCTGCAGCGACGGCTCGACGACTTCAAAGCGATGCAGGCCGACACCGGCGCCCACCAATGCGGCCAGCAGATGCTCCGGATCGGCACCCTCGGCCATCTTCAATTCCGCCGTGGCCCCGTAGTCATCGACGCGTGCCACCAGCCGTGGGTCGGCCAGGATGGCATCGGCCGACGACCGATCATGGGTGAACCCCAGCGCGACGTGGCGTCCGCCAAAATCCGCCTTGACCTGCGCCACCGTGCCGTTCACCACCATGCGCCCGCGGGCGATGATGGCCACGCGGTCACACATGCGCTCGGCCTGCTCCATGACGTGGGTGGAAAACAGCACCGTGCGGCCGCCGGCGGCAATCTGCACGACGATGTCCTTCATCGTCTGCGCATTGATCGGATCCAGCCCGGAAAACGGTTCGTCGAGAATCACCAGCTCCGGTTCGTGCAGCAGGGCACCGGCAAACTGCACCTTTTGCTGCATGCCCTTGGACAGGTCTTCGACCTTTTTCGGCGCCCACTCGGCGACGCCAAGGCGCTCCAGCCACGTCAACGCGCGGCGCCGGGCATCGGCCCGCGCCAGGCCGCGGGTCTCCCCCAGGAAAACCAGGTGATCGAGCACCTTCATCTTCTTGTACAACCCGCGCTCTTCCGGCAGATAACCGATACGCGAGGACAACTGACGACTGTTGCGACTGGAGCCAAACAGCACCATGCGGCCTTCATCGGGCTCGAGGATGCCCATGATCAAGCGGATGGTCGTGGATTTGCCCGCGCCGTTGGGGCCGAGCAAACCAAAAATGCCGCCCGTCGGCACCGCCATCGACAACCGGTCGACTGCGGTGTGACCGGCAAACCGCTTGGTCACCGCATCCACTTCTACGCTAAGTGCTGTCATGACTTCTCCCGTGCAAAGCGGCTCACGCGTGGCCTTGAGTCGCGCACGGTAACACGCGCCTGCCTGCGGACGCAGGTGGAGGAAAACCCCGTGGGCAGCACCGCCATGCAAAAGCCCAGAGGCACTTGGCCGGATGCGCAAAAAAAAAACCGCACGGCACAGGCCATGCGGGTCAAGTTGGTGGGTCGTCCGGGATTCGAACCCGGGACCAATAGATTAAAAGTCTACTGCTCTACCAACTGAGCTAACGACCCGCGTTTGGCCATGCAAGCCGGCGATTTTACGGGCTGCCTGCGACGCGTACAAGCTGAGCGGCTCAGCGATAGCGCGTCGGATCGGTTAGTCCAGCGTCACGGAAGCCGTGCGCCCGCAGCAGGCAGGCGTCGCAATGCCCGCAGGCGCGACCCTCGGCGTCGGCGCGGTAGCAGCTGACGGTGGCCGAAAAATCCACGCCGAGCCGCGTGCCTTCGCGCGCGATGTCGGCCTTGCTCATGTGCATCAGCGGGGCGTGGACACGGACGTGTGCGCCCTCCACGCCAGCCTTGGTGGCAAGGTTGGCCAACGCCTCGAACGCGGCGATGAAGGCCGGCCGGCAATCCGGATAACCCGAATAATCCACGGCGTTGACGCCGCACCAGAGGTCGGCGCTGCCCAGCACTTCGGCCCAGCCCAGCGCAATGGACAACATGATGGTGTTGCGCGCCGGCACATACGTTACCGGGATGGCGGCATCACCATGGCTGGCGGCAGCATCCAGCGGCACATCGATATCCGCCGTCAGGGCCGAGCCACCGATGCTGCGCAGATCGACGCTGACAACCTTGTGCTCGGCAGCGCCCAGCATGCGCGCCACACGCGCTGCCGCCACCAACTCGGAATTGTGCCGCTGGCCGTAGGCCACGCTGAGCGCATGCACCGTATAGCCTTGTTCGCGTGCCAAGGCCGTCGTCACCGCCGAATCCATGCCGCCGGAGACCAGCACCACGGCCTTGCGCGATACCTCGTTGCTCACATCATTTTCCTCGCGCGTTGTGCCACAGCACTTTGTGCAGCTGCAGCTGGAAGCGCACCGGCAGCCGGTCGGCAAGGATCCACTCCGCCAGCTCGCGTGCCGGCAGCTTGTCCTGCACCGGCGAAAACAGTACCGGACAGCGCGCAGCCAGCGCGTGTTCGGTCAACATCGCGCACGCCCAGTCGTAGTCGGCGCGGTCCGCCAGCACGATCTTGATCTGATCGCGCGCCGACAGGTGCTGCAGGTTGCTCCACAGGTTGCGTGCGCACTCGCCGGAACCTGGCGCCTTCAAATCCATCACCTTGCGCACGCGTGGATCCACGGCGGAAACGTCCAGTGCGCCACAGGTTTCCAGCGACACCTCGTAGCCCACGTCGCACAACTTGCGCAGCAGGATCGAGCAACGCTTTTGCGCCAGCGGCTCACCACCGGTGACGCAGACATGATGCGCGCCGTAGCTTGCCACCTCGGCGACGATGTCGTCGATGTCGCGCCAACCGCCACCGGCGAAGGCGTACTCGGTATCGCACCACACGCAGCGCAGCGGGCAGCCCACCAGACGCACAAACACGGTGCGCCAGCCGGCCGAATCTGCCTCACCTTGCAGTGAATGGAAAATCTCGCTGATGCGCAATCGCGGTGCACGCGCGATGCCGCCCGGTGTTGCACCAGTCGCGGGGGATGCGTCCGTCATGCTGTCCACTCCGTCGCCGCCATGCACGCGCCAACCGGCCGCGGCAGGCGACGGTCTTCGTGGCCATCACGCCGGAAACCAGCCAAGCCTGTCTGACCTTCGCGCACGCGCAAACCCGCAACGACACCCACCGGCTGATTCAATTGCCGGCCGACCCAAGCCGCCGCAGGCGTTCCTGCGCCAGGCCTGCTGCACGCGAGCCCGGGTACTTGCTGACCACCGACGCCAGGGTCGTGCGCGCAGCGGCGTCCTGCTTGAGCTCAACCTGGCTGTAGCCAACCTTCAGCAACGCATCCGGCGCCTTGTCGCTGGCGGGGAATTGCGCCAGCAGATGCTGGAACGCTTCCAGTGCCACGGAGTAATTGGTCGTGGCGTAATACGACTCGCCCAACCAATACCAGGCATTGGGCGCCAACGCATGCTCGGGATACTGCTCGACGAAAGCGCGAAACTCGCGCGATGCCTGCACGTAATCACCGGCGCGAATGGATTTGAACGCCACGTCATACGCAGCCTGCGCACCAGCCGCATCCGCCGTGCCGGAAGCCGCCGCTGTCGCGCCGCTGTTGGCGGCGGCCGGCGGCGTGGCCGACGCCGCGGCACCCGCAGCTCCGGCAGCCGATGCTGCCGGCGCCCCGGATGCTGCGCCCTGCGCACCGCCCTCGATGCGCCCGAGGCGCGAATCGAGATCGATGTACTGGGCCTTGTTCTTGTCTTCGGACTGCTGCAGCTGATGCTGCAACTCCTCGACCTGACCCTGCAGCTGCTGCACCTGCGACTGCAACTGCTGCATTTGATTGACCATGCCGGTACCGCCCTGGCCATTGTTTTGCGCCTGCTGCTCCAACCGCGTGACACGGTCGGCAAGACTCAGGCGGGAATCCTGTGCAAATGCCGGGAGTACAAACAACACGGCGGACGCAACTGCGCCCGCCGTGCCGATCCTGGCCATGAAACGTTTAGCCAGTTGCATCATGCTTACTGCGCCGTGTAGACGATTTCGACGCGACGGTTCTTGCTCCAGCAATCCTCGTTGTGCTCACGGCACACCGGCTTTTCCTTGCCATAGCTGATCACTTCCAGCTGGCTGGCGGAACCGCCATTGGCCTGCAGTGCGCTGGACACCGCGTCACCACGACGCTCGCCAAGGCCCAGGTTGTACTCGCGCGTACCGCGCTCGTCGGTGTTGCCTTCCAGGCGGATGTGCGAGGTCGGGCGATCCTGCAGGTACTTGGCGTGGCACGCCATGATCTGCTGGAACTCCGGCTTGATCTCGGTCTTGTCAAAGTCAAAGTAGACCACGCGCTGGCGCAGGCACGCATCGGTGTCCAGGTCGGCCGGGGTGTACTTGCCATTGCTTTCGTCGGTCTGCGTCTGCGTAACCTGCTCGGGAGCGGGCGTGGCGGGCTTGACTTGCTGCTTCTTGGAACAGGCGGCCGCGCCCACGCACATCAGGGCGACCAAAGCGATGCGAACGGTATTATTCATGGTGACGATTCCTTACGAGTTGAGTTTCCGACATCTGATGACGACAGCATAACGGGACAGCAACGCCGGTTTACCGGCTGTTATTTTGCCACTTGTGGCGCCGCCAGTGCAGCAATGCGCTGGGTGCCCTGCAAGTGATGGCGTTGCAACCGGCGCCACCACCTTGAAACCGAATGACGCCGTGGCGCCTTTCGGGCCCTTTCCATGGGCAGAATGCCGCCGCACTCGCGTGCCGCGGCATACAAAATCAACGTTGTCGATACGGGCCCCAGGACGGTTCGCGCACGTCGCCATCGGAAAGCACCAGGCGCTGGCGCACCAGTCCATCAGCCGATACCGCATACAACACACCTCGCCGGCCTTCGGTGGCCGCGTACAAAAGCATGCTGGCATTTGGAGCAAAACTCGGGGATTCGTCAATCGGACCCGGCGAGATGGGCCGCACCTGCCCGCCTAGGCTGCGATCCATGACCACGATACGATACACGTTCCCGTTGCCCTGCACCATTGCCAATTGCTTGCCGTCGTAACTCACGCTGGCGTTGGCATTGTTCTGGCCCTGGAAGCTGATGCGCTGGGGGCTGCCGCCGCTGGCACTGATCTGATAAATCTGTGGCCGGCCGGAGCGATCGGAAGTGAAATAGATGCTCTGCCCGTCCGGTGCCCACACCGGTTCGGTGTCGATGGACAGGCTGTGCGTCAGGCGTGTTTCCTGACGGCTGCCCAAGTCCATCACGAACAACTCCAGGTTGCCGACATAGGACAGCGCCATCGCCATCTTGCTGCCGTCGGGCGACCATGCCGGGGCGCCATTGATGCCCTTGGCACGCGCCGACACCAGCTTGCGCGAGCCGGTGGTGATGTCCTGCACGTAAATCGAGGAATTGCCGCTCTCAAATGAAACATAGGCGATTTTCTTGCCGTCCGGCGACCATGCCGGCGACAACAGCGCCTCGCGCGAGCGGGCGACCACTTGCGGGTTGTAGCCATCCGAATCGGCCACCACCAGCGAATAGGTCATGTTGTTGCCCAGACCCACGGCGGTGATATAGGCAATGCGCGTCCAGAACGCGCCACGCACACCGGTGATTTTCTCGTAGATCTGGTCGGCAATCTGGTGCGCAACGCCGCGCAAGTCGCCGGCCGGAGCGGTGAACGCCTGCGCCAGCAGGCTTTGCTGCTTGTTGACGTCCCACAACTCGTATTCCACGCGTACATTGCCGCCACCGGCATCGCTCATGCGGCCGACGGTGATGTAATCCTGTTTCAGCAGGCGCCAAGTCGGAAACTTGATATCCGCCCCGCGCGAGGGAAATTCGACAATGTCGCTTTTCGCCAGCGAGCGGAATTTGCCCGAACGATTGAAATCATTGCGAATGACATCGGCTACATCCGTGGACAGCGGCGCGCCACCGGCTTGCGCAAACGGCACCACCACGATGGGGGTAGCGGTTTTTACGCCGCCAACGATATCCACATTGAGCGCCTGGCCAGCCGCCGGGCCGATGAAAAACGCTGACACCACCAGCACAAACAAAGCAACAACGGACCGCAAATTGCGCATGGGGCTAATCACCAGGTTTGAACGTCATTGTGAGTCTTGCCGCAAATACTTTCTCAAAACCCGCATAAGGCAGCGTGTGGGTTCGGAGTACGGCATTCTCTATTGAACGCCGCCCTGCTTCATCGTACGGGCAGCTACTATCCACTTTCGCGCTGATCACGTCGCCCCCGGGAATCTGGGCGATGTGAACGACGCATGCAACCATCGGCATATTATCCGGACGCTGCCAATTTGGCGTGACTGCGTTCTGAATGGCCGCCTTGTAGGCATCGGTCAGCGCGGTGTGATCGGCATTGTTGCCGGTCTGCCGCTGCGCTGCCGCCGGCAGATCGGGGGCGCCATCGTCCTGGGCGTTCTTGAGGTCTTCCATCTGCTGCTTGGCCTGTTTGGCCTTGGCGTCCAGGCGCTGGGTCTGCTGCGAGGCGGCGTCCATCTTGGCAAACAGCTCGTCCAGCTGTTTCTGCTTTTCCTCTTTCTGTTTGGCCGCCTTGGCGTCCAGCTCAGCCTGCCGCTGGCGCTGCTTTTCCTCCTGCAGGTGCTTGGCGTCCTCGGCTTTTTGCGCAGCATCCGCAACCACCTTTTCCTGATCCTTGACATCCGGGTGCTCGGGCGGCGGCGGCAAGGTCTTGACCTGGGGGGCCTCGATCTGTGGCTTGGGCGGCGGTGCGGCGGGTGGCGGCGGCACCGAGTCAGGCACGGGCTTGGTCTTGACCGGCTTGGGCGGCGGACTGCCGGTCGGGCCGATCAAGGTGGCCTCGATGACCGGCCCCTGCAGCTGCAACGGCTCACTGCAGGTAATGGGATTCCATGCCTCCGGCAGGCCCAGCGCGGCGAAGAACGCCTCGAAGCGCGAGCACGGCAACACCGCCAGGAACAGGAAACCGACAATACCCAGATGCAGAATCGCGGCCAGCACCACCGCCCTGGGTGTCTGCCTACTTTCGTCCATGGGACGTGCTCTTGCCGCCGGGCGCGTTGGGCTGCCCCATCAGACCCACCTTGGCCACGCCGGCCTGCTGCAGGTCGGCCAGCACCTGGAACACGCCGCCATAACTACCGCGCTCGTCGCCGCCGACCAGCACGTTGACTTCCGGATTGGTGCGCACGAAGGCGCCGACCTTGGCCTTGAGCGCCTCGGCGTCGAGTTCTTCCTTTTGCGCGCCGGGCAGGGTCAGGTACAGCTGGCCGTCCTGCAATACGGAAATCAGCACCGGATCCTTCTTTTGCTGCATGGACTTGGCGTCGGCCTGCGGCAGCTGGACGTCCACGTTGGAGTTCATCATCGGCGTGGTCACCATGAAAATGATGAGCAGCACGAGCATCACGTCGATATACGGCACGACGTTGATCTCGGACTTGAGCCGATAGCGTTTCTGGCGCCTCTGATTACGCATGGCCGTGCCTCAAGCCACGTCGTCGGACTGGATCTGCCGCTGCAACACGGAGGAAAATTCTTCCTGGAACACGTCGTAGCGCGAGGCGATGCGCTCCACCTTGGTGGCATAGCGGTTGTAGGCCCATTGCGCCGGGATGGCGGCAAACAGACCCATGGCGGTGGCGATCAAGGCCTCGGAAATGTGCGGGGCGACCACGGCGATAGTCACGTCCTTCAGCTCGCCCAAGCCCTGGAACGCGCCCATGATGCCCCACACCGTGCCGAACAGGCCGATGTACGGACTAATTGAGCCGACGTTGGCGAGGAATTCCAGGTTGCGCTCCAGCAGGCCGATTTCGCGCGTCCCGGCCACTTGCATGGCGCGCTCGGAGCCTTCGATCACGCTGCGCGTGTCATGCGTCTTGCGCTGGCGCTGGCGCGCGAATTCGCGAAAACCCGACTCGAAGATGGTCTCGATGCCACCCGCGCTGGCGCCACGATTGCTGACCTCGCGAAACAACTGCGCCAGGTCGCCGCCGGACCAGAACCGCTCCTCGAAACGCTCGGCATTCTCCAGTGCCGCCTTGGTCTGGGAATACTTGCGAATGATGATCACCCATGACAGGAACGAGAACGCTAGCAGGATGAGCAACACCAGTTGCACGGGCACACTGGAGTCACCGATCAGGGTGAAAACGTTCAATCCACCGTTCATTGCTTGCAGGTACTCCGCCAAGGGCTGGGGTTGTGGAAAATCATCACCGCGTCATGCACGCCAGCGAGGTTGCATCGCGGCGCACCATGGCATGGACGTCAAAATCGAATATCAGAACCGCGCCAGAATGCGCTCCGGGATGAGCGTCGGGCGCATCAATGCAAGATCCACGCAAGCGACCCGCACCTGCGCACGAAGCAGGCATTGATCCCCACGCACAACCGTCTGGGCGAACAGGATACTGGCCGCGCGGCGCTGCATCACATGGGCGGTCACCGACAATTCATCATCCAGCAGGGCTGGCCGCAGGAAATCCAGGTGCATTTCACGCACCACGAAGCCCAGTCCATGCTCGCGTTTCTCCGTCATCTGATCCACGCCCAACGCGCGCAGCCACTCGCTGCGGGTGCGTTCGAGGAAGCGCAGATAGCTGGCGTGATACACCACGCCGCCGGCGTCGGTATCTTCCCAGTACACGCGCACGCCCCAGGTAAACGGCGCCGCTGGCGGCAACTCAGGCATCGGCCGGGCCATCGTCGGCAGAAGCGACAAACAAGTCCGACGGCAATTCCTGCCGCGGCGGCGGCACCAGGCCCAGGTGACGCCAGGCCTTGGCGCTGGCCATGCGCCCGCGCGCAGTGCGCACCAGATAACCCTGCTGGATCAGGTACGGTTCGACCACGTCCTCGAGCGTGCCGCGATCCTCGCTCAGCGCCGCCGCCAGCGACTCCACGCCGACCGGGCCACCGTCGAAGTTCTCGATGATGATGCCAAGCAGACGCCGGTCCAGCTCGTCAAAGCCTTCCGGATCGATCTTCAGCATGTCCAGCGCGGCGCGTGCCGCCGCCAGCGTGATCTCGCCGTCGGCACGCACCTCGGCATAATCGCGCACGCGGCGCAGCAGCCGATTGGCAATGCGCGGCGTGCCGCGCGAACGGCGGGCGATCTCCTGTGCGCCTTCCAGCACGCAGGCAATATCCAGAATCCGCGCGGCGCGGCAAATGATCTGCGTCAGTTCCTCGGCGCTGTAGAACTCCAGCCGCTGCACGATGCCAAAGCGGTCGCGCAAGGGCGCGGTGAGCATGCCGGCGCGCGTGGTCGCGCCCACCAGCGTGAACGGCGGCAAGTCCAGCTTGATCGACCGTGCGGCGGGACCTTCGCCGATCATGATGTCGATCTGGAAATCTTCCATCGCCGGGTACAGCACCTCTTCCACCACCGGCGACAGGCGATGAATCTCGTCGACAAACAGCACGTCGTTGGCTTCGAGGTTGGTGAGCAGCGCGGCCAGGTCACCGGCACGCTCCAGCACCGGCCCGGAAGTCGAGCGCAGATTGACGCCCAGCTCATTGGCAATGATGTGGGAGAGCGTGGTCTTGCCCAGACCTGGCGGACCGAAGATCAACACGTGATCAAGCGCGCCGCCGCGTTTGCGCGCCGCCTCGATGTAGATCGACAACTGCTCGCGCACCGCCTGCTGGCCCAGGTACTCGGCCAGGTGCCTGGGCCGGATCGTGGCCTCGAGCGCCTCGTCGTCCTGTTGCGCCGCCGCGGTGATGATGCGGGTGTCTGTCATCCGCGCATTATGCGGGGAACGGGGGATGGGGAACAGGGAACGGCGGCGGCAGCGACCATCCCACACCGCCCCGTTCCACGCACAACTCAGATTTCGACCTGCGCCCCCAGCTCGATCAGCCGATTGCCGGGAATCTGGAAGAACGCCGTGGCCGGCAGCGCGTTGCGCGCGAGGAAAGCAAACAGCTTGTCGCGCCACAGCGCCATGCCCGGACGGCGTTGGTCGGCGACGATGTTTTCGCGCGACAGGAAAAACGTCGTGTCCATCATGTCGAAGTTCATGCCTTCGCGCGCACACAGCGCCAACGCCACGGGCACGTTGGGATCCTCGGCAAAACCAAAGCGCAGCTCCAGGCCGACAAAGTCGTCGTCCAGCGGCGTGATGGCAATGCGCTCCTCGGCGTCGGCCACCGGGGTCTCCAGCATGTCCACGGTCAGCAGCACGTTGCGCGCATGCAGCACCTTGTTGTGCTTGAGGTTGTGCAGCAGCGCGTGCGGCACGGCATTCTGATTGGCGGTGAGGAACACCGCCGTACCCGGCACGCGCAGCGGCGGATGCTCGGCAATGTTCTCGATGAACGGCTGCAGGGCCAGGCCCGACTGCTTGATCTCGCGCACCACCAGCTCGCGGCCGCGTCGCCAGGTGGTCATGGCGGCAAAGATCACCACGCCCAGCACCAGCGGGAACCAGCCGCCATGCGCGACCTTCAGCAAATTGGCGCCGAAGAAGGACAAGTCGATGATGAGGAACAGCACGCCGACCAGGATCACCGTCGGCATGCTCCACTTCCAGCGTCGGCGCGCCACCACCACGGCAAGCAGGGTGGTCATGGTCATGGTGCCGGTCACCGCGATGCCGTAGGCGGCGCCCAGGTTGTCCGAGCTGCGGAAGCCCAGCACCGCCAGGATCACCAGCACCATCAGCATGCGATTGACCCACGGCACGAAAATCTGCCCGGACAACTCGCGCGAGGTGTGCACCACGGCCATGCGTGGCGAATAGCCCAGCGACATCGCCTCGCGCGTCATGGAAAACGCCCCGGAGATCACCGCCTGCGAGGCAATCACCGCGGCCATGGTGGCCAGCGCGATCATCGGATACAGCAGCGCCGGCGGCACCATCAGGTAGAACGGGCTGGAGATGGCCAGCGGGTTGTGCAGCAGCAGCGCGCCCTGACCAAAGTAATTGAGCACCAGCGCCGGCAGCACGAAACCGAACCACGCCACGCGAATGGGCTTCTTGCCGAAATGGCCCATGTCGGCATACAGCGCCTCGGCGCCAGTCAGCGCCAGCACCACGCCGCCCAGGGCAATGAACGAGGTGTCGCCATGGCTGATGAAAAAGCGCACGGCATACCACGGGTTGATGGCGTACAGCACCTGCGGATTGGCGATGATCTGGCGCAGGCCGAGCACCGCCAGGGCCAGGAACCACACCGTCATCACCGGCGCAAACGCGCGCCCGACCTTGTGCGTGCCGTAGCGCTGCACCGAGAACATCGCCAGCAGGATGACCAGCGCGATCCACACGATGAACTGGTCCAACTTGGGTGCCGCCACCTGCAGGCCTTCGACCGCGCCCAGCACCGAAATGGCCGGCGTGATCACGCCATCGCCGTAAAACAATGCCGCGCCGAAGATGCCGAAGCCGGCAAGCACCCAGCGCGCGCGCGCCGAGTGGCTCACCGAGCGCTGCGCCAGTGCCATCAGCGCCATGGTGCCGCCTTCGCCCTTGTTGTCAGCGCGCATCACGAAGGTCACGTACTTGAGCGAGACGACGATGACCAGCGCCCAGAACACCAGCGACAGCACGCCCAGCACCGCCGACGGCGTCGGCGTCATGCCGTGCGTGCCGAGGGTTTCCTTCATGGTGTACAGCGGGCTGGTGCCGATATCGCCAAACACCACGCCGACCGCGCCGGCAGCCAGCGCGGCGAGGCGGCGCCGGGTCTCCGGCGCCATCGGCACGCTTTCCTGCGGCACGCCCATCATCAGCCGCCCAATGCCGCGCGCAGCGCCTTGCGGATGATGGCCTCGGCACTGTCATCGGCGCTGGCCACCTTGGCCACCAATCGCGACACCTCGGCCGGCTTGTAGCCCAGCTGCGCCAGCGCCACGGTGGCCTCGCCAGCGGCATCCAGCGGCGTGCCGGAGCTGGCACCGGCCACACCGGGCACGCTCGCCAGGCCCTGTATGCGATCACGCAATTCAACCACGATGCGCTCGGCGGTCTTCTTGCCGATGCCGGGAATCTTGGTCAGCGCCACCACGTCGGCTGCCTGCACCAGCGCCGCAAAACGTTCAGTGGAGACGCTGGACAACACCGCCAGTGCGGTCTTGGCACCGATGCCGCTGACTTTCTGCAGGCTGCGGAACAACGTGCGCTCGCTCTCGCGGCCAAAGCCGTACAGCGCCGCGCTGTCCTCCTTGACCGCGTAATGGGTAAGCACGATCACTTCGCTGCCGACCGCCGGCAAGTCGTAGATCGTCGACATCGGTGCTTCCAGCTCGTAGCCGACGCCGCCGACCTCGATCAGCAACCACGGCGGCCGCTTGCTCAGCAAGGTGCCGCGCAGACGACCAATCATCGGGACCACCCCATGCGCGCCATCATCGACGCCGCCGCCATGCCGTGCGCGGAATGCCCACGCGCTGCAGGCTTGCGCGCGTATGCGCGTGGGTGATGGCAATGGCCAGCGCATCGGCGGCATCGGCCTGCAGCGCACCCTGCAGATGCAGCAGTACGCCGACCATGTGCTGCACCTGCGACTTGTCGCCGTGGCCGCCACCGACCACCGCCTGCTTGACTTCGGTTGCCGCGTATTCGTGCACTTCCAGCCCCTGACTGACCGCGGCACAGATGGCCGCGCCGCGCGCCTGTCCCAGCTTCAGCGCCGAGTCTGGATTGCGCGCCATGAACACCCGCTCGATGCCACATTCTTGCGGATCATGCGCGCCGATGATGGCGCGCAGCTCGTCAAAGATGCGTTTGAGCCGCAGCGGGAACGTCGCCGCGCCGACCACCACCAGCGCGGTGTGAAAGACGTGTACCAGTTGCCCGTGCTCGTCCACATCGATGATGCCCACGCCCGTGCGCTGGCTGCCGGGATCGATCCCCAGGATGCGCACGCGTGCCGCAGACACTCCATGCCGGGTCGGCTCGCCAGCGGCGGCAATCATCGTCATGGTGCGCTGCCGCCCCGGCGCGATGCCCGCATCACGCCGCCGGCAGCACGGCGTTGTGGTAAATCTCGTGCACGTCGTCCAGCAGCTCCAGCGCGTCGATGAGATCAAGCAAGGTCTCGCGCGCTTCGTCATCCACTGGCACGCGGTTGTCCGGGCGCATCACCACGTCACCGCGCACCGGTTCCAGGCCGGCGGCGCGCAGGGCCGATTGCACATCCGACAGGCTGTCGGCCGCGCACAGCACGCAACTCTCGTCGGCGCCATTGACCACATCGTCGGCGCCGGCTTCCAGCGCCGCCTCCAGGATCTTTTCTTCCAGCGCCGCGTCGCCACCGGTGGCAAACGCGATCTCGCCGCAACGCTGGAACTGGAACGCCACCGAGCCCGAAGTGCCCAGGTTGCCGCCGTTCCGGGTCAGCGCGTGGCGCACGTCGGCGACGGTGCGCTGCGGGTTGTCGCTGACACAATCAATGATGAGCGCGATGCCGGCCGGGCCGTAGCCTTCGTAGCGCAGCTCCTGCATGTCGGCGCCGCCGTCGGCGCCGGAACCGCGCTTGACTGCGCGGTCGATGGTCTCGCGCGTCATGTTGGCCGCCAGCGCCTTGTCGATGGCCGCGCGCAAGCGCGGGTTTCCCGCCGGATCGGCCACGCCCGAACGCGTGGCGACGGTGATCTCGCGAATCAACTTGGTGAAGACCTTGGCGCGCTTGGCGTCCTCGGCGTTCTTGCGTCCTTCGACGGTAGGACCTCTACCCATGATCGTGCCTGCACTTGAAGCCAAATGAACAAGCGGCTGATTTTAGCCGATTTGTCCCCTGCACCGCCGGTCGCCGTGCGGGACGCTCAAACCGCCGCAAAGTGGCCATCACGCAAAAAGTGATCGACCTGCGCCGCAACCTCGGTGGAAAACAGCAGCCCCATGTGGCTGGATTCGACCACGCAATGGTCGGCCACGCCGGGCAAGCGCGTCTCCTCGACCGCCACCGTGCCGTCGTGTTCGCCCTCGAAATGGCCAAACACCGCGCCCAGTCCCAGCGGCACGCGGCCGGCAATCACGCCGACCTCGCGCGTGCCGTCCCAGCGCGCAAAGCCGCGCTGCAACAGCTCGCGGTTGTGTCCCAGCAGCACCTCGCCGGCCGGTCCCCATGCAGCGAAATGCCGCGCCGCGGCGCTGCCCAGCAACGGCGAGCCGAGGCAGACGATGCGCCCTGCCGGCAATGCCGGCGCATCCTGGCACGCACGCAGCGCAATCAGCCCGCCCAGGCTGTGCCCCACCAGATGCACCGCATCGGCTTCGCTGGCCAGCGCCTGCAGGCGCGTCTGCAGGCGATCGAGGATGCGCTCCTGGGTCGCTGCCACGCTCAGGTAATCAAACCGGTGCACGCGATAGCCCGCCGCCATCAGCCGCCGATGCAGCATGGCCAGCGCAAACCCGCGCATCCACAGGCCGTGCAACAGGATGACGTGATCGGACATGGCGCAAGCTCGGGGCGGGAGAGAAAACGGGAAACCAGTGCCGCACACTTGGATCAAGCGTCATCCCGGCGCCAGCGGGGCTCCAGCGACCTTGTCACGCTCGACCGCCGTCGTCCCTGCGTTATTTTTCCTTGTCCGCCGCCACCGCCACATGCAACTCCCTAAGTTGCGCGGCACTCACGTCCGAGGGCGCATCGGTCATCAGGTCCTGCGCGCTGGTGGTCTTGGGGAAGGCAATAACGTCGCGGATGGATTCGGTGCCGGCCAGCAGGGCGGCGATACGATCGACGCCAAAAGCCAGCCCGCCATGCGGTGGCGCGCCAAAGCGCAGCGCCTTGAGCAGGAAGCCGAACTTGGCCTCGGCCTCGGCCGCGCCAATGCCCAGCAGCTCGAACACCGCGCTTTGCATGTCCGGGCGATGGATGCGGATCGAGCCGCCGCCAATTTCGTTGCCGTTGAGCACCATGTCATAGCCGCGGCTCACGGCCGTGGCGGCATGGGCACGCAAGTCGTCGATGTCATCGACCTTGGGCGCGGTGAACGGGTGATGTAGCGCGACGTAACGGCCGGCCTCGGTGTCGTACTCGAACATCGGAAAATCGGTGACCCACAACGGCTTCCAGCCAGCCTCGACCAGCTTGCGGTCGCGCGCCACCTTGAGACGCAGCGCGCCCATGAAATCACACACCGTTTTCCACGCGCCGGCGCCGATGAACACCATGTCGCCCGACTGCGCGCCGGTCGCGGCCAGGATGCCGGCCAACGCCGCATCGTCGAGGAATTTGGCCACTGACGAATGAATGCCCTCGCGACCCCGGGTCGCGTCATCGACGCGAATCCACGCCAGGCCCCTGGCGCCAAAATGGCCGACATGCTGGGTCAGCACATCGATGTCCTTGCGGCTCAGGCTGGCACCCGCCGGCACGCGCAACGCCGCCACGCGGCCATCGGTGGCGTTGGCCGGCTGCGCAAACACCTGGAACTCCAGATGCTTGACGGCCTCGGCAATGTCCACCAGCTCCATGCCAAAACGCAGGTCCGGCTTGTCCGAACCAAACCGGCGCATGGCTTCCATCCATGTCATGCGTGGGAAACTCGCGGCCAATTCCACGCCGGCCACGGTCTTGAATACATGCCGGATCAAGCCCTCGGTCACGTCCTGAATCTCGCGCTCGTCGACAAAGGCAAACTCGATGTCCAGCTGGGTGAACTCCGGCTGCCGGTCGGCGCGCAAATCCTCGTCGCGAAAACAGCGGGCAATCTGGTAGTAGCGATCAAAGCCCGCCACCATGAGCAGCTGCTTGAACAACTGCGGCGATTGCGGCAACGCATAGAACTGGCCTGCATGCACGCGGCTGGGTACCAGATAATCGCGCGCGCCCTCGGGCGTGGCCTTGGTCAGGATCGGCGTCTCGATGTCCTGAAAGCCGCGCTCATCCAGATAGTGCCGCAACGCCCGCACCAGCTGGACGCGCTTGCGCATGCGCTCCTGCATCTGCGGCCGGCGCAGGTCCAGGTAGCGGTACGCCATGCGCATGTCTTCGTTCGGGTTCTCATGCAGCGCAAACGGCAGGTCCCTGGCCGTATTGAGCACCTCCACGCGCTCGGCCAGCACTTCCACCGTGCCGGTGCGCAGCTTGTCGTTGACGCTGACGCGCGCGCGCACCTTGCCGGTCACGCGCAGGCAATATTCGTTGCCCACGCCGCCGGCCAGCGCAAACGCCTCGGCGTTGTCGCGCTCGACCACCACCTGCGCCAGCCCTTCGTGATCGCGCAAGTCGATAAAGGCCACATGCGACTGCAGCCGCATGGTATTGACCCAGCCACACAAGCTGACGGTCTGCCCCAGCAACGACTCGTCGATCAGACCGCAATAGTGCGTGCGCATGTGCTCAGTGCTCCGGGCCGCGAGGTGGCGGCAAACAACAGGAAAAGACCGAGCATGGTACAGCGGAAGCGAAGCGCGGAGGCCCGCGTCACCCCGAAAATGCGCTGCCCGGCCGGCGGAACCACACCGGCAGCAGCTAAACTGCAGGCTTTCCCACGTACGCGAGCCGCCACCGATGTCGACCGAAAATCCCGCTGCCGAGCCTGCCACGCCCACGGCCGGCACGCCTCAGGATTTCATTCGGCAGATCGTGCGCGACGACCTGGCTGCGGGCAAGCACACGCTGATCCACACGCGCTTTCCGCCTGAGCCCAATGGCTACCTGCACATTGGCCATGCCAAGGCCATTTGCCTGTCCTTCGGCATTGCCGCCGAATTCAACGGCTGGTGCAACCTGCGCCTGGACGACACCAACCCCGGCAAGGAAGACCCGGAGTTTGTCGCCGGCATCAAGGACGACGTGCGCTGGCTGGGCTTCGAGTGGCACGAGCTGCGCCACGCCTCGGACTATTTCGAGGTGTTCTATCGCGGCGCCTGCAAGCTGATCGAGGACGGCCTGGCGTATGTAGATGACCTCGACGCCGAGCAAATGCGCGCCTACCGCGGCACGTTGACCGAGCCAGGACGCGATTCGCCCTACCGCCAGCGCAGCGTGGCGGAAAACCTCGACCTGTTCCGGCGCATGCGGGCGGGCGAATTTGCCGACGGCAGCAAGACGCTGCGCGCGAAAATCGACATGGCCGCCGGCAACATGAACATGCGCGATCCGGCCATCTACCGCATCCGCAAGATCGCCCACCAGAACACCGGCGACGCCTGGCCGATCTACCCCATGTACGACTACGCGCACAGCCTGTCCGACGCGCTGGAAGGCATCACCCACTCGCTGTGCACGCTGGAGTTCGAGGATCACCGGCCGCTGTATGACTGGTGCGTCGACCAGGTGGACCTGCCCAACCACCCCGAGCTGTGGCAGCCCCTGCTGGATGCCGGCTTGCCGACGCAACCAGCCAAGCCGCGCCAGATCGAGTTTTCGCGCCTGAACCTCAGCTACTGCATCACCAGCAAGCGCAAGCTTGCGCAGCTGGTAGCCGAGCATCACGTCGACGGCTGGGACGATCCGCGCATGAACACCTTACGCGGCCTGCGCCGGCGCGGTTTCACGCCAGCCGGGCTGCGACTGCTGATCCAGCGCGTGGGCGTCAGCAAGCAAAACAGCGTCATCGACTACTCGGTGCTGGAAGGCTGCATCCGCGAGGATCTGGACGCCACCGCGCCGCGCCGCATGGCCGTGCTCGACCCGCTGAAACTGGTGATCACCAACCTCGATGCCGGGCACGAGGAAACCCTGACCCTGCCCAACCATCCCAAGGACGAGAGCTTCGGCACGCGCGAGGTGCCGTTCTCGCGCGAACTGTGGATCGAACGCGACGACTTTGCCGAGGTGCCGCCAAAGGGCTTCCACCGACTCAAACCCGCCGGCGAAGTGCGCCTGCGTGGCGTGGGCATCGTGCGCTGCGACGAAGTCGTCAAGGCCGCCGATGGCAGCGTCAGCGAACTGCGCTGCACGCTCGACCCAACCTCGCGCCATGGCCTGCCCGGCGCCGACCGCAAGATCAAGGGCACCATCCACTGGGTCAGCGCCCGCCACGCTGTGGCCGCCGAAGTGCGCCTGTACGACCGCTTGTTCACCGCTCCCGCCCCCGACAGCGACGAAGACGGCAAGACCTGGCTGGAGCACATCAACCCGCAAGCCAAGCGCGTCGTGCGCGGCTACCTGGAACCGGCCGCCGCCCATGCCGAGCCCGAGCAGCGCTTCCAGTTCGAGCGCCTGGGATATTTCGTCGCCGACCGCGTCGACCACCGCGCCGCGGCGCCGGTCTTCAACCGCACCGTCACGCTGCGCGACACCTGGGCGCGCCAGGGCGGACGCTGAGATGTTGCCGCTGCAGCTTCACCTCACCCTGCCGCCCTGGATCGGCGACGTTGCCGACGTCAACCAGCGCTACCAGACCGACGAGGAACGCGTTGGCCTGGCGGTGGAACTGTCACGGCAAAACGTCGCGCAAAACGGCGGCGGCCCCTTTGCCGCGGCCGTGTTCAACACACACAGTGGCCGCCTGGTCGCCGTCGGCGTCAACCGCGTGGTGCCACAAACCTGCTCGGTGGCGCACGCCGAAATGTTGGCCATCATGATTGCCCAGCAACGTCTCGGCCGGCACCGCATGAATGCCGATGGCAGCCACTTCGCACTGGCCACCAGTTCGCAGCCCTGTTGCCAGTGCTACGGCGCGATGGTGTGGGCCGGCATCGACGAGTTGCTGATTGGCGCCCGCTCGCAGGATGTGGAAGAACTGACCGAGTTTGACGAAGGCCCCCTGCCGGCGGACTGGGTCGGCGAGCTGGTCAAACGCGGCATCAGCGTGCGCCGCGACATTGCGCGCGACGCGGCACGCGCCGTGCTGGCGACATACGGCCAAAGCGGCCCGGTGTATTGACGCCAGTGCATCCCGTCGCCACCCGCCTGCGCGCCGCACTGCCCTTGTTGATGCTGGTATTGGTCGGCGTCCTGCTGTTTGCTTCTGGCGCGCTGGACTGGTTGCGTCCAAGCCAGCTGCTGGACCATCAGGCACATTGGCAGGCGCAGATTGCCGTGCACCCGATCCTGAGCCGCACCGGCTACATCGGCCTGCTGGCACTGACCATGGCGACCGGAATCCCCGGCACCATCGTCGTAATTCTGGCCGGCGGCTTCGCGTTCGGCATCATCGACGGCACGCTGTGCTCATCGGTCGGGCTGACGCTGGGTTCGCTCATCCTATACGCGGCCAGCCGACGGGCTTTTGGCCACGGCCAGCAACCCGCACCGGCACTGGTCGCGCGATTGCACTCTGGCTACCTGCGGCATCCGGTCAGTTACACCTTGTTTCTGCGCTTCATCCCGATCGTGCCTTTCGGTGCCATGACCGTGGCGTTGGCCTGGTTGCGCTGTCCGCTGCCGCTGTTCCTCGGCGCCACCTGGTTGGGCGGCACCACTTCGCTGATATTCGAGACTTCCATCGGCGCCGGCCTGGGCGACGCACTCAGCCACAGCCGTCATGTCGGCCCGGCACTGCTGCTGCATCGGGAAGTCCTGCTGCCGATGGCGGCGCTCGCCGTACTCGCCCTGTTGCCGCTGCTGATCGAGCGCCTGGCCCATCGCCAATCCACGGCCATGGCGCAACCGGAAAGCGGTATCGGCCGTCGCCCGCCACACGCGTGAGTGCGTGGCCGCCGCGCAGCACGCGGTTCAAGGCAACCTGAGCGCGGCCAGTCCGCCGACCAAGGCCGCCAGCCCCAACACCACGCGCACCACAAACAGATACCAGAAATATCCCGGTGCATCCGTGCGCTGAATCCGGCCCCGCCCCGTTGCCCCCCGAGTCTCGCCAGTACGCACCTGATTGATCGCGCCGACGAGGCACAACGCCCCGACCAGCACGCACCCCAGGGAGATGGCAACCCCTTGCGACATACCCGCTCCACGCCAATGCAACACCGACCCGGCGGATTATCTGCCGCATCCGAACGCCACGTCAGTACTATCGATGGGCCGCGCCGAAAACCTTTGATGTCGCCAGCGATCTTGCGATCCGGCGAAAGTTTGCCCGCCCCAGTTCCACCGCTGACTGCGCCTAAAAAAAGCGCCGCCCGAAGGCGGCGCTTGAAAGGATCCTTGCAGATCCGTGTTGCAACTTGTTAGCGGACTCAGTAGTCGTAGGAGACCGACAAGGACACGTAACGCGGCGTCTGGTAGAACAACGGGCCGTGGAACAGGTTGTTGACCGAACCACCCGCGCGGGACTTCAAGTGCGGGTTGGTCTGGAGAGCAACCTGCTCGTCGGTGACGTTGAACACCTGCGCCCTGAAGGCCACCTTGTTGTCAAAGTAGGCCGGGCGATAGGCCACGCCGATATCCAACTGCTTGAGCCACGGCGTCGTCTCAGCGCCTGGCGTAGCGATCTGCCCACGGCACCAGTGGTAGTCACTACCATAGCCTGCGCCCGGGTTCGTCAGCTCCGGCCCAAACAGGCCCAGGCAGGACTGTGGAGCACCCGACTGCAACAGCAAATTGCCAGAAAGCAGCCACTCCGGAGCAAACTGCCAAGCACCACGCGCCTTGAGGGTGTGGCGACGGTGATTGGCGAGGTAGCCACGCGCACCACTCATCAACTCGGCGTAATCCCAGTCCTCGGTCTTGGAAGTATCGGTCTGGCCGATATCCGAGCGCACCTGGCCTTCGGCGTTACCCCAAGAGCGCGCAAACGTGTAGTCCACACGGGCCTGCCAGACGCCATCAAACGGGTGCTCCAAGTACAGGTCCAACCCGTAGTAATCACGCTGGGCATCCGGGAAGCCAAAGTCCTTTTGCGTCATCTTGACGATAATCGGATCGCCACCCGTGGTCGACAGAATCTTGATGTCGGCCGTCTGATTCGGATTGAACAGGCGGCAACCAGGCCACTCGTAGTTGTCCGGATCGAGACCCATCGACACGATCTTGTCGGCGACCAGATAATCCGCGCACTCATCATCGATCAACGTACCGAGGGTGCGGTAGGTGAACTTGGCGCCGTAGTTCCAATCCGGGCCCAAGGTCTTGTCAAAGCCGACGATGTACTCATCCTGATACTGCGGCTTCAGGTTACGCGTGGCGACCGTGCCGGCATCAGGCGACTGACCAAACTCGTGGTTGGGCGAAACCGGACCCGGAGGTGGCAGGCCACCTACGCCCGGAACCGGGGTGAGGCCCTGCGGGATACCGTTGGAGTCAATACCGGTGTAAGTGAAGTATTCATCGGTGAGGGTCGATTGCGTAGCCGCACGCTCAGCCACGGACTGCGGCAGGGCCAGATAGTAGCGACCGACGTTGCCGTAGACCTTGAACGACGAGTCGCCATTCACGTCCCAGCTGACGCCCAAACGCGGCTCCCACTGGTTCTTCTGCACGACGAAGTCCTGCCCGTCGCCATTGCTGTTGCTGAACTTGTCGTTGCGGATACCGAGAATGAACATCAAATTCGGCGTCGCCTGCCACTGGTCCTGCACATACCAGGCCTGCTGCTCCGCGCCCATGCCGGTGATGGTGCTGAAGATGTCGCGGAAGACGTAATAACCGTTGCCGCCCGGAGCACCCACGCCCAACGTCTCGTTGATGGGGTTGGCCGGGTTGGACTGACGGCCATAAATCCACACATAACCTGGCCCTGAACGCACACGGCCCTGATCCTTGGCCGAGTATTTCAAGTTATCGATACCCACTTCCAGCAGGTGGTTGTCCAGCTGGTAATCGAAGTCGGCACGCAGTGACTTAGAGCGAGTGGATGCATTCGGTGCACCAATAGTGGCGACCGTCTGGTTGTTGCGGATCGGCGTACCACCATTCAAAGCTGGATCCTGCGAACCCGCTGCGGAGATGAAGGGCAGCGAACTGGGGTCAGGCACCAAACTTGGGTTGACCACGTCGGTGTAGCCATACAACACGCTCAATGTGGCGTTGTCGCCAATGAAGCTGGTGTAGTGGAAGATTCGCGTATCGTTGTTGTACTTGCTGAACGCGTTGCGGCCCAGCAACTCACCACTGGTATGGGTAGTGTTGTCGTAGGCATAGGTCGAACCGTAGCCGGACGTGTTGTTCTGCTTCAACTGGGTGAACTCAAGGAGATTGTTCTCGTTGATGTTCCAGTCAATTTTGCCGTAGTAGTTGGTATCGTGGCTCTTGTCATAGTTGACTTGGGCACTGGTCACCGTGCCGACGGTGTTGCGGCTGAGTTCAGTCTGCTCGGCAGCGACATAGAAAAACAGCTTGTCCTCGACCAGCGGACCGCCGATGTAGGCAGAGTAGCGGGTGCGGGTCTGACTGTTGTCCTTGCGGTATTGGTAGAGGTCACCGGGCGACTTGGTCGCATCGGTGAACGACTCGTCACCTTGCAACGCCACGTTCGGGTAGTACCAATTATCAGGGTCGGCGCGCAGATAACGCGGCTCGACATACGCCTGGCCGCCAAAGTGCCACTGATTGGTACCGCGCTTGCCGATCTGGTTGATCACGCCGCCATCGGAACGACCGAATTTGGCGCCATAACCGCCAACGATGGTCTCTTGCTGGTCAATCGTGTTGTACGGCAACTGATAGGCCGAGCCCGTGTAGTCGTACAGCGCCGTGGTGTTGTAGCCGTTGACGTAATACGCGTTTTCGGTTGCACCGGCGCCGCCTATGGTAACGGCATTGCCGAAGTAACCGCTGCTGGCGACGACGCCCGGCGAAAGCAAGGCAATGGATTCCGCACTGCGGCCCACCGTCAAGCGAGTGAGCTGGGCGGCGTCGATGGTCTGCGAAGACGCAACGCTCTTGACGTCAATGGCCGGCAGAGCGCTGGCAGAGACTTCCACCGTCGCCAAGCTGGTGGTCGAAGGAGCGCTGAAATCGACTGTCGAGCCGCCGCCTGGGGTCACCGTAACATTGTTGCTGGAAACGACCTTGCCGTCCTTGAGCAGGGACACGGTGTAGTTGCCGACCGGCAAGCCGCGCAGCAAATAAGTGCCGTCGGTGTTGACCGCGGTGGTACGCGTAGCGCCGTTCTGTCCAACGATCTGGATGGTCTGACCCGCTTCAGGCGAAGTGTGCCCGAAAACCTGACCGGTGGTAGCTTGGCCGAAGGCCATGCCACTGCCCAGGCCCAAACTGATGGCTAGAGCAACCGCAAGCGCATTGCGGCGCACGGTCGACTTGCCGGTGATGGTTGTTCTCTTGGTCACAATGATTTCCTCACGTTTGTTCAACAAAAAGCCCGGTTCGCCGCACTAGCCGATGCCAGAAGACTGCCGGGTGCTGCTCCGATCACAGACAATGAAATAGTGATGTCCAATTCGGCATTTGTGCTGCATGAATCACCCCTCCAACCGCGTTCGGATGGTCGCCTGGCGGTCTGCGCGGCATGAATTTCACCGTCTTCCCACGCGGCGACCTGATCGAAACTGGTGTTGCCTGTAACGCTTTGTCGGCACTTTGTTCACGTTGGCGGCAATTTCCTCACAATGTGGCAACAGCCGCGCCGTTATGCTCGGCCCGCTGTCGACACAAAAGACAGTTGATCGCCCACCTTCTTGATCCACCTACGCCTTGGCCCAGAGCCAGAACCCGCTGTTGAATCGACCGCCATGACAGTTGCCCACGGTGCTCTGCGCCAGCACACCGCCACTGAGGCCGAGACCCAGTGCAATGGCCCGCGCAGTCGGACGCCAGCGGAAATGGCCAGTGCTGGCTACGTTTCGATGGTTCATCGTGTACTCCCCGATGTCTGTCCCGAAGGACGATGGAAAGAATTCAGAAAGGGTGAGCTACCGGCCGTGCGAGTGCACGAAGCCGTGTTGTTCACTGCCGCGAGCCCCTTGCCGAAACTCACCCTTTCCCGAACCTATGCCCACCGGAGCTTTATGGTCAACAAATTTTTTACGCCTGTGCACGTCATTTCTTTTACGGACCACCACCTCGCGTCACCACCACAATCGTCGATTGAGCCGATGCTCGGCGCCATCTACCATCGAGTGATGACCTCAACTTCCAACCGGCACCCCGGCGCCACCTCCATGGGTGTCAACAATGCGCCCGCCGCCATCCAATCCCCGTTGGAGGCATATCCAGCACAGGGGCCGGGTGATACGGCAGCATTGATTGAGCTGTCCAAGACGCTGTTCCGGCGTGGTCAGTTCCGTGCAGCAAGCGCGCCACTGCTGCCCGCCACTTGCCACGTCACGCACCGCTGATCCTGGCGCTGACGCAACGGTTGATCGCCAATGGCGAGGTGACCACTGCGCGGCAATGCCTTCAACTTCTGACTCAGGCTCCGGCGCCACCCGCCGAACTGTTGGCCGCACAGGCCCATCTCCGATTCACCCTCGGTGAAATCGAGCCGGCACTTGACCTGATGGAACGCGCCATTGCAGCTGGATGCGATAGCCCTGGTGAATGGCACATGTGCGCCATGCTGCTGCAGTTCAGCGGCCGCATCGGTGAGGCGGAAGCACTTCTCGAGCGTTGCCTTGAACGCTGGCCTGCGTTCGGTGACGCATTGACCGTGCTGGTGAACCTGCACCACCAGCACGAGAAAAATCATCGGTTGAATCTGATCGAAACCCAACTGCAAAGGCTCGGGGACACCGACAACGGATCGACACCTGCCTTCGTACGCGCTCAATTCGAATATGCCCGCTTCAAGACATTGGACGACTTGGGTGTACGTACGGAGGCGTGGGATTCACTCACCCGCTGCAACAACCTGATGCGCGCAATCAACCCGTATGACACGGAAGCGGAAGCCGCCACCGCCGCCGCACTCATCCAACAGACCGCCATGCCCGCAAGGCAGGGGACATCAAACTCACCCGGCCCCATGCCTATCTTCATCGTCGGCATGCCGCGCTCGGGCACCACGCTGCTTGACCGCATTCTTTCCAGCCACCCCCAGGTGGCCTCGGCCGGAGAGATCATCGACTTTTGGCGCCAGATACATTGGGCAGCCGACGTACCGCCAGCGCGTGCGGCAGGGTTGATGGAGGTGATCAACCGCAGTTCCCGTCTCGACTACCACGAACTGGGCGAACGCTACCTCGCCCAGACCCGCTGGCGTGCACACGGGAAGGCCTGGTATATCGACAAGCTGCCGGCAAACATCCAGATGGTGGGCTTCATCCACCGTGCATTGCCACATGCGCCCATCCTGCACATGGTCCGCGCGCCCATGGATATCGCTTTCTCCAACTACAAGGCCCTATTCGGCAACATCGCCGCCTACAGCTACGATTTCACGGCACTGGCGCACTACTTCGGTCTATACACTCGCCTCGTGCGGCACTGGCACGCGGTACTGCCTGGCGTCATGCTCGACGTGTCCTATGCCGACCTCGTGGAGCACACCGAAGCTGTGGTGCAACGTGTGCTGGCGTACTGTGGACTACCCCTGGATGATGCCTGCCTGCACCCCGAGCGCAACGCGTCCCCGGTAGCCACTCCCAGCAGCGCACAAGTGCGCAAAGCCATCCATACGCATGGCATCGGTCAATGGCAACGCTACGCGCACGAACTTGAGCCATTGCGGCAATTGTTACTGGCGCAAGATGTGATTGTCTAACTGACACTGAGACTCTGCGACCCATCCGCCATCTCCTACCGACGGAGTAAAGGATTCAGTACCGCGCTTGGCATCCCCGCCGGACCGAGTGCCTCCATTTCGATGGTATTGGTCCAATCACTCCGGGCATCGAGACAGGTCAAACTGACTATTGAAGTGAAGTACCGGACGCAGAGAGATCAGCTCGACAGTGAAGGGGCAGGCGATCCAGACGGAAGGACGGACAGTGATGCCGGTGTGTGGGTTGCTGGAGGTGGAACCAACGGCAGTTCGGCGCTGGGCGACGCCATGGCATTCGGCGCACGCGAAGGCACCGGCCGGGGTGGCGACACAGGCCTACAGCAGCACATCCAAGGGCCGGAAGCCAAGCTGGCTCGCTTGCGAGGGGGTGCGCGACCCGCTGAAAATCCATCGTCTTCTTCACGCGGGATGACCTTAGCCCCTGGATTTCACCCCCGTAACCGTGGCTATGGTCAGGTTCGTTTGGCCTGATGGGCTTACCAGTGTTCCTCGAACTGCATCGGACTGGCGCCATTCAAGGCGAAGTGTAAGTAGGACGCGTTGCACCAAGGAAGCCAAGCCAATGTTTCGCCCTTGGCATGCCGTGGATCAGGAAGCGCTGGCCGTGCAGCGGCCCTACTTCCAGCGAGCCGAACAGCGTTCCACTGCAGATATTGTTCCAACAGTTGCCACGACAACTCATCGACTCGGAAATACCGTTGTCGCCGAGCACGTCGCGGAAATCCTCTCTGGCGTACTGGCTGCCACGATCGCTGTGGAAGATCTGCCCGCCGTACCTGGCAGGGTAGCGCTTGAACCACGCCCTACACAGCGCATCGATGGCAATGTCGCAGGTCATGCCATCACGCATCGATCAACCTGGCTCCGCCCATCTTTGGCCAGCTGTACTGCCTCTTGCTTGAATTTCGATATGTGGTGGACTCCCGCTGTCCTCGTCATGTCGTTCTCCTTACCTAAATCGAATCACGCAGCAAGGGGTACATTTTCCGAAGGCAAGGTCACACGTACGTTTTACCATTATTCAAACTGGATATACGCACCGAACACAGCTTCACCTTCAAAGCAAAACCCTCTGATAAAAAAAGCCGCCAATGTTGCCATTGGCGGCTAATTAGAGCTTAGTGTCGAGACATTATTAGCTCGACGCGTTTATTTCTCTCAGAAGTCGTAGCGTGCCGTCAAACGCACGGAACGTGGCGCGTCGTAGCTGATGACACGGAAGCGGCTGTCGGCAACCACACCCAAGCCACCCAGTTCACCGCGCTCTTCAATGTTTTGCGCCACCTGGCGATTCAGCACGTTGAACACGTCCACGGACAACTTGAGCTTGCCATCCGCCCAATTCGGGATGTAGGCCGCGTTCAGGCTCAACTGCGCGTCAAACGGCAGACGACCAGCCGTGCCACGTGGTACCGCCTGACCACCGCAGAAGTGGTAGTAGCGGCCGTAATCCAGGTAGTTGGCCCAGAACTCGCTATACGTATCAGATGTCGGCGGGACATAACCCAAGCAACTCTTCGGACGCCCCGTCCTGGCAACCAGCGTACCGCCCACCTGCCACTCCGGCGTGAACTGATAGAAGCCGTATGCCTTGAGCACATGGCGACGATCATTCGGCAAATTGCCACCGCCGTAAGCCATCAACTCCTTGTGGTCAAACAAAACAGTCTGCGAGACGTCACCCTGGCCAATGTCGGAATCCAGCTGGCCTTCATCGTTACCATAGTTGTGTGAAATGGTGTAGTCGATACGACCGAACCATTTGCCATCAAACGGGTGCTCCAAGGACAAATCCAAGCCGATGTACTTGCGCTTCAGGTACACACCCATGTCTTCTTTGGAATACGGCACCGCAACCAACTCAGGTGAACCAGCAGCGTCGGGCAGATCCAGCAACATCGTGTTATCGACGCCCGGGTTGAACAGGCGACAATCCGGCGAGAAGCTGTAGGTTGGGTCGATCGCAATACCCTTCTCAGCCATGTACTTGAGCATCGGACGGTTATCGCACTGATCGTCAATAGCAGACTTCAGGTCGCGATACTGGATCCGCGCGCCCCAGTTCCAATCCGAACCAATGGCCTGCTGCATACCCAGGATCATTTCATCCTGATAGTGCGACTTCAACCCCTTGGCGGCAACCGTACGCGGATCAGGCGCTTGGCCAAACTCGTTATTCGCCGAGTATGGGCCGTCGCCAAGTGGAGTCAGATCGCGTGGAACACCCGTGGTCGGATCAATGGACCCGAACCTAAAGTATTCCGTGGTGTAGGTGGAGCCGGACGCTCCGCGCACCGCGACGTTCAGCGGCATAGCCAAGAAATATCGACCAGCGTTGCCGTAAACCTTCAACGAGGAGTCACCAAACACGTCCCAAGTGAAGCCCAAGCGCGGGGCCCACTGGTTTTTCTGGCTGACGTATTCCACGCCGTCAGAGTTGTAGTTGGTGAAGCTGTCGTTACGTATGCCCAGCGAAATCAACCAGCGGTCAGTCAGCTGCCAACGATCTTCCGCGTAGTACGCCTTCTGCTTGACCTTGAACGTACCGCCATTGGTGAAAATGTAACGGTAGACATAATCACTGTTTGGTGTCGTCGTCAGACCACCACTGCTCGGGATATCACCAGCGTCGGTGTGGGCGTAAAACCAGGCATAGCCCGGGCCGGACATGATGGTGCCAGCCTCAGACTCGGAATTGGATACGTCATAACCAAAGCTCAGGTCATGGTCACCCAAACGCCACTCCAAGTCGACGCGATAACCGTCGGTCTGATCGTAGGCGTTGGTATCATCCAGCGTCGTATACGGCTGCAGACCAGTGACGGTACTACCCGGGCGGTTATCAACGATATTGACTTGGGTCGGATCGTAGCCATCTGGCGCAGAATAATGCAGTACTTTCTGCTGGCCATACATGGCTGTCAGAGTCAGTGTATCAGTCAGATAACCGGTGTATTTGCCAATGTAAGTTTCACCGCCATCCTTGTAGCGAAAACCACCCGTCTTGGCGTTGCCGTGCGTACCATTGGTGAAGTCGTATGAATAGCGGCTACGGTTGGTACCAGTCTTGTCCGAGATCCCGGTGAACTCGAGCAAGTTGCTATCGTTGATGTTCCAATCCAACTTGGTCATCCAACGGGGTGACTTGTCTTCGTCGGCGATGTACGCGGTACGTGATGATGCCGTGACCGCCTGATTCTGGTTGAAGTCGCGATTGGTCCACTCGCCAGTGGCGTAGATAAACAACCGATCCTTGATCAATGGACCACTAAAGTATGCGCCGTAAGTGATCGAATCGTCTTCGAAACCGCTACGATCGGTATAGATTTTCCCGGCATTGGAAGCCTCATTGTCCGGCTGATAGTAGATGCTCTTGCGTGTGGAACGCATGCTCTCCGGCGTCCACGTTGTCAACGCGCCGAACTTCCATTCGTTACTGCCGGACTTAGTAGAGATACTGATCACGCCACCGGTTGAACGGCCATAACGCGCGCTGTAGCCACCAGTAATGACCTGTTCCGACTGGATAGCATCAAACGGCATGGTCGTGGAGCCAATGTTGGTGAGCGCATTGGTTACCGGGTAGCCGTTGATGAAATAGGCGTTTTCAGACGCGGCGGCACCGCCGAAGGACACGGAGTTGCCATACCGTGAATCGGCCGGGATGACACTGGGCGCAAGAACAGCTGCCTGCGTGATATCACGCGCCACTGGAACGTTGTTGAGAATTTGCGCGCTAAGCTCGGTGGACGTAGTGGTACGACTGACGTCAATGGCTGGCAGGGCGCTGGCTGAAACAGTAACCGCGCCGAGCTCCTGGGCACTGGCGATGAAGTCAACCTCTGTGCCGCCAGCGCCGACATAAACGCTGCGCGGCGCACCGACATCTTCACCGCCACTATTGGCGGTGACTGTGTAGTTGCCGAGCGGCAACTCGCTGGCACGGAAACGGCCCTTGGCATCCGCCGTAATGGTTCGCGTCAAGCCGGTATCGGTGCTGACAATCTTGACAACACTGCCTGCAGCCGCCATGCCAAACACGGAACCAGCCGCGCGCGACTGCGCGAACGCCGAGCCCGCAGCCAAGCTGACCGCCAAACCCATGGCCAGCGCCGTGTATCGCAGACGCAGTTTTTGATTCTTCTCACGGTACTTCATCAAAATGATCTCCTCGAACTATCCCCGGATCGTTCGGTTAGCGGCCTCGCGCAAGCTCCACCAACCGCGCATATGCTCTTGAAAAAACGCCCTCGCTAGAATTCGGCAGGCGCCACCCCTGGCATGGCCTGCTCGCCCCTGCTAACACTCAGCGCCCGTCGACAGGCCTGCTCGGCCTTGGCGGGTACCCCTGTCGTACAAAATCGTAAGGGTGCCGCGACGCTAACGCAATCATGACGATCGGTCAACATATGCGTAACGTTGAACAGAGGATTCGCTCCGCGGCACATCCCTAGAAAAGCCAGCATCCGGGAGAGCCCCTTCCGACCGGGCTGGCACCGGCCCGCGCATGTTATGTTGCAGGCCGTTCACAACCACGGGGGCGTGTCATGCGGATGGGACTGGCAATCGACGCGGCATGCGACTTGCCGCAGGACTTCTTGCAGCAGCACGGCGTCACCGTGCTGCCTATCCGCGTCAACATCGACAACGAGAGCTTTCTCGACGACCGCAGTCCCGGCGAGATCGAGCGCTTCGTCAACCGCCGCATGGGCAACCGCAGCCACTCGGCCGAGACCGAGCCGTGTTCGGTGGAGGATGTGCAGCGGTTGTTCCTGGACAAGCTGGTGCTGGAATACGACGTGGTGTTTTGCCTGACCATGACCAGCACACGCAGTCCGATCAACGACAACGTGCAGCGCGCGAGCTTTGCGGTGCTCAAGAATTACCGCCAGGCGCGCGACACCGCAGGCGTGCCTGGGCCGTTCGCCATGCGCGTGGTGGATACGCGCAACGTCTTTGCCGGCACGGCACCGGTCATCGTTGAGGCGGCAAGATTGATCGGCAGTGACGAGCCGGTCGCCGCCATCCGTGAGCGGCTGGCGACCATTGCCGACAATACCTATGGCTACATGTTGCCGCGCGACCTTTATTACCTGCGCGCGCGCGCCAAGAAGAAGAATGACCGCAGCGTCGGCCTGGTCACCGCCATGCTGGGGTCGGCGCTGGACATCAAGCCGCTGTTGCGCTGCTACCGCGGCGAGACCGGTCCGGTTGGCAAGGCCCGCGGCTTCGATGCAGGCGCCCAGACGCTGTTTGCCTACGTCACGCGCCGCGTGCGCGCCGGCCTGCTGGTGCCGGCGGTGTGCCTGAGCTACGGCGGCGACGTGGCTGTATTGAGCCATTTGCCCGGCTACGCCGAGTTGCGCGCCGCCTGCGAAGAAACTGGCGTGGCGTTGCTGGAAGGCCCGATGGGTATCACCGGCATGGTCAACGTCGGCGAAGGCGCCATGACGATTGGTTTTGCCGCCGAGCAGCACGAACCGGATTTTTGACTGCCGCCTTCACTGCCATTGCACCGCCTGTTGGCTTTTTCGCGAGATTGAAGACCCCCAGCGCCGCTCACGTGCCGGCACAGCACGCAAAAGCAAAAGCCCGCCAAACGGCGGGCTCTTGCGTGGCACCCGATGGCGCCATCAAGCTGCGGCGTTGGCCACCGAGTACCCCTTGAGCCGCGTGGCAAAGTCCTGCAGCGCACGGATACCGCTGGCCTCGGCTTCGCTGATCCACTGCTGCAGCCCCTTCAAGGCCTGATCGGCGCCACGCTGCTCCATCAATGCGGACAGCCGGGTGCGAAACTCGCACACGGTCTTGAGTGTCGGCCGCTTGGCCAGCACACCCTGCAACCGGTCACGACCTTCGTTGTCCAGCCAGCGGCCACCATCGGCCAGCGCGCGCCGCAAGCGACGCGGCATGGCCTTGAAATTGTCGCCAGCGCGCTGCGCCTCATCGGCCAATGTCGGCATGATGACGCCACGGTAGTAATCGGTCATGGCCTGGAAGCGGTGGGTCAACACGGCCTTGAGCGTGTCGGCATCGGGCAGGCGCACGTTGGGGCGCACGTTCAAGGTCGGCGCCACGCGCAGGACCCTGGCCAGGCCGACGGCACGCAAGGCGCAGATCGTGGCCCAGCCAATGTCGAACTCCCATTTGCGCAGGGCGAATTTCGCCGAGCTGGGGAAGGCGTGATGGTTGTTGTGCAATTCTTCGCCACCGATCCAGAAGCCCCACGGGATCAGGTTGCGCGAGGTGTCGGCGCTCTCGAAGTTGCGGTAGCCGGCCCAGTGGCCAATGCCGTTGACGAAGCCGGCGGCCCAGAACGGAATCCAGATCATCTGCAACGCCCACAGCGCCGCGCCGATGACACCAAACAACGTCAGGCTGATCACCAACATCAGGGCCGGGCCCCAGTACGGATGCGCGCCGTAGACATGGTGTTCGATCCAGTCGTCCGGCGTGCCGCGGCCGTATTTGATCATGTCATCCTTGTGCTCGCAGGCATCGCGATACAGCGACACGCCGTCCCAGAACACCTTGTTGATGCCATAGATGACCGGGCTGTGCGGGTCCTCGGCGGTCTCCACCTTGGCGTGATGCTTGCGATGCACGGCCACCCATTCGCGCGTGACCATGCCGGTGGTGAGCCAGCCCCAGAAGCGGAAGAAATGCGCCAGCGCTGGATGGAAATCCACGCCGCGATGGGTCTGGCTGCGATGCAGGTACAGCGTCACCGTCATGATGGTGAGCTGGGTGACCACCAGCATGTACACCACGATCTGGCCCCAACTGGCGTGGCTCACACCCTGGTTGAGGAAATCAAGCACCGAATCAAGCATGGACGGAACACCGCATTGAATAGGGGGACGGGGCGGAATGGCATGCAGGGGCGTCGGAACGATGACGCTCGCCGCACCGTGCATGACCGCGAAGCATAGCAGGCACGGATCGTGCCACCCGCTGCACAGGTCACAGTGCGCGGCGACCGCAACGTGCCGGTTGTCTAACCATGGGGGCGCCGCGACAATCACGCAATGACCCGCATCACCGAAGCGCCCTTGCTGCAGTTGACCCATGTCCACCGCCGCCGCGCCAACCGCCCGGCCGTGGCCGATCTCAACCTGACACTGCACCGCGGCGAGGTACTGGGCCTGCTGGGTACCAACGGTGCGGGCAAATCCACCACCTTGTCGATGATTGCCGGCGCCCTGGCACCGCAGCGCGGCACCATCATGCTGGAGGGCGAGGATCTGGCCGGACAGCGGCAGGCATGCGCGGCACGCATCGGCTGGCTGCCGGAACGCGCACCGGTGTGGGCCGAGCTCACGGTGGACGAGCATCTTGACGCCTACGGTCGCTTGCATGGCCTGCGCGGCGACGCCCTGCGTCAGGCCTGCCAGCGCGCGCGGGAGGCGCTGGATCTGGGCAGCCTGCGCCGGCGACTGGCGGGCGTGCTGTCGCAAGGCCAGCGCCAGCGGCTGGGGCTGGCCTGCGCGCTGCTGGCGCAACCCGCATTGCTGGTGCTGGACGAGCCGGCCACCGCGCTGGACCCGGTGCAAACAGCGACCCTGCACGCCCTGATCCGCGCCCATGCGGCGGCCGGCAACGCGGTGATCCTGTCCACCCATATCCTTGGCGAAGTGACGGCGGTGTGCGACCGCGTGGCCATCCTGCACGAAGGCGTGCTGCGCCTGGACACCCCGCTGCGCGTGGACGGCCATGCCGCCCTGGAGGCGACGTTCTTCCAGATCGCCACCCAGCCGCCAACGGCTGTCGCCGCATGAATACACTGACCATGTTGCGGTTGGAATGGCGCCGCTTGTGGGTGCGCCCGCTGGTGTGGGTGCTGGGCGCGCTCACCTTTGCCGAGCTGGCGTGGCGTTTCGTCCTGTTGCTGGGGCGTTTTCTCGACCTGCAGGTCAAGCTGGCAGCCATGCCCGGCGGGCCGGGCTTTACGGATCTGGTATCGGTACCGCTGCTCAGCAGCCTGCTGACCGGCGGTTTCGTGCCCTTTGGCCTGACCGAGCTGGCCTTGCTGATCGTGCCGCTGCTCACCATGTCCACGCTGGCCGGCGAGCGCAGCAACGGCACGCTGGCGCAGCTCACGGCCAGTGGCGTCGGCGCGCGTGCCATCGTGCTGGGCAAATACTTGGCGGTGCTGGCCTGGCTGCTGCTGTGGCTGGCGCTGGTGCTGGCCATGCCACTGGCGGTCAGCGGCGCCACCACGCCGGACTGGGGCAAGCTGGCCGCGGCAACGCTGGGCACGACCTGTACGCTGGCCACACTGGCCGCCATCGGCGTCGCCTGCTCGGCGTATGCCAGCCACCCGGCACTGGCTGCCGCAGCCAGCCTGCTGCTGGCGCTGGGCCTGATGATGGTGAATCTGGGCGCGCAGCTGGCCGGCATCGACAACGGCGCGATCAATTACCTGGCGCTTGGCCCGCATCTGGAAAACCTGCTGCGCGGCCTGGTCGCCAGCGCCGACCTGGTGTGGTTTGTCCTGGTCACGGCGATCGCGCTGACGCTGGCCGTGCACCGCGTGCACAACGAACGGGAGCGCAACTGATGCGCGGCATGCGCCATCTGGATGGCTGGTTGCTGGCGCTGGCGCTGCTGGCCGGCGCCGGTGCGGTGGGCTATTTGTCCAGCCGCCACAATGTTGTCAGCGACTGGACCGCCGCTGGCCGCGCCAGCGTCTCGGCGCCAACCCGCGCAGTGCTGGGGCGCCTGCATGGCCCGGTGGAAATCGTCAGCTACGCCAGTCCGCAGGGCACGCTGCGGCAAACCGTGGCCGGCGTGATTGCGCGCTACAGTGCGATCAAGCGTGACCTGACGCTGCGCTTCGTCGACCCGACGCTGGATCCGGGCGCCATGCGCGAGCTGGGCGTCACCGTCAACGGCGCGCTGATCGTGCATTACCAGGGCCGCGAGCAGCACCTGGACGAACTGTCCGAGCGCGCGCTGACCAACGCGCTGGAACGGCTGGCGCGCGGCGGCGAGCGCGTGGTGGCCTTTGTCACCGGCGACGGCGAGCGCCAGGCCGACGGCAAGGCCAACGCCGACATGGGGCTGTTCATCAGCCAACTGGAAAGCCGCGGCATACGTGCCGTGCCGCTCAATTTTTCGCAGACGCCGGGCGTGCCACAACATACGGATCTGGTGGTGCTGGCCAGTCCCGCCACACCGCTGACTGCGGGTGCGGTGCGCGCGCTGGTCAATTATCTGGATGCCGGCGGCAATCTGCTGTGGTTGACCGAGCCAGCCAATACCGACCTCGGCTTGCGCCCACTGGCAGCCGCGCTCGGCGTGCAGGTGCTGCCCGGCGTGCTGGTCGACGGCGGCGGCAGCGCGCTGGGCCTCGATGATCCACGCATGCTGGCGGTAGGCGCCTATCCAGCCCATCCGGTGACCAACGGCTTGCGCCTGACCACGCTGTTCCCGCAAGCCGCGGCGCTGGCCCAGGTTAGCCACAGCCAATGGGCCGTGGTGCCGTTCCTGCGCTCCGGGCCACAAAGCTGGACCGAGTTTCAGCCCATCGACAACACCGCCAGTTCGACCATCCGCTTTGACGCTGCCGCCGGCGAGTTCAAGGGCCCGCTGGATTTCGGCTTTGCCTTGAGCCGGCTGTCGCCCAGCCCGGACAAGGCCGTACAGCGCGCCATGGTGATCGGCGACGGCGATTTCCTGTCCAACACCTATCTTGGCAACGGCGGCAATCGCGCACTGGGCGAGCGCGCGTTCGACTGGCTGCTGGGCGACGACCAGCTGATCGACCTGCCGCCGCGCGGCGCGCCCGACCGCCTGCTGACGCTGTCGCAGGGACAGTTGAACGCGGTGAGCTTCGGCTTCCTGCTGGGCGTGCCGCTGGCGCTGCTGGCTCTCGGCATGACCATCAGCTGGCGTCGGCGGCGGCGATGACCCGCGCTGTACGTCAACGCCTCATCGGGCTGGGCGCCGTGCTGGCGCTGCTGGCACTGGCGTTCTGGCAGTGGCGTGCTGACCAGCAAGCGGCCATCGGCACGTTGCTGGCGGTGTCGCCGCCGACCATCGCGCACATCGCCATCGCCTTCGGCAACGGGCCAACCACGCACTACGCACGACGCGACGGCCACTGGTGGCAGACCGACGGTACCGCCGCGCGTGCCGATGACGGCCGGCTGGGCGAACTGGCTGCCGTCGCCGCCGCGCCCGTAGCGAGCTGGCGCGCGGCCAGCGAGTTTCAGCCCGACGCCATCGGCCTGGCGCCGCCGCAAGTGGTGCTGCAACTGGATGGCCAGACGCTGGAATTTGGCGCCATCGCGGCCATCGGCCCGCTGCGTTATGTGCGGGTCGGTCCACGCGTGGCCCTGATTCCCGCCCGCTACACGCCGCGCCCCATCACCGGCCTGGCGCGACAGGCGGGCAGCCGACAGGCGTCACCCTGATGCCGGAGCTGCCCGAAGTCGAGACCACACGCCGTGGCATTGCACCGTACCTGACCGATCACCGGGTGCGCGCGGTGACGTTGCGCCGGGCCGACCTGCGCTGGCCGATCCCGCCGGAAATTTCTACCCGGCTGCCCGGTCAGCGCATCGACGCAGTGGAGCGCCGCGGCAAATACCTGCTGTTGCGTACCGCCATCGGCAGCGCCCTGCTGCATCTGGGCATGTCCGGTTCGCTGCGCATACTGGCGCCGGACACGCCTGCCGCGCGCCACGACCATGTGGACTTGCTGCTGGCGCCGCACCGCGGGGAGGCGCCACACCTGTTGCGCTTCACCGACCCGCGCCGTTTCGGCTGCCTGTTGTGGCAATCGCCGGGTGAGATCCATCCGCTGTTGGCGCGAATGGGTCCCGAGCCGCTGGACGCGGCGTTCTGCGGCGACACGCTGTGGCACGCTTCACGCGGCCACAGCGCGGCGGTCAAGACCTTCTTGATGGACAGCCACGTCGTGGTCGGCGTCGGCAACATCTACGCCAGCGAAGCGCTGTTCGTGGCCGGCATCGATCCGCAGCGCAGCGCCGGCGGCATCTCCCGCGCGCGCTATGCGCGGCTGGCCGATGCCGTCAAGCACGTCCTTGCGGCGGCCATCGAATGCGGCGGCACCACGCTGCGCGACTTTGTTCGTCCCACAGGCATCCCCGGTTATTTTTCCCGCGAGTTGAACGTGTATGCACGCACCGGCGAGCCGTGCCGTACTTGCGGCGCGCGCATCCGCCAGGTCACGCTGGGCCAACGTTCGACATTCTTCTGCCCGCGCTGTCAAAGCTAAAGCGGGTCTTTTGCCAGAAAGCCTTCAGCGCAAGGCATACGCTGTGGAACCATCGCCGCGCAGGCAAACCCCAGGGAGCGCCCCCGCATGTATCCCGTCCGCCACTGGCTCGCCGCCTTTGCCATCGGCACCGCGCTCGCCTTGCCGACCGCTCCGGCTGCGGCACAACAACCCAATGAAGGCGTATTGATCGCCCTGCTCAGCAACCAGCAGGTGATCGGCGCGCACCCGGATTTGTTTTATCGCGACCTCGGCGTGCGCGCGTACCGTGCCGGCAACAAGCGCTCGGCGGTCAGCCTGCTGCAAAAAGCCGCCAGCTACGCCGACAAACCCGCGCAAGCGATGCTGGCAGCGATGTATTGGAACGGCGATGGCATCACCCAGGATCGTCCGCGCGGTTATGCGTGGATGGACTTGGCGGCCGATCGCGGCTACCGGGATTTGCTGATCCAGCGCGAACAATACTGGGCACAGCTGAGCGCGTCCGAGCGCAAACAGGCAGTCAGCGAAGGACGCAGGATCTACGCCAAATACAACGACGAGCGTGGCTTGCACAAGCTCGACCTGGCGCTCAAGCAGGCGGTCGACAAGGCTACCGGCAGCCGCACGGGGTTTGGCGGCAGCAACCTCACGGTGCGCCTGCGCGGCGGAGCCGCCGGCCCGACGATGGCGGCGAAGCAGGACAACGGCCCGGCCGTGGCGGGTGGCACGCCGGTGCGCGGCACGGACTACTACGCCGCGCAACTGTGGTCGGCCGAACCCTACGCCAAGCTCAAGGATCAGGTGTGGGAATACGCCCGCCACGAAACCGGCAAGGTCGAGATCGGCCCCTTGCAAAGCCTGCCGGCGCCAGCGACGTCAAGCGGCAAGAAGTAGCGCGTCAGACCGGCCAGGCAAATTCGACAAACGTGTTGTTGAAACGCGGGTCGTCCAGCGCGCCGCCGACATGCACCGTGACGTCTTGCGCGATACCGGCAAGTTCCAGCGTCTGGCCGGCCGTGAAGTGCGCGCCCAGCGCCTGCAGCTCGGCCAGCTTTTCGCACGCCGCGCCAGCGCGATCGACCGCACCTTGCGGCACGCGGCGGATGCTGATGTCGGGGCGGCCAAACTTGCGCAGGCCGCGCGTGTGCACCCAGGAATCGGCGGTGTCCGGCTCGTCGTCGCACTGGATCAGCAGATGACTGCGCACCGGCGCGCCACCGGCGACCAGATACTTGCGTCGCCACGCCGACGCGTCGAGCAATTCCGTGATTTGTGGATCGAGCACCGCCACGCCGCCGATGTCCAGCATGCCAGCGAGCACACCAAGCGTGTCGCGCAGATAGCCGGTGGCCGGGCTGTCGGCCAACTTGCCGTGCACGACCATCACTTCCGGCGCATCAAACGCGGCCTGCCAAGCCTGTGGCGCGTCGGCCTTCAGCGCACGTCCGAGCGCACCCTTGAGCGGGTAGCCGTCCCATGAGCGCAAGGCCGCGTGGGCGTGGTTGGTCGCCGCCACGCCAGCGGGCAAGCCCGGGCTGCCGTAGGCCGCCGACGGCGTACGCACGGCCTGGAAATGGCCAAACACGAAAAACTGCAGCAGGATGTCCTCGTCACTGGCGTGCCAGTGCGGGCGCTGCCAGGCGGGGATGACGATTGGGTGATCCATGGATTCCGCCTTGGTATGGCTCGGCTAGTGCCGCTCGCCCAGCGGCAATACAGGTTGGCGCAGCTCGATGTGGCCCGCCCCGGCGCTGATGCGCTTGAACTCGGCCCGGCTCACCGAGACATAGCGGTCATTGCCGCCAATCTCAACCTGTGGGCCGGCGGTGACGGCGCGGCCGTGTTCATCCACACGCACCACCATGGTTGCCTTGTGTCCGGTGTGGCAGATGGTCTTGATCTCGTGCAGCTCATCGGCCCAGGCCAGCAGGTAGCTGCTGCCCTCGAACAGCTCGCCGCGAAAATCCGTGCGCAAGCCATACGCCAGCACCGGCACATGCAGCTGATCGACCACGTCGCTCAACTGCCATACCTGCGCCTTGGTCAGGAACTGCGCTTCGTCGACGAAGGCACAATGCAGCTGGCCCTGCGCAGCAACGTCACGCTCCACCAGCGCCAGCAAGTCGTCGCCCGCGGCAAAGCGCACGCCCTCCGCCTTGAGTCCGATACGCGAAGCCACCATGCCTTCGCCGCCGCGGTTGTCGAGCCGCGGCGTCAGGATCAGCGTACGCATGCCGCGCTCGTGATAGTTGTAGGCGCTTTGCAGCAGCGCCGTAGTCTTGCCGGCATTCATCGCCGAATAGTTGAAGTAGAGCTTGGCCATGCGTCACCTGCAGACAGACCACGCATGGTAACCCGCATGCCGCACGGCGACCCGTCGCAAGGCGCCTGCTACCATCACCGTCCGCGTCATCGCTGGTCTGTCTGGCATGCTCAACCCGCAACAACTGGCCGCCGTCGAACACTGCGCCGGCCCTCTCCTGGTATTGGCCGGCGCCGGCTCCGGCAAGACCTCAGTCATCACGCAAAAGATCGCTTACCTCATCACGCGCCAGCATTTGCCGGCGGCGAAGATCGCGGCCATCACGTTCACCAACAAGGCGGCGCGCGAAATGCGCGAGCGCGTGGGCAAGCTCATCCCTACCGACGTGGCGAGTGAGGTGACGACCAGCACGTTTCACGCGCTGGGCCTGAAGTTCTTGCAGATTGAACATGCGCGTGCCGGACTGCGGCGCGGCTTTTCCGTACTCGATGCCGACGACAGCCTGGGCATCATCAAGGATCTCGCCCCCAAGGGCGTGAAGAACGATGTGCTGTCGAACCTGCGCCACTTGCTTGGCCAGGCCAAGAACAGCGGCCTGTCGCCGGAGCAGGCGCTGGCAGCCGCCACCAGTCCCCGCGAGCGCGAAGCGGCCGGCATCTACCAGCTGTACCAGGCACGGCTGGCGACATTCAACGCGGTGGATTTCGACGACTTGATCCGCCTGCCGCTGGCCGTGCTGGAAGCCGATGAGGATGTGCGCACGGCGTGGCGCGAGCGCCTGCGCTATTTGCTGGTGGACGAATACCAGGACACCAACGACGCGCAGTACCGGCTGCTCAAGGCGCTGGCCGGGCCGCGCGGCGCCATCACCTGCGTCGGCGACGACGATCAATCCATCTACGCCTGGCGCGGCGCGAACCCGGAGAACCTCGACCAGCTTGGCCGCGACTGGCCCAATCTGCGCGTGATCAAGCTGGAGCAAAACTATCGCTGCGGCAAACGCATCCTGCGCGCCGCCAACACGCTCATTGCCCACAACCCGCATCTGCACGGCAAGAAGCTGTGGAGCGAGCATCCCGAAGGCGCGCCCATTCGTGTGCTGGAATGCCCGGATGCCGAGCACGAGGCCGGGCATGTCGCCGCCATCGCCGCCACGCTGGCGGAAAAATACCAGGCACGATGGCACGACATGGCCATCCTTTACCGCGGCAACTTTCAGGCGCGGCCGCTGGAAAAAGCCCTGCGCCTGGCGCGTATCCCGTATCACCTGACCGGCGCGCTGTCCTTTCTCGACCGCGCCGAGGTCAAGGACGTCCTGTGCTATCTACGGTTGCTGACCAACCCCAGCGACGATGCCGCCTTCCTGCGCGTGGTCAACGTACCGAAGCGCGAAATTGGCGCGACCACGTTGGAGAAGCTTGGCCAATTGGCGCAAAGCCGGCATGGCTCGCTGCTGGACGCGGCGCGCAGCGACGGTGCGCTGCGCCAGCTCAGCGCGCGTCCGGCGGCGGCGCTGGCGAGTTTCGTCACGCTGCTCGATGAGCTGCGCAGCGCGTCCATCCACCAGAGCGCCGCCGAGCTGGTGCAAACCCTGCTGGAACGCACGCACTACATCCGCCAGCTGGTCGCCACCACGCCGGATGCCGCCGTGCGTGAGCGCCGGCTGGCCAACCTGCAGGAGCTGGCCGACTGGTTCCGTGCCATGGAAAAAGGCCACGGCAATGCCGGCGATCTGGCCGCGCAACTGGCCCTGCTCAGCCACGCCGACCGCGACGAGCCAGGCAACGCCGTGCGCATGATGACATTGCACGCAGCCAAGGGACTGGAGTTTCGCTTCGTCTTCATCGTCGGCTGCGAGGACGGCACGCTGCCGCACGAAGGCGCCATCGACGAGGGCCGGCTCGACGAGGAACGCCGCCTGCTCTACGTCGGCATCACCCGCGCCAAGGAGCTGCTGACGCTGTCATGGTCGGCCAAGACCAAACGCTGGGGAGAGGTACACCGCAACCAGCCCAGTCGTTTCCTCGCCGAACTGCCGCAGGACGACTTGCACTGGCAAGGCAAGGATCCGGCGGCAGACAAGGAAATCGTGCGCGAAACCGCGCAGTCGCACATGGCGCGGATCAAGGCCATGCTGGCCGACGGATAAGCACGGCAAGCACGCATCCCGCAGGTCACCGCCCCGTGCCACTCCACGAAGAAGCGTCACGCGCAGGATTCGTCTTTACGGCAATTGAAAGCCAATCCGACCCTCGGCCAACGAACGTCCAGAGGGCCTGATTGCCCATATGAAATTCCCTACAGCAGCTGCTCGGCTTCCAGCTCGCTCTTGAGGTAGGCGTAATAAATGGGTGCGGCGATGACGCCGGCCAGGCCGAGCGCGGCCTCCATCACCAGCATGGCAATCAGCAGTTCCCACGCACGGGCGTGGATTTGCGTGCCGACGATGCGCGCGTTGAGGAAATATTCCAGTTTGTGGATCAGCACCAGGAACACCAGCGCAGCAATGCCGACGCCAAGCGACACCGACAACGCGGCAATCGTCACGGCAGTGTTGCTGAGCAGATTGCCGACCACCGGCAACAGGCCAAAGATGAAGGTCACCGCCACCAGCGTCTTGGCCAGCGGCACATGCACGCCAAACAACGGCAGCGCCACCAGCAGGAACAGTGCAGTGAAACCGGTGTTGAGCGCTGAAATCTTGACCTGCGCAAACACGATGTTGTGAAAGGCATGCGCCAGGCGCTGGCAGCGAAGGCTAAGCGCGGCAGCCAGCGGGCCGACCTTGCGCACCGTCGCTGTGCGGCTCAGGGCAACGATGGCGCCCAACACCAGGCCAATCAGGATGTGCACAAAAATACGCGCCGCATCGCGCCCGGCCACCTGCAGGGTGCCGGCGTGCTTGCGCGCCAACTCGGTCACGCCGACACGCAGGTCGTCCACGCTGTCGGGCAGGTTGTTCACCAGTACCACCGGCAGTTGCTCCCGCGCCTTGGACACCAGCGGCATGAGCTGTTCCTGCCACAGCAATTCGGGGTTGCCCAGCTCGGTGCGGAAGAAGCTGATGGTGCCCAGAATCAGCACAATCAGCAGGCCGACCACCAGCGTGCCCAGCAGCGCCACCACCACCATGCGTGCGCGGTCGCCGGAAATGCGCCGGCCCAGCAGCGGCGTCAGCGTGCGCACCAGTTCGTATACCAGCAGCGCCGCCAGCAACGCCGGCAACAACCGCAGCGCGATGACAGCCACCAGCGCCAGCGCCGCCAACACATAACTGGCGCGGCACACGGCGGGGGACGGTTCGCGGGTAGCTGACAGCGGGTATTCCATGGGGACGGACGCAGCAGGCAAGGCGGCAAGTGTGTCAGCACACCGCGCGTGCCGCCAGCGCAAGACGTCGCTTAGACTCCATGCGTTCACTTGGAAGGGCATGCCATGAATCTTCGACCGTTGACTGCTGCGCTGCTGTGTCTGGCCCTCGGCGGCTGCGCCGTGGCGCCATCGCGCACGCCGTCGGCCGCGACACCCGCTGACGCCGGCGCCGACGCCAACCTCAATGCCGTGGCGTGGACGCAGACGGCGGCCGAGCACGACATGATCTACATCCAGACCTGGCGCGCGGCGCAGGACCAGCTGCTGGCGGCGCTGCGCAACCCGACCTGGGACGCGCTGGCGGCCGGCGACCGCGTGGCGGCGCTGGGCCATCTGCCGGCAGCGGTGATCGTCGACGTGGATGAAACCGTGCTCGACAACTCGCCCTATCAAGCGCGCCTGCTGCGCGACGGCAAGACCTACGCCAGCGCCAGCTGGGCAGCCTGGTGCCGCGAGCAGCGCGCACGTGCCACGCCGGGTGCGGTGGCCTTTGCGCAATTTGCGCAGCGTCACGGCGTCACCATGATCTACCTGTCCAATCGCGACCAATCACTGGATACGGTCACGCTGGCCAACTTGCGCAAGGTCGGCCTGCCAGTGGCCGGCCCGCAGGTTTTCCTCGGCCTGGGCACCGCCGTTCCCGGCTGTACACCGACCAAACCCAGTGCCAAGAGCTGCCGGCGCCAGGCGGTCAGCCGCCACTACCGGGTGTTGCTGCAGGTGGGCGACCAGCTGGGTGATTTCGTCGACCCGCCACAAGCCACCCTGGCCGGCCACCGGCAAGTTGCCGAGCGCTATCGCAGCTGGCTCGGCAATCGCTGGTTTGTCCTGCCCAACCCGACGTATGGCGCCTGGGAAACGCTTCTTTCCGCAGGCCAGACGAGTCCCGGCGCCGCAGCGCAGCGCCAGGCCAAACTGGCCAAGTTGCGCTACGACGAAGATTGATAATGTTTTCCGCATCAATACGTTAAACAAGACACTGAAGGTGTTGCCTTAGAATCGACAAGGCGTTAACATTTTCCCGTCCGACGCCGCGCCCCACGGTGCGCCGTCCGGTCATTTCCCTTTCGGCTGTGCCGAACGCCCCGCACGGCGCCATGCCTGCGGGGTTTTCTTTTCCCGACGACGCAAACCCGCGTCGCCACGGCCAGCCGCGCCGACGCCGTTAGAATGGGCGGATGCCTGACCTTGCCCATGACCGCTCCGCCGCCCGCCAGCGTGCGCCGTGGCGGTTCACCCTTGCCGGCCCGCTGCTGCAACCCTGGCTGCGCATCCGCCGCGAGCCGGCCGAACCCGCCAGTTTGCTGGCGGCCGACATTCCGGTTTGCTATGTCATCGAGCGCAACGGCTTTTCCGATGCGCTGATCCTGGAACGCGCCTGTCGCGAAGCCGGCCTGCCCAATCCGCTGCAGCCGCTGGCCGGCACCCGGCGCCGGCGCTCGGTGTTTTCACTGGTACAGCGTGAAGGCTGGGTGTTTGGCCGCATCCGCAAGCGCACCGCGCAGACCGCGCTGCGCCAGTTGCTGCAATCGCTTGACGCGCATCCCGTGGCCGACGTGCAGATCGTGCCGGTGGCGATCTATGTCGGCCGCTCGCCAAACCGCGACAGCGGCTGGTTTCGCGTGTTGTTTTCCGAAAACTGGGTGATGGTCGGCCGCTTCCGCCGGCTGCTGGCGCTGCTGCTCAACGGCCGTGACACGGTGGTGCATTTCTCCACGCCAATCTCGCTGCGCGGCGTGCTGGCCGAGTCCGGCGGGCTGCCGCCCGAGCGCGTGCTGCGCAAGGTTGCGCGCGTGCTGCGCACGCACTTCCACCGCATCCGTGCGGCGGTCATCGGCCCGGATTTGTCGCATCGGCGCACCGTCGTCGATTCGGTGCTGAGCGCCGAGCCGGTACGCGCGGCCATTGCCGCCAGTGCCGCCAAGGAAAAGATCAGCCCGGCCAAGGCTTGGCGCAATGCGCACAAGATGGTGCTGGAAATCGCCGCCGACTACTCGCATCCGGTGGTGCGCTCGGTGTCGCTGCTGCTGCGCAACTTCTGGACCAAGCTGTACGACGGCATCGACATGCACCATTTCGACCAGGCACGCGCCGCGGCGCCCGGCCACGAGGTGGTGTACGTGCCCTGCCACCGCAGCCACACCGACTACCTGCTGCTCAGCTACCAGCTGCATGTGTCCGGCGTGGTGGTGCCGCACATTGCCGCCGGCATCAATCTCAACCTGCCGGTGGTCGGCCCGATCCTGCGTCGCGGCGGGGCGTTTTTCCTGCGTCGCAGCTTCAAGGGCAACGCGCTGTATTCGGTCATCTTCAATGAATACCTGGCGCAGCTGATCGACCGCGGCGTGCCGATCGAATACTTCATCGAAGGTGGCCGTTCGCGCACCGGCCGCCTGCTGGCGCCGCACGAAGGCATGCTGGCGATGACCATCCGCGCTTTCCTGCGCGCGCCGCGGCGGCCGGTGCTGTTCCAGCCGGTCTACATCGGCTACGAGAAGCTAATGGAGGGCAAGTCCTACGCCAGCGAGCTGAGCGGCCAGCCCAAGCACAAGGAATCCCTGCTTGGCCTGCTGCGCGGCCTGCGCGTGCTGCGCCAGCGCTACGGCCACGTTACGCTCAATTTCGGGGAACCCATCGCCTTGACGCCGCTGCTGGACGCCAGCGGTGCCGATTGGCGCAATGCGGACAACGCGCTGCAGGGCAAGCCGGAATGGTTCAGCCGCGTCACCGACCAGCTGGCGCAGCAAATCCAGGTCAACATCAATCGCGCGGCGGACGTGAACCCGATCAACCTGCTGGCGCTGGCGCTGCTGGCCACACCCAAGCACGCCATGGCGGAAAGCGATCTTTTGACGCAGCTGGACCTGACGCGCAGCCTGATCGAGGAACTGCCCTATTCCGAGCGCATCACCCGTACACCGATGAACGCAGCCGGCATCATTGCCTACGGCGAGCACATGGGCTGGATCCAGCGCATCCGCCATCCGCTGGGCGACGTGCTGAACGTGACGCGCGAGCAGGCGGTGTTGCTCAGTTATTTCCGCAACAACGTGCTACACCTGACCACCGCCGCTGCCTGGGTGGCGTGCTGCTTCCTCAACAACCGGCGCATGTCGCGCGCCTCGGTGCTGCGGCTGGGACGCATCATCTACCCATTCATCCAGGGCGAGCTGTTTCTGCGCTGGGACGAGGATGGGTTCAATACCGAGCTGGTGGCCACCATTGATTTCTTCGTCCGCCACGGCCTGCTGGAATCCAGCGCCGACGGCCGCCTGCTGGAGCGCAGCCCCGGCCAGGAGGACAGCGCCTTCCAGCTCAAGGTCATTGCCCGCAACCTGATCCAGGCCTTCGAGCGCTACTACATCACGGTGGCTGCACTGGTGAAAAACGGCGCGCACAGCATGACCGCCGGCCAGCTGGAAAAACTCTGCACGCTGACCGCACAGCGGCTCAGCCTGCTCAACGAGCTGTCCGCGCCGGAGTTTTTCGACCGCGCGCTGTTCCGCGGCTTCATCCAGAAACTGCGCGAGCGCCACGTGGTGTGGACCGACGACGACGGCAAGCTGACCTACGCCAGTGCGCTGGAAGACATGGTCAATGACGCGCGCGTGATCCTCTCGCGCGAGGTGCGCCATTCCATCCTCAAGATCACGCCCGGCGCCGCCGACCCCGCACCGACCACGGCGCCGACCACCGCCGGCACCCAACCGCCGCATCACGACTGACTGCAGGCGCGGCGACGCGTCTTTATGATGGCTGCACCCTTGTGGAGCCTCGCCATGTCTGCACGCCACGCTGTCCTGCTCGCCACCCTCATCGCGGCGTTGCCCGCTGTCGCCGCCAACCCGCCACCTGCCACGGGGCACGTGGTCAGCATGCTGCATTGCGCGCGGCTGCTGGACCCGGTCGCGGGCAAACTGCTGGGCGAAACTACGCTGATCGTGGATGACGGCCACATCCGCGCCATCCACGCCGGCGCGGTAGACGGCACGCCGTACCAAGCCGCCGCCACCGCAGCCGGCGGCGATTTCCGCTACGTCGACCTGCCGGAGTCGACCTGCCTGCCCGGACTGATCGACGCCCACACCCACCTGACGTTCGAAACCAGCCCGACCGGCTACACCGACCAGTTTCGCTGGAACGTCGCCGACTACGCGATCCGCGCCACCGTCTACGCGCGCCGTACGCTGCTGGCCGGTTTCACCAGCGTGCGCAACCTCGGCGACGGCAACAACGAATCCATCGCCCTGCGCAACGCCATCAACGCCGGCATCGTGCCGGGCCCGCGCATCTTCACCGCCGGGCAGCCGATCGGCAGCACCGGTGGCCACGCCGACCCCACCGACGGCTACCGCGCCGACCTGGCTGGCGACCCCGGCGTCAAGGACGGCGTCATCAACAGCCCGCAAGACGCGTGGAAAGCCGTGCGCCTGCACTACAAGGCCGGCGCCGACGTCATCAAGATCATGCCGTCCGGCGGCGTGCTGGACGAAAGCGCCAGCGCCGACAACCCGCAGATGACCCTCGCCGAGATCCAGGCCGTGGTGGCCGCCGCGCACGATTACGGCCTGACCGTGGCCGCCCACGCGCATGGTGCCGAAGCCATCCGCCGCGCCGTGCTGGGCGGCGTGGATTCCATCGAGCACGGCACCTTCATGGATGCCGCCGACATGCAACTGATGAAACAGCACGGCACCTGGTACGTGCCCACCATCATCGCCGGCAAATACGTGCAGGCCATGGCGGACAAACCCGGCTACTACCCGCCGCAGGTGGCGCGCAAGGCCAAGGAAGTCGGGCCGATCATCCAAGCCACCGCCGGCAAGGCGTACCGGGCGGGCGTGAAGATTGCCTTCGGCACCGATGCAGCGGTGTACCCGCACGGCCAGAACGCCAAGGAATTTGAATACATGGTGCAAGCCGGCATGCCGCCCCTGTTCGTCCTGCAGGCCGCCACCACCCACGCCGCCGAGCTGCTGCACCAATCCGACCAGCTCGGGCAGATCGCCGTCGGCCGCCGCGCCGACATCATCGCCGTGCCCGGCAATCCGCTGGACGACATCACCGCGATGCAGCGCGTCGATTTCGTGATGAAGGACGGCATGATCTACAAGCAGGCCGGCCAGCCGGCGATTTGACGCCGGCGCCCGCTCGCGGGCGGTGCTCCTGCGTGACGCGCGACATGACCATTCGCCGCCGATCAAACGCGGGAATCCGCCCGGCACATCGCCCGCCATGGATTCATCACGCCGCCGCCCCTGTAACATGGCGCGCATGAACGAGCAGCCGCACACCACGCCGGAACCCACCACCCACTTCGGCTTTCGCGACGTCCCGGTCGCGGACAAGCAAAAGCTGGTCGGCCAGGTATTCACCTCGGTCGCGCGCAGCTACGACCTGATGAACGACCTGATGTCATTTGGCGTGCATCGGCTGTGGAAGCGTCACTTCGTCACTACCAGCGGCGTGCGCCGCGGCGACCGCGTGCTGGACCTGGCCGGTGGCACCGGCGACATTGCCGCATTGCTCAAACCCGTCGTCGGCGACAGCGGCGAGATCATCGTCGGCGACATCAACGCCGCCATGCTCGGCGTCGGCCGCGACCGGCTGACCGACCGCGGCGTGGTCGAAGGCCTGCGCTGGGCGCAGCTCAACGCGCAGGTGCTGCCCTTTGCCGACAACACCTTTGACGCCGTGACCATGGCTTTCGGCCTGCGCAACGTCACCGACAAGGACGCGGCCCTGGCCGATATCTGCCGCGTGCTCAAGCCGGGCGGCCGGGCGCTGATCCTGGAGTTCTCCAAGGCGCATGGCGAGCTTTTCGGCAAGCTCTACGACTTCCACTCGTTCCAGGTGCTGCCGCGACTCGGCCGGCTGTTTGCGCACGACGCCGACAGCTACCGATACCTGGCCGAATCCATCCGCAAACACCCCGATCAAGCCACGCTCAAGGCCATGATGGAACGCGCCGGCTTCGGCCATGTCGAGGTGCGCAACCTCACCAACGGCGTGGTCGCCATTCATCGCGGCTACAAGCTGTAGCGGGGCGGCGACGTGCCAGGGCGCGATTACCCGCGCGACACCCTGCCACTTTCCGGCTGATCCACGTCAGTGGCCGGCCGCACGCGCCAGCGTATGTTGATGCTTCCTTTCCCACCCGAGCATCCATCGCATGTCCGCTGAAATGGCCCCTGAAGAAAACGTCTACCCGTTCGACGCGCGCGGTATCGCGCATCGCTTCCGTCACTCGGCCATTTTTGGCGCCATCGGCGCGCTGCGGTCGGGCGAGACCATGCGCTTCATCAACGACCACGATCCGATTCCGCTGCTGGCGCAGTTGCACGAGCGCCTGGGCGACAACCTGACGGTGAACTACCGCCAGCGCGAGCCGGGCGCGGTGGTGATCGACTTTGGCATCGTCGACATGCCGGTGGAGTGAGCGCCGGCCATGACCTATCCCGCGTTTTACGACGACGCGCCGCGCATCACGCTGCGCGATCCCCTGTCGGATTTCCTCGGTGCCGCCGAGGATGGCCTGATGGAATACCGCTACGTCGATGCCGTGCACCTGGCCGGGCATTCCTGCCCGACCGTGGCCGGTGCGTACCTGCTGGCCCGCGCGGCCCTGCGTGCGCTGTATGCCGACGACACGCCGGAGCGCGGCGGCGTCGAAGTGCACATGCCGGCGGCGGCCGATGAAGGCGTGACCGGCGTGATGGCACAGGTGTTCACGCTGATTACCGGTGCGGCAGCCGACAACGGCTTCCACGGCATCGGCGGGCAGTTCACGCGCCAAGGCCTGCTGAGTTACGCCGACACACAGCCGGTGGAAGCGATCACCTTTACCCGCCGCGACACCGGCGCCACGGTCAGCGTCGAGCTGGACCTGAGCCGCGTGCCGCCAGCGCCCAACCTGCGGCCACTGCTGATGGCAGCGATGAACCCGGAGGCCACCAGCGCGCAGCGCAAGGCCTTTGCCGATGCATGGCAGGGTCGCGTGCGGGCGATGCTGATCGATCATGCCGACGACGCCGACGTGCTGCGGGTGACGCGCATCCACTAACGCCGCGCTCGTCGCCGGCAAGCAGGCGTTTATGATGGCGCGATGCCATGCGCATCGCGCTATTGTTTCCCACGCAGGTTGCCATCATGACTGCCATCCCTCCGGTACCGCCGCCCGATAACGCCGACGATACCGTTGCCGACCCTTCGCGGCGGCGCCTGCTGGAAGGCTTGGGGATTGCCGGCGCGGCGCTGGCCGTCGGCGCCTGCCAACCGTCACCGCGTGCCGATACCCGTCCCACTGCTGCACCCGGCGTGGCGGCCACCGATGCCGCGCTGCGCCGCCATGTCCAGCACATCGTCGTGCTGTATGCGGAAAACCGCAGTTTCAACAACCTGTTTGCCGATTTCCCCGGCCTGGCCCAGCCGCTGTCCGCGGTGGGTGCGCAAGTCGCGCCGCAGCGCGATCGCGACGGCAGCGTCCTTGCCACCTTGCCGCCGATCTGGGGCGGCCTGGTGCCGCAACCGCAGGTGGTTGCACATCGCCGCTACCAGATTGGCGAGCGCGCCATCACCGGCTTGCCCAACCAGCCGTTTGCGCTCACCACCCCCGACGGCGAGCCGCTGCCGCATGGCGTCATCACCCGCGATCTGGTGCATCGCTTCTACCAGAACCAGCTGCAGATCAACGGCGGGCGCAACGATGGTTTTGTCGCCTGGGGCAACACCGGCGCGATGACCATGGGCCATTACGCCGACAGCGCGGTGAACCTGCGCCTGTGGCAGCTGGCGCGCCAGTACACGTTGTGCGACAACTTTTTCATGGGCGCCTTTGGCGGCTCGTTCCTCAACCACCAATATCTGGTTGCCGCCCAGCCGCCGCGCTATCCGGCCACCATGGCCTCGCGCATGCGGCTGCACACCGCGCACCTGCAAGGCAACGATCCGACCGGCATCCACCCGGTGCTGGCCGACGACAACCCGCGCAGCGCAATGCAAGGCCCGCCCAAGTTTGCCGTGGCCGACACGCTGACGCCGGACTTGTGGGTGGTCAACACCATGGGCCCGGCCTACGCGCCGGCGTTCAATCCGGACCCGCACAACCCGCAGCTGGCCGACGCGGCCAACCGCAACACCTTGCCGCCGCAAAGCCACGGCACCATCGGCGATGCGCTGTCGGCGGCAAATATCGACTGGGCGTGGTACGCCGGCGGCTGGGCGTTGGCGCTGGCCGGCAAGGGCGACGGCGCGCCGGGCGACTTCCCTGACGTGCCCAACTTCCAGCCGCACCACCAGCCGCTCAATTACTTTCGCCAATTCGCGCCCGGCACCGCTGCGCGCGGGCAGCATCTGCGCGACGGCGGCCATGGCCAGACCGCGTCGACCAATCGTTTCCTGGCGGATATTGCGGCCGGCAAGCTGCCACCAGTCAGCTTCTACAAGCCGCAAGGCAACCTCAACATGCACGCCGGTTATTCCGACGTCGAAGCCGGCGACCGGCACCTGGCCACCGTCATCGACGCGCTGCAAAAAAGCCCGCATTGGCAGGACACCGTGGTCATCATCACGGTGGATGAAAACGGCGGCTGGTGGGACCACGTGGCGCCGCCCAAGGGTGACCGCTGGGGACCGGGCACGCGCATCCCGGCCTGGGTGATCTCGCCTTTTGCCAAGCGCTGTTTCGTCGACCACACCATCTGCGACACGGGCTCGATCCTGCGCCTGATCTGCCGCCGCTATGGCTTGCGCAAGCTGCCTGGCCTGCTGGCGCGCGAAGCGGCCATGCGCGCCGCCGGCGGGCCGCCACCCGGCGACCTCACCTCGGCGCTGGACCTTTGACCCCTGCGGAGAACGTCATGCTTGAGCTGTATCCGGACATCACGCCGTACCAGACCCATCGCCTGGCCGTCGACGCCACGCACACCTTGTACGTGGAGGAATGCGGCAATCCCAACGGCCTGCCGGTGGTGTTCCTGCATGGCGGCCCGGGGGCCGGGCTGTCGGCCTACCATCGGCGCTTCTTCAACCCCGCGCATTACCGCATCGTGCTGTTCGACCAGCGCGGCGCCGGCAAGTCCACGCCGTTTGCCGAATTGACCGACAACACCACCTGGCACCTGGTTGCCGACATCGAGACCATCCGCGAGCGGCTCGACATCGAACGCTGGCTGGTGTTTGGCGGCTCATGGGGCTCGACGCTGGCGCTGGCCTACGCGCAAACCCACCCGCAACGCGTGGTGGCACTGATCCTGCGCGGCATCTATCTGGCCAGCCGCGCGGAGTCGGACTGGCTGTACGGCGAGAACGGCGCTGCATGGCTGCAGCCCGAAGCATGGCAGCAGTTCGTCGCGGCCATCCCGCCCGCCGAACGTGGCAACCTGCTGGAAGCCTACTGGCGGCGCCTGACCGATGCCGATCCGGAACGCCGCGTGGCCGCAGCGCAAGCGTGGGCGCGCTGGGAAAGCAGCAACCTGACCCTGGCCGACAGCGCCGACAAGGTGGCGCAATTCACCCAGCCGGAAGTGGCCGTCAGCCTGGCGCGGCTGGAAGCTCACTACTTCCGCAACGACGCCTGGCTGGAACCCGGCCAGCTGCTGCGCGATGCGGAAAAGATCCGCCACATCCCGACCGTCATCGTCCAAGGCCGCTACGACACCATCTGCCCGCCGCGCAGCGCCCGCGCGCTGGCTGACGTGCTGCCCAGCGCCGAGCTGCACATGGTGCTGGCCGGTCATGCCGCCTCGGAACCGGCCATCGTCGATGCGCTGGTGCGCGCCACCGACCGCTTCGCCGACCGCTACCGCTGACCCGTCATCACGATTCGCCGCGCGGGTAAGGGCGTTGAGGTGGGAGTACGAGCGAGCTCGATGCACACACTCCAGCTGTGTGCGGTATTTCGCTCCGGTCGCACCCTCACCCGCCCCTTCGGAGCACCTTCTCCCGCAGGGAGAAGGCGAGGCTCCACTAAAGATCAACCATAATCAGGCGCCCGCAGGAATCAGCCGCCAACCGTCATCACGCTTGCGCCCAACGCGCCACACGCCGCTGTCGACCGCGTTGCGCAGGGCGAAAGTTCAACCTGTTGCGGCACGCCACAGCCGGGAAGCGGGAAGGAACGGAGCGGAGCCGTTAGCATAGGCGGCATTTCCCTGTAGCGAGCACCCTCATGCACCTGCTGCCCGTCCTTGCCCTTGGCACGCTGCTGCTGCCTGTCGCCGCCCATGCCGGCGATCCCAATTCCTATGCGCAACCCGAGCAGGTGCGCGTCACCCACCTCGACCTTGATCTCAAGGTCGACTTTGCCCGCCACCAGCTGGATGGCCGCGCCACGTTGAAGCTGGCCTGGGCCAATGCCGATGCCACGGCGCTGGTACTGGACACGCGCGACCTCAACATTGCGCGGGTCGAGGCGCTGGGCCAGGACGGCCGGGCCACGGCGCTCAAGTACGCGCTGGCCGAACCCGATGCGCGACTGGGCAGCAAGCTCACCATCACCACGCCCATGCGCCCGGCGCAGGTGCGCATCGTCTACACCACCTCGCCCGATGCCTCGGGCCTGCAGTGGCTGACGCCGGCACAGACCGCCGACAAGCACGCACCCTTCATGTTCTCGCAGTCCGAGGCCATCCATGCCCGCTCGTGGGTGCCGCTGCAGGATTCGCCGGCCGTGCGCTTCACCTACAGCGCGCACGTCAGCGCCCCCAAGGACATCCGCGTGGTGATGAGCGCCCTCAACGACGCCAAGCATCCGCTGGACGGCAACTTCAGCTTCAACCAGCCGCATCCGATCCCGTCCTACCTGCTGGCCATTGCCGCCGGCGACATGGCGGCAATGGAAACCGGCCCGCGCTCGGCGGTGTACGCCGAGCCGTCGGTGGTGGCCAAGGCCGCGCATGAGTTCGAGGACACCGAAAAGCTCATCGCCGCCACGGAGAAACTCTACGGCCCGTACGCCTGGGGCCGCTACGACATCCTGGTGCTGCCGCCGTCGTTCCCGTTCGGCGGCATGGAAAACCCCAACATGACCTTTGCCACGCCGACCGTGCTGGTCGGCGATAAGAGCCTGGTGTCGCTGGTCTCGCACGAGCTGGCGCATTCGTGGTCGGGCAACCTGGTCACGGCCGCCGCGTGGCGTGACATCTGGCTCAACGAAGGCTTCACCACCTATGTACAGGGCCGCATCACCGAGGCCGTCTACGGCAAGGCGCTGGCTGACGAGGAAGCCCTGCTGGCGGCGCGCGCGCTGCAGAAAACCATCGGCGCGATGGCGGCCAACGCGCAAAAGCTGGCCCCCGATCCACGCGGCGTGGGTGCCGACGACGCGCTCTCGGACGTGGCCTACGACAAGGGTTCGTGGTTCCTGCGCACGCTGGAGCAACGCTTTGGCCGTGCGGCGTTTGACACCTATCTCAAGGGCTACTTCGCGCACTTCGCCTTCCAAAGCATCACCACCGAGCAAATGCTGGCCTGGCTCAAGCCCAACCTGATCGACAAGTACCCCGGCAAGATGAGCTGGGACGAGGTGCAGGCCTGGGTGTACGGCGAAGGCATTCCGGACAACGCGCCGCTGCCCGAGTCGTCGCGCTTTGCCGGCATCGACCGGCAGCGCAATGACTTCCTGGCCGGCACCCTGGACGCGGCCAAGCTGGACGCCAAGAGCTGGAACACGCAGGAGTGGATGTACTTCCTCGACCGCCTGCCGGACGTCGCGCCGCTGGACAAGCTCAAGCAGCTGGATGCGGCCTGGCATCTCACCGGCACGCCGAACGCCGAAATCGGCATGCGCTGGTACAGCCACGCCATTGTCGCCGGCGACAAGGCGGTGTGGAGTGCGGCCGCCGAGCACATGACGCGCATTGGCCGCATGTATCTGACCACACCGCTGTACAAGGCCTTTGCCAAGTCGCCACAGGGCTTGGCCTATGCCGAAACGGTCTACGCCAAGGCCAAGCCGGGCTACCACCCGATGACGCAAAAGGCGGTTGAACGCATCCTCGACAAGGCCAAGCAGCCAGCCAAGGACGCGAAGTAGGCGAAGCGCGCCGGGCGCTCTGCCGGCGCTTCGACTTCGCCCACTGACGCGGGCTACGCTCAGCGCAAACGGACCCTCTTCGCTGCATAACGACATTCCGTGGGCGGGCAGTGCTCGCCGCCCACGCCGTCAACCGGCCGCCGTTCGTGACACCATCCGGCGGCCACCCACGCCCGCTTGCGTCGACGACGACAAACCATGACCCGGCCCGTTTCATCTACCCGCCCACTGTGGCAACGCATGCTGCTGCGCCGGCTGGAATTTCTGGCCTGGCTGGCGGCGGTGGTCATCATCGTGATCGGCGGCAGTTACGCGCTGGCGCCGCAATGGCTGGTCCGCGCCGGCATCTGGCGGCAGGCGCTGGCGGCGCATGTGACGGCGCAAACCGTGGACGCTGGCGGTATTCCATGGGCGTATTACGCCGGCGGTGAAGGCCCGACCCTCGTCCTGCTGCACGGCATGGATCAGGACAAGACCGCATGGCTTGCCGTGGCCAGTCAGCTCACCGCCCACTTCCATGTGCTGATTCCCGATCTGCCCGGTTGGGGTGACACGCCAGCGGCCGAGCCTTCCTCCACGGCCAAACAAGCGGCGGCACTGGATGGCTTCATGCAGGCCCTGCAATTGCGCGACGTCGTACTGGTCGGCCACGGCACGGGTGGCGCCCTGGCGGCGGTGTACGCCGCCACGCACCCGCAACGCGTGCGCGAGCTGGCCCTGCTGGACGCCTATGGCCTGAGCGGCAAGCCCGACGCCTTCGCATCGACGGCAACCAGCACGCCGCTGTTCGTCTACGACGACCGCGCCCAGCTGGCGCAGGCCAACGCCACGCTGTGGGCCACGCCGCCGACACCATACGGCCGCCTGGCCGACGTACGCATTGCGCACAATCGCGCCCATCGCGCCTTCATCACCGCCACGCTGGCCAAGCTGCAGCAAAGCGCCGAACTGCGCGTGACCGCCGACCACCTGGACGCGCTGACCATGCCAGTGCTGGGCCTGTGGTGCCACAACGACCCGGTGATCGGCGACTCGGCACTGGAGCGCCTGCGCGATGGCCTGACGCGGTCGACCGCGATCAGCGCCAGCGTCATCAACGGCTGCCGCCACCTGCCGATGCTGGAGCAGCCCGATGTCACGGCGCAGATACTGACGCGCTTTGCCCTGTCCCACTGAGAGGCGGTGAACCGCGCCCGTCCCGGCAAAGCGCCCCCGGCGCCGACCCCCGCGTGGCGTGCCACAATGATCCGCGCTTGCGCGCATGCTCCGCACGCAAGATTGCCAATGCGGGAGGTCAGCACGCCACTGCCATGCGCAACGCCGTTCGCTCCACACTGGCTGCCATTGTGCGCATGTCCAGCACGCGCACCAACTATTGGGCCGAGTTCGTCGTCGACATTGCCGTCGGCACGATGCTGGCCGTGGCTGGCGTACGCCATCGCCCCGGCGCGCTGGCGGCAGCGTCGGCCATCGCGCTGGGATTGCTGATTTTCAGCTTCGTGGAATACGCCTTCCATCGCTGGATGTTCCACACCAATATCCCGCTGTTTGCCGCCGGCCACCGCGCACACCACGCGCACCCGCTGGGCTACGATTCACTGCCGTTTTTCCTGCCCGCCGTGATCGTGCTGGCGGCAACCGCGTTGATCTCGACGCTGCTGCCGACCGGCTTTGCCCTGCTGCTGATGAGCGCGCTGACCTTCGGCTACATCGCCTATGGACTGAGCCACTTTGCCATTCATCACGTCACGTTCAAGCGGCCATGGCTGCGCCGCTGGGCCGGCGCGCACCACATTCACCACTATCACCCGGAGACCAACTTCGGCGTGACCACGTTGTGGTGGGACGACCTGCTGGGTACGCGCTACGTGCGCCGGCCGCGGTCGCACTGACGGCGTGGCAACCGACTTCAGTCGGCGACGTCCGCGACCAGGCGATCAAGCTCGGTCTTGAGCGTGGCGCCATGCTGGCGCAGCCAGTCGCGCTGTTCATGCCAGGCCGGCAGCAGCTGGGTGACGCAGGCCCAGAACCGCGGGCTGTGACTGCGCACCTTGAGATGACACAGCTCGTGCACCAACACGTAGCGCAAGGCGGCCGGCGGTGCCAGCGCCAACGCCAGGTCAAGATTGATGCGGTCGCGCGTATCCAGGCTGCCCCACAGGCTCTTCATCGGCCGGATGCGCAGCGCGGTCGGCGCCAGCCCAAGCTGCGGCACGTAATGCGCCAGCCAACGCGCGGCATCGCGGCGGATGAGGGCTTCCAGATGTGCGGCCAGCAAGCCGCGCGCCACCGGCAAGGCCCGCGTATGCGGTCGCGGCAGGGTCAGCGTCAGTCCGCCGGCGTGGGCCTCGATGCGCGGATACGGCCCCTCGGCCCAGTCCAGCGCCGCCGCCTCGCCGCGCAGCGGGAACTCGCACGGATATCCCACCCGCAGGCGCGGCAGCGGCTTGACGACCAGATGCAGCTCATCCAGCTTGCGCTCCAGCCAATCAGCATGGCTGCGCAGGAAGGCATTGACCTGGCCGGCGTGCGTACCCAGCGGATAGGACACGCGGGCGCCCTTGGGCGTGACCGTCAAACGCAGGCGCCGCGCACGCGGATGCGCGGCCTTCAGCACGCGGATGATGTTGCCGCGCGCGGTTGCCAGTTCCAGCCAGTCACCCTGCAGAAGTTGCGCCATGGCCAACCCGTCAAAGCCGTCGCGCGGCAATCGCGCGGCGGTGCCCCAGTATGCCGCGACGACAGGCCGATAGGCGGGTTTCAGCCTTCAGCCGGGCGCGGCAGGCCAAACCACTCCTCCAGCTTGGCCAGCAGCCGCGCCAATTCCAGCGTCAGCAGGGCAAACGTGGCGTCCAGCTCGGCATAGGCGTCTTCCGTGCTGTCGGCCAGCTCGTCCAGCACCACGTCCAGGAACTTCAGCTTGCGCACGATCAAGTCTTCGCCCAGCACAAAGCTGATGCGCTCGTCGAACACCAGGCCCAACGCGAAGACCTGCTTGCCGGTGCGCAGGTGTTCCTTGACCTCGTCGGCATCCAGATCCTGCCGCCGGCAGCGAACGATGGCGCCGGTGGCGGTGGACGGGTCGCGCAACTCGCACTCGTCGCCAAGCGCCAAGCCGGCCGGTAATTTGCCGGTGGCCAACCAGTCGGTCATCAGCAATCGCGGGGCTTGTTCCGGTGCCAGCGGCACGGCGGGGAAACTGCCCAGCGCATCGCGTACCTGCGACAGCGCGGTTTCCGCCGACTTGCGGCTGGACGTGTCCAGCACCAGCCAGCCGCCCGCCTTGTCGACATAGGCCGACAGGCGCGATTGGCGCACGAACGCGCGCGGCAGCAATTCCAGCAGCAGGTCTTCCTTGAGCCGCTTGCGCTCGCGACCGCCCACCTTGCGGCCTTCCTCCTCGGCAATCTTGCGCACCTTGCGCTGCAGTTCCTCGTTGACCACCTGTGATGGCAGCAACTTGTCCTCGCTGCCGACGGTGAGCAGCGTGCACTGCTTGACCGAACGCGTCAGCGCCTCGCCGTCGCCGCGGCCGACGGGCGGCACGAAGCCGCGGGTGAACAGCTCCTGCGGGCCGCAGGGGCGCAGGCGATGCTCATCCAGCGCCGTTTCCAGGCGCGACAGGTCGCCAGCCACGGCAGGCGAAAAGCGAAACAACGTGAGGTTACGAAAAAACATGCACGATCCCAATCAAGAGCGCGCGCGGACTTGCCGCACGGCGCGAGGAAAAAATAGCCGGCACATGCCGCCGGCGCGGGTAGGGTCAGCGGCTGACCGTCGCCACCGCGGCGGCCACCGTGTCGAGGTTGCGCTGATTGAGCGCCGCCACGCAGATGCGGCCGCTGTCCAGAATGTAGATGGCGAACTCGTCGCGCAGTCGCTGCACCTGCTCGCGGTTCAGACCGGAGTAGGAAAACATGCCCGTCTGCTGGTTGATGAAACCAAATTGCGGCGCGCCGTGCGCCGCGAGGCGCGTGACAAAACCCTCGCGCATGGCGTGGATGCGCTGGCGCATGGCAGTCAGTTCAGCCTCCCAGCGCGCACGCAGGGCGGGATCGCCAAGCACGCCGGCCACCAGCTCGCCGCCATGCATCGCCGGGCTGGAATACACCGTGCGGATCACCTGCTTCATCTTCGAGCGCAGACGCTCGGCCTCATCACGATCAACCCCGACCAGCGACAGCGCACCGACGCGCTCGCCATAAAGCGAGAACGACTTGGAGTACGAATTGGCCACCGCAAACGCCTTGACCGGCGAGGCCGCCAGCATGCGCAACACGCGCGCATCCTCGGCCAGCCCGCGATCGAAGCCCTGATAAGCCATGTCGACAAACGGCATGAGCTCGTGATCGTGCACCAGGTCGATCACCTTGGCCCACTGCTCGGGATTCAGATCCACGCCCGTCGGGTTGTGGCAGCACGCATGCAGCACGACCACGCTGCCCGGGTCCATGTGCGCCAGGTCTTCCAGCATGCCGTCGAAATCCAGCCCGTGATTGGACGGGTTGAAATAGCGGTAGCGGTTAAGCTCGAAGCCGGCGGCGGCAAACACCGCCTGATGGTTGCCCCAGCTGGGATTGCTGATGGCCACCTGCGCGCCTTCGCCCAGCGTCTGGAACAACACTTCCGCACCGATACGCAGCGCACCACTGCCGCCAATGGTCTGCGCGGTGGCGACGCGGCCGTCGGTCAGCACCGGCGCGTCCTCGCCAAACAGCAATTGCTGGGTCAGCTGGTTGTAGGCCGGCAGGCCGTCAATCGGCAGGTAGCCGCGCGGCGCGGCCTTGGCGGTCAATGCGCGCTCGACCTCGTGCACCGTATCGAGCAGCGGAATGCGCCCTGCCTCATCCAGGTAAATACCGATGCCCAGGTTGATCTTGTTCGGCCGCGGATCGGCGCGATAGGTCTCGACCAAACCGAGGATCGGATCGCCCGGAGCCATTTCAACGTGAGCAAACAGGGACATGGCCATCTCCGCCACACCGGCACGGCGCCGGCAAACCTTTATTGTAGCTGGCCGGCCATGAGCCCATGCGGCAATCCCCGGCAAAAACCGCGCTAGACTTGGACGGTTCAAGGCCCAAGCAGGACGCCATGCAGGTTCAGGACCACGCCGAGATCGCCCATCTGCTCGCCGAGTTGCGGCTGGAACACCGCGACCTGGACATCAGCATTGCGCGCCTGACCAGCGCCATCGGCCGCGACGAGCTGCAATTGACGCGCCTCAAGAAGCGCAAGTTGCTGCTCAAGGATCACATCGCCCGGCTGGAAAGCAAGCTGATCCCCGACCTCGACGCCTGACGCCGGCCTCCCGGCCCTGGCCTGCGTCATCACGACGGCGTCCCGCGCCCACCCTGCGATCGCCCGCCACGCGGTGTCGCATCCCCCCGTGTCCTGTAGGAACCCGCGCGCGGGCGATGCCCTGATGGCGCAAGGATTTTGGTGGCGTAGCAAAAGCATCACGATCGTGGGGCGGGCACCGCCCGCCGCGTGGCGCCAAGCCGAAGCCGGCAGCCCATGCCCGCGCTACAGCAGGCGATTGAGCAGGTGGTCGACCTGTGTGCGCTTGAGCCGCCGCAGCAGCTTGCGTACATCGTCCGGATAATGCCGCGGGCTTTCCAGCTCGCCGTAACCGCCAAGCCGCGTGGCGTGCCGGCGCAGGGCTTGCCATTCCGCCGCATGCTGCGCGCACAGCAGGTGTGACGGGTCGCGGATCAGCAACGCGTTTTCCAGATCCAGCGACCACGCGCGTGGGTTGAGGTTGTGCCCGGTGAGCACCGCCACGTCATCGTCGATGAACAATCCCTTGAGGTGATAGGTGTTGTCGCCGTCGCGCCACAGGTAGAGGTTGAGCTGGCCGTCGGCCAGTTGCCTGGCGCGGGCGCGGGCAAAGTGGCGCAGGTTGCTTTCGTACAGGTACGGCAGCAGGCCAATGGTCTTGAACGGCTGGTCCGGCGGGATGTAGAAGTCGCTGGCGGTCTTGTCGCCCACCATGATGTCGATCGTGCAGCCGCGGCGCAGCAGCTGCCCCAGCACCGTGCGCACCGGCCGCGGCAGGTTGAAATACGGCGTGAACAGGACGACGCGTTCGCGCGCGCCGCGCAACACGGCCAGCAGCGCCTCGTCCAGCGCATTGCCGGTGCGGCCAAAGCCGACCAGCGGCGTGATGGCCACCTCGCCAGCGCCAAGTGGCGCATCGGCCACGGCGTAGCGCGCGTGCCGCAGGTCGTGGCGCAAGGCGTGGACGGCACCCGCCAGCGTGCGCATGGCCGGCACCGGGCCGGCGTCGAGCCGGCATACCGCGGGGCTGCCCAGCAGATGCTCGCGCACGAAGCCGGCCATGGCTTGCGCCAGCGCCGCATCACGGATCAGGTGATAGCGATCCAGCCGATAACGCCCGTGATGGGCCAGGTACACCTCGTTGAGACTGGCGCCGCTGTACAGCACGGCGTCGTCGATGACAAAGCCTTTCAGGTGCAGCACGCCAAACAACTCACGGTTCTGCACCGGCACGCCGTGGATGGCCACGCCCGGTCCCAGCCGCGCCGCCAGGGCGCGATACATGCCGGCATTGCCGGCGCAGCGTTGCTTGCCGATCAGTCCGCGCTGCGCGCGATGCCAATCCACCAGCACGTCGATCTCCAGCTCCGGCGCGCGCGCCTTGGCGGCATAAAGCGCCTGCAACACCTCACGACCGGCGTCATCGTCCTGCAGGTACAGGGCGACGATCACGATGCGTCGCGCGGCGGTGGCGATCAGGTCAAGCAGGGTCTGGTGGAAAGCCGCCGCATCCGGTATCCAGCCGATGGCGGATGCAGGCACCGCGAATGCCGGCATGGCCGGCGCCGCTTGGTGCCGATGCGCCAGCATGTGCCGGGCCAGACGCACCGGCGCACTGATGAGGCGATTCACGGCCGTGGCTTGCGCGCTGCACCCGGAAGCCGGATCAACCGCCCTTGACCGGGAAAGTCTGCGCGCTGCCCGGCGCCGGAGCGGCGTTGGGTGCGGCGTTGGGTGCCGTCGATGGCGCGGCCTTCAGTCCACTGCGGCCACACACGTAGGCGCCCCAGGCTTGCGAGCCGTCCGTGGGATCGGCCAGCGGCTGGATGGTGTCGGCGTGCATCTTGGCCGCCTCGTTGCGCGCCATGACTTCCAGCTCGTCGCGCACCGTGATGCGGTTGCGGTTGACCGGTCCGACGCGATCCATCACAGATACCGTCACCTTGCCCACATTCTGGCAACCGGAGACGTCCCCGCTCCACGCGGTGCGCACGTTTTTTGCCGCGTTGTCCAACGTGATGCCCCAGCTGCAGCCGCCAAGCAACACGACGGGAACCAGCATCAACAGGATCTTGCGCATAGGAGCTCCATGGCGATGGAAAAAGGAAAGCCGGGGCGTCGCCACCCCGGCCTCCATCGTAACGCGCCGTCGTCGCGACGGCCCGAACCAGACCTTACTTGCCGGCGGCTGGCGCGGATTTCACTGGGTGACCATCGGCGTCGATTACCTGTACGTCGCCCAGGTTCAGCGCACGCACCGGCGCCTCGATCTTGCTGAGGTCGCCGACGATCACCCAGGTCATCGCCTGCGGCTTGACGATCTCCTTGATCGCCGCTTCCGCGTCCGCTGGCGTCACCGCTTCAAGCTTGGGCTTCAAGGTCTGCACGTAATCATCCGGACGGTCGTATTCGACGATGCCGGCAATCGCGCCCAGCACGGCCTGCGTGGTCTCGTAGCTGCCCGGCAGCGCACGGATGCGGGCATCCTTGATCTTGGCGATTTCCTCGGTGGTGAGCGGCTTGTCGCCGATGACGGCCTTGGCCTCCTTGAGCACCTCGGCCGCGGACGGCGCGGTCTTGTCGGTCTGCACCGGCGCAAAGAACAGGAACGGCCGCTGGCCCTGCGCATCCATCAGCAGGCTTTGCGCGCCGTAGGCCCAGCGCTTGTCCTCGCGCAGGTTCATGTTGAGACGCGAGGTGAAGGTGCCGCCGAAGGCGCCGTTGGCAACCTGGATGGCCAGGTTGTTGTCGGCACGGGTGGAAGGCGCCAGCAGGCCGGCCAGGATCAACGACTGCGGGGCATCGGCGCGGTTGATCAGGAACACCCGTGGCTTGGGCTGGGCCGCCACATTGGTCACGTTCTTGTGCGGGATGGCCGTGGCCGGCGCCTTCCAGTCACCAAAGGCGGCGTTCAACTGCGGGATGATCTTGGCCAGCGTGGTATCACCGGCCACCAGGATCTTGACGTTGTCCGGCCGCAGCCAGTCGTGCTGGAACGTCGTCAGATCGGTCGCGGTCAGCGCCTTGATCTCGGCCTCGGTGCCCGAGCCGGTGAACGGAATGCCGTAGGCGTGATGGGCGCCGTACAGCAGCGGCGGCAGCGTGCGCAGCGCCATGCCGACGGGCTGGGTTTTTTCCTGCGCAATGTTGGCCAGCCACTGGCCGCGCACGCGCTCGATGTCGGCGGCCTTGAACGCCGGGTTGCGCACGATGTCGGCAAACAAGGTCAGCGACGGCTGCAACTGGTCATTCAAGGCATTGAGCGAGGCCGAGCAGGCATCAAGCCCGCAGCCGACGCCGGTGATGGCGCCCAGGCGCTGCTTGCGCTTGGAAATCTCGACTGAGTCCAGATCCTTGGTGCTCTCATTCATCAAGGTCGAGGCAAAGCTGGCGGTGCCAAGCTTGTGGCCCTGGTCAGAGGCGTAGCCGGAGTCGAACACCAGCTGCATCTGCGTCACCGGGATGGTGTGACGCTCGGCCAGGATCACCTCGATGCCGTTGTCCAGCTTGCCGCGCTCAAGCTTGGGGAAACTCAAGGCCGGGAACTGATCGACCGTCGGCACGCCGGTGCTGCGGTCAAGCGTGGTCTTGGCGACCGAATACGCGTGCTTGGCCGGTGCCACGGCTTGCGGGCGATCGGCGGACGGGCCCAGGCCGACCACCTTGGCGTCTTCCGCCGCCGGGTCGAAGTCCTTGCCGGCCGGCAACACTTCCAGCAGGTAGTCGCCCTTGCTCAGCCACTTGTCGGACGCGGCCTTGACGCTGGCCACGGTGGCGTCGGCAATGCGCGCCAGGTCCTTCTTGTACGCGCCCGGATCGTCGCGATAGACCTGACCCTCGGCCAGGATGACGGCCTTGCCGCCAAAACCGCCGACCTTTTCCAGCCCGCGCACGAAGCCGGCGCGATTGGCCACCTTGGCCCGCTGCAGCTCGTCGGCCGTCGGTCCCTGCGCCAGGAACTTCTTCAACTCCTCGTTGATCACCGCTTCGACCTTGGCCGGATCGACACCGGCTTTCACGTCGGCCTGGATCTGGAACTGGCTGGCCAGCGCAAATGGCGCGATGCTGGCGGAGACGTCATCGACCAGCTTGTCCTGGTACACCAGCCGCTGATACAGGCGCGAGGTCTTGCCGCCGCCCAGCGCGGTCGATGCCAGATCCAGCATGAGGGCATCATTCGTGCCCAGCTGCGGCACGACCCAGGTGCGGATGATGCGTGGCTGGGCAACGTGATCGTGCTGCACGCCGCGGGTGGATTTGGCCAGCGGCGTGATCCACGGCTGCTGGCGATCCACTGCGGGGCCAGCCGGGATGTCGCCAAAATACTTCTGCGCCTTTTCGCGGGCCTGCGCCACGGTGATGTCGCCAGCCAGTACCAGCGTGGTGTTGGCGGCGCCGTAATTGGCGTGGAACCACGACTTGACGTCCTCCAGCGAGGCGGCATTCAAATCCGCCATGGAGCCGATGGTGTCGTGATGGTAGGGATGGTTGGCCGGGTAGGTGTTGGCCAGGATGTTTTCGTCGACGCGGCCGTACGGGCGGTTCTCGCCCTGGCGCTTCTCGTTTTGCACCACGCCGCGCTGGGTGTCGAGTTCCTTCTGGCCAATGGCGCCCAGCAGGTGGCCCATGCGGTCGGACTCCATCCACAACGCCATGTCCAGCGCGGTGGTGGGCA
>CAZMPZ010000004.1:29942-185397 GCA_964568445.1 uncultured Rhodanobacter sp. | reverse complement strand
CTCTCTCTTTGGTGACTTTCTCTCGGGCAAGCGAGAGAAAGTGACTCGGGCGCCGTAGGCGCTCGAAAGCTCTTGCCATTCCCTGGCATACGCACAAGAGCATCGCGCGCCAGCGCGCTCCTACAAGGGGCAAATTAGAGAAAGACCACCCGTGCGCCACAGGCGCTCGAAAGCTCTGGCTGTTTTCCCGGCACCAATGCAAAAGCATCGCGCGCCAGCGCGCTCCTACGGGCGGGGTGGGCGGGAGAAGGTGACGCGAACACTGCAGGCGTATGAAAACCATGCCGATGGCGCGTTCACGCGAGACAGGACACCGTGTGCAAGCCGACGCCAGCACAGCATGCGCTGCGCCGGTTGCCGTGCACCAGACACGCCGCCGCGCGACGGCGCGCCCCTGTCTTCCGGCACGGTGGGGACTTCAGGCACATACGGCCGGGCGTGGTGGCTGGCATAACGGGGGTATGAGCCTTGTGTCTGCCAACGCCTCGACGGTGTCGCGTGCGTCCCCCGTGTGCGGGGGGCGTTTGTCGTGCGTGTGCGGTCTGTCATCATGCTGGCCGCTCACGGATCCCGCATGAATATCTTTGCCCCCTTGATTCGCCGCCCGGTCGGCACCTCGTTGCTGGCTATCGGCTTGATGCTGGGCGGGCTGTGGGCGTATCTGCTGCTGGGCGTGGCGGCGTTTCCGTCCATCGAGTTTCCCGGCGTGGCGGTGTTTGCGCAGCTGCCCGGCGCCAACGCGCAGACCATGGCCTCCACCGTGGTCGCGCCGCTGGAGCGGCATCTGGGGCGCATCCCCGGCGTCAAGCAGATTGCGTCCAGCGCCAGCGAGGGCGGCGCGCAGATCACCGTGGTGTTCAACTTCGGGCACAGTACCGATCAGGTCGCGCGCGAGGTGCAGGCCGCGATCAATGCCGCCGCCGCCGACCTGCCGCCGGGCATGCCCAGTCCGCCGGGGTTCTTCAAGTTCGATACCTCGCAAATCCCCATCCTGGTGGTGGAGCTGACCTCGGCCACGCTGCCGCCGGACAAGCTCTACGACCTGACCGACACCATGCTCAAGCCGGCGGTGATGCAGTTGCCGGGTGTGGCCAATGTGCAGGTCGGCGGCGGCACGCCACACGCGGTGCGTGTGGAGTTGAATACCGCCGCGCTGGCCAGCCGTGGCTTGACCGCCAACGATGTCGCCAATGCGTTGCGCGCGGCCAACGTCACTGCGCCGCAGGGCACGCTGAGCAATGGCGCGACGCAGATGGCGGTGACCTCGGACACGCTGCGCGATCCGGCGCAGTTTGCCGCGCTGGTGATCGCCAGCCATGCCGGCGTGCCGGTGCGCCTGGCCGACGTGGCGACGGTTACCGGCGGCCAGGAGGATCGCTACGCCGCGGCCTGGTTCAACGACCAGCGCGCGGTGAGCATGGAAATCAGCAAGCGCTCCGATGCCAACGCCGTGGCCACGGTCACGGCCATTCGTGCTGCCCTGCCGCGCCTGCGCGGCGTGTTGCCGGCCGACGTGCAGATCACGCCGGTGTTCGACCTGACGCCGACCACTGTGTCGGCGCTGCACGAAGTGGAAGTGGCGCTGGGGATGAGCATCATCATGGTGGCGCTGGTGATGCTGGTGTTCCTGCGGCGGTCGCGGCCAACCATCATCGCCATGTTCAGCGTGCCGCTGTCGCTGGCCGGCGCCTGCGTGGCGATGTGGATGTTCGGCTTCACGCTCAACCTGTTTTCGCTGGTGGCGCTGGTGCTGTGCGTGGGCTTTGTGGTGGATGACGCCATCGTCGTCATCGAAAACATCGTGCGCCACATGGAGCAGGGCAAGCGGCCGCTGGAGGCGGCGCTGCTGGGCGTGCGCGAGATTGGCTTCACGGTCATTTCCATCACGTTGTCGCTGATCGCGGTGTTTGCGCCGATGGTGTTTGGCAACAACGTGTTCACCGTCCTCATGCGCGAGTTCTCGGTGACGCTGATTGCCACCATCGTGATTTCCGCGGTGGTCTCGCTAACCTTGACGCCGGCGCTGTGCGGTCGCTGGCTGACGCACGAAGTGCCGGGCGCACGCACGCCGGGGCGGCTGGAACGCCTGGCCGAGAAGTTGGATGCCGGCATGCTGCGCATCTACGGGCGCGGCCTCGACTGGGCCATGCGCCATCGCCGGCTGATGCGCTGGCAGCCGGTGAGTCTGCTGGTCCTCACCATCGTGCTGGCGGTCGGCGTGGTGATGACCGCCGGCGGCGGCCTGATGCCCAAGGAGGACACCGGATTGCTGCAGGCGCGCATTCGTGCCGACGCCAACATTTCGCCGACGCAGTTGGCCACGCGCGTGCGCGCCATGGCGGCGGTGCTGCAGCACGACGACGCGGTGCTGGATGTGTCCACGCAGCTGGGCGGCGGCAACAATCCCGGCGCTGTCGGCAACACCGCCAACCTGTTTGTCGACCTGAAACCGCTGGGCCGTGGCCCCGGCACGCGCCATGAGAGCGCGCAGGACGTCGTCGACCGCTTGTCCAAGTTCTACGACGGCGTGCCGGACGTGAAGGTGACGCTTTCAACCGTGCAGTTCATCAATGGCGGTGGCGGCGGTGGTGGTAGCGGCGGGCAGTACAGTTTCCAGCTCGACAGCACCGATGGCACGCCGCTACAGCAGCCGACCTTGCGCCTGGCGCACGTCATGCGCGGCATGAAGCAGTTTCGCGACGTCGGCACCAGCTTCGACTCGATCGGCATGCAGCAGATGATCCAGGTCGACCGCGACGTCGCCTCGCGACTGCACGTCAGCATGGGCCAGGTCGATACCGCACTGGTCAATGCGTTTGGGCAGAGTCCGGTGTCGACCATTTACTCGGACATCAACCAGTATCGCGTCGTGCTTACTGCCGACAGCGCGCAGTCACTCAGCCCGGAGGCCTTGCTCAACACCTATGTGCGCAACAGCCAGGGGCGGATGATTCCGCTGTCGGCGGTGGCAAAGATCGAGCCGCACATCGCGCCGATCACCGTGCGCCATTTCAACCTGCTGGAGTCGGCGGCCATTGACTACAACCTGGCCAAGGGCGTGACCCAGGCCGATGGCCTCAAGCTGGTGGAGCAGGCCATGTTTGCCGCGCAGTTGCCGCCGGGCGTGCACAAGCGCTACACCGGCGACAACGAAAACCTGATGGACGCGCTGAACAACGCGCTGATCATGCTGCTGGCGGTGATCCTGGTGATGTACGTGGTGCTGGGCATCCTGTACGAAAGCCTGATCCATCCGCTGACCATCCTGTCCACGCTGCCGGCCGCCGGCATGGGCGCCTTCCTTGCCATGCTGGTCACGCAAAGCCAGCTGACCATGATGTCGGTGATCGCGGTGCTGATGTTGATCGGCATCGTCAAGAAAAATGCCATTCTCATGGTCGATTTCGCCCTGGTCGCCGAGCGCGAACGCGGCCTGTCCGCACCCGAAGCCATTCGCGAAGCGGCGCTGGTGCGCTTTCGTCCGATCACCATGACCACACTGGTCGCCATGGGCGCCGCGCTGCCGCTGGCCATCGGCTTCGGCACCGGCTCGGAAATGCGCCAGCCGCTCGGCATCGCCATCCTCGGCGGTCTACTGGTGTCGCAATTGCTGACCCTGCTCAGCACCCCGGCCATCTACCTGTGGCAGCACGACCACCGCGAACGCAAGGCCAAGCGCCGGCAGCTGCGCGCCGAGATCAAGCGCCAGCGGGCGCTGGCACGACAGATGCCGGCATTGCCGCAGTAAATATTCGATGCGATACGCCGGCCACGGCGTCAGTGGCTGGCCTTCGCATCATCCGCAGCCAGCAATGCGCGCAGCGTATCCAGCGCGGCGCCGTAGCGTTCGGCGCGAGCGGTGTCGCGGCGCAGGGGCTGGCGGATTTGTGCGGCGCTGGCGGTGTGTACGGCACGCTCGGTGCGCTGGAAATCGAGGCAGGCGCTGTCGTGGTCGAGCCCACAAAAATCCAGCAGGCGCTTCAGCTCGATTTGCGGCTGCGCCACCAGGGATTCGTAGCGCAGGTCGAGGAAGCGCTGTGGATATTGGCGCGCCCACTGGCGGCACAAGCGGTCGTAGTCGTGCCAATACGCGGCCAAGTCTTCCAGCGCGTAGCTGAAGCCGTTGCCGGTGCGAAACAGCTGGCGATAGCAGGCCAGACAGGTTTCCAGCGGATCGCGGCGGACATTGATGAAGCGCGCGCCCGGCAGCATGGCCAAGGCCGCGCCGGTCAATTTCCAGTTGAAAAGATTCTTGTCGGTACTGCGCGGTTTATGCGCACGCCAATGGGCGGTGCGCGTCAGGTACGCCTTGCCCAGACGCGCCCAATCGTCGGCGCTGGCCGTGATCGCCCATTGCGGGAAGGCCGCCCTGCGGTGCGCGGATTCGGCATCGAGCACCTGCTGCAAGTCGAGGATTTCGCCGCCGCCCTGCACCTGCCGGTGCGAGGCGAGGATTTGCTCGACCAGGGTTGAACCCGAACGCGGCAGGCTGACGACGAAGACGATCTCGTGGCCGCGCGCGGCGTCTGCGGCTGGTGCGGCCGGTTGCGCAAAGGCTTGTGCGATGGCGTGCGCGTGTTTGCTTTCCGCCGCGGCGCTCCAATCCACATGTCGGCGCTTGGCGGTGTTGGCGGTGGCCAGCGCCGAGAACGCGGCGCGATAGTCGCCGCGGTCTTCCAGCGCGCGCGCCAGCGTGAAGCCCAGCATGATGTGCTCTTCACTGCCGGTCCTGGCATCGTGCATGGCGGCGGCAATGGCGTGGGTGTCGGTAGCGCTGAAGGGGGTGGTCTTGGCATTGGCCAACGCCCACCACGCGCGCGGGTGGGCAGGCTGGCGTTGCAGGACTTGGTGGTAGTTGCCAATGGCAGCGTCGAGTCGCCCCAAGCTGGTCTGCACGCCGGCCAGGGTGAGGCGCGCGGCAGTGTGGTTGGGATCCAGGCGCAGCGCGCGCTCGAGTGCGTCGCAGGCGCGGTCCGTAGTGTCGTCGCGTTGCTTGAGCGCCTTGCCCAGGTTGAACCAGCAGGCCGCCGAGTCCGGCGCCAGTCCACAGGCACGCTCGAAGGCAGACACGGCCTCGTCCAGGTCGCCGCGGTCGTGCAGGGCAATACCCAGGCCCATGTGGGTCATGGCGTTGTCCGGGTCAAGTGCCAGCGCACGGCGCAGGCAGGCTACCGACTCGGTGTGACGCCCACACAGATGGTGCGTGAAACCCAGCATGCGCCATGCGTCGGTGTGGTCCGGCGCCAGCTTCAATGCCTGCAGCAGGGTGGCGTGTGCCTGTTCCGGATCGTGCTGGCGCAAGGCCAGGCCAGCATCTTCCAGCAGGGAGTCCAGCGTGGCAGCCGAGCTGTGCTGGTGGCCCGTATCGGCGGTGCGGTTGGTCGGCGTATTCACAAGCGACGAATGTAACACCCGGCAATGCAGCGCGGCCCGCAGCCCGCAAAGCGAGCGGGGGCGTTCCTTCATGCGCCGCACGGGAAAGACGCCGCAGATGTCGCGATGCCGTGGCGGCGCGTTCACTCCGTCGCAGTGGGTGCGCTCAAGCTCTTGTCGTAAAACCCGGACGAGTCGAAACAACACACCCGTCCCTTGCCGGATTCGAGCATGTCGCAGGCGTTGCGGATTCGGCGCGCGCGGGTCGTTTCCTGCTTGGCACAAACAATCCAGTGAATCCAATCCACGCGCGCGAGGGTCGTGGTGGTGTGCCATGCAGCCTTGGCTGTCGGCGACGCGGCAAGCGCTACCTCCAGATCCGTCGGCAGCCGCGGCTCCGGTTCCGGCGTCACTGGCGAGATTTCCAGTGTGACGATGTCGCCGAAGTCCGCGCCCGCCGCGACGCGCAGCTCTTCGTCGATTTTCAGCCAGTGGCTCAACTGGCCGTCCGGCTCGAGCGTGGCCTGGAGCGGATGATGATTAAGCGTGCCTGCCACGGTCGTCCTGCCCCGTCGCGGAAGCGTGTCGCTGGCGGCCTTTGGCAGGACCAGGAAAGCCCAGGCGCCATCCCCGCCTGATTTCGTTGGACGGAGCAGTTTTGCCTCAAAGCGTGATGTCGTAGTTGGGATTTTCATTGTCGACATTGCTCCCGATGCAGCCTCAGTGCTGATCAAGTGGCAGGTCGGCGAGACCGGCGTGCATGCAAATCCGGCCGGCCGCACGGGAACCGATGGCTACTCCGGGCCAAGCCACTACCGCAACATGAGGGTGGTGGCAACACCGCAGAGGAAGCTCGCGATGATGCAGCTCATCATGATGACGGCCATCTTGATGCGTGTACGGGGCGTGACATTTGCTCCCGATGGAGACTGAAGTAGATGGTGCCGGTCGATTTCCAGGACGGAGCACAACGCATTGCACGTTTCCATTGAGGCTTGACCCTGGCTCTCGACGCGTTGGATGGTGCGCAGGCTGAGCGCGGCAACGTCGGCCAGTTGTTGCTGTGTCCAGCCTTTGTTGAGGCGCCCGGTTTTTACCACGGTGATGTTGATGATCATGGCTGGCCCATTTCAGAGAAAATACCTTGAGCCAAGGAGCCCGGCGATGAAGCCGGCGATCATGGAATAAATCAAGGGGTCGGTCAGGCGGGACGAGAACCAACCCCGCGTGAAGGGGGCATAAGCGCTGCGCCTGGTCTTTGCGTACTCGGCATAGCTGAACTCGTCGCAATCGACGACCTCGCCATTGGCCCGCAGTTTGACGGTCATCGCTCCGGCGAGCAGGCCACGCAAGGTGGTCTTGACCCGCGTCTCGACAGCGTAATGCGTTGATGCCACCTCGAAGACATGCGTGCTTTGCGCCCGCCAGTTGCGGGATTCGGATACCAGTTTGTCATCGACATAAATATGTTCGCGGCCGCTGAGCGGCGAGAAGACGCAACGGATTTCCAGACCTCGATGCTCGAAGTAACTGACGGCCTGCCAGGCAGTTTCACGGGTGCCGCCGCCATCGTGTGATGGTTGCGTTGTGTTGGTCATAGGGGCGTTCTGTATTCCGGTGGAGTTGTCCCATTACGGCCGATGGATGCGGGAAATGCGCCGACGATCTTGCGCCAGGCGGCTTGCTGACGTACGCCAGAAAGCCGCCACACCTTATGCCACAAGGCGTGGGAGGAAGAGTGCTCAGGGCGCAAGTCTCTACACCCGTGATCCCGTTGCCGCGGCACGGCAACGTGGACGGTAGTGGATTTGCTAAGGTGCGGACTTCGCCCTGTCGAGACTGCCCATGCCTCTGGCCCCGATTGCGTTGTTTGCCGCGCTTGCGCTGGTGGTTGCCGCACCCGTTGCTGGCGCAGTGCCGCCGCCCGTCACGCCGCAGGCGGGCGAGCTGGTCGTACCGCCCATTGCCTATCGCGCGCGCACTTTGCCCAATGGCCTGCAGGTGTTGAGTGTGGTCAATCACCAGAGCCCGACCGTGGCGGTGCAGATGTGGTACCACGTCGGCTCCAAGGACGATCCGCAGGGGCGCTCGGGTTTTGCGCATTTGTTTGAACACCTGATGTTCAAAAGCACGCGGCACATGCATGCCGAGCAGTTTGATCGCCTGACCGAGGATGTCGGCGGGGCCAACAACGCTTCCACGGGCGACGACGTCACCAATTATTTTGAAGTCGTGCCAGCCAATCATCTGGAAACCTTGCTGTGGGCCGAAGCCGAGCGGCTGTCCAATCTCAATGTGGACGCGGCCAATTTCAAATCCGAGCGCGCGGTGGTGCAGGAGGAATACCGCCAGAGCGTGCTGGCCAATCCGTACGGCAAGCTGTTCAACGCCATTGATGCGCATTCGTACACGGTGCATCCATACCGGCGGCCGACCATCGGCAGCATTGAGGACCTGGACGCCGCCTCGCTGGAGGACGTGGTGGCCTTCCATCGCACGTTCTACCGGCCGGACAACGTCACGTTGATCGTCGCCGGTGATTTCGATCCGGCCCAGCTGGATGCATGGGTGGACAAGTATTTTGCGTGGATTCCCAAGCCGGCCGCGCCGATTCCGCAAGTCACGGCGCGCGAGCCGGTACGCAAGAAGGATGTGCGCGTCACGATCACCAGTGCGACCGCGCCGCTACCGGCCATCGCCATGACCTGGCTGATTCCGCCGGCCGCCAACCGGGCCGACAGCGCCGCCCTGCAGGTGGCGGCGGCGCTGCTGGGCCGGGGGGATTCGTCGCGCCTGTACCAGTCGCTGGTGTATCGCCACCAGGTGGCGCAGCGCGTGGGCGCCGATGCCGACGCGCGGGTCGGGCCGGGACTGTTCACCGTTTACGCCATCCTGGCCAGCGGTCACCAGCCAGCGCAGGCCGGCAAGTTGCTCAACCGCGAGATCGTGTGGCTGACCACGCAGCCGATTGCCGCGCGCGAACTGGACAAGGTCAAGACGCAATTGCTCACCGAGGCCTTGGAGCAGCGCCAGACCGCGCAGGGCGTGGCGTTTGCGCTGGGCCAGGCTACGTTGATCGACGGCGACCCGCAGCGCGCCAACACCGATCTGGCCGCGTTGCAGAAAGTCAGCGCCGAGGACGTGCATCGCGTGCTGCACAAGTACGTGCTCGATGCGCACAGCGTCACCATCGACTACCAGCCGCAGGCCAAGTCCAGCTATGCGCCAGAAGGTATCAAGGGCGCAGGCATCAAGGGCGGGGCCACCAAGGGAGCGACGAAATGAATCGACTGCGATCAAATGTCGCGCGGCGCGGCGTGCGCGTGGCACTGGGTATGACGCTGGCTTGCGTCGCCGGCGTGGCATGGGCCGCCACGGCGGAAACTTTCCCCGGTACGCCGCCCGCCCCCGGCCCGGCGCCGACCTTGCATCTGCCAGTACCGACGGTGCAAACATTGGCCAATGGTCTTGAGGTCATCAGCGTCCCGCGTACCGACGTACCCCTGGTCACCGCGCAACTGATGCTGCGTCGTGGCAGCGAGATGGATCCGTCGTCACTGGCCGGCTTGGCCGACCTCACGGCGACCCTGATCACGCGTGGCGCCGGCGGCCGCAGTGCACCGCAGCTGGCTGCCGCTGCCGAAGCGCTGGGTGGTTCACTGCAGGCCGCCGCCGACTGGGACAGCACGGCCGTCAGCCTGACCGTCACCACGCCGAAATTGCCGCAGGCGCTGGAGTTGCTGTCGACCGTGGTGCGTGCGCCGGCGTTTGCCGAGGATGAAGTGCGGCGCGCGCGGCAGCAGGCGGTCGATGATGCGCGGCTGGAGTTCAGCCGCCCCATCGCGCTGGCGGCGCTGGCCGCCCGGCGCGAGGTGTTTGGTGTCGGTGCGTATGGCCATCCGCGACGCGGCACGCCAACCTCGCTTTCGCGCATCACCCGTGCCGACGTGCAGCATCTGCACGCGGCGGTGTATCGCCCGGACAACGCAATACTCATCCTCACCGGCGACATTTCCGCCGATGCCGCGCGGCGTCTGGCGCAAACCGGCTTTGGCGGCTGGGCGAAACCGGCGGCGCCGATGCCCGCGCCGCCGGCAGGGCAGGCGGACAAGAGCACGCCCGGGGTGCTGATGATCGACCAGGCGGGCGCCGGACAAGCTGGCGTGGTGGCCGGCCATGCCGCGCCGGCGCGCAGTGACGACGGGTTCTATGTGGGCACGGTGGCCAACGCGGTGCTGGGCGGCTCGTATTCGGCGCGCCTGAATGAGGAAATCCGCATCAAGCGCGGCCTGTCCTATGGCGCGCACAGCAGCCTGGAACCCTTGCGCGACAGCGGCGTGTGGCTGGCTTCGGCGCAGACCAAGAATCCGTCGGCACCGCAGGTGGTGGACTTGATGCTGGACCAATTCCAGCGACTGCGCGATACGCCGGTGGCGGAGGCGGAACTGGCTTCGCGCAAGGCCACCTTGATCGGCAGCTACGGCCGCTCGCTGCAGACCACGGCTGGCCTGGCCGCACAGGTGGCAGCGCTTGCCGTGTACGACATTCCGCTTGACGCCATGAGCCAGTATGTCGATCGTGTGCAGGCGGTGACGCCACGGCAGGTGCAGGCCTATGCACGCCGGCACCTGGATGGCGCGCAGGTCAGCGTGGTGGTGGTCGGCGACGCCGCGCAGTTTACCGCCGCCATCACCAAGGCCCATCCACAATCGCGCCAGTTGGCGGCAACCCTGCTTCACCTTGACGGCCCATCCGCGCGGCCTTGAGTGTCCTGACCCGGCCATCCTCCATGCAACCTTTGCGCTGCTGCCGCATCCCATGTGTGCAACCGCGAGGGGCGCTACTTCGGCGCCCGCGTCATGAAGTGCTGGCAAGGATGGTGTGGTGATGTTTGGCAGCAAAAAGTGGGTGGGTTGGATTGGCGCGCTGGTTTGTGTTTGGTTGGCGTTGCCGGTGATGGCCGCGCAGGTGCAGGTGGAGGCCGGGCGCAGCTACATGGATCGGGATGCGGCTTCGACGGTGTTTGCCGAGGTGGTGTGGACGCCGCAACGCCTTGGCGACAGCCGTTTTACATGGGCGCCGGACGTGGCGTTGGGCTGGATCGATGGCCGCGATTTGCCGCGTTTCACCGGTGACCGCTACACCGCGACCGATGATGTCTGGTTGCTGGCCGCCGGTGTGCGCCTGCAGTACGCCCCGGATGATCGCGGTCGCGGCTGGTTCGTCAGCCTGCAGCCGGCGCTGCAAAGCGGGCGCACGCAGGCACTGAGCGGCGGGCTGGAATTTGTCAGCACGCTTGGCTGGCAGGGCCGGCGCTTCAGCGTGCAGTTGCGACATGTCTCCAATGCCGGCCTGCAAGGTCCCAATCGCGGCGAGACCATGGCGTTGGTCGGCGTGGGGTTTGATTTGTAGCGCCTCGATGCCCGCTAGGTCGTGCGCTTCATTTTGTCCGGGGGCGCGGACGTCGCCAGCCGTCAATGTCCGCCAGGTCGTGCGCTTCATTTTGTCCAGGGGCGCGAACGTCGCCAGCCATCAATGCCCGCCCGGTCGTGCGCCCTTCGCACTGAACGGCGGCTTGGCCAGCCAGATCACCAGCATCAGGCCCATGAACACCCAGCCGAGGGCATGGAACACCTCGTTGAAGGAAATCTGGAAGCCTTGCTGGGTAATCATGCCGTTGATCACCGCTGCCCCCAGTTGCGGGTCGCCGCGGCCAATGTGATCGAGCGCCGCCTGTGCCGTCGGGTTGTAGATGTTGATGGTCTCGGCCAGCTGCTCGTGGTGGGTCACGGCGCGGCGCGTCCACAGCAAGGTGGTGATCGACGCGGAAAAACTGCCGCCCAGCGTGCGCAGGAATGTGGACAGGCCAGAGCCGGCGGCAATCTCATTTTGCTCCAGGTCGGACAGCAAGATCTGCAGCACCGGCATGAAGAACAGCGCCACGCCCAGGCCTTGCCACAGCTGCACCATCGCCACGCTGTAGAAGTCCACGTCGAGATAAAAATCCGCGCGCATGAAACAGGTCACGCCCATCACCAGGAATGACAGCGCGGCCAGCAGGCGCAGGTCCATGCGGTTGGCGTATTTGCCGACGAAAAACACCAGCAGCACCGGGATGATGCCCAGCGGCGCGGTGGCGTAGCCGGCCCAGGTCGCGGTGTAGCCGAGATTTTGCTGCAGCCACAACGGGATCAGCAGCGCGATGGCGAAGAACGCGGCGTAGCCCAGCACCATCGCCAGCGTGCCGGCGGTGAAGTTGCGGTGGCGGAACAGCTTGAGGTCGACGATCGGGTCCTTGTCGGTCAGCTCCCAGATCAGGAAGATCGCGATGTTGATCGCCGAGATGATGCTGGTGACGATGATGAACGTGGAGTTGAACCAGTCCTCGTCATTGCCCTTGTCCAGCACGATCTGCAGCGCGCCGACGCCGATCACCAGCGTGATCAGGCCGACGTAGTCGATGCGTGGGCGCTCGGTCACTTCCACGCGACCCTTCATCTGGTTGGCCATCACCATCGAGGCGAAGATGCCGATCGGCACGTTGATGAAGAAAATCCACGGCCACGAATAGTTGTCGGTGATCCAGCCGCCGAGGATCGGCCCGGCAATTGGCGCTACCACGGTGACCATCGCCAGCAGCGCCAGCGCCATGCCGCGCTTGGCCGGCGGGTAGATGCCGATCAGCAGGCTTTGCGTCACCGGATACATCGGCCCGGCCACCGCACCCTGCAGCGCGCGGAACAGGATCAGCATGCCCATGCTTTGCGATACGCCGCACATGAACGAGGTCAGCGCAAACAGCAGCGTGCACGAGACGAACAGCTTGACCTCGCCAAAACGCCGGGTGAGAAAACCGGTCAGCGGCAAGGCAATGGCCATGCTCACCGCAAACGAGGTGATGACCCATGTGCTCTGGTCGTTGCTCACGCCCAGGTTGCCGGCAATCGTCGGCAGCGACACGTTCGCGATGGTCGTATCCAGCACCTGCATGAACGTGGCCAGCGACAGGCCAAACGTGCTCAAGGCCAGGCTGGGTGGGCGGAACGGGGTGGTCATCGATGTCGGTCGTGGGGTGTGTGCAGGGGGCCGCTGGCGGGCGGTGTTCCTTTCCGGAAAAGCGCGGCAAAGGCATCGCCCGCCAGCGGGCTCCTACCTGCGGCGGCTTATTGGCCGCCGGCCATGTTGGCGTGGATGATCTGCCCGATCGCGGCGTCGGCCTTGACCAGCTGGCGTTGATAGACGTCCGTGCTGAAGGCCGGTTGCGTCGGCGATTGTTGCGCCAGCATCGGGCCGCTGCGGTCGTGCAGGTTGACTGTCACCGCCGCCGACATGCCCAGCCGCAGCGGGTGTTTTTTCAGTTGTGCCGGGTCGTCAAACACCACGCGCACCGGGATGCGCTGCACGATCTTGATCCAGTTGCCGGTGGCGTTTTGCGCCGGCAGCAGGGAAAACGCGCTGCCGGTGCCGACGCCCAGGCTCTGCACCTTGCCGCGCCAGGTCACGGCACTGCCGTAGACATCCGACTCGATGCTGACGCTCTGGCCCAGGCGCATGTGGGTCAATTGCGTCTCCTTGAAATTGGCATCCACCCACACGCCGTGCAGCGGCACCACCGCCATCAAGGCCATGCCTGGCTGCACGCGCTGGCCGACCTGCACGGCGCGTTTGGCCACATAGCCGTCCACCGGCGCCAGAAGCTTGGCGCGCGCATCGTCCAGAAACGCGGCGCGCAGCCGGGCGGCCGCCACCTGCACGTCGGGATGCGAGGCGACCACGGTGTCGTCGACCAGCACCTTGCTGGTGTGGTAACGCTCGCGCGCGGTGACCAGGGCGTTTTGCGCCGCACTCAGCGCGTCGCGGGCGTGCGCCAGCTCCTCGCTGGAAATGGCGCCACTGGCGGCCAGCGTGACGCGCCGCGTGACATCGGCTCGCGCCTTGTCCACTGCCGTCTGCGCGGAAGCCACCTCGGCCTGCGCGCCGCTGACGCTGGAATACAGGCCGCGCACCTTGCGCACGGTGGCGGCGAGGTTGGCCTTGGCGGCTGCCAGCGCCACGTCGGCGTCGCTGGGATCGAGCTGCACCAGCACGTCGCCGGCCTGCACGCGATCGCCGTCGTCGGCACCGATGCTGACCACGGTGCCAGGCACCTGCGGCGTGATTTGCACCACGTTGCCGTTGACGTAGGCGTCGTCGGTGTCTTCGTACCAGCGCCCGTCGAAGACGTACCACAGCGCCCAGCCGATGAAGCCGAGCAGCACCACGGCGGCCAGCGCACGCAGCAGCAGGCGTCGCGGATTGCGGCGTCCCGGCGGCGGCGCCGTGCCCACGGAATCGGCGGCGGGAAGGGTCTGGCTGGACATGCGGGCCTCAGTGCGGCGTAGCGCGGGAGGTGGAACGGGAAGATGTGGCGTTGACGGCGGATGTGCCGGCGGCGGCACCGGTGGCAACGGCATCCGTATCGGGAGAGCCGGCCACGGGGCGATAGCCGCCGCCGAGTGCCTGAATCAATTGCAGCGACCAGTCCACGCGCCGCGCCGCGAGTACGGCGCTGTCGCGTTCGGCCTGTAGCAGCGGTTCGCGCAACGCCAATGCCTGCAAGCGGCTGCCGATGCCGGCGTGCCAGCGTTGCACGGCAAGTTGCCATGCCGCCTCGGCCGCGTCGCGTGCACGGCGCTGGGCCTGCACCTGCGCATCCAGTGCGTGCAGCGTCGAGACCGCGTCGGTGACCTGGTTCAGCGCGCCGATCAAGGTCTGGTTGTAGTGCGCCACGGCCTGGTCGTACTGCGCGTCGCGGCCGGCCAGGTCGGCGCGCAGCCGGTCGCCGTCGAACAGCGGCAGGCTGAGCGACGGGCCCAGTTGATAGAAACGGGCGCCGAGCTTGAGCGGATTGCCGCCGCCGGTACTGACGACACCTGCCATCGCGCCCAGGCTGAGGTTGGGCAGGAATCGCGTCTTGGCCGCGGCAATGTCCCGCGTCGCCGCTTCCACGCGCCAGCGCGCAGCGACGATGTCGGCGCGGTGACCGACCAGGTCCACCGGCAGGTTGTCCGGCACCACAAGGGATTGCGGACGCAGGACGCGCGGCCGGGTGATGGCCAGCGCACGATCCGGGCCCTTGCCCAGCAACAGCGCCAGCGCCGAGCGCGCATCGTCGATCGCGTGCGCCGCCAGTGCCTGCGCCTGCTCGGCGCGGGCGGCTTCGGCGTCGGCCTGACGCCACTGCAGCTGGTTGTCGATGCCGGCGCGCAGGCGTTGCCGGGTCAGGTCGCGGGCGGCGTCGGCACGCGTGCGTTCGGTGGTGGCCAGATCGCTTTGGACAAAGGCATAGCCCAGTTGCGCATAGGCGCGGGCGACGTTGCCAGACAAGGTCATGCGTGCGGCCTGCGCGTCGACCTCGGCAGCGCGTGCGGCACCGACGGCCGCCTGCCAGGCGGCGCGTTGGCCACCCCACAAATCCAGCCCCCACTTGAAACTGGCGTAGCCCAGGCTGGCCACGCTGAAATGGCCGCCACCGGCATCGGCGTTCATCACCGTGGTCGGAATGCGTGCCCCGGATACCGTGGCGTGGCCGTCGATCAACGGCGCGCGGGCGGCATCGGCGGCGCCCGCCTGCGCTTGCGCAGCGCGTGCGCGCGCGTCGGCCAACGCCAGTGTCGGGTTGTCGCGCAAGGCCTCGGCCATCAGCGCATCGAGCTGTGGATCGCCCAGTGCGCGCCACCAGTCGCCGGCCGGCCACGCCGCGCTCGACAAGGCCGTGTCACCCAGGCTGGCCGTGGCGTGCAGGCTGGCTGGCGCGGTGAGCGTGCCTTGCGGACGCAGGCCGGCACTGCTGGCGCAGCCGGCAAGCAAGGTGGCGGCAGCCAGGGCTGCAGCGGAAAGACGCATGTGCATGAGGATGGGCGGGGTGGTTCAGGGTTTGTCGCGCAGTGCATTGAGCACGCGGTGCAGGTAGTCCAGCAGCTGGGCGCGTTCGCTGCGCTTGAGCGAGCGTTGCGCCGCTTCCAGCACGCGCCGGCTGCAATCGGTGGTGTTGGCGCGCAGGTCGTTGCCGGCGTCGGTCAGTTCGATGCGCACGCTGCGCCGGTCCTGCGGTTGTGGGCAGCGGCGCAGATAACCCTTGCGCTCCAGCTGATCGAGCTGGCGCGTCATCGCGCCGCCGTCCAGGTCGACCGCGCGCGCCAGTTCGCCGGCGGCCATCGGCCCCCGCTGCGCCAGGCGCTTGATGATCAGGTATTGCGTGAAGGTCAAATCCACGCCGCTGGCCGCGAGCTCGGCTTCCAGTTCGCGCACCAGCTCGCTGCGCACCAGCCCCAGCAGCACGCCCAGGCTTTCGCCGGTGGCGGGTGTGGGCTTGGGTTCGGCGCGCGCGATCATGGCGCGGCAGTTTATTGCCACGGCACTAATTGTCAAGGCAAATATATCGACCGCGATATTTGCCTACACAAGAACCGGTGTGGGTGGCGATTATCGATGGGTACCCGTCGCGTTATCCTGCACTGCCGAAGCGCGAGGATGGGATCATGCAACGACCACAAGTCCAGGCGTTCTTTGATCCACACACGCACACCTTCAGCTACGTGGCGTGGGATGCGGCCACGCGCCGCGCCGCGGTGCTGGATGCCGTGCTTGATTACGACGCAGCCTCGGGCCGCACCGGCCTTGGCAACGTCGACATGCTGGTGGCCTGGGTGCGTGCGCAGCGGTTGAGCGTGGAATGGATCATCGACACCCACGTCCACGCCGATCATCTTTCCGCCGCGGCCCATGTGCGCGCCGAGCTGGGCGGCACGCTGGCGATCGGCGAGCACATCCGCGCGGTGCAGGCCACTTTTGGCGACCTGTTTCATGCCGAACCGGAATTTGCCCGCGATGGCAGCCAGTTCGATCACCTGTTTGTCGACAACGAGCACTACCGCGTCGGCGACATCGACGCGGTGGCCATGCACACGCCGGGGCATACGCCAGCGTGCATGACCCATGTGATTGGCGATGCGGCCTTTGTCGGCGACACCTTGTTCATGGGCGACTACGGCACCGCGCGCTGCGATTTCCCCGGCGGCGATGCGGCCACGCTGTACCGCTCGATCCAGCGCATTTTTGCCTTGCCCGACACCACGCGGATTTTCCTGTGCCACGACTACAAGGCGCCGGGCCGCGACACCTATGCGCATGAAACCACGGTGGCCGAGGAGCGTGCGCACAACGTGCACGTCCATGCCGGCGTCAGCGAGGCGCAGTTTGTCGCCCTGCGCCAGCAGCGCGATGCCACCTTGTCCATGCCGACGCTGCTGCTGCCGGCGGTGCAGGTGAACATGCGTGCCGGCCAGCTGCCGCCAGCCGAAGCCAATGGCGTGCGTTATCTGAAAATCCCGTTGGATGCGATCTGACCGCCGTACCGGCGTGCTTGAAACGCTGTGGCCGACGGCCTAGCGTGGGCGCTTGGCAGACGAGGATCGCGCGATGAAGACGCAAGCTTTGGAACGGGTGGGTGCACACGGCGGGTCTCGCCGGTGGCTGTGGTCCGGCGCCGTGGCGGCCGCTGCGGCGGCGGCATTGTGGCTGGGCGGGGCGGGCGGTGCGCTGCAGGCGCAGATGGTGCAGCCGTCCTTCACCATTGCCGCGCCGGCGGCGGGGGCCACGGTGGGCAGTCCCGTGCTGGTCAAGGTGACCATGCACGGCGCGCAGATCGGCAAGCCCAGCAGTGGGCTGGATCACCTGCACATCACCGTCGATGGCGGCGAGCCGACGCCGATCTATGACAAGCCGGAATTGAGCGTGCGTCTGGCGCCGGGCAAGCACACGGTGGTGGTGGACCTGGCCGGTCCGGACCATCAGCCGCTGGCGCCACCCAAGTCGGTCAGCTTCGTCGTGCGTTGAGATTGTGGCTTCCACGCTGCTGCGCCATGGCCGGCGCACGCGCATCGCGCATGGCCTGCATGCGCTGGTCCTGATCACGCTCATCTTCACCGGGCTGGCGCTGGGTGACGTGCTGCCGGTGCGGATCGTCGGCTGGCTGGGCGGCCATGTGCTGGTCAACGCCACGCATCGACAGCTGGGGCTGGCCTTGGTGTTGGCGCTGGTGCTGCTGGGCGCATGGGCGTGGCGGGCGGTGCGGATGCTGCTGCGTGACGTGATGCATTTTCAGCGCCGCGATCTGCATTGGCCGATGGGTTTCGCGCGCTTTTTCCTGTGGCCCCGGCGACAGCCGGCGCCGTTTCACGATGGCCGTTTTGATCCGGCGCAGCGCGTGGCGTTCGTCATCATCCTGCTGGCATTGGCCGTGACCGCGGCCAGCGGCATCTATATCTATGCCGGCCCGCCGTTTGGACGCATGGCGTTGGCGTGGGCGATCCGCATGCACATTGCCGCGGCGTGGACGCTGATGGTCGGCGTGGGCGTGCACATCCTTGCCGGCAGTGGCTTGCTGTGGACGCATCGCGGCTTGCTGCGCACCATGTTTGCCGATGGCCGGGTCGAGCTGGCGGTGGCGCGCGCGTTGTGGCCGGCATGGGCGCAGCGCCAGGCTGAAGCCGAAGCCGCGCGCGACTCGCACGAGTGACCGTGCCGGGCACTGGCACCGCCATGGCGTGTGGCACCATGGCGCGCCGTTTCGGATCGGGGTTGCCATGATTTTCGTCTTGCTCAGCATCGTCTGCAGCGTGCTGGTTTCGGTCGTGCTGAAACTGGCGCGGCGCTACGCCATCGACGTTGGCCAGGCCATTGCCTGGAACTACGTGGTGACCGGCGTGCTGACCGCGCTCGTGCTGCGCCCGACGCTGGCGCCGCTGCGCGGCGCGGCGACGCCATGGCTGGCGCTGGCCGGGTTGGGCGTGTTGTTGCCGACGATCTTTCTGGCCCTGGCCGCGTCAGTGCGTCACGCCGGCATCGTACGCAGCGATGCCGCCCAGCGCTTGTCGCTGCTGGTGTCGCTGCTGGCGGCGTTCGTGCTTTTTGGCGAGGTCTGGAATGCGCTCAAGGGCGTGGGTATCGGTCTGGGCCTGCTGGCGCTGGCGCTGATGCTGTGGCATCGACATGCGGCGGCTGCCGGGCCGGAACCGGCGGCCGCCGCGGCTGCACGCTGGCTGTATCCGCTGGCGGTATTTGCCGGCTTTGGCGTCATCGATATTTTGTTCAAGCAGGTGGCGCAATCGGGCGTGCCGCTGGGCTCGGCGCTGCTGGCGATGTTTACGCTGGCGCTGGGCGTGGCCTTCACCCTGCAGCTGGCGCGGCGCGCACGTGGCGACACGCGTTTCACCCTGCGCAGCGTGCTGGGTGGCGTGGTGCTGGGCCTGTTCAACTTCGGCAACATCCTGTTTTACCTGCGCGGCCATCGCGCGCTGCCGGAACATCCGGCGCTGGTGTTTGCCAGCATGAACATTGGCGTGGTGGCGCTGGGCGCGGTGGTCGGCCTGCTGGCGTTTCGCGAGCGGCTCAGCGCGCTCAACCTCGCCGGCGTGGCGCTGGCGCTGCTGGCGGTGGCGGTGCTGGCCGGCGCTTGATGCGGGCTTCGGCGTGGCGCGGCGCGGTGGAGCCGCGCACCACCAACACGGGCGTGAAGCCGTCGTTGTCGGTCTGCGGGCTTTGGCCGTTGGCCGCGCGTTGCAGGTTGCCGATCAGGCGCTGCGTGGCATGCCGCGCCATGTCCTCGGTGGCCTGGCGGGCGGTGGTCAAGGCCGGCCAGGACTGCTTGGAAAACGGGCTGTCCTCGAAGCCGGCAATGGACAACTCATACGGCACGTCGATGCCGGCCGAATGTGCCGCCGCCAGCACGCCGGCGGCAATTTCGTCGTTGGAACCGAAGATTGCGCTGGGCCGATCCTTGAGCGCCAGCAGCTTGCGCGCGCCGCGAAACCCGTCGTCGAACGTGTAGTCGCCAGCCAGCACCAGCTTGCGGTCGCGGGCAATGCCGTAGTCCTTCAGTGCGTCGGCGTAGCCCTGGTAGCGCTCGCCGCTGGAGCGGTGCTGCTGCCCGCCCCACAGGAAACCGATGCGCTGGTGGCCAAGCTGGATGAGGTGTTCAGTGATGGCGTAGGCGGCGTTGTGGTCGTCGATGTACACGCACGGGTAGCCATCGTGCGGGTCGCTGCGCGCCGAGATGATGCGCATGAACGGCACCTGCGCCGCTTCCAGTGCATGGATCAGCCGTGTTTGCTCGGACATCGGCGGCGCCAGCACCAGGCCGGCCAGCCGCGCGCGCTGCGCCAGCGTGCACAACTCGTCCACCAGATGCGGTGATGCGGCGTCGCACGGATGAATCTGCAGGCCAAAGCCGTTGGCGCGACAGGCGGCCAGCGCGCCGCGCTGCAGGTTGATGATGTAGTGCGCGTTGGGGTTGTCGTAGACCAGGCCCAGGGCGAAGGCGCGCGTGCTGCGCAGGCTGCGCGCCAGGGGATCGGGCTGGTAGCCCAAGGCGTCGATTTCGCGCTGCACCCGCGCACGCGTGCCCTCGCGCACGGATGGCTCGTTGTTGATGACGCGCGAGACCGTCTTCAGCGAGACGCCGGCGCGCTCGGCAACATCCTTTATGGTGACGCTGCGCAACACGAAACCCCGGTCAGTGAAGAATGACGGACCCGGCATGCGTCGGGCGCGGTACAAAAACATTGCATGCTAGCCGAACTCGGCCTTGGTGGTGGCCGGCTGGCCGACACGGTGTCCGGCCAGCCCGTAGTACAGGATGTACAGGTAGCACGGCACCATCAGCAGCACGAAGGCCAGCTGGAAATCCACGTATTCCTTCAAGTGCACAAACGCCTGCGGGATCACCGCGCCGCCGGCAATGGCCATGATGAGCAGTGCCGAGCCGCGCTCGGTCAGTCGCCCCAGGCCCTTGATCGCCAGCGGGAAAATCGCCGGCCACATCATCGCGTTGGCAAAGCCCAGCGCCGCCACGAAGCCGACCGAGATGTAGCCGTGGGTGAGAAAGGCGGCGACGGAGAACGCCACGCCAAGCACCGCCGAGATGGCCAGATAACGCTGCTGCGAAACGAAGCGCGGGATCAGCGCCAGTCCGGCGACGTAGCCGATGAGCATGCCGGTCATGGTGAGCGCGGTGAAAAACTTGGTCTCGTCCAGCGGCAAATACAGGCTGGCGCCGTAGGTACCGATGGCGTCGCCGGCCATCACTTCCACGCCGACATAGACGAACAGGCACAGCACGCCCAGCCACAGGTGGGGGATATGGAAGATGCTGCGTTCGGCCTCGCCGACCGGCGTGCGGTTGGCGGACGCCGGCTCGATTTCCGGCAGCGACGAGCGCGCCACCCATACCGCCAGCAGCGCCAGCACCATCGCCATCACCAGATACGGCCCGTGGATTTTCGCGGCAAAGGCATCAAGCAGCAGCTCGCGCGTGGCCGGATCGGCGGCCTTCACCTGCGCGTCGAGATCGCCGATGCCGTTCAACACCAGCGTGCCGATCAGGATCGGCGCGAGGATGGCCGCCGCCTTGTTGCAGATGCCCATGAAGGCAATGCGCTGCGCCGCGCTGTCAATCGGTCCGAGGATGCTGATGTAGGGATTGGATGCCGTCTGCAGCAGCGACAGTCCCGCACCGATCACGAACAGCGAGCTGAGCGACCCGGCGAATTCGCGCAGGCTGACAAACTGCCCGAACAACGCCGCACCCACCGCCATCACTGCCAACCCCAATGCCATGCCTTTTTTCATGCCGGTGCGGCGCAGGACCAGTGACGCCGGCAGCGACAGGAACAGGTAGGACAGGTAAAACGCCGCCGGCACCAGGAACGCGGACACGTCGCCAACCTGGAAGGCCAGCTTGACGAAGGTGATCAGCGGTCCGTTGAGCCAGGTGACAAAACCGAAGATGAAAAACAGTGTGCCGATGATGAGCATCGGGCCGGCGTTGGAGTGGCGCACGGTGTCGGGTGTTGAGCTCATGGGTCTCCCCTGCGGTGATGGTCGATGGCGACCCGTCGCGTCGGCCAATGTCTGCTTATGCCGCATGAAGTCAAACGTTGTCAATCGTCGCTGTGTGCACACCCGGCATGGATCCGCGCGCAGCGGCACACATGCTGCCGTGGGCCTCGGGCATGTCGTGCGGCGCCGCCGCATGGGCCTTGTCGGTGAAATGAGCGCAGTGGGATGAGTACCGGCTTGCGCTGTCGACCAAGGCTGGATAGGTCATTGCGGTGCCAGGCCAGGATTGTGCTGCGATGCCGTAAGCGCTGCCTGCAAGTCTTGTCGCAGTGCGTGTTGACAACGTTGTCATACGGCTTGCAGACTCGCCGCATTCAGCCGTCCATCTGTCTTGCGGTGGGCTGGCGGCAATGGGAGAGCGCCTTGGCGGATGTCGGCAACCAGCAGCGGGACGCGTACGCATGGCAGGAGGCACAGGCTGCGATCGGGTCGCCGGGCGCCGGGCGTGACGTGTCGCTGCCGTTCATCGCCGCCGATGTCGGTGGCACGCATGCGCGGGTCGGGCTGGTGGTGGCCGATCCCGGCGGGGTCAGGCCGGTGCGCGTGCTGCACTACCACCGATACCGCTGCCGCGAGTGGGGCAGCCTCACCGGGTTGCTGCGTGATTTCGTGCGCGAGCTGAAAACCACCGCCGCCACCGTCGACGTGCGCGTGACGCGGTGCGTACTGGCCTGCGCCGGCTATGTGCTGGACGGACGGGTGATCAACGGCAATCTGCCGTGGCCGGTATCGATACGGGACATTGGCAGTGAGCTGGCGCTGGACGGCGTCGAGGTACTCAACGACTTTGTCGCCGTGGCCTGGGCCACGGCATCGGTCGGCGTCGACGAGACCCGCGCCATCGTCGAGGCACCGACGCCGGCGGGCGGTCATCCGGTTCTGGTCATGGGGCCGGGCACCGGGTTGGGTTCAGCGGTGTGGCTGCCGGGGCCGCCATGCCCGCGGGTGCTGGCCACCGAGGCCGGCCAGGTATCGCTGGCGCCGGGGACGGCGCGCGAGCGGGACATTCTTGGCGTGCTGGCGCGCGATCGCGATTACGTGTCGTTCGAGGATGCGCTGTCCGGCCCGGGCCTGATGCATTTGTACCGCGCCATTTGCGAGCTGGATGCGTGCCCGCCGCTGCGCGCCACGCCGGCCGACGTCACGCAGGCGGCGGTGGCGGCTGAGGACGCGGCGGCGGTCGAGGCCGTGCATGTGTTTTGCGGCCTGCTGGGCAGCTACGCGGCCGACCTGGTGCTGTTGTACGGCGCCCGCGGCGGCGTGTATCTGGCCGGCGGCATCCTGCCGCAAATCCTGCCGTTGCTGCTGACCAGTGATTTCGTGCCGCGGTATTTCAACAAGGGCGTCATGCGCGCCTACCTGCAACGCGTTCCGGTTCGTCTGATTGAACACGGGCAGCTCGGCGTCATCGGCGCCGCGCTCTGGTATCTGGGCGATCACGCGGAGGCAGCCATGACCACGCCTCCATGAATCACGCCGTCATCGCTCCATCCACGGTCGGCATTGCGCCGGTCTTGTTTCGATCCAGCCTCTGAAAGGGAAGGACATCATGAACTATCGCAAGACACTTATGGCGGCCAGCATCGTCACCGGCCTGTGCATGGGCGCCACCGCGTTTGCCCAGGACAGCACCCCGACACAAGACGGCCAGGCCACCACGCCCACCGATACGCCAACCACCGCGCAGCAACGCCAGGCCGAACGCAAGCGCGCCACCGAGCTGGGCACGGTGATGGTCACCGGCATCCGCGGCAGCGAGGCCGAAGCCTTGTCGCTCAAGCGCGCCGATCCGTCGCACGTCGAGGTGGTCACGTCCGAGGACATCGGCAAGCTGCCGGCCAAGAACGTGGCCGACACGCTGCAGCGCCTGCCCGGGGTCAACATCAGCTCGGCCACGGCGGCCGAAGGCGGTTTTGACGAGAGCGACCGCGTCAGCCTGCGCGGCACCACGCCCAGCCTCACGCAGACGCTGATCAACGGCCACACCGTCGGTACCGGCGACTGGTTCGTGCTGTCGCAGACCAAGACCGTGGGCCGCAGTGTCAGCTTCAGCATGCTGCCGGCGGAGATTGTCAGCCAGGTCGTGGTGCACAAGAGCTCCGAGGCCAGCATCCAGGAAGGCGGTGCCGCCGGTTCGGTGGACATCATCACGCGCCGGCCGCTGGAGTTTGCCAAGCCGATCACCGCCGAGGCGACGGTTGGCGGCGTGTATGCCGACCTGCCCGGCGACACCAAGCCGCAGTTCAGCGGCCTGTTCAACTACAAGAACGACGCCAATACCTTTGGCGTCCTGCTGCAGGGCTTCTACGAGAAGCGCAGCCTGCGCCGCGACGGCCAGGAATATGCCAGCGCCTATGGCCAGTTCACGCCCGGCGGCGTGGCGGCCACTGCCCATCCGGATCTGGCTGGCGTGTACTACCCGGGCCTGCTTGGCGCCACGCTGTTCGAGCAGACGCGCGAGCGCAAGGGCGGCGTGATCGACATCCAGTTCAAGCCGACCGACAACGTCACCCTCGGCCTCAACGGGTTCTATTCCAAACTCAACGCCAACAACTTCAACCGCAACTACCTGCTGTGGGGCTCGCACTTTGCCGATGGCCAGGCGCCGGAGCCGGGCTACACGGTGCAAAACGGCGTGCTGACGCATGCGGTGTACGCGCCGGTGGCCGGCACCAACTACGGCGTCTACGACCAGATTTCGCGCCCGGACGCAAGCTCGTCGTCGGCCTACCTGACCCTGGATGGCGAGTGGAAGGTGACCGATACCCTGGTCTTCAAGGCGCAGGCTGGCACCACCAAGGGCACCGGCAAAAGCAAGACGCAGGACGTGATGGAGGTCAATGTGGCGCCGGGTTCCGGCGCGTCGTGGCAGCAAAACGGCTTTGGCCGTCCAACCGATTTCAACTTCGGTACTAGCTCGGCACAGTCGCCGGCCAGCAGCATGGCCACGGCCAACTGGATTTTCGGCGCACAGGACATCGACGCCAAGGACAAGGAGGACTGGGGCCAGATCGATGGCGAGCTGGACTTCGACGGCACGCTGTCGTCGTTGCAGTTTGGCGTGCGCTACGCCAGCCACACCCGGCAAAACATGACCCAGGTTGGCCAGGGTCCGCTGGCCGGCTTTGATAATCCGGCCAATTGGCCGACCAGCTTCTCCAACTATCCCGGCGACTTTGGCGATGGCCTGGGCGGCAGCTTCCCGAACAACGTGTGGTTCTGGTCGCAAGGTGACCTGGCGGCTTTCAACGACAAGTTCACCAATCGCGACCCGGTCACCCGCAACGACTGGAGCGGCATCTACAAGGTCAACGAAAAGGACGGCGCGGCGTATCTGCAGGCCAACTTCTCCGGCGATCGCTGGAGCGGCAATGTCGGCGTGCGCTACGTCAACACCAAGGAACTCATCAACTACGCCAGCTCGGCGTTTGATTCGACCGCCACCACCTCGTCGGGGCCGATCACCACCTCGGCGTTTGGTCCGTATTACTGGAACGCCTACAAGCACAGCTACGGCAAGCTGTTGCCCAGCGCCAACCTCAAGTTTGATTTGACCGACGACGTGGTGGCGCGCTTTGCCGCCTCGCAGACCATGACCCGGCCCGATTATTCGGCCCTGGCCGGCGCCACCAGCCGCGAGGATCTGGGCCATACCGGCAGCGGCGGCAACACGCAGCTGAAGCCGCTGATCTCGACCAACTTCGACACCGCGCTGGAGTGGTATTTCGCGCCGCGCGGCCTGTTGTCGGTCGGCGCGTACCTGATGGACTTGAACGACTACGTCGGCTTCGGCAAGGTGACGCGCGTGTACAAGGACATGCAGGCCAGCACCGCCGCCGGCCACGACGTGTTCGTGCCCTACGTGCTGAGCGTGCCGGCCAACATGGATGGCTCGATCAAGGGCGTGGAGCTCAACTACATCCAGCCGATCGGCGACAACTTCGGCATCGCCGCCAACTACACCTATGCTGATCAAAGCTCCGGTACCGTGCTGCCGTTGATGGGCACCTCCAAGAGCACGGCCAACCTGTCGGGCTTCTTCGAGAATGCGCGCTTCAACGCCCGCCTGAGCTATACCTATCGCTCGGAGTTCTACGTGGGCGTGAACAATGCCACCGACGTGTTCCAGATCGGCTCGGGCAATCTTGCCGCGTCGCTGGGCTACACCATCAACGACTGGATGTCGGTGTCGGTCGATGCCATGAACCTCAACAATCCGACGCTGAAGTATTACGGTCGGCTGGACAACGGCGCCAAGGTACCGTTTGCCTACTACAACAATGGCCGCCAGTACTACGTCAATCTGCGCTTCAAGTTCTAGCATGCACGCCGGCGATGGGCGTTGGCCCGTCGCCGGCGGCGGGATTTCCCGGCGGACCGGACTCCCCTGTTCCGGCCCGCTGTTTTTTTGTCCGTGGCGCGCGGCGCCGGCAATGGAGCAACCATGATGCGTCGGCTGTTGCGAATGTTGGGCCTGGCCTGGGCCGTCATGGCGCCGGGGTGGGTGCTGGCCGAGGCACCAGCGGTGCCGGCGTTGATTCCGCTGCCGCAGCAAATGGTCGCCGCGCCGGGGCAATTCACGGTGACGGCGGCGACGCCGCTGGTTGCCGGCGATGCCAGCGCCGCCACGGCGCGCACGGTGGCATGGCTGTCGGATCGGCTTGAGCGTACGCGCGGCCTGGCCTTGCCGGTGGTGGCCGGCCACGCCGGCGCCGGTCACGTGCCGCCGCGTGCCATCGTCCTGCGCCGCGACGGCACCGCGCCGGTGGCGGCGGCGGGAGGCTATGCGTTGCAGGTCGACGCCGCGGGCATCGTCGTGCGCGCCCGCGATGACGCCGGGCTGTTTCATGGCGCGGTCACCGTGTGGCAGTTGCTGACCCCTGACGCGCACCGCGGCGCGGTCACGCTGGGCGCGCTCGACATCCGCGACCAGCCCCGCTTTGCCTGGCGCGGCCTGATGCTGGATTCGGCGCGGCACATGCAGAGCGTGGCCGAGATCAAGACGCTGATCGAACAGATGGCGCAGCACAAACTCAACGTGCTGCACTGGCACCTGACCGACGATCAAGGCTGGCGCATCCAGATCCGTCGCTACCCCGGGCTGACCGACATCGGCGCCTGGCGCACGCCGCCCGACGCCGGCCATGATGGCGAGCCGGCGCGCTACGGCGGCTTCTACACGCAGGCGCAGATTCGCGACCTCGTCGCCTACGCGGCGGCGCGCTACATCACCATCGTGCCGGAGCTGGACATGCCTGGCCACGCCCAGGCCGCCGTGGCCGCCTATCCGCAATTTGGCGTCACCGGCACGCGGCCGCCGGTGTCGACGGACTGGGGCGTCAACCCGTATCTGTACAACGTCGATGACGCCACGTTCGATTTCATCGACCATGTGCTGGACGAGGTGATGGCGCTGTTCCCGTCGCGCTACATCCACGTCGGCGGCGACGAGGCGGTGAAGGACCAGTGGCAGGCCTCACCGGCCGTGCAGGCGAGAATGCAGGCGCTGGGCCTGAAGGATGAAGACGCGCTGCAAGGCTGGTTCATCGGCCGCGTCGGCCAGTACCTTGCCGCGCATGGGCGGCGTCTCATCGGCTGGGATGAAATCCTCGATGGCGGCGTGCCGACCAGCGCCACGGTCATGTCGTGGCGCGGTACCAAGGGCGCGATCAAGGCCGCGCAGGCCGGCCACGACGTCGTGCTTTCCCCGGCGCCGGACCTGTACTTCGACCAGCTGCAAAGCGACTTGCCCGACGAGATTGCCGGTCGCCTGCCGGTGCGCGACCTGGCCAGCATCTACGCCTTCGAGCCGGTGCCGGCCGAGCTCGATGCGATGCAGGCCCGCCATGTGCTGGGCGCGCAGGCCAATGTCTGGACCGAGCACATGCCGAGCATGGCGCATGTCCAGCGCGCGGTGTTCCCGCGCCTGGCGGCGCTGGCCGAGGTCGACTGGTCGCCGGCGGCCGCACGCGACTGGGCCGGCTTTGTCGTGCGTTTGCCGGCGCAGCTGGTGCGTTATCGTGTGCAGGGCATCGGCTATGCCGACAGTGCCTTCGCCGTGAACATCGCGCTGGATCGCGGCGAGGCTTTGACCACCGGCGTGGCGCGGGTCACGTTGTCCAGCCAGGCGGGCGCCGGCGCGCTGCATTACACCGTCGACGGCAGCGCGCCCGGCCCGGCAACGCCGCGGTATCGCGCACCGCTGGCGCTCGCGTTGCCGGTCACCGTGCGCGCCGCCAGCTTTGCCGCCGATGGCCAGGCGCTGGCGGCGACGCGGACCCGCGTCATCGATCGCACCCACCTGCTTGGCGTCGACGGCAATGCCATGGCCAACTGCCCGGGCAGCGATTTCCGCCTGCGCGTGCAACCCATGCCGGACGCCACCTCGCTGGCGCCGGTGTACAGCATCAATGTGTTTGACAGTTGCCAGCTGTATCCGGCCACGCCCATGGCCGGCGTGGCGCGTATCCACGTCGACGCCGTGCGGCTGGAGCGCAATTACGCCCTGGCACACGAAGCCAAGCTGGTGGTGGCGTACCCGCGCACCACGCCGTTCGGCGAGCTGGTGGTGCGTCTGGAAGATTGCCACGGGCCGGTCCTGGCGCGCATGGCCTTGCCCGATCCGCACCACAGCGCGCGTCGGTTTGTGCTGGACGCACCGCTGGCGCCGCCCGCTGGGGAACATGCCTTGTGCCTGCGCTACACCGCGCCGATCGACGGGCCGCTGTATGCGCTGGATCGCGTCACCCTGGAGCCGGCGACAAGCAAACCGTGAGCGCGCCGTTGCGTGCAGCGCACGCATGCGGCGCCATCCGCGATGTGTCACGCTGCGCGGCACCTGCCCGCGCCGTGTGCGGGCGGGAGTTTGGCCACCATTGAGGGATGGATATGCATGTGCGGCAAACGCTGATCCGTGGCCAGGCTGGCTGGCGATTCCTTGGAAGACACCTGATCCGCGCGATGGCGATCGGCCTGCTGGCCGTCGGTGCGGCGCACGCGGCAAGCCTGGATCCCGCGCTGCTGCCAAAGATTCAGGCCGCCACCTTCGAGGTCGTGCAGGCCAAGCCGGTGGATGACCCGCTGATCTACGAGCGGCCGCTGCCGCTGGACCTGCTGCCTTATCAGGAGCGCACCGACAAGTACCACTCGATCGGCACCGCGTTTGCGATTGGTGACAACCGTTATGTCACGGCCGGCCATGTGCTGCTGGCTGGAATAGATAGCCTGTGGGGACCGCCGGAGCTGCGCGATGCCAGTGGCAAGGTGTACCCGATCGGCCGGATCGAGAAGTTCTCGCTGCGCAAGGATTTCGTCGTGTTCTCGCTGGCCCAGCCGGTGCCGGCGGCGACGGCGCTGGAAATCGACAGCAAGCCGGCGTTGAACCAGGTGGTCTACACGGTTGGCAATGCCCTGGGTACCGGCGTGGTAATCCGCGATGGCCTGTACACATCCAACACGCCCGAGGAGCAGGACGGCAGCTGGCAGTGGATGCGCTTTTCAGCCGCCGCATCGCCGGGCAACAGCGGCGGCCCGTTGCTGGACAAGGATGGCAAGCTGATTGGCGTGGTGTTGATGCGCTCGCCCAACGAGAACCTCAACTACGCCCTGCCGATCAGCGCGGTGCTCGATGCGCCCGACAACGTGGCCGTGCTGGACCAGCGCATTCCGTATCAGTTCGACGTGTTCGACAGCACGCTCAGCAACCTCTTCAAGGCGCAGTTTGCCTTGCCCAGGACACTTGCCGACTTCAGCGCGACATATCAGCAACTGCTGGGCGCCTACGAGGACAGCCAGCTCAAGGCGCTGCTGGCCAAGGAACCGGACCGGCTTTTCCCGCGTGGCCAGGGTTCGCATCGGCTGTTGTACAGCCAGGTGCCGATGCGCGGCTTTCCCGCGTTGATCGCACGCAACAATGCCGGCGAGTGGGGCCTGTCCGGCCGCGTCGGCAGCCGGACCACGTTGCCGGACAACGGTTATGTGGAGTCCGGCCTGGCCGCGGGACACACCTTGCTGTTTCACCTGCGCAAGCCCGACAGCATCAGTGCCAGCCAGCTCTACGCCAAGCCCGAAGTGTTGATGGATGCGCTGCTCAAGGTGGGCTTCGTCAAGCGCCGCGTGGGCCCCGAACAGGTGCTGGTCACCTCGCTGGGCAAGCCGATGCAGGACACGGTGCACGTCGACGCGTGGCAGCGGCGCTGGCAGGTACGGGTGTGGGCCGTGCCGTACTTGAACGGCAAGGTCATGGCGTTTTCGCTGCCGGTGCCGGATGGCAGCGTGACGCTGATGAGCCTCATGCCGGCCAGCGGCGAATACGATTACCTGATCAACATGCGGGCCATGACGGATTTCGTCTTTGCCACCTACAGCGGCACGCTTGCGCAGTGGAAGGATTACCTGCATGAAACCACGCTGCTGCCCGCGGCGTTTGCGGACATCCGGATCGATGCCGATTACGGCAAGCGCTTCCGCTACACCTCGAAGCGGCTGACGTTTGCCTTCACGCCCGCGTTGCAAAAAGTGGAGGCGGACAGTCTGCTGCAGCTTGGCTTCGGCTTTTTCGTCGACCACGGCCGGCCCGTGTGGGACGTGGCGGATGTGCGCGTGTGGAAGACCAAGGCTGCGGACGATTCGGACTGGGTCAATATCGAGCGCCGCGTGGCGCCGCCGGACGATCTTGGCGACGATGCCCGGACCCGCTGGCTGCGGGTCGAGCAGCGCCAGCATCCATACGACGCGGTGGCGCGGCTGGACAACGACGTGATGAAGATCGCCGCGGTGATCGGTCCGCCGTCCGCGGCCGGGGCTACGCCGGACTTTCTCTACACGGCGTTTTATGGTGTCCAGGGCAGCCAGCCGCAGGCGACCATGAAGGCCAGGCTGGATCTGTTGACGCAGGACCTGCGCGTGCTTGAACACTGACCCGCCGCGCGGGCGGATACACCATCGGAGAGGGCCGTTGGCCAAGCGATACCAATGATGCGGGACGGGGACAACACGGCGGGTACGCCGGCGCCGTGGTTGACGATGGCCGATGGCCAGCGCCTGTTTGTGCATGACTGGCCGCAACCCGGCGCGCGCGGTGCCGTGCTGCTGGTGCACGGCCTGGGCGAGCATGGTGGCCGCCACGCACCGCTGGCACGCTGGCTCAATGCGCGCGGCTACGCGGCGCGCAGCTATGACCAGCGTGGCCACGGGCGCACGCCGGGCCAGCGCGGCGCGTTGCGGCGAAGCGACGATCTGCTCACCGACCTGGCGACGGTCTATGCCGACTACGCGCGCGACCAGCCTGTCGCCCCGCTGCTGTTCGGGCACAGCATGGGCGGCCTGGTCGCGCTGCGTGCGGTGCTGGACGGGCGCATCGCGCCCAGCGCGCTGGTGCTGTCCTCGCCGGTGCTGCGCACCTGGGAGCGGCCGTGGCTGATGGCGCTGGCGCACGGGCTGGCCCGCGTGGCGCCGCGCCTGCCGCTGCGCAACCGCATCGGCATGGCACACATCTCACACGACCCGGCCGTGGTGGCGGCTTATCGCCACGACCCGCTGCGCACTGGTGCCATCACGCCGCGGCTGGCCGATTTCATCTTTCGCGCTGCCGCCGCATGCGTGGCCGACGCGTCGACCCTGGCGCTGCCGACCCTGCTGCTGGTGGCCGAGAGCGACCGCCTGGTCGACCCCGCCGGCAGCCGCGAGTTTGCCCGCCGCGCCGCTGGCGAGCAGCTCACCACGCGCTTTTTTTCCATGCTGTACCACGAGCTGCTGCACGAGGCCGAGCCGTGGCGGACGCAGGTGTTCCAGCAGCTGGGCGACTGGCTGGATCGCGCGCCGCATTGACATCGTGCCGCCAGGCTGCAGGTAATAATCGTCGCGCCCCTGTCCAGGAGAGACCCATGAGCCGACTTTTCGCCGCGCCGCATGCGCGCACGCATTGGCACGGCGTGCTGGTCGCGTTGCTCGCCACCCTGGTCCTCGCCGCCTGCCATCGCCAGCCGGCCAACCTGCCGCAGTTGCAGGGCGCGCCGGCCAGCAGCACGTCGACGCACGCATCGCCGGCCGCGGCCTTCGCACTGGTGTCCGCCAGTGCCGACACGCACGATTCGCGCACGGCCCTGGTGCTGCGTTTCAATCGCCCGCTGGCCGCTGCGCAGACCTTTGACCAGCGACTGGCCGTCACCGGCCCTGACGGCGAAGTGGTGGAGGGCAGCTGGAGCCTGGATGACGACGCCAGGACGCTGCGCTTTCCGTTCGTGCAGCCCGACACGCGCTACACGGTTGCCGTGCGCGCTGCCCTGATGGCCACCGATGGCCACACGCTTGGCCACGACGCGCGGCGCGAGGTGTATTCGGGCAACCTGCCCGGCGCGGTCGGCTTTGCCTCGCAGGGCAGCGTGCTGCCGGCGCGCGGGACGCGTGGCCTGCCGTTGGTGTCGGTCAACGTGCATGACGCCGACATCGAGTTTTTCCGCGTGCACGCCGATGCGCTGACGGATCTGTTTTGTGCCTATCCGCGCAATGGTCAGCGCAGCAGCTACGACCTCGATCACGACATCAACACCTATCGCACCTGCAACCGCAACGCCGGCGCGGGGGCCGAGCGTGTCCAGCGCCCGTTGACGGAAATTGCCGAGTCGGTCTATGCCAACCACTACACGCTGGGTGGCGAGCCGAACGCGCGCACCGTCACCTACATCCCGGTGCAGACCATCAAGGCGCTGGCCGAGCCGGGCGTGTACGTGGCGGTGGTCAAGGCCGGCGGCACGTTCAAGGGCAACTACGACACCGCCACATTCTTTGTCAGCGACCTGGGGCTGCATCTGCGCGTGTACCGCGACAACGTGCTGCTGCATGTGGCCTCGTTGCGCGATGGCACGCCGGTCAGCGGCGTGACGGTGGACGTGCGCGACGGCGACGGCCGCAGCAAGCTCAAGGCCGTGACCGATGCCAGCGGCAATGCGCTGATGGCGTACAAGGTCGACGCCTCGGATGTGCTGGTTGCCACGCGCGGCAAGGACGTATCGGTGTTGCCGTTCAACCGGCCGGCGCTGGATGTGTCCAATTTCGACATCACTGGCCGCCGCCAGGCGCCGTTCGAGGTGTACGCATGGTCGGGCCGCGACCTGTATCGACCGGGTGAAACCCTGCATGCCTCGGCGCTGTTGCGCGATGGCGACGGCAAGGCGATGAAGGCGCAGTCGCTGTTCGTGCGCGTCAAGCAGCCGGATGGCCGCACGCTGGTGGAAAAGCGCCTGGAGCCGGGCCAGCTCAATTATTTCGCGTTCAACCAGGCAATTCCGGACGACGCCCCCACCGGGTTGTGGCAGCTGGAATTTCGTCTCGATCCGGCCAGCGCGCAGTCGGTGCAGGCGTTCCCGTTCCACGTCGAGGAGTTCCTGCCCGAGCGGCTGAAGCTCGACCTTTCCAGCCCGCAGACGGCGCTTGCGCCGGGCGAGGCGCTCCAGCTCAAGGTCGCGGCCAGTTACCTCTACGGCGCGCCGGCCGATGGCAACCGGGTGACAGCCAGGCTGCTGGTCGCGCCGCAAGTCCATCCGCTGCCCCGGATGGCGGACACCTTCTTTGGCGATCCCACGCTGGACCTGCCCCAAAGTGCGGACGACGTGCTGGATGCCAAGCTCGACGCGCAGGGCCAGCTGGCGCGGGACATTGCCTTGCCCGATGACGTCAAGCCAGTCGCGCCGGTCGCGGTCACGCTTGCCACCAGCGTGTACGAAAGCGGTGGCCGCGCGGTGACGCGCCAGCTGGCGCGCACGTATTGGCCGGCGGCCGAGCTGGTCGGCGTGCGTCCGTTGTTTGATCCCAGGCAGGGCGCGGCCAGCGAGGGCACGGCGGGCTTCGAGATCGTGCGCGCCAATGCCGCCGGCGAACTGCTTGCCGGTGTGCATCTGAAGGTGCGGCTCAAGCGTGAGCTGCGCGATTTCTACTGGATGTACGAGCGCGACAACAGCTGGCGGTCGAACGCCAACCAGCGTTTGCAGCTGATCGATGAAAAGGTGCTCGACGTGCCCGCCGGCAAGGCGGCGCGCGTGGCGTTTCCCGTGCAGTGGGGCAGCTACCGGGTCGAGGTTTACGATCCGGCCACCAAGCTCACCACGGTGTTCCCGTTCTTTGCCGGCTACAGCTGGGACGATGAAAACCTCGGCAGGGAAGCGCGGCCAGACAAGGTCAAGCTGGCGCTGGACAAGGCGCGTTACCGCGTTGGCGACACGCTCAAGGTGACGGTCACGCCGCCGCAGTCCGGGCCGGGCCTGCTGCTGGTCGAGTCCGACCATCTGCTGTACAGCCGGCTGATCGACGCCAAGGCTGGCGCCACGTTCGACATCCCGGTCACCAAGGAGTGGGAACGCCACGATGTCTATGTCACCGCGCTGGTGTTCCGCGGCGGCGAGGCAACGGCGCACAGCACGCCGGCGCGTGCCATGGGCGTGGCACATGTGCAGATCGATCGCAGTGCGCGACGCATCGCACTCAAGCTGGCCGCGCCGGCCACGATGCGCCCGGGCAACCCGCTGCGCGTGAAGGTCAGTGCCGCCGACCTGGCTGGCGCACAAGCCTGGGTCAGCCTGTCGGCGGTCGACCAGGGCGTGCTCAACATCACCAACTATCCGGTGCCCGATGCGTGGGCGTGGATGTTTGCCAGGCGCGCGCTGGGCGTCGAGGCGTACGACCTCTACAGCCGCATCATCGAGGCCATGGACGGCAGCGCAGGCAAGCTGCGCTACGGCGGCGACATGAGCGCCGGGGCGCTGCCCAAGGCGGCGCGGCTCAACCCGCGCGTCGCCATCGTCGACCTGTACGCCGGGCCGGTGGCGTTCGATGCCCACGGCAATGCCACGCTGGCGGTGGACGTGCCGGACTTCAACGGCAGCCTGCGCGTATCGGCGCTGGCATGGAGCGCTGACCGCTTCGGCGATGCGACAACACCCGTGACCGTGCGCGCGCCGCTGGTGGTCGAGCCCAGCATGCCGCGGGTGATGGCCGCGGGCGACAAGGCGGTGATCAGCATTGATCTCAAGAATCTCTCCGGCCAGGACGGCGTGGCCAAGGTGGCGGTGGCGACCAATGCCGTGCTGCACGTCGACAAGGCCACGCGCAGCGTGCCGCTCAAGGCGGAGGCCGGCAGCGTGCTGACGTTGCCGGTCACCGCCAGTGGCGGCGCGGCCGTGGCCAGCGTCGACATCCACGCTGCGCTCAATGATTACCAGGTGGATCGCCACTTCGAGTTTGCCGTGCGCCCGGCCTGGCCGCAGCAGGTCAGCACCACGCCGCTGGTGCTCGAAGGCGGCAAGGCCCAGCACCTGGGCGCGTCGTCGACGGCCGGACTGATCCCCGCCACCGTGCGTGCGCGACTCACGCTGAGCACGCTGCCGCCATTGCCGTATGCGGCGGCTTTGCGCGGCGCCCTCAACTACCCGTATGGCTGCATCGAGCAGACCACCAGCAAGGGTTACGCGGCGTTGATCCTGGACGGCCAGACGGCCAAGGCGCTTGGCGCCACGGTGCTGGGCGACGCCGCGCGCAAGGCGGTGATCGAGGGTGCGCTGGGACGCATTGCCTCGTTCCAGGCCAGCAACGGCCACTTCAGCTTCTGGGGCGGCGCCAGCCCGGTGGAGACGTTCGCCACGCCGTACGTCGTCGACTTCATGCTGGACGCGCGCGATGCCGGTTTCGTCGTGCCGCAGGACGTGCTGCAGAAAGCCTTGCAGCGCCTGAGCGACGACTTGCTCGCCGGCGGCCATCGCTATTACGGCTACGAGCATGCCGATCACCTGCGGCTGGCGGATGAGGCGTATTCGGCCTATGTCCTGGCGCGGGTCAACCGCGCGCCGCTGGGCACGCTGCGCGCTATCTTCGACAACGAGCGCAACCAGCTGGTGGCGCCGCTGCCGCTGGCGCACATGGCGGTCGCGTTCAAGTTGATGGGCGACAACGCGCGCGCGCAAAAAGCCATGGCCGAGGCTTTCGCGTGGAACAAGGCGCGGCCGTGGTACGTCGGCGACTACGGCTCGGAACTGCGCGATCTGGCGTTGATGGTGAGCCTGGCGCACACCTACGACATGGCCACGCCGGCGTATGACGCCAAGCTGGCGGACTGGGCGCGCGACGCCACCGCCCATGTCCAGCGCCGACAAAAAGACCAGGCCGGCTATCGCTGGTCGTGGTCGTACCTGAGCACGCAGGAGCAGGCCGCCATTGCCCGCGTCGCGCACGCGTTCAATGCCGGCGACAGCGCGCCATTGGCTGCGTCCATCACCACCGCCAGTGGTACCGAAACCGCACCGGCGCAGCGGCTGTGGGCCCGCGACCTGACGAATGCCGAGCTCGGCGCCGGCATCAGCGTGCAGCCCACCAGCGCCGCACCGGTGTTTGCCACGCTGGACGTGGCCGGCATCCCGCTCAAGGCGCCGGCTGCCGATGCCAGCCAGATCGACGTGCGCCGCAGCTACTACACGACCGACGGCAAACCGTGGCGTGGCGACACGCTGAAGGAGGGGCAAACGCTGATCGTGCAATTGGCCATCGAGCCGCGCATGAACATCCCCAATGCACTGGTCACGGATTTGCTGCCTGGCGGGCTGGAGGTGGAAAACCTCAATCTTGGCGGCGCGCAAGCCTGGGCCGGCGTGGTCATCGACGGCATCGAGCTGGATCAGCACGCATCGGCGGCCGACGTCGTGCATGAGGAATACCGCGACGACCGCTACGCCGCCGCGCTCAACCTGCGCCGCGGCGACACCGCCCGCGTGTTCTACCTGGTGCGCGCCGTCACTCCCGGCACCTACACCGTGCCGCCACCGCTGGTCGAGGACATGTACCGCCCGGCGATCCGCGGCATCGGCACGGTGACGCCGGCAAAGCTCACCGTGGTGGAACCGTGATGCGCCCGGGATTTTCTCGTGAATCAGACGTGGCGAAGTGATCGCATGCCCTTCGACTTCGCCCGCTGGCGCGGGCCACGCTCAGGGTGAACGGTATACGTGAGGCGTCCGCCCTGAGCGTAGGCTGCAGGCCGAAGTCCAAGGGTGCTGAGCGATGACCGAGGCTCAAGCCACCCTGCAACGAACTCGCCGCAGGCGTTGGCTGCGCGCCGTTGCGCTTGTCCTCGTCGCGACCCTGCTCGCCGCACTTGCCTTCGATCACTGGTTCCCCCTGCCGCTGCCAAGCGGTGACGGCGCCAGCACCATGGTGGTGGCGCGCGACGGGACGCCGTTGCGCGCGTTTGCTGATCGCAACGGCGTGTGGCGTTATCCGACGACGGTCGCGCAGGTCTCGCCGTTGTACCTGGCGGCCTTGCTCCATTACGAAGACCGTTGGTTTTACCGCCATCCCGGCGTCAACCCGTGGGCACTGGCGCGCGGTGTGGCCGGCGCGGTGCGCTATCGACGCGTCGTCTCCGGCGGCTCGACGTTGACCATGCAGGTGGCGCGCATTCTCGAGCCGGACCGGTTTCCGCCGCACACGGTACGCGGCAAGTTGTGGCAAATCCTGCGTGCGCTGCAGCTGGAAGCGCACCTGGACAAGACGCAGATTCTCGACCTGTACCTCAATCACGCACCGTTTGGCGGCCCGATTGAAGGCGTGGAAGCGGCGTCGTGGGCGTATCTGGGCAAGAGCGCCAGCCGCTTGTCGCGGGCCGAGGCGGCGCTGCTCACCGTGCTGCCGCAAGCGCCCAGCCGCTGGCGCCCGGACCGCCACGCCGAGGCCGCACGCGCGGCGCGTGACAAGGTGTTGCAGCGCATGCGTGTGCTTGGTGTGTGGAGCGCGGACGAGGTGCGCGACGCGTCGATCGAACCGGTGGTTGCCCGTTCACTGCAGGTGCCGCATGCCGCGGCGCTGCTGGCCCGACGATTGCATCAGCAGCAGCCGGCCGCGCGGCGTTTGGTGTCCACCATCGACGCGCCCTTGCAGCGCGCAGCGCAGGCGCGGGTGGCCGATTACATGGGCCGTTTGCCGGCGCACAGTTCGGCGGCGGTGCTGGTGGTGGACAACGCCACGCTGCAGGCGCGCGTGTACGTCGGCACGGCGCAGTTTGCCGATGCCGCGCGATTGGGCCACGTCGACATGGTGCGCGCCGCACGCTCACCGGGATCGACGCTCAAGCCGTTCCTGTACGGCTTGGCGCTGGACGATGGCCTGATTACCTCGCAGAGCCTGCTGGTCGATGCGCCGCAGGATTTTGCCGGTTACCGGCCGGGTAATTTCGACGAGGCGTTCAGCGGCCCGGTCAGCGTCGCCGAGGCTTTGCAGCGCTCGCTCAACGTGCCGGCGGTGGACGTGCTGGACCGCGTCGGCCCCACGCGCTTTGTCGCGCGGCTGGCTGCCGGTGGCATCGACCTGGGCCTGCCGGCCGGCGCCAAGCCCAACCTGTCGATCATCCTCGGCGGCGCGTCGACATCCCTGGAAAATCTGGTCGGCGCCTACACCGCGCTGGCCAATGGCGGCGTTGCCGGTACGCCGCGTTACACCAGCGACCAGCCGGCGCGGCCGCGGCGCTTGCTGTCGCCCGGCGCGGCGTGGATCGTGCGCGACATCCTGGCGCACAACCCGGCCGACGTCGAAGGCGGCCCGCTGACCGGCGCCATTCAGCGCCATGGCGCCGTGGCGTGGAAAACCGGCACCAGTTACGGCTATCGCGACGCATGGTCCATCGGCGTCACGGATCGCTGGACGGTCGGCGTGTGGATCGGCCGCCCCGACGGCACGCCGTCGCCTGGCCAGTACGGCGCGGTGACGGCCTTGCCGCTGCTGTTTCGCATCATCGACATGCTGCCGCAGCGCGGCGGCACGGCGCGGCCGCGGCCATCGAGCGTGCGTGCGGCCGATGTGTGCTGGCCGCTCGGCAGCGCCGCCGCCAGCACGCCGCCCGCGCTGTGCCGGCGACGGCTGGCGGCCTGGGTGCTGGATGACGCCTTGCCGCCGACTTTCGCCGAGCGCGGGCTGGGCGCGTGGAGCTCGGGTGCGCTCACGCTGCGCGTGGATGCGCACGGCCGGCGCCTGAGTGGCGCCTGTCATGCGTCACACGAGCGCACCGTGCATCTTGCGCGCTGGCCGGCGTTGGCCACGCCGTGGCTGGGCGTGGATGACCGTCGGCAGTCGGCGCTGCCGCCGCTGGCACCGGGCTGCGCGGACGATTCGCTGGAGCGCGCCAGCCCCATTCGCATTGCCGGCGTGGCGCGTGGCGTGACTTTGCGCCGCGCGCCCAACAGCGATCAGCCGCTGCGTGTGACGGTGCACGCGCTGGGTGCCAGCAGTCCGGTGCAATGGCTGCTTGATGGCCGCCTGCAAGGCACCAGCACGGGCGCTGGCAACATCCTCATCGACTTGCCGCACGCCGGCGCGCACACGCTGACCGCGCTCGATGCCCATGGCGCGTTCGATGCGGTACGGATCAACGTCGCGCCGTAAATCGCGCCCGATGCGGCGTGCCGCCACACCGGACGCGCTTGTCGCCCAGCGGTTAGCATGACGACTTTGCCTGCATCGAGGGAGCCGCCATGAAATCACGTGCCGCCGTGGCCTTTGCACCGGGTCAGCCGCTGTCGATCGAAGAGGTCGATGTGGCCGGCCCCAAGGCGGGCGAAGTGCTGGTGCGCATCGTCGCCACCGGCGTGTGCCACACCGACGCGTTTACCTTGTCCGGCAATGATCCGGAGGGCGCGTTTCCGGTCATCCTCGGCCACGAGGGCGGCGGCATTGTCGAGGAGATTGGCGCCGGCGTCACCTCGGTCAAGGTTGGCGATCACGTCATTCCGCTGTACACGCCCGAGTGCGGCCAGTGCGAATACTGCCGCTCGGGCAAGACCAACCTGTGCCAGAAAATCCGCGTCACCCAGGGCCAGGGCCTGATGCCCGACGGCACCTCGCGTTTCTCGCTCAACGGCAAGCCACTGCTGCATTACATGGGTACCAGCACGTTCAGCGAATACACCGTGCTGCCGGAAATCGCGCTGGCGAAAATCAACCCGGCCGCGCCGCTGGACAAGGTGTGCCTGCTTGGATGCGGCATCACCACCGGCATCGGCGCAGTGCTGAATACGGCCAAGGTCGAGCCGGGCGCCACGGTGGCGGTGTTTGGTTTGGGCGGGATCGGCCTGTCGGTGGTGCAGGGCGCGGTGCTGGCCAAGGCCGGGCGCATCATCGCCGTTGATCGCCATGAGGAAAAGTTCGTCATGGCGCGCGCGCTGGGCGCCACCGATTGCGTCAACACCAACGATTATCCGGACACGCCGATCCAGCAAGTCATCACCGAGCTCACGCACGGCGGCGTCGATTATTCCTTCGAGTGCGTCGGCAATGTGCAGCTGATGCGCTCGGCGCTGGAGTGCTGCCACAAGGGTTGGGGCGAGTCGATCATCATTGGCGTGGCCGGCGCCGGGCAGGAGATCAGCACGCGGCCGTTCCAGCTGGTGACCGGACGGGTGTGGCGCGGCTCGGCGTTTGGCGGGGTCAAGGGCCGCTCGCAGCTGCCGGGCTATGTCGAGCGCTACCTGGCGGGCGAGATCAAGGTTGATGAAATGGTCAGCGCCGACTTGCCGCTGGAGCGCATCAACGAAGCTTTTGAGCTGATGCACAGTGGCAAGGTGATCCGCTCAGTGATCCATTTCCGCGGCGTGTGATTTCGCAGCGCCGGCTGCATGGCACCATGCACGACGACACCTCCGTCAACCCTGCCGAGGAACGCCCCATGTTCGACAACCATTCCGCTTCTGGCCGCATTGCACGCCGCACCCCGCTTGCGCTGGCCCTGGCGCTCGGCTTGGCAGCGGCGCCGCTGGCCTTCGCCGGCCAGGCGCCGACGCCCACTACGACCACGCCGGCCAGCCATGCCGACATTGCCGCCGGCGCCGCCATCGATCATGCCCTGGCAGGAAGCTGGCGCACCGCAACCAACCGTGCGCGCGACGGTGCGCGGCATCCGGCGGCGACCTTGCGTTTCTTCAACGTTCGTCCGGACCAGACCGTGGTGGAAATCCTGCCCGGCGGCGGCTGGTACGCCGAGGTGCTGGCGCCACTGCTGCAGGCCAAGGGTCATTACGTGGCCGCCATTGCCAAGCCGGCCGACGAGGAATCGCGCGGTGACGACAGCGCCATCAAGCGCAAGTTTGCCGCCGACCCGGCGCACTATGACCGCGCTGCCATCGTCACCTTTGACCCGGCCGCACCGGTATTCGGCCCACCGGCATCGGCCGATCGCGTGTTGACCTTCCGCAACGTGCACAACTGGGGCGCCGGCGCGCCGGCCATGTTCAAGGCCTTCTTCAGCGTGCTCAAACCCGGCGGCGTGCTGGGCGTGGTCGAGCATCGCGCCGCCCAGGGCGCGACGTACGCCAGCGTGCGCAAGAGCGGCTATATGCCCACGGATGTCGTCGTGCAGTTGGCCACCGCAGCCGGCTTCAAGCTTGACGCCAGCAGCGAGGTCAACGCCAACCCACGCGACACGAAGGACCATCCCAAGGGCGTGTGGACCTTGCCGCCGACCTTCGCCCTGGGCGACCAGGACAAGGCGAAATACGCCGCCATCGGCGAATCGGACCGCATGACTCTGCGCTTCGTCAAACCGGCGGTCGGCACCGCGCCGGATGCAGTGCGCTGAGGCGATCATCGCGCATCCATGCTGATTGCACTCAACAAACCGTGGGGCGTGCTGTGCCAGTTCACCGACAGCGCCGGCCGTCCCACGTTGGCTAACTTCGTCCAGCAAAAAGACGTCTATGCGGCTGGACGTCTGGACCGCGACAGCGAGGGATTGCTGCTGCTGACCGATGATGGCGCGCTGGCGCATCGCCTGACCGATCCGCGGCACAAGCGGCCCAAGACCTATCTGGTGCAGGTCGAAGGCAAGATCGATGCACCCGCGCTGGCGGCCTTGCGTGCCGGCGTCGTGCTGAACGACGGCACGACCCTGCCGGCGCAGGCGCGCGCCGTGGCCGAGCCGTCATGGCTGTGGCCGCGCGATCCACCGGTACGCTTTCGCAGGGCCATTCCCACTTGTTGGCTTGAGCTCACCGTGCACGAAGGCCGCAACCGCCAGGTGCGGCGCATGACCGCGGCGGTTGGCTTTCCCACCCTGCGCCTGGTCCGCGTGCGTATTGGTGATCACGCGCTGGACGGCTTGCCACCTGGTGCCACGCGCCGCCTGGCGTAGGAGCCCGCTTGCGGGCGTCTACAAGTAGCCGGGTAATCCGAAAAATGCCTCGGCGACAGCCATCGTGCTGGTGGCCGTGATGGCCACCGGCTCGCCGCGGCAGCGCGCCACGTGGGCGCCAATGTGCGCCAGGTACATTGGCTCGTTGCGGCGATCCTTTGGCATCGGGCGGAGATCGCGCGGCAGCAGGTAGGGCGCATCGGTCTCGATCATCAGGCGGTTGGCCGGGATGTCCGCCACCAGTTCGCGCAGGTGCGTGCCGCGGCGCTCGTCGCAAATCCAGCCGGTGATACCGATGTGGCAATCCAGCGCCAGATAGTCGTGCAGCGCCTCGCGCGTGTCGGTGAAACAGTGCACCACCACCGCCGGCACGCGGTCGCGATAGCGCTTGAGCAGCGCCAGGAAGTCCGCGTGCGCATCGCGTTGGTGCAGGAACAGCGGCAGGCCGAGATCGGCGGCCAATGCCAGTTGACGCTCAAAGGCGCGCCGCTGCACGTCGCGCGGACAAAAGTCACGGTAGTAGTCCAGTCCCGTCTCGCCGATGGCGCGTACCGCAGCGTCACGCGCCAGATCGCGCAGCACGACCTCGGTGGCGTCGTCGTACTCGCCAGCGTGGTGAGGATGTACGCCCGCAGTGGCGAAGAGCGTGCCTGGGTGTGCCCGTGCCAAGGTCAGCGCCGCCACGCTTTCCGCCTGCGAGGCGCCGGTCACGACCATGCGTTCGACACCGTACGCCCGCGCGCGATCCAGAACCTCCGGCAGGTCGTGCGCAAAAGCTTCGTGGGTGAGATTGGCGCCGATGTCGATCATGGTTCAGGCAGTTCCTGGTGCCGCAGGTTGCAGGCCATGGCGCGCCATGGGTTGAAATCGTGAGCCAGCATAGGGCGCTTCGGCATATAGGAAAAAGTCGCATTGACCACCGTCGGAACGAGCTGGTAGGTTTTAAAAGTTGTGTCACAGCAATGAGCGCGCACCTGTGATACGGCGCGCGGTGGCGTGACACCACATCGTTCGGGGCTTTCAACATTTGTCGGTACGCCTGGCGGGCGCATCGCGCGGGCGGTGCCGTGCGTTTTACGCCAGACGAAAATCTCAAGGGGGAGTGGCTGCATGAATGCAAAGTGGGTGGTGCGTGGTTGCGGATTGGCGATTGCTGGTCTGGTCATGACGGCAGCGGCCAATGCGGCCGAGCCACAGGCGGGGACACAACAGACGTCGACGACCGTGCAAGGCGTACAGGTGGCGATTGATCCCGCGACCGGGCGCCTGGTGGCACCGACCGCCGCGCAGCGTGCGGCGTTGTCGCGAGCCATGGTGCAGCAATCGGCCCTGGCACCGCGTACGCGCGACATCTTGGGCCAGCCAGCCGCACCACGCAATGAAGCGGAAGCGCGCAAGACCTTCCACACCTTCCAGTTGAAGAACGGCCACCAGGCCGTGGGCATGGCGCTGCCGGAAAACCTGATGAGCTCGCTGGTCGCGGAGCGCCGGGCCGATGGCAGCTTGGACATCCACCACGCGGGCGATGCACCTGCCGCTCCGGTCGAACAGGAGGTGACGAAATGATTCGTCGCAAACTGCTGTTCAGTGCCATGTTGGGCCTGGGTCTGGTCAGCGCGGCGGGCCTTGCCTCGGCCGCCGACATCAAGATTGCCAATCAGGACGTAGGGACCGGCCAGGGACTGGATGATCCCACGCCGGCCACGCCGATCGGCGGCAACCCCGGTGTCACCCGCGGCGAGCAGGCGCGCATCGTGTTCCAGTTTGCCGCCGACATCTGGGGTGCGGTGCTGCAAAGCGATGTCCCGGTGACGGTCAGCGCCAGCTTTGCCAAGCTGAGCTGCGACGCTGTTTCGGGTACGCTCGGGTCCGCCGGCACCACCAACATTTACTCGTTCAAGGCTCCGGCTCCGGCCGGTGCGCTGGCCAACACCTGGTATCACTCGGCATTGTTCGATGCCTTGAGCAAAGAGGATGCCGCACCAGGAGCGGCCGATATCCGCGCGCGCTTCAATGGCGCCCTGGGGTCCACGGGGTGCCTTGAAGGCTCCGACTGGTATTTCGGTCTGGATGGCCAACAACCGGCTGGCTCAATCGACTTCCTCAATGTGGTGTTGCACGAGATTGGCCATGGCCTGGGCTTTTCCGGCTTCGGCAGCCTGACCACGGGCGAGCCGCTGGCGGGCAACGATGGGGTGGGCCGGGCCGACATCTACTCGACGTTCGTGTACGACGACACGCAGGCAAAGGGTTGGTACGACATGACCAATGTCGAGCGCGTCGCCGCCGCACTGGATGATGGCAACCTGGTGTTCACCGGCGCCAACGTGAAGGCGCAGGCGCCCTTGGCGTTGTCCCATCCGATGGTCCTGCGCGTCACTGCACCGGTGGCTGCGGCCGGTGACTACGTGTTCAACCCCGGCGCCATTGGCCCGGTCGCCACGCCAGCCAATTTCAACGGCATGGCCGCGGTGGCGAGCGGCCCCAGCCTGGATGGCACCACCACCAATGCGGAAGCGTGCGCGCCGATCACCAACGTCGCCCAGATCAGTGGCCATGTCGCGATCGTCGATCGCGGCACGTGTGCGTTCACCGACAAGGTCCTCAATGTTCAGGCGGCGGGTGCCTCGGCGGTACTGATCGCCAACAACCAGCCCGGCATCATCGTCGCAGGGGGAGATGGCACTGGTATCACGGTGCCCGTGGGGTCGGTCAGCCAGATCGATGGTGCCAAGCTGAAAGCAAATGCCGCGGGATTGGTACTTGGTTTGGCGTCGGGCGACAGCCTGGCGGGCACGGATGCGGCGGGCAACGTGCAACTGTATGCGCCCACCACGCTGTCACAAGGCTCGTCGTTCTCGCACTACGACACGCGATTGGCGCCCAATGCCCTGATGGAATACGCCATCAACGATGATCTGGCCGGTCACATCAATCTCGACCTCACGCCGGCGTTGTTCCAGGACGAGGGTTGGCAGCTGAATGCCGGCACGCAGGCTTTGCTGGCATGCGATACCGGGATTCCCACTTGGTTGCCCGGTGGCATCGTGATTGGCGCCAACGTGCTGGCCAACGCCAGGATCCTTGCCGGCGCCGCACCCACGGTTGGCGACTATCGGCCGGCAGTGCGCGCGTACGCAACCCAGATGGCCACCGCTGGCCTCATCACGGCGGGCCAGGCCAGCAGCTTGAATGCCTGCTTGGGTGATACCGAGACGCTGGCGCAATGGAAGGCGTGGAGTGCGTTTGCGCCACAGGGACTGTCCCGCGGTGTGACGATGCCGGGCCAGTCGGCTGCCGCGGGCAGCAGCAAGGTCTATACCCTGGATGTCCCCGCCGGTGCACTGGCACTGACGATGAGCACCTTGGGCGGGAGCGGCGACGTGTCGATGTACGTGAAGATCGGTTCGCCAGCTACGCCGGCCAGTTTCACCTGGAAGTCGACGCATGCCCGCACTACCACCGAGCGGGTTTCAATCAGCCGCCCGGTCCCCGGCACTTACTACATCACGGTATTCGGCGAGAGTGACTACCGCGGTGTCACGGTATTGGGCAATTTCGTCGCGCGTTGATCGACGACGTCGGTGCCCATGCACCGGCGTCCGGCCTGTTTCGGGTGGTGCCCTGATGTGATGCCGTCGCATTGGAGCGTCACCGTGAGTTTGCGCCGCATCAGGGCGGTGAATGACCATCAACCAGATATTTCGTGCCGATCCTACGGGTTCCCATTGATGCGGGAGTGGGCGAACAGCACGGCGTTTGCTCTGGATTATCCGGCACTCTTCTTCTGCATCGAGCCTCTCGACGGCAGTCCGTAATCACGTGCCAAGACGTTTCTCGGCACGACTGAATCAGCAGTTACCTTTACGAGGAACCCATGAACAGGATTTACAGCAAGGTTTGGAACAAGTCGTTGGGCACGTTGGTGGTGGCTTCGGAATTGGCACACGCCAATGGCAAAGGCGGTATTGCCAGGCGCGCCCATATCGCCGTCGCCGCGTTGGCGCTCGGGCTGGCCATGGCTGCCAACAGTGTCTACGCCGCGCCCGGCATCACGCCCTGCAACGTCGTTCAGGGCGGCACTCCGGCAGTGGCGGCAGGGGATGACGCCATTGCCTGCGGAGTGTTCGCCAGCGCTGCGGGCGATGACAGCGTGGCGTTGGGAACCAGTGCGTCGGCGACGGCGATCAACGCCGTGGCACTGGGCGCCGATTCGGTGGCCGACGTCGCCAACACGATATCGGTGGGCAGTGTGGGTGCGGAGCGCCAGATCACCAACGTCGCCGCCGGCACGGCGCCTACCGACGCGGTCAACATGAGCCAGTTCGATGCATTGGTCACCAATACCGAGGCGGCCGCGCATTTTCTTGCGGCCGACGGGGCGATTGATGGCACGGAAGACGCACTGGCGTTGGGGGCGCATTCCGTGGCGGTCGGAGCATTGAGTTTTGCAACGGGCGAAGAGAGCGTGGCGTTGGGATTCCAGGCTGCGGCGGATGGCATGTTCGGTACGGCATTGGGTGCGAACAGCACGGCGTTGAGCGACGGATCGACGGCAACCGGCTCGGGCAGCGCGGCATTGGGCTTGTTCAGCACGGCCAATGGCTTCAACAGTATGGCCTCCGGTGACGACAGCGTGGCCGTGGGCGCCAATGCCCTGGCCAGCGGCATCGCCAGCACGGCCACGGGCAGCGGTGCGCAGGCCGTCGCCGATGCCACCACGGCCACGGGTGCCGGGGCAATGGCATCGGGCGGCAACAGCTCGGCCTTTGGTGCCGGGGCGACGGCCAGTGGGGCTGACAGCGTGGCCATCGGTGGCCTGGCGTCCAACATCCTGACGGGCGTCACTGGTTCGGCGACAGCTGGCGACGGCGCCACGGCGGTGGGTGCCAGCGCGATTGCCAGTGGGTTGGCTGCCGCGTCATTCGGCATCGGTGCGCAAGCCGATGGCGATGAAGCGACGGCATTGGGCGCGCTGGCGTATGCCGCGGATCAGTATTCCACGGCCGTGGGCGCGGAATCCGCTGCCGTTGGTGCGCAGTCCACCGTCGTCGGCGGCACGGCTGTGGCGACCGGAAGTACGTCCGTAGCCGTCGGTTTCGGCGCCCAAGCGGCGGGCGATGAGAGCGTGGCGCTGGGTGGCAGTGCGGCCGGTGGCAGCTATGTCAGCGAAGCGTCTGGATTCGGCACGACGGCGCTGGGTGCCGGAGCGTTTGCAACGGCCAGTAACGCGGCGGCGTTTGGCTGGCTGGCGGGTGCGGATGCGATCAACGGCACCGCCCTGGGCGCGGGTGCATGGGTGCAGGGCACGGCGGACAACGCCGTGGCGTTGGGTGCGCAATCGCTGGCCGATCGCGCCGACACGGTGTCGGTGGGCAGCGCCGGCGCCGAGCGCCAGATCACCAACGTGGCAGCCGGTACGGCGCCGACCGATGCGGTCAACAAGGCGCAGCTCGATGCCGTGGTCGGCAGTGCCGGCGCGTCGCAGGCGCAAATCGACGCCAACACGCAAGCCGTGGTGGACCTGGGCGCGCGTGCTGACGCGTCGGATGTCAAGATCGATGCCAACACGCAAGCCATCGGTGCGCTGGATGGCCGCGTGGGTACGCTCGAAGGGCAGTTGACCGACATCCAGAAAAATTCGGCCGCGCTCGATTACGTGGCGATCGACGGTGACGCCGAGGCGACGGTTGCCGCCGACAGCAAGGGCGTGGCGGTGGGGTCGGGCGCCAGCGCTGGTGGCGACCATGGCACGGCGGTGGGTGGCGACAGTCATGCCGCCGGCCCGAACGACACGGCCATTGGCGGCAACGCCAAGGTCAACGCCGATGGCAGCACGGCGGTGGGCGCCAATACCGTCATCGCGGCCACGGCGACCAACGCCGTGGCGGTCGGTGAGGGCGCTGCGGTGACCGCATCGGGTGCGGTTGCGCTGGGTCAGGGCGCCGTGGCCGATCGCGCCAACACCGTGTCGGTGGGCACCGCGGCCAAGCAGCGGCAGGTCACCAACGTGGCCGCCGGCACGCAGGCGACGGATGCCGCCAACTATGGCCAGGTGCAGCAGGCGCTGGTCACCGCCAGGGATTACGCCGACGCCAATGCGGTGCAGACCTTGAACAGCGCCAAGACCTATACCGATGCCAAGTTTGCTGGCATGGCCAGCATGGCCGACGTCAACAGCCTGCGTGACGAGGTCAATGGCCGCTTCCACACGGTCGACCGGCGCATCAACCAGGTCGGGGCGATGGGCACGGCGATGGCGCAGATGGCGTTCAGCACGCAGGGCATCAACACGCCCAATCGCGTGGGCGTGGGCGTGGGCGGCTACCAGGGCGAGTCGGCGTTGTCGGTGGGTTACTCGCGACAGTTGTCGCCGCGGGCCAACCTGACCTTTGGCGCCGCCATCAGCGGCGGTGAATCGTCCGGCGGCGTGGGCGTGGGCTTCGGCTGGTGAGGCGTGGCGTGATCGCCTGATCGCGCCGGTCAACGCGACGAAATCGGCGCCGCAAGGCGCCGGTTTCGTCTGATACTGCCAGTGTGTTACCAATGACATGTTTCTGGCGGACGTCGGGGGGCGTCGGCGATAGTTGTGGTGGGCGCAGCGGGGTGGGGTGATGTCTGCGGTGATCGATTCAGTGGTGCAAAGCGTGGACGTGGACGAGCGCGAGGTGCGCGTCTGCGCCGCGCTGGTGGCGCTTGGCCAGTTGAAGGAGGGCGATCTGAACCGCGCCCGGCGTCTGCATGAGGCGTCGACCGACGGCACGCTGACGGCACTGCTCGGTCGTCTTGGCCTGGTGTCGGAGCATGACCTGGCGCAAGCTTGGGCCACGCTGCTGGCGGCGCCTTTATTGGCGGCGCGTGATGCGCCGGAGCTGCCGCCCGAGGGCGTGGAGTTGTCGCTGCGTTTTCTCAAGGCCCAGCATGTGGTGCCGGTGGCCGATGGCGCCGATGGCCTGGCGCTGCTGGTGGCCGATCCGGCCGATGGTTATCCCTTGCAGGCGGTGGCACTGGCGACGGGCCGGCCGGTGGCGCTGCGCGTCGGCGTGCGCTCGGAGATCGACGGGCTGATCGAGCGCTATTACGGTGCTGGCCGCTCGGCCATGGGCACCATCGTCGAGAATCTCGATGGCAGCGCCGCCGAAGAGGACGACGTCGAGCATCTGCGCGACCTGGCCTCCGAGGCGCCAGTCATCCGCCTGGTCAACCTGATCCTGCAGCGGGCAGTGGAGCAGCGCGCATCGGACGTCCATATCGAGCCGTTCGAGAACCGGCTGAAGGTGCGTTACCGCATCGACGGCGTGCTGCATGAGGTGGAGGCGCCGCCGGCATCGTCCACGGCGGCGGTGATCTCGCGCGTGAAGATCATGGCCCGCCTCAACATCGCCGAGCGCCGGCTGCCGCAGGATGGCCGCATCCAGCTGCGCGTGCAGGGCAAGGAACTGGACCTGCGCGTGTCCACCGTACCGACCAGCTTTGGCGAGTCGGTGGTGATGCGTATCCTCGACCGCGAATCGGTGGTGTTTGATTTCGAGTCGCTGGGTTTCACCGATGCCTTCAAGCAGCGCTTCCTTGATGTGCTGCGCAAGCCGCACGGCATCCTGTTGGTGACCGGCCCGACCGGCTCGGGCAAAACCACCACGCTGTATACCGCGCTGGCGCAGATCAACACCGACGACGTGAAGATCATCACCGTCGAGGACCCGGTGGAATACCAGCTCGAAGGCATCAACCAGATCCAGGTCAAGCCGCAGATCGGGCTGGATTTCTCCGGTGCGCTGCGCTCGATCATGCGCCAGGACCCGGACGTCATCATGATCGGCGAAATGCGCGACCTGGAAACCTGCCGCATCGCCATCCAGGCGGCGCTGACCGGGCATTTGGTGTTGTCCACGCTGCACACCAACAGCGCCGCCGGCGGCGTCACGCGGTTGCTGGACATGGGCGTGGAGGATTACCTGCTGGGCTCGACCATCAACGGCATCCTGGCGCAGCGGCTGGTGCGGCGGCTGGATCCGGAAACCGCCATTCCCTACGAACCTTCGCCCGAGGTGATCGAGCAGTTCGGGTTGGAAAGCTACACCGACGTGCGGCCAATCCGCCTGTGGAGACCCGGCACCAGCGCCGCCAATCCCAGCGGCTATCGCGGCCGCCGCGCCATCATGGAGTTTTTGCCCATGAGCGATGCGCTGCGCCGGCTGGTCATGCAGCATGCCAGCGAAAGCGACATCGAGGTGCAGGCGCGCGCCGAAGGCATGCGCGGCATGTACGAGGATGGCATCGCCAAGGCTGTCGCCGGCGTGACCACGCTGGAGGAGGTGCTGCGTGTCACGCAGGAAGGCTGATTCATGCGCTGCCGCGGAAGTGACGCGTGCCGTGGTGCCCTCTCCCCTCGGGGGAGAGGGTTGGGGTGAGGGGCCGTGGCTTGCGGGAAGTCCCGTTCAAAGCAAGTCTGCGGCGAGATTGTCCCCTCCCTCCAGCCCTCTCCCCGACGGGGAGAGGGGGCAAGGTGCCGCATGAGCCAGTTTCAATACAAGGCCATCAGCGCTGCCGGCGAGATGCTCAGCGGGCAGATGGAGGCGGCCAGCGTGGACGAGGTGGTTGCCCATCTGCAGGACCAGGGCAACATCCTGCTGCAGGCGCAGCCAGCCGATGGCGCACCGGCGGGCGGCGGCGTGGCGCGCTGGTTTCGGCGCGGTCCGTTCAACGGCGACGAGCTGGCGCAGTTCACGCATCAGCTGGCAACCCTGCTTGGCGCCGGCCAACCGCTGGATCGCGCGCTCGGCATCCTGCTGGAATTGCCTGATGGCGAACATGCCCGGCATCTGGTGGCGCGCGTGCGCGACCGCGTGCGCGGTGGCAGTACCTTGTCGACGGCGCTGGAAGAAGAACACGGCGTGTTTCCCAAGCTGTATGTCAGCCTGGTGCGTGCCGGCGAGGCGGGCGGCTCGCTGGAGGAAACCCTGCGCCGGCTGGCCGACTATCTGGAGCGCGCGCAGGCCTTGCGTGGCAGCGTGATCAACGCCTTGATCTACCCGGCCTTCCTGCTGGTCGGCGTGCTGGGTTCGCTGGTGCTGCTGCTGGCCTACGTGGTGCCGCAGTTCGTGCCGATCTTCGAGGACATGCAAGTTCCCATTCCGTGGATTACCGAAGCGGTGCTGGTGGTCGGCCATGCCTTGCAATCGTGGGGGTGGCTGCTGGTGTTGCTGCTGGGCGGTGGCGTGTATGCATGGCGACTGCGCCTGCGTGAACCGGCCGCGCGGCTGGCCTGGCATACGCGCCTGCTGCACATGCGCCTGCTCGGGCCGCTGCTTCTCAAGGTGGAGACCGCGCGCATCGCGCGCACGCTGGGCACGCTGCTGAAAAATGGCGTGCCGCTGCTGAGTGCGCTGACCATTGCCCGCCAGGTCACCGCCAATCGGGCACTCGATGGCGCCCTGCTGGCTGCCCACGATGAGGTCAAGAACGGTGCCGGGCTGAGCTTGGCGCTGGCCCAGTCAAAGTTGTTTCCGCGCCTGGCCATGCAGATGGTGCAGGTTGGCGAGGAGGCCGGGCAGCTCGACACCTTGCTGCTCAAGGTGGCCGACACCTTTGACGTCGAATCCCGGCGCGCGATCGACCGTCTGTTGGCGGCGCTGGTGCCGGCGCTGACCATCGTCATGACCGTCCTGGTCGCCTTCATCATGGCGGCGATCCTGCTGCCGCTGCTGAGTCTGACCAGCAATATCCAATGAGCTTGGGGGTTTTTATGCGCATGGCAATACGGGGAACGGGGAACGGGGGACGGGGACGGCGGACGCCAGCGCCACACGCCATGCGTCAGGCGGGTTTCACCTTGCTGGAGATGCTCGCCGTCATCGTCTTGATCGGCATCATCGGCAGCGTGGTGGTGACCCAGGTCGGCAAGAACGTGGACAAGGGCAAGTACGGCGCCGGCAAGGCGCAGCTCATCACCCTCAGCCAGAAGCTGGAAAACTACGCACTGGACAACGGCGCGCCGCCGCAGCAATTGGATGCGCTGCTGGTCAAGCCGGCCAACGCGGCCAACTGGCAGGGCCCGTATGCCAAGGAGTCAGAGTTGCGCGACCCGTGGCAGCACGCCTTTGGCTACACCGCGCCGGGCGAACACGGCAGTTTCGACCTGGTGTTCTACGGCCAGGACGGCAAGCCGGGCGGCGAGGGCTACAACAAGGATGTGGGCAACTGGCAGTGACTGCCGGGGGCAGGGAGCAGGGAACGAGGAACGGGCAACGGGGAATGCCGCAAGGCGGCTTCCCTGCAGTCGCCGGAAAGCGGTTATGGGGCACGGGGTGCCTTGCCGCATCCGGACGCACCCGCGCGCGTGGCTTCACCCTGCTGGAGATGCTGGCGGTGATTGCCCTGATCGGCATTGCCGCGGCGGCGGTGGCCATGTCGGTCAGCCAGGGCTTGGCCAGCGCCCGCGTGCGTGCCGCCAGCAGCGAGATGGCGGCGGCACTGCGGGCAACGCGCGCGCAGGCCATCGTGCGTGCGCACGAGCAGCATTTTGACGTCGATACGCGCGCCAACACGTTCACCGGCGCGCGCGGCAAGGTTGTGCCGCTGCCGCGCGGCATGCGCGTCACCGCCACCACCGCGGCGGTCGATGCGCCCGACACGCACACCGCGCGCATCCGTTTTTTCCCCGACGGCAGCTCCACCGGCGGGCGCATCACCTTGCACAGCGGCCAGCGCGAATGGCACGTCAATGTGGGTTGGTTGACGGGTGAAGTGCGCGTGGTGGATACGGTGGCCGGGCGATGAAATCCGCCAGCCGGCCGCGTGCTTCCGTCATGCCGGCGCACCGGTCGCAGGGCGGGTTCACCCTGCTGGAAGTGATGGCCGCGCTGCTGCTGCTGGGCGTGGCCTTTGCCGCCCTGATGAAGGTCGCCAGTGCTTCGATGGCGTTGACGCAAAATGCCGCCACCCACAGCGCCGCCGCCATGTGGGCGCGCAGCGCACTGGACACGGCCTTTGTCACCGCGCCGCTGCAGCCGGGCCACAGCGCCGGGCGCTTTGATCGGCAATTTGCCTGGCAGCTGGATGTCACGCCGTGGAGCCCGCCGCCGCGTGCCGGCGAGGCGCCGCCAATGCTTGCCCTGTATCAGCTGGATCTGACCGTCTCCTGGCAGCAGCGTGGACGCACCAATACGGCGCATTTCCGCACCTTGCGGCTGGCCGCGGCAAGTGTGGGCGCCATCGGGCCGGCGCCGTGAGCGGCCGCATGCGCGGCTTCACCCTGCTGGAGGTGTTGGCATCGCTGACGCTGCTGGCGCTGCTCATGGTCGGCGTGTATTCGGGCATCCGCACCGCCACGCACACCGCGCGCGCCGGCAGCGCCATGATCGAGCGCAGCGACCAGATTCGCGCTGCCCAGCAGTTCATCCGCCGCGAACTGCAGCAGGCCATGGCCCAGCCTCTCGCCCATACTGAGCGTGGCGCGCCAGTGGTCTTCGTCGGCGGCGCGCACGAGATGCGCTATGTTGCGCCGCTGCCCGGCTATCTCGGTCGCTTTGGCGCGCAGCTGCAGCGCCTGCAACTGGTCGATGACGACGCCGGCGGCTTGCGGCTGGAGCTGAGCCTGGCCTTGTTGCCACCCGATGGCCGCGCGCCGCAGGCGCTGGGTGAGCCGCAGGTGCTGCTTGATCACATCCGTGCTGGCGAGTTCACCTATGCCGGCCGCGACAGCCGTGGCGCCGCCGTGGAGTGGACGCCCACCTGGCCCGATGGCCAGCAATTGCCGGCATTGGTGCGCGTGAACCTGCGTACCGATGGCCGGCCGGCGTGGCCGCGCCTGGCGGTGCCGATTCGCGCCCAGATGCCGTCGGCATCGCCTGGGTTGATGTCGCCACGCGGGTTTACGCCCGCCGCGGGGCAGCGCTGATGCGCGCGCCGGCCCCGATACCCATGGCGCAGCGCGGGGTGGCGTTGCTGCTGGTGCTGTGGGCATGCACCTTGCTGGCCATCGTGCTGGGTGGCTTGGCCGCGCTGGCGCGTACCGAAGGCCTGCAGGCGCGCTACCAGCTCGCTTACACGCAGGCCCACTACGCCGCCGAAGCCGGCCTGATGCGCGCGGTCTACGGCCTGCAGGACCTGCGGCCCGGACAGCGCTGGATTGCCGATGGCCGTCCGTACCAGTTTCACTTTGACCACGCGCAGGTGCTGGTGCGTGCCGTCAGCGAGAGCGGTAAGGTCGACCTCAATGCCGCCGCGCCGGAGGTGCTGGAGGGCTTGTTTGTGGCGGCCGGGGAACCGGCCGATCGCGCCGCGCGCCTGGCAGAGCAGGTCGTGGCTTGGCGCAGCGTGGCCAGTGTCGATGCTGCCGCCGCGGCCGGCGATGCGGCGTATGCGGCTGCCGGTCGTGACTACGGCCCGCGCCACGCGCCGTTTGCCAGCATCGGCGAGCTGCAGCTGGTGCTGGACATGACGCCGACGCTGTACCAGCACATCGCCAATGACATCACCATTTACGGCGGCAATGCCACGCCCGACCCCAACACCGCCACGCCGCTGGCGCTGGCCGCCATTCCGGGCATGGATCCGGCGCAGATGCAGGCCATTCGCGCGGCGCGCGAGCGCAACGCAACCGATCCCGGTCTGGTGGTGGGCAACGGAACCACGCATAGTATTGAGTCTCAGGCGACGCTGGCTGACGGCACTCGTGCCATGCTGCGCGCCACGATCCGATTGCAGGCCGGGGTGGGCGGCGGGCAATCGCAACCGTATGTGGTGTTGCGTTGGCGCGAAGGGGTGGAGCAATGAGTACGGCGACGCAGGTATGGCGGCCGTGGCTGGCACGCGCGCAAGCGCTGTGGCAGGCCTCGGTGCTGCCCGACTTTGCGCGTTGGTGGGGCGGACAGCTGTTGGCGCTGCTGCCGGTGGCGTGGCGCGGCTGGTTTGTCAGCGGTGCGCAGTGGGTCGCGCTGGCGCCGAGCGCTGATGGCTGGGCGCTGCGCCGCGTCGGCCAGGATCAGTCACTGTGGCAGGGCGATCTGGGTGATGGCGTGCGGCGGGCGCAGATGCGTGACGCCTTGCATGCCGTCGATCCGGCGGATTTGCGCCTGGTGCTGCTGTTGCCGGCGGACCGACTGCTGCGGCGCCGGCTGAACCTGCCGCTGGCGGCGCGCAGCCGGCTGCGCGAGGTGCTGGCGTTCGAGATGGATCGGCAGACGCCGTTTCGCGTGGCACAGGTGTATTACGCCGCGCGGCCGCTGACCGTGCCGGCGCCGGCCGGGCAATTCGCGCTGGAATTGCTGGTGGTGCCGCGCACGGCACTGGACCCGTTGCTGGATGAGACGACGGCACACGGTCTGCCCGTCGACGCCGTGGATGTCGCCGCCGGCAACCAGCGACTTGGTATCAACCTGTTGCCGCGTGAGCGCAGCGTGCGCCATCGCCGTCCGCGGGCGCGACGCAACGCGCTGCTGGCGGCCATCGGCGTGCTGGCGCTGGGGCTGGTGCTGGGCCAGTGGCTGCACAATCGACGCGTGGCGCTGGAGCAGATGCGCACGCAGGTGGCGGCCATGCGCGGCCAGGCGCAGCAGGTGGCGGACTTGCGCCAGCAATGGCAGGACAACCTGGGCGCGGCCGGTTTCCTGGCCCAGCGCAAGCGGCAGTCGGTAGCCATGCTCAGCGTGCTGCGCGAGGCCACGGCACGCTTGCCCGATGGTGCGTGGCTGGAGCGCTTCAGCGTCGACAACACCGGCCAGATCGGCATGCAGGGACAAAGTCCGCAGGCGTCGAAGTTGCTGGATGTGCTCAAGGCGTCGCCACTGATCGCCGACGCCGGGTTCCAGGGCAGCATCCAGGCCGATCCGGCCACCGGCAAGGAGCGTTTTTACCTGGTGGCGCAGGTGCGGCACCAGGCCGCCCCGCCGCGTGCCGCGGATGACGAGCGCGCGCGGCGCGATGGAGGGGCGCCGTGAAGCTTGCTGCGCTCAAGCCGCGCGACCAGCGCCTGCTGGCCGTGGCGCTGGCCGTGGCAGCCCTGGCGCTGGTTTATGTACTGACCTTGCACTGGTGGTTTGTCGCGCCGATGCAGCAGGTCAGCGCGGACATGCACGAGCTGCGCGACACGCAAAGCCGCTACGCCGCCGCCGTGGCGCAAGCGCCGGCACTGCGCCAGCGGCTGGCGGCGCTGGGTTCCGGGCAAGCGGCCAGCGCCGCGTTCCTGCCCACCGACGACCCCAACACCGCGACCGGCGAGTTGATGCAGCGGGTGGTGGACGTGGTCGGCGCCAGCACCCACGGCGGCCGCTGCGACGTCAGCCAGAAGATGCCTCTGCCGGCGACCGCCGTGGCACCGGGCGAGCCTTACCGCAAGGCGACGGTCAGCATCAGCCTGAGCTGCGACATGCAGCCGCTGGCGGCCGTGCTGCAGGCCCTGGAACAAGGCACGCCGTACCTGTTTGTCGATGACCTCAGCATCTACCGCAACCCGGTGGCCGCCCAGCAAAATGCCGCTGCGCCGCTGGAAGTGCAGTTCACCCTGTCCGGCTATGTACGCCCGGCACGCGTCGGCACGGCGGCCGGCACGGAGGGGCGGCCATGAACCATCTCCGTCAGCGTCGCCTGACGCCGGTGCTGGCCGGCCTGATCCTGCTGCTGGGCGCGGTGTGGGCGGCCCTGCTTGGCGGCCTTGGCAGCACGCCACGGTGGGACGCGCCGCGTGCGGCGGCGGCACTGCCGCCCTCGGCGCCGGTCGCCAATCTGCCGCAACCGGTGCCGCTGGCGCAGTTTGCGCTGGTGTGGCAAAAGCCGTTGTTCAGCCCGGACCGCAGACCCGCCGCGCATGCAGTCGATGGTGCCAGCAGCCTGGGCGATCTCACCCTGACGGGTGTCATCCTGACGCGCAGCCTGCACATGGCCCTGTTGCATGATCGCCAGACCGACACCGAAGTGCGCTTGCGCGTGGGCGAGAGCCTGCCCGCCGGCGGTGTGACGCTGGTGGAAGTACGCGCACGCTCGGCACTGTTTGACGCGCCTTCCGGACGCACCGAGTTGAAGCTGCCCGCCGGGGCGCCCATGGACGACGCCAAGGCGACGGGTGCCGGCAAGGATGGCGCGCCACCGGCCGCCACGCCGACACGCGATGGCGGCATGCATCCGGCCAACGCCGGGGCGCCGCTCCCGCCGCCGCAGTCACCATCGCCACCGCGCACGGGCGCCGGCGCGCCGGCCAATGCGCCGCCAAGCCCGGCGGTGCAGCGCCTGCGCGAGACCATCAACAAGCGCCGCGCGGCCCAGGCCGCTGCAGCCAATCAAGGAGTACGTTGAGCCATGTTTTCCTCCCTCACACACCCTGCCCTGCGCGGCCTTGGCGCGGCCGTGCTGGTGGCGTTGGCCGGCTGCGCCAGCCTGCCGCACACCCCCGATGACGGCGCGCTGCAGCGCGAGGCGATGGCCGGCACGCAGAATCCGCCGCCGCCACCGCTGCCGCTCAATACCGGCAATGACGCGCCGACCCCGGTCTCCACGACGCCGCAGATCAGTGTCGGCAACGGCGTGTTCATCCAGCCGCAGGCACTGGCATCGCCGCACGCACCCGCGCGCGGCGATGGGGCGGTCACCTTCAATTTCGAAAATCAACCGGTACAGGCGGTGGTCAAGGCCGTGCTTGGCGATCTGCTCAAGCAGAGCTACACCATCGCCCCCGGCGTGCAGGGCAACATCTCGTTTTCCACCGCCGAACCGGTGGATTCCAGCCAGGCGCTGCCGATCCTGGAAACGTTGCTGTCGTGGACCGGCAATGCGCTGGTGCGGCGCGCCGAAGGCTATGTCGTGCTGCCGCAGAAAGAGGCCGTGGCCGGCAACCTGGTGCCCAGCCTGGGCGCCGCCGCGCCGCGTGGCGGCATGCAGGCGCGGTTGTTTTCGCTGCGCTACATCTCCGCCACCGAGATGCAGAAGTTGATCAAGCCGTTCGCCCGCGCCGAGGCCATCCTGCTGGTGGACAGCGCGCGCAATGTGTTGGTCATGGCCGGCTCGCCGCAGGAGCTGGCCAACTACCAAAGCATGGTGCGCACGTTTGACGTGGATTGGCTGCGCGGCATGTCGGTGGGTGTATTCAACCTGCAGTACGCCACGGTTGGCGAGTTGATGCCCAAGCTCGACGGCATGTTCGGCACGCACGGCGATACGCCGCTGGCCGGCATGCTGCGTTTCATTCCCATCGAGCGCACCAACGCGCTGGTGGTGATCAGCACGCAGCCGCAATACCTGCAGGAAGTGGGTGAGTGGATTGCCCGCATCGACCGCGGCGGCGGCAACCAGCCGCAGCTGTTCGTCTACGACGTGCGCAACATCAAGGCTTCGGATCTGGCGCGCTATCTGGCGCAGATCTACACCAACAGCGGTGGCGGGGCTGGTGCCGACAGCGGCGGACGGGTCGGCCCCGGCCTGGCGCCGGCCAATTTCGGCAGCGCCGACAACGCCAATGCCGGCGTCAACATGGGTTCCGGCGCCGGCAGTTTCGGCAGCACCGTCGGTGGCCTGGGCAACGCCGATGGCGGCAATGCCTCGGGCATGACCGCCAGTGGCATGGGTGAGAATCGCGGCGATGCTGGCGGCCTGGCTTCCGGCGCCAATGCCGGTCTGGGCAGTGCTGCCGGCATGTCCACCATGGGCGCCAGCGCGGCGGCCAGCGAGGCGCAATACACCTCCAGCGATGGCAGCGTGCGCATCAGTTCGGTCGATGGCAGCAACCAGCTTCTGGTACGCGCACGGGCTTCGCAGTGGGAGGAAATCAAGGCCGCCATCGCCAAGCTCGACACCGTGCCGCTGCAGGTGCAGATCGAGACCCGCATCCTGGAGGTGAGCCTGACCGGCCAGTTTCAGTTTGGCGTGCAGTGGTATCTGGAAGGCCTGACCGGCAGCACCACCGATGCCGACGGCAACATCGTCCCCGGCCAGCTCTACCGGCACCGCCAGGCGGCGCTGGGTCAGGGCGGCAACGCGTTTGGCGGCGAACCGTTTTTCTACTCCTTCCTCAACAGCCAGCTGCAGGTCGCCATCCGCGCCATGGAAACCAGCGGCAACACCAAGACCCTGTCCGCGCCGTCGATGGTGGTGATGAACAACCAGACCGCCAGCATCCAGGTTGGCGACAAGATTCCCATCAACTCGACCAGCGTCAACGCCGGCATTGGCAACGCCACCAGCTTCAACGAGGTGAGATACCTCGACACCGGCGTGATCCTCAACGTGCAGCCGCGGATCAATCCAGGTGGCTTGGTGTACATGAACATCAGCCAGCAGGTCAGCCAGCCCAACCGCAACGTGCCGGCGGTCAATGGCAACGTGCCCATTTCCGAGCGCAAGCTGGCGACCCAGGTCGCGGTGCAGAGTGGGCAGACCGTGCTGCTGGGCGGCCTGATCCAGCAGGCCGAGTCCAACATCGACACCGGCGTGCCGGGGCTCAACCGCGTGCCGGTCCTGGGCCGCTTGTTTGGTGATACGCGGCGCAACCGCAATCGCACCGAGCTGATTGTGCTGATCACCCCGCGCGTGATTCGCGGTGGCGAGGACGCCAAGCGCGTGACCGACGAATACCAGGCCAAGTTCGAGTCGCTGGCACCGCTGCGCGCCAACCCGACGCCTGCCGCGGCACCGGTCAGCACCGCTGTGCTGCCGTCGTCGGCCGCTGGCGCCACGCCGTCGGCCGCCACCGCCGATCCGGCGCAGTTGCAGCGCCAGGCAGTGGATGCCTTGGCCCGCGGCGAGTACATCAGCGCCCAGGCGCTGGCCCTGCGCTCGTGGCGCAACGGCGCCCACGCCGGCACCTTGTGCGCACAAAACTGGCAGGTCATCGGTGAAGTCCGCGCCCGCCTCAACGACAACGCCGGCGTGACGGCGGCCCGCAAATGGGCGCAGCAATGCGTGGCAGCGCCGAGATAGGCAGAGGCCCGCATATCGTGCGGCGTGGTGTGTGCAAAGTGGTGATGCAGGGTGGGCTGCAAAGTCCACCCTGGGTTCTCGCGCATGGAGCGGCCAGGGAATCTGGCCTGGGCTAGCGAGTAGGCAAGGGGCCACGCCGTGGCGGCGAAACCCTCGCCGCTATCATTCGCGCATGAGCGTGTTTCCATGAACGTGTTCCCGATCACCCCGCTGCTGGGTGAGATTGGTGCGTCGCTGGCGGTGACGCCGCGGCTGGTGCTGGAGGCGCCGCCGGGGGCGGGCAAGACCACGCAGGTGCCGCTGGCGTTGCTTTCTGCGCCCTGGCTGGTCGGGGGCCGGATCATCGTGCTGGAGCCGCGGCGCATTGCCGCGCGGGCGGCGGCGCGGTTCATGGCGCAGCAGCTGGGCGAGGCCGTTGGACAGACGGTGGGTTATCGCATCCGGTTTGAATCGGCAGTCAGCGCACAGACGCGGATCGAGGTGGTGACCGAGGGCATCCTGACGCGGCAGCTGCAGGCCGATCCGGAGTTGCCCGGTGTCGGCGCCATCGTGCTTGACGAGTTTCACGAGCGGCACCTGGCCAGCGATCTCGGCGCCGTGCTGGCGCTGGATGTACAGGCCACGCTGCGTCCGGATTTGCGCCTGCTGGTGATGTCGGCCACGCTCGATGGCGAGCGCGTTGCACACTGGCTGCAGGCGCCGCGGCTGACCAGTCCCGGCCGCAGCTTTCCCGTGCGGGTGGTGTGGCCGCCAGCGCGCGCCCAGGAGCGTCTGGAGCAGCACGTGGCGCGCGTGGTGCGCCAGGCGCTGGCGGAAAACCCCGGCGACGTGCTGGTGTTCCTGCCCGGCCGGCGCGAGATTGCCCAGGTGCAGCGCGTGCTGGCGGCCGGCCTGGATGCTGATCACGTCGACATCCTGCCGCTGCACGGCGACCTGCCGCTGGCCGCGCAACAACTGGCGCTGACCGCGGGCGATGCGCATGGAGACCGGCGCCGCGTGGTGCTGGCCACCAATGTCGCCGAATCCAGCGTCACCTTGCCTGGTGTGTGCGCGGTGGTCGACAGCGGCCTGGCGCGCGAGCCGCGGTTTGATCCCAACTCCGGGTTCACCCGCTTGCAGACAGTCAACATTTCCCAGGCGTCGGCCGAGCAGCGCGCCGGTCGTGCCGGCCGCGTGGCGCCGGGGACGGCGTATCGATTGTGGCCGGAGAGTCGCCACCTGGAGCCCGCGCGCACGCCCGAGATGGCGCAGGTCGAGTTGTCCGCGCTGGCGCTGGAGCTGGCTGGCTGGGGCGTACGCGCCGGGTCCGACGACACGCTGCGTTGGCTGGATGCGCCGCCGGCCGGTGCGCTGGCACAGGCTTGCGATGTGTTGTCCGCATTGGGCGCGCTCGATGGTGATGGGCGCATCACCGCCACGGGTCGGCGCATGCTGGCGCTGGGCACGCACCCTCGCCTGGCCGCTGCCGCCGTGCACGCGCCGGCGTTGTTACGGCCGTTGCTGGCGGACCTGCTGGCGCTGCTGGAAACGCGCTCGCCGCTACGCGGCAGCGGGGTCTTTGATGATGACCTTCGCGCCCGTGTCCTGGCCCTGCATGCCATGCGCGACCGCCGTGGCCGGCCCGCGCGTGATGTCGATGCCGGCGCACTGGCGGCCATCGAGCGCGCCAGCCAGGGTTGGCGGCGGCGACTGCGGGTGACCACAGCCGCCAGCGGCATGCCGGACCGGTATGCGCTGGGCGAACTGCTGCTGCCGGCGTTTCCCGATCGCGTGGCGCGGCGCGATGAACACAACGGCCTGCGCTACACGCTGGCCAATGGCCGCGGCGCACGATTGCACGAGGCCAGCGCTCTGCTTGGCGAGCCTTGGTTGCTGGCGCTGGAGCTGCGCCTGGAGGCGCGCGACAGCTTGATCGTGGGCGCCACGCCGCTGGACCCGCAAGTGTTGCAGCGTGATTGCGGCGCGCGTTTTGCCAAGGTGCGCACGCTCAGCTGGAACCCGCAGCGTGGCGCGGTGGAGGCGTTCGAGGAACAGCGCTTTGCGTCGATCACGCTGGAGCGCCGCAGCGTGCCGGTGGCTGCCGCCGACGCCTTGCCGGCGCTATTGGCGGCGGTGCGCGGACAGGGGTTGGCGGTGTTGCCGTGGACCGACGGCGCGCGGCGGCTGCGCGCGCGCATGCTGGCGTTGCGCGCGTGGCGGGGCGAGCTTGGCCTGCCGGATGTCGGTGACGCCGCCTTGCTGGCGTCGTTGGAAGATTGGCTGGCGCCTTGTCTGCTGGGCCGGCATCGGCTGGATGCGGTGGATGCCGGCGCGCTGACGCAGGCGCTGGCCGCGCGTTTCGATCACGCCCAGCGGCGCATGCTGAACCTGCAGGCGCCGGAGGCGCTGAGGGTGCCGAGCGGCCAGCAGCACCGGTTGGACTACGCCGATGCGGATTCGCCGGTGCTGGCGGTCAAGCTGCAGGAGATGTTTGGCCTGGCCGATACGCCGCGGGTGGCCGATGGACGCGTCGCCGTCACCCTGCACCTGCTTTCGCCGGCAGGCCGGCCGATCCAGGTGACGCAGGATTTGCGCGGTTTCTGGGAGCGCACCTACCCCCTTGTGCGCAAGGAATTGAAGGGCCGCTATCCGCGTCATCCATGGCCGGAGGATCCGTGGTGCGCGACGCCGACGCATCGCGCCAAACCGCGGCCCCGGCGGGCTTGAATGCCGCCGGAAATGATGTTGCGTACACATTTGTGTGTGTAAGATGAAGTCCCACGCGCGATGCAAACCGAACTGGGCGGACACCGTGCTCAACCTCAGGCATACCGCGGCTGACACGCCGACGCCGGCCGGCGGGCGGCGTGCGGTCGACGCGATTGTCGGACCGCCGGTGGGACATCGCGGTTGGGCCTGGATTTGGGGTTCGCTGGCACTGGCGCTTGGTTTGGCCGTCACCGTGAGCATCCATCGCTACGAGCAGCGCGGCCAGCAGGGGCAGCAGCTGGCGCTGTATACCAATCTGGCCAATACCGGCTTTCAGTCGCTGCAGGAGCAATTGAACGGCGCCGAGTGGTTGTTGCGCGCCGTGCAAACCTTGTTCCTGGCTTCCGATCAGGTCACGCCGGGCGAGTTCGCCGCGTTTTACCAAAACCTGCATCCACGGACGCAATTTCCCAGCCTGCTGGCGATGACTTTTGCCCAGCGCCAGATGCGTGCCGGCGCCGTGCATTACGTGTTGACCCTGGCCGAGCCGGCGCATGACAACCATCGCCAGCTGGGACGCGAGCTGGGGACCGGGCCGACCGGCCTGGACGACCTGCATCGGTCGCGCGACAGCGACCAGCCGGAGCTGTCGTCGCCGTTCGCACTGGCGCGGGACGACGGCGCACGCGCCATTACCGGCATTCTCATGCGCTTGCCGGTGTTTTCCGCCGGCCCGCCGCCGCGTGACGTGGCCGAGCGCCGGGCGCGGTTGCAGGGCTTCATTGCGTTTTCATGGCGTGTGGATGATTTCATCGGCCATGCGTTTCCCGGCGAAGTGACGGATGTGCTGGCGGTGCGTGTGACCGACATCACCGGCGGCGCGCCGCTGCCGCTGTTCGGTCCGCGGCAAGTGGCGACGACGGTGCCGGCGGCGATGCGCATGGAGCGCACGTTCGACATCCACGGCCGGGTGTGGAAGGTCAGCATGTGGCCGCATGATCCGGCCGCGATGACCAAGGATGTCAGCGAGTCGTTCTGGCCGGCGGGGCTGCTGGTCAGTGTGCTGCTGGGTTTGCTGGTGTTTTCCGTGGCCAGCACCCGGCAGCGGGCGCTGGATCTTGGTTGGCGCATGAGCCGCCGCTATCGCGAGAGCGAGGAGCGTTTTCGCGCGCTGAACGAGCTGCTGCCGGCGCTGGTGCTGCTGGCGCGCGTGGATGGCGAAATCATCACCTACGCCAACCAGGCCTCGCGCGAGCGGCTGGGCGACCGCGTGCGCGAGGGGCGCCTGTCCGATTTGTTTGTCGACGGCGAAATGCCGGCGCCACTGGAGGATACGGACGGCCACGACGGCAGCCGCACCGAAACCCGCCTGCGCGAAAGCAACGGCAACCACTTCTGGGCCGATGTGGCGATGTCGAAAATCACGCTCGACGGCGAGTCCACGCTGCTGATGGTGGCCACCGACGTCAGCGAGCGGCGGGCACTGACCCAGTTGCTGAGCCATCAGGCGACGCATGATGCGCTGACCGACCTGGTCAACCGCCGCGAGTTTGAGCGCCGCCTGGGCGCGGCCTTGTTGGCGGCCAGGCCGCATGGTCCGCACGCTGCCGTGCTGTATCTCGACCTGGATCAATTCAAGCTGATCAACGACACCTCCGGGCACCTCGCCGGCGACCAGTTGCTGATCCAGTTGGCCACGTTGATGGGCCGCCAGCTGGGCAGCGGCGACGTGCTGGCGCGCCTGGGCGGCGATGAGTTTGGCGTGCTGGCCGGCGATGTCGCTGGCTGGCAAGGCGCTGAGGCGGTTGCCGAGCGCCTGCGCCAGTGCATCGATGGCTACGCCTTTGTCTGGGAACAAAACAGCTACATGATCAGCGCCAGCGTCGGCGTGGTCATGATTGACCGCCCGCGGCTGAGCGTGCGCGACGTGCTGGCCCAGGCCGACACGGCCTGCTATCTGGCCAAGGAGGCGGGCCGCAACCGCGTGCATTTCTATCGCGCCCAGGACGACGAGACCGCGCAGCGGCGCGGCGAGATGGATTGGGCCAACCGCTTGCGGCTGGCGATCAGCGAGCACCGTCTGGTGCTCACTTACCAGGAGATTCACGAGCTGCCGCTGGGAACCGCCGGCGGCGTGCCGCGCGTCGAGCTGCTGCTGCGCTTTCGCGAGGACGACGGCCGGCTGGTGGCGCCGGGCGTCTTCATGCCCGCCGCCGAGCGTTACGGCCTGATGCCGATCATCGACCGCTGGGTGGTGGAGACGGCGCTGGCCAACTTCGAGCAGATGCACCCCTCCGGTGCGCGCCTGGGGCTGGCCGCCATCAACCTGTCCGGTGCCAGCGTCGAGGACGAATCCCTGGCGGACTTGATCATCGAGCTGCTGCACCGCTTCAACATTGCCCCCACCCGCGTGTGCTTCGAGATCACCGAGACCGTCGCGGTGCGCAAGCTGGCGCAGGTGGCGCATTTCATGGAGCGGCTGCGCAGCGTGGGCTGCGCCATCTCGCTGGATGACTTCGGCATCGGCATGTCCTCGTTTGCCTACCTCAAGAACCTGCCGATCAGCATCATCAAGATCGATGGCAGCTTCATCCGCGACATGCTGAGCGATCCGGTCAGCCGCGTCATGGTGCGTTCGGTGACCGACATCGGCCACCGGCTGGGCCTGGGCATCGTCGCCGAGTGGGTAGGCGACCTGCCCACGGTGGATGCGCTGACCGAGTTGCAGGTCAACTACGCGCAGGGCTACGTGCTGCACAAGCCCGAGCTGGTGCCGCTGCACCAGCGCTAGGCATGGGTTGGGTCTGCGTTGGTCAGTCCTGGGTCGTGGATGCCGGCGCCGGCGAGCGGGTGAAGCTGCCGGCAAAGCCGGGGAACACCACCGGGCTTTCGTAGCCGTCGGCGGACACGGCCGACACGCCGAAGAAGCCGTCGTCGATCACCACGTCCTTGAGCACGGCGTGGTCGACGTCGCCCACGGCCCGCGCGTGTTGCCATTGCGCCGCAGTGGTGTCGCGCCAGTGCACGCGGTAGCCAGCGGCGGCGGGCACGCGCGTCCAGCGCAGCGTGGTGTCGGTGGCCAGGGCGCCGGTGATTTCCACGTCGGTCGGCGGTGCCGGCGCGCGACTGAGCGCGGCCATGGTGAGAGTGTTCAAGGCGGTGACGCGCGCCAGGTAGCGAAAGTCGATGGTGTCGCCATAGCGCACGCCGCGGTCGTGGTCGGTGTTGCCGGTGCGCAGATCCTGATGCTGGCGCGTGTAGTCCTCATGCGCCTCGGTCACGCGGATGGCGGGAAAGCCGGCCTCGAGAAACGGCACCTGGTCGCCGCCGCGGCCGTAGCGGTCGGTGCGATAGACCATGCGCACGTTGAAATCGGGCAGGTACTGGTCGGCCAGCCGATCGACATAGCGCGCCAGGTTGCGCGAGGGCGAGTCCACCTCGCCGCCGTGATAGCGCCGGTAGTTGGCCTGGGCTGGCGTCTCGTTGCTCTTGGTGCCTTCGGAGAACACGCGCACGGTGGTGTTGTCGATGACGCCGTTCTGGCCGCGGCTGTTGCCGACGATGTCGTTGTTGAGCTCGGCTTCCACCTGCCAGCCGTGCGCCACCGCGTAGTCGGCCAGGACCTTGCCGCCATACAGGCCTTGTTCCTCGCCGGACAGGGCGGCAAATACCAGCGTGGCGTCGTTGTCCTGATGCGACAGCAGCCGTGCCGCCTCGATCAGGGCGGCCACGCCAGAGGCATCGTCATTGGCGCCGGGCGCGTTGCTGGTGGTGTCCATCACGTCGCTGGCACGCGAATCCAGGTGGCCGGTCATTACGATCACGCGCTGCGGGTCGCGCTTGCCGCGCTTGATCGCCACCACGTCCATCACCTCGGTGGCCTGCGGGATGCGTTTGCCGGTAAACGTCTGGGCCGGGGTGATGACCTGCAGGCACCCACCGCAGTCGTCGGCAATGGCGGTGAAGCGTGACGCGACCCAGCGCCGCGCCGCGCCGATGCCGCGCGTGTCGGAGGTCGTGTCGGACAAGGTGTGGCGTGTGCCGAAGGCGACCAGCTGCGTGATCGTGGCGCGCAGCTGCGCCTGGTTGGGTGCCGCGGCCAGCGCGTGCAGCGCGGGTTGTTCGTGCGGTGCGGGCGGCGGCGTCTGGGCGCCGCAGGCCAGGCTGGCGCCGGCCAGGATCAAGCTGGCAATCGAGATTCCACGCATGGCACGCCCCCGGCCGGAAAGCGCCAACCATAGCGCGATCGTGTCGATGCGGGCGCGCCGGGCGGGATGTTCGTTGCCGTGGCCGGGCCGGGTCAGCGTTCCGGTTTGGGGCGGCGCGTACCTTGCCGGCCGCGATGCTCCGCCGGCGCTTTGCCGCCCAGCGGCCGCACGCGAAAATTGCGGCCCTTGATGTGTCCTTCCTGCAGGCGCGCCAGCGCCTTGCCGGCCAGTGCGCGGCGGATGGCGACGTAGGCATGGGTGGCAAACACGTCGATCTTGCCGACGTCGTCGGCGGCGAGTCCAGCCGCGCCGGTCAGCGCGCCAAGGACGTCGCCGGGGCGCAGCTTGTCGCGCCGCCCGGCGTCGATGACCAGGGTTTGCATGGGTGCCAGGTGCAGGGTCTTGCCGCGCGGCGGGGCCAGTTTCAGCGGCCGCCAATCCAGTGGCGTGCCGGCGGCGGCTTCGATGCTGGCGGCCTTGGGCAGCTCGCGTGGCGTGCACAGCGTGATGGCCAGGCCCGGCTGCCCGGCGCGGCCGGTGCGGCCAATGCGATGGGTATGCGTTGGCGCGTCGTGGGCAACGTCAAAGCACACCACGCGCGGCAGGCCGACGATATCCAGCCCGCGCGCCGCCACGTCGGTGGCCACCAGCACGCTGCAGCTGTGGTTGCGAAAGCGCACCAGCACTTCGTCGCGGTCGCGCTGCTCCATGTCGCCGTGCAGCGCCAGCGCGGAAAAGCCGCGACGATCCAGCTCCTGCGCCACGGCGTCGACGTCGCGGCGCATGTTGCAGAACACCAGCGTCGGCGCCGTCTCGTCGCGCGCGGCGCCGGCGGCCAGCAGCTGCGCCAGCGCGTCGAGTTTCTGCGCTGGCTCCAGTTGATGGAAGCGCTGTTCGATGGCTGGCTGCGGGCTGTCCTGCGCGTCGATGGTGACGGTCAGTGGATCGCGCTGCAGACGCCGGCTGGCGTCGCGAATGGCCTCGGGAAAGGTGGCCGAGAACAGCCAGGTTTGATGATGCTTGGCGATGCGCCCGATGATGTCGTCGATAACGTCGGCAAAACCCATGTCGAGCATGCGGTCGGCTTCGTCCAGCACCAGGGTCTGGATGCCGCCGCCGTGCAGGCTGCCCTTGCGCAGGTGTTCCTGCACGCGCCCCGGCGTGCCGACGACGATGTGCGGATCGTGGCTGAGCGAGGCCAGCTGCGGGCCCAGCGGCATGCCGCCGCACAAGGTGAGCAGCTTGACGTTGGGGATGTTGGCCGCGAGCTTGCGGATGGCCTTGCTCACCTGGTCGGCCAGCTCGCGCGTCGGGCACAGCACCAGCGCCTGCAGGCGGATCAAGTCGGGGTCGAGCCGCTGCAGCAGCCCCAGGCCAAAGGCGGCGGTCTTGCCGCTGCCGGTGCGCGCCTGCGCAATCACGTCGCGACCCTCCAGCAACGCGCCCAGGGTGCGCTCCTGCACCGGCGTCATCGTGGTGTAGCCCAGGGTATCGAGGCTGGCAAGCAGCGCCGGGTGCAGCGGCAAGGCGGTAAAGGCGGTCATGCACCATGATCGCACGACCGGCATCGACACCTGGTGCGGCATACTTCCGGTTGCCTTGCGTTTCGCGATGGAGACTCTCATGCATTTGCGCAGCGACAGTTTTGCCGACAACCAACCCATCCCCGCAGCATTCGCGTTTTGCCAGCTGGGTGCGCCGGTGGCGCCGGCCGCCAATCGCAGTCCGCATCTGGCGTGGCGCGAAGCGCCGGCGGGGACGCGCAGCTTTGTCCTGACCTGCATCGATGCCGATGTGCCCAGTCGCGGCGATGACGTCAATCAAGTCGGGCGCAGCGTGGCCGCCGACTTGCCGCGGGTGGAGTTCGTGCATTGGCTGCTGGCCAACATCCCCGCCGAGTGCGGCGAGCTGGCGGCCGGGGCATGCAGCGACGGCATCACCGCCCGCGGCAAGCGCCAGCCGTTCGGGCCGCCCGGCAGCGTGCAGGGCGTCAACGATTACACCGGCTGGTTTGCCGGCGATGCGGACATGGCCGGCACTTATCTGGGCTATGACGGCCCGTGCCCACCGTGGAATGACGAGCTTGTGCATCGCTACCGTTTCACCGTCAGCGCGCTGGACGCCGTGCTGCCGTTGGCGGCGGGGTTTGATCTGGCGCAGTTGCGCGCGGCCATGGCCGGACACGTCCTGGCCCAGGCGGCGCTGGTCGGCACCTACAGCTTGAATCCGGCGCGTGCTGGCTGACACGCGTGTCGCGCCTGCGTGCACGCGGCCGGGCGCCGCCTTCACGCCCACGTGGCAAGGGCTGTGGGTGAATGGTGCGGCGGCCACGCGGCCGCAGCGTTTACCACTCACACGAGGACACCCCCATGCTCCATTACGCGTTGGTATTCCTGGTCATTGCCATCATTGCAGCGGTGCTTGGCTTTGGTGGCATTGCCGGTGCGGCGGCTGGCATTGCCAAGATCCTGTTTGTGGTGTTCCTGATCCTGGCCGTCATTGCCTTCCTTCGCCGCGCGCGATGATGGCGACCTGTCACATTTGACCCTGGACCTTGTCCCCGGAGTTTCCGATGACCAACAACGAACCAACCAACACCGACATCGCGCCCGGCGCGACGCCGGCCACGCACGAACGCATTGATCGTGGTGCCGAGCGCATCAAGCAGGCCACGTCCAGCGCCATGGCCGGCACCAAGGAGGCGGTCGACCGCGCTGCCGATCGGGTCGAGGCCGGCGTGCACAAGGCCACCGACAAGGCCGCCTCGGCAGCTGGCCGCGCCAGCGACAAGATGGCCGATGTCAGCGAGAAGGGACGCGAGGTGATCGACGACACCATGGATCGCGCCGATGAATGGCTGGAACTGGCGCGCGATTATGTGCGCGAAAAGCCGGTCAAGGCCGTGGCCATGGCCTTGGGTGCGGGCTGGCTGCTTGGCCGTGTCCTGCGCCGCTGAAGCAAAGACAGAGGCCAGGCATGGACGACGACGCTGAAGGCGCGCCGCACGCCACCGGTGCGCGGCGACCACGCCTGCTGGCCGACGCGCGCGACTTTGGCCGCGCGCTGCGCGAACGGTTCGGCGCCCAGCTTGGCCTGCTGCGGGCCGAATGGGCGCTGGCGCGCAGTGCGCTGGCATGGTTGCTGGTTGCCGGGCTGATCGCCACGGTGGTCGGTGTCACCTTGACCCTGACCGCGCTGGCCTTGCTGGCACTGGCGCTGGCGACCTGGTGGGGTTCGTGGTTGTGGGCCTTGCTGGCTTTGGCGCTGGTGCAGCTGGTGGTGCTGGGTGTGGCCATTGTTCTGTTCCGGCGTTGCATGCACTGGCTCAGCCTGCCGCTGACGCGGGAAGAGGGCGCGCGTCTGCTGCGCCCATCGCCATCGCCGGCAGACGCTGCCTCCGCGCCGCACACGGGAGAATCCGCATGAGCCTGACCCGACGCCTGGCCGAAGTCCGCCTGGCACAGCTGCGCGTGGTGCAGGCGCAGGCCAATTTGCACCACGCGAGCGATGGCTTGCTGGCCGACAGTCGTGCCCATCCACTGACCACGTTGGCGGTGGCCGCCGGCGCCGGCACGGTGTTGGGCACGTTGAAACTGCCGGCGCTGCGCGTGCCAGGCATGGCCAGCTTGCTCACCGGCGGCCTGGCCGAAGCCACCGCCTTGGGCGCCCGGTGGCTGGCGGAGTTGGCGGCAGCCGATGCGACCATCAAGTCTGCCCCGGCTACAGAGCAGGTGGCCGACGCCGTATCCTCACCGGCCGTGGATGCCGCTGGCGCATGAATACCGAGCAGACGCCGGGTTTGGCCAATCCGTCGCCGTCGCCACTGCCGGTGGCTGCCGTCGATGACGTCGATGATGTCGATGACGCTGCAACGTTGGTAGCGGAACCGGATACCACGGGCTTGCCGCCCATGCAGGGCGTGCGCAGCCTGCGCCGGCATTTGCGCGCGGTGCGCATGGTGCTCAACGCGCTGCTGTTGTTGGCTTTGCTCTACACCATCACTATCACCAAGGCGTTGCTGATCCCGCTGGTGCTGGCGGCATTCATCGGCCTGGCCTTGAATCCAATAGTCGCCGCCGGCGTGCGCTGGCGTGTGCCGCGCTGGCTGGCTGCCAGCGTGTTGATGCTGGCTCTGGTCGCCGGTCTGGCCAGCGGCGTGGGGATGCTGGCGCAACCGGCCGCCGGCTGGTTTCGCGGCGCGCCGGCGGCGATCCGCAGTTTCGTGCCCCGCCTGAGTTCGCTGACGCGGCCACTGGAAGCGGCCAATCGCGCGACGCAAACTTTGGTCAGCGGGCGTGGTGCACGGGTGGCGCCGAGTGAGGCGCCGCTGCGCATCAGCGCGTGGGATGTAGTGTCGACCGCACCGAAAATCCTTGCCGCCGTGCTCAGCGTGGCCTTGCTGGTGTTTTTCTTTCTGCTCTACGGCGACAGCATGTTGCGCCGATTGGTGGAGATCACGCCCGGCTTCACTTACAAGCGCCACGCGGTCGAGATCGTGCGCAGTATCCAGGCCGAAGTCTCACGCTACCTGCTCACCGCGCTGCTGATCAACACCATGCTTGGCGCGGTGACCGCCGGCGTGCTGGGCCTGTATGGCGTGCCCGACGCGATGCTGTGGGGCGTGGTGGCGATGTTTGCCAACTTCATTCCGTATGTCGGGGCGATCTTCACCACTATCGTACTGGCGGTGGTCAACGTGCTGTACGTCGGCGACGTGAGTCTGGCGGTTTTCTTGCCGGCCCTGACCTTTGCCGGCATCAGCGCCATCGAAGGCAACCTCATCACGCCGTTCGTGCAGGGTCGCAGCATGCGTCTGAGTCCAATCGCCATTTTGCTCTGGCTGCTGGTGTGGGGCTGGCTGTGGGGCATACCCGGCGCACTGCTGGCGGTGCCGATGCTCACCTGCACCAAACTGGTGTGTGAGCGCGTCGCCGGCTGGAGCTGGTTTGCCGTCATCGTGCAGCGCTGAGCCGGCTCAGGTGCCCGCTGGCACCAGCAGCAACAAGGCGACACCAAAGACGATGCGGTAGATCGCGAACGGCGTGAAGCGGTGGCCGACGATGTAGCCCAGCAGCCACTTGATGGCGGCGAAGGCGACGATGGCCGAAACCACGAAACCCACGGCCAGCGCGGTCCAGTCCTCGGCGGGCGCGGCCGGATCGTGCAACGCCTTCATGAGCTCGTAGCCGGTGGCCGCGTACATGGTCGGGATGCCGACCAGGAATGCGAACTCGGTGGCGGCGGCGCGATTGCTGGTGCCAAACAGCATGGCGGCAAAAATTGTCGCCGCCGAACGTGACGTACCGGGGAAAATACCGGCCAGCATTTGCGCCACGCCAACCAGGATCGCCACCCGCCAGGTCACCTCGCTGCGCTCCGGCAAGCGCGCGGCCAGCCCTTCGGCGGCCAGCATCCAGATTCCGCCGATGACCAGCGCCCACGCAATCGGCGTCACTGCCTCGGGCAGCTTGAAGCCCAGCTTCACCGCCACCAGCCCGAGCCCGGCGGTGATGGCAAAGGCCGTTGCCAGCTTGAACAGGTAGACGCGGTTGTCGGCGTCCCCCCAGCGCGTGAGGAGCTGCCAGATGCGCTTCCAGTACACCAGCGTCACCGCCAGGATCGCCCCGGCCTGGATGCCGATGTTGAACAGATCCGAGCGCGTGCCCAGCCCGTAGCGCTCGGCAATCAGCAGATGCCCGGTGCTGGAGATGGGCAGGAACTCGGTAATGCCCTCGATGATGCCAAGGAGGATGACTTTGAGCAGATCGATCACGGGAAATTCCGTTGCGGCGTGGAACGTGCCGGCCGATCAGCCGGGGAGCGCATAGCTTACGGGGTCGATCGTCGCGCGGCACGCATGGGGCGAAGTCCGGTGCACGGGGCGGGCGGCTTGCCGGCAAGGGTTCCACGAACCCGTACCGGGTGTCATTCCATCGTCCCGGTGCCGGTCCTTTCGTGCCGCGCTACGGCTTTCGCCTGCCGCCGTGGCGTGCGCGGATACCGTAGGCCACCAGCCAAAAGGTCATCACCACGGAGATGGCGACAAACGCCGTGGTGGTGCGCCCCAGTGGCGTCGTGAATGCAATCTGCAGCAGGTTGTGGAACGACGCCATGTCGCGCGCGCCTGCCGCCGCCGTCAGGAGGTTGGCCCACAGCCCCACGAAGCCAAACAGGCCCAGGGCGGCCAGCACATAGTTGAGGATTTCGTCTGCCTTGCGCGACTGGACTTCGCGCACGTTCCTGATGAAGGACTGGAAAAAATCCGCGTAGCGCTCGAGCTGATCGACGGTCCTTTCCACCAGCCAGAGTCTTTCTGCCGGCTCGTAGATCAGGTTGCAAAGCGCCTCGTAGGAAATCTTGGCCGACTCGTTCTGCAGCCGCACCGTCTGGTACACGGCAACCAGGCGACCGGCCGCTTCCTCAAGCTCGCCCAATCCACGCCGGCCCTGCTTGCCAAGGATGTCCCGATGCAGGCGGGAGGCGTGCCGCAGGTATAGCGGCACGTAGAACCACATCACCTGCAGCATGAACATGATCTGCCGGATCACCATGATGTCGTTCGGTGACGAGCTGACGACCATGTGCATCCGGGCGCCGAAAAAGACGCGCGTCCGGTCCGATACCTGAATCAGCGTCCGATTCACCGTCAGGCGCTCGGCAGCGTCGTGGAGAAATCCCTGCAAGTCCGTGTCGGTTGGATGGTCGGCACCGGCCCGTGGTTCGAGAAACAGGGTGACGTTGCAGGTGTCGTCTGGTACCACGACGTCGTCTTGCCGGCAGCCGGCCAGCCGGGCCGCTGTTGCGCGGGCCTGTTGCATGGCGGCCTTCACGGCGGCCGGGCGCCTGTCGTTCTGCGCCGTCGCCACCAGCAGGGCGCGCAGGTTGCCGGCATCCATGGTGGTGGCGTCGATGTCCGTGGCGTGCAGTTCCAGCAGGGCCACGTGCTGGTTCAACACGGTGTTGGAACACAGCCAGGCCGACAGCGTCATGTCGCGGCCGTCATGGGTGACTTGCGCGGTGCCGGCAAGGCGCCGATAGACGAATGACTGGCCCGGGTACAGGCGTTCCAGCTCGGTGGCCCATGCGGGCGTCTCACCCGGTGCCGGCGCAACCTGGCTTGCCATCGCCGCGGTCAGCGCCATGTCGTGCTCGAACCCGCCAAACCGTAGGGGCTGCACGCCGAACAGCGTCAGGGAACAGGAGTTCAAAGGTAGGTGGCCTGTTTCAGGTAATCCGCACGCAAGGGTTCGCACCGGTAGTCCAGGGTCAGCTCTTCGCCGGCCGCCATGTCGCGAACGGCCACGACGCGCAGCGGGTCGTGGACCAGCCGGATGTTTGGTGTGCGGCTGTGGTTGATAAAGCCGTATTTGGTGCGGAACGGGCGGATCAACAGCGTGTCGTCAGACAGCGCATTCCACTCCATGAACAGGTCGCTGGCGTGTTCGCCGTAGGCATTGCCGCGCTCTGCGGCCTCGAAGGAGGCCCAGTCGACCACCTGGCCATCGAGCGTGCCCAGGACGGTATCCGTTGCAAAATCGCGCGTGGCAAACAAACCATTGCCGTGGATGCGGCTGGGCTGGATGACGGTTCCCGGCAGGTTGTCCACGATGAAGCGCAGGGACGAGCCGGGGAGCTGGATCGCACGCAGCACGGCAGGGGCAGTCACGCGGTTTCCCATGTGCGAACAGGACAGGCCAAGGCAGCGTTCACCTTACCCGAAAAAAGCCGTGGCCAAGATCGGGTATCGATGCGCCGCCGGTGCGTGCCAGCAGCGACAGGCCCGCATTGCCTGCCGGCGACGAGCGGGGGATCTGTCGTACGCCAGCGATTGCCGTCGCCAAAAGGGCAAGCCTTGGATTGGCAGCGCCTTGAGGGCTTGCAGCACTTGGGCGTGGTGCCGTCATCCGGCTGCAGGAGGGTCGCTGGCCCAAGTGTCCGCCAGCAGTTCCGCCTGCGTGATGATTTTCTCGATGGCTTCGGGCTGCTTGTCGGGCGGGTATTTGTGCTTGGCCAATAGCACCTTGATCATTGCCATCATGCGGGCACGCGAGTCCTTGCGGTTTTGCCAGTTGATCGTGGCCGAGCGGCGCAGCTTGTCGGTCAGCTCCTGCGCCAGCGCGCGCAGCACGGGATGTCCCAATTCACGCACGGCCGATTCGTTCTCGATCAACGCCTGGTAGAACGCAAACTCCTCCTCGCTCATGCCGTCGGGCGGTCGCGCGGCGTTGATCTCCTGCGCCAGCTCGATCATCGCTTCGATCACCTGCGCCGTGGTCAGGCCGCGGTTCTGGTATTTCGCGATGGCCTCCTCCAGCTTCCTGGTGAATTCCTTGCCCTGCATCGCGTTCTTCTGGCCGCGTGACTTGATCTGGTCAGCCAGCAGGCGCTCCAGCAGTTCGGCGGCGAGATTCTTCGTCGGCATGTCGCGGATCTGCTGCAGGAAATCCTCATCCAGCAGCGAAATATCCGGCTTGCCCAGACCCAGCGTGGCGAAGATGTCGTTGACGCCATCGACCAGTACGCCCTTGGCCACCAGCTGGCGCAGCGCCGCTTCCTTCTCCAGTCGCGAGCGACCGCTGCCGGCGCGGGTCAGCTTGATCAGGCAAACACGCACCGCTTGAAAGAACGCGATTTCCTCGCGCACGGCCATGGCCTTGGCCTGCGTGCCGGCCAGCGCCTGCGCCGTGGTCAGCTTGGCGACCTGGTCCAGGTAGCTGCGCACGCCGAGGTTGCGGCCCTTGTCGTCCACCGCGGGATTGACCTTGAGGATGTGCTCCATTGCCGGCCCCAGCAGCGCCAGCGCTTTTTTAGGGTTGCCGAAGCCGGCGTAATCGAAGCCGTGGAAGAATTCCTTGCGGATCACGTCCAGCGTGTCCAGCAGTATCTGCAGTGCTGCGCCGGAGGTATCCACCGGCTCGCGCTCGGCGCCGGCGTCCTTGGTGTACTGCTTGATCGCCTTCTTGAGTTCCTCGCCGATGCCGATGTAGTCGACGATCAGCCCGCCGGGCTTGTCCTTCCAGATCCGGTTGGTGCGGGCGATGGCTTGCATCAGGCCGTGGCCCTGCATCGGTTTGTCCACGTACAGAGTGTGCACCGGCGGCGCGTCGAAGCCGGTCAGCCACATGTCGCGCACGATCACCAGCTCCAGCGGATCGTCCCCATCCTTGAAACGTTTCTCCAGCAGCTTGCGCTGCTTCTTGTCGGTGCGATGCGGCTGGAACGGGGCCGGGTCGGCCGAGCTGCCGGTCATCACGATCTTGATGCGGCCGGCATTGATGTCGTCGCTGTGCCAATCCGGGCGCAGCTTCACGATGGCGTCGTACAAGCGGATCGCCGCCTCGCGCGAAATCGCCACGATCATCGCCTTGCCCGCCACGGATTCGGTGCGCGCTTCCCAATGCGCCACCAGGTCGGCAGCCAGCACGTCCAGCCGACCTTCGGCCATGGCCAGCGCTTCCAGCCGGGTCAGCCGGCTGACCGTGCGATCCTGCTGGGTTTCGTCCTCATCGTCAGTGACTTCCAGGAACTCGTCCATCAAGGCCTGTTTCTCGGCCTCGTTGAAGCGCAACTCGATGATGCGCGATTCGTAGCTGACCGGCACCACTGCGTGGTCGTCCTGCGCGGCGAGCATGTCGTACACGTCGACATAGGCGCCGAACACTGCTTCGGTATCGCGGTCATCCAGGCTGACCGGCGTACCGGTCATGCCCAGATAAATCGCGTTTGGCAACGCGTCACGCATGTACTTGGCCAGGCCGTAACGGGTCTTGCCGGTCTGAGTGTTCAGGTCAGCCTTGAAGCCGTACTGCGTGCGGTGCGCTTCGTCGGCAATCACGATCACGTTGCCGCGATCGCACAGTACCGGCACCGTGGTCTGGCCCGTTTCCGGGGCGAACTTGTTGATGGTAGTGAAAATGATGCCACCGGCCTGCACCTGCGAAAGCTTGTCGCGCAGGTCGTCACGGCTGTCCGCCTGCTGCGGCGTGCCACGCAGCGACCACGCGCAATCGGCAAACGTCTCGTACAACTGGCCGTCCAGGTCGTTGCGGTCGGTCACCAGCACCACGGTTGGGTTGCGAAACGCCGGGTGGTCGCGCAGCGCCATCACGTAGAACAACGCCAGCAGTGACTTGCCCGAGCCCTGGGTGAACCAGATCACGCCACCCTTGCCGTCCTTCTTGTGCAGCAGTGCATCGACAGCGCGCGCCACCGCCTTGCGTACGCCGTGGTACTGATGCCACTGCGCGATGATCTTGAAACTGGCGCCGCCGTCGGCACCGCCGAAGGCGACGAAGCCGCGGAAGAACGTCAGCAGCGTGCGCGGCTCGAACAAGCCCAGCATCAGCACGTCCAGTTCCAGCCGCCCCTTCGCCACCTTTTCGCCGCCCAGCAGGCGCCAGCGCGAGTAGCGTCCGAACTCCGCCGTCAGCGAGCCGTAGCGGGCCACCGTGCCGTCGGAAATCACGTTGAGCAGATTGAAATAAAACAGCTGCGGGATGTCCGCCTTGTACGTCTGGATCTGGTTCCACGCCGCTTCGATGTCGGCGTTGAGATCGGCCGGGTTCTTCAGCTCGATCACGACCAGCGGCAGGCCGTTGACGAACAGCACGATGTCCGGCCTGCGCACTTTCAGCCCATGCACGGTGAGCTGCTGCACCGCCAGCAAATCGTTGCCGCCATCGAAGTCGATCACCCGCACGCGCAACACCGTGCGCCGACCATCGGGTTCGATGCGCTGCACCGGTACGCCATTGCGCAGCCAGTCGTAGACCTCCTTGTTGCTGTCCACCAGCGACTGCGCGCCATAGCCGGCCAGCTTGCCCACCGCCTCGTCGATTTCCGCCGGCGCCAGCTCGGAGTTCAGCCGCACCACCGCGTCGCGCAGACGCGAGGCCAGCACCACGTCCGAGTACCTGGCGCGGTCGCAGTGCGCGCCGCCCGGCGATATGTCATCACCGTGTGTGCAAGTCCAGCCGAGGTGTTCCAGCCATTCGAGACACGCCGATTCCAGATGGTCTTCTTTCACGTGTTCCCCTTGTGACTCGCCGGACTCGCCGCGTGGCTGTCGACCGAGTTTACCGATTCGCCAAAATGCTCACCCATAGTGAGCGTTGTGGGTGTTTGGTAAACCGCCGCACACTTGTGTGCCTGCGACGCCCGGTAGCATTGCTAGCGAGAAATCATGGCACCTACTCATGGCCCAATTTGGCGATGACTGGGTATGGGTTGCCAGAAATGCCCTGCGATCAGCGTCCAGACGGTGAGCTTGCCCTCCAGGGGTGATCAATCCAGGGGTGATCAATGTTGGGCAGGATCAAGTTACGGCTAAATCAGTCACTCTGTCCTCGTTTCTCCATCCATCCTCTGTTTCACTGGCCAAGCCGGTGGATGTTAGTATGTACAAGTCATGTACATGTGCATCGGAGAACAACATGCCATCCGCCACCGCCCGCATCGTCGTCCAAGCCACCCCACAGGAAAAACGCGCGCTCACCGCCAAGGCACGCAATCTCGGGATGAGCGTATCCGAACTCATGCGCACCGGCGCCGCAACCTTTGACCCAGCCCCCGCAGATCTGCTTGCGCTGGCGCAGGCGGCGCAAGAATCCATCGCCCGCTCCATGGCGGTAGTTGATAAAGCCATGGCCAACGTGGCGAAAAGCAACGCCAGGATCAAGGCCATGGAAGCCAAGGCAACGCGCGCCACTTCGGGGTCGCGCGCATGAGCGGCCCCACCGAAACCATCTGGAAGACCTTGAAGTCGGTGATCCAGATGGAGAGCCGCATCGAGATGCTGGCCACCACCGCGCGCGAGCAGCAGGCGAAGGTCGAATCACTGACCGAGCGTGTCATCCGCCTTGAAGCACAGATGGACATGCTGCTGCTACGTGCAGGCGCAGCCACGAACAAACGTTTGTCGGGGAAGTGACCTGACCCTGGCCCCGCGCCGGCTCTGACCCCGCGCCGGCTTGCTGGCGGGGGACCTCGGAATCTGCCTTTGTTTTGCAGCATGGGGAGGCAGATTGACTCGCCGCATCCGTGCGGCTGGCACTTCGCGCCGCCTGCGGCGTTCGCGTTTGCAATTCCCGAGTCGCGTCCGGGACAGGCTCTGCCTTCGCCGTCCGGGTATCGCTTCGCCATTCCGGGATGATGAGCAGGATCAGGGCCTCCTCAAGCTTGGCCAAGCAGCGCCACCAGCCGCGACTCGCATGGGGAGAGATCGTAGCCACGGCGCTGCGAGATCACGAACGTGAGTGGACCCAAGTGCCAGGCACGGCGCTCGAGTTCGACCAGCTGTCCGCTTGCCAGATCTTCGCTGACAAGGTGCCGCGGCAAGTGTCCCCAGCCCAGGCCGGCCTTGAGCAGATCACGTTTGGCGCCGAGATCGTTGACCAGCCACTGGCGCTTGCCTGCGACGCCCTGTTGGGTCTTTTCCGCTTCGGGCTGGTTGTCGGTCACGACGATCTGGATGTGTCGGCCGAACTCGTCCCTGGGGATGGGCTTCGGTGTCGAAGCGAGTGGATGCGACGGCGCACATGTCGTCACCATCTCGGCCTCGCAGAGCCAGCTGCGTTCCAGGGCATCCGGGTTCACTTCCGGCACGTTCTCGATCGTGACGGCCAGGGCACACACCCTTTCCAGCACCAAGTGCTCGCCGCCCTGCATGCTCGTGATCCGCAGGTTGATTGCCGCGGTGCGGAACTCCGCTTGCAGCGTCCGCAAACAGTCGATCAGGTGGGCGCGCGGGAAGTAGGCATCGACCGCAACCGAAACCTGCGGTACCCCGGCGTTGGCGATCGCGCCGGCGCGGTTCTTCATTTCTTCCGTGCGTGAGATCACCGCGCGTGCGTCCGGCAACAGGCTGCGGCCCGCGGCAGTGAGCTGCGCCTTGCGTGTATTGCGCTCGAACAATTCGACGTCGAACGCACTTTCCAGCGCCTTGATCGCATGGCTGATGGCCGACTGCGCGCGCCTGAGCTTGCGCGCCGCCCCCGAGAAGCTGCCCTGGTCGCATACCGCAACGAATGCACGCAATTGGTTGATGGTGACGTTGTCGAGCATTGGCATCTAGAAAATAGATCGTACCAAGCAATGTTTCGTCAATTGTTCTGATGCGTCAAGAGGACCAGATTGACCCCGTACTCAATCCAGGTACTGAAATGGAGAACATCATGAGTTACGCAATCATCGGTTTCGGCAAGATCGGCCAGGCCCTTGCCCGCGCCTTTGCCCGAAAAAACATCGAAGTCGCGGTCGCCAGCCGGCGGTCGCCTGAAGCCTTGGCGCCGCAGGCGCAGGCGATCGGACCCACGGTCATCCCCAGGACGTTGCAGGAAGCGATCAAGGCGGACGTGATTTTCTTGGCTGTTCTCTTCGAGGGGCATCGCGACGTCGCCAAAAACCTGGCGAGTTGGCAGGGCAAGACGATCATCGATGCGATGAACGGGTTTGGCGTCTCCTCTGCCGTCGTCGCCAACGCCTTCCCGGGCGCCCGGTTGGTGAAGGGCTTCAATCATCTCCTTGCCCGCACCCTGGCCACCGACCCGCACGTCAAGGGCGGCCGGCGGGTCGTGTTCCTGTCGAGCGACGACGAAGATGCTGCAGCATCGGTGGCGGCACTCGCCGAACAACTTGGTTTCGCGCCCGTCAACCTCGGCAAGCTCGAAGAGGGCGGTGCGCTGGTACAGGCACGCGAAGACAAGAGCTGGGGGCCTTTGATCTTCCAGGACCTTTTCAAGAACGAGCCCGAGCGACCCGCGACTGCCGCCGCAGGATCGTCATCACTTTAGCGAACCTCTGATCACTCCCCTGGCCCGTCATCCCGGAATCGCTTCGCGATTCCGGGATGACGATCTGACAGGTTGATCAAACCCTTCCCAAGGAACATCTCATGTCCGACAAACTCGATTTCTCGAAAGAACTCCTCGGCCGCCGCGCCCTGGTCACCGGAGGCACGCGCGGGATCGGCGCAGCCATCGCGCAGCGCCTCCTCGATGCCGGCGCCAAAGTCGTGGTCGCCGCGCGCACCCGCAACGACGACACACCCGCGGCGGCAACGTTTGTCGCCGGCGACGTCACCACGAACGAAGGCGTGGAGGCAATCGCGACGCAGGCGCTCGCGGCGCTCGGCGGCCTCGACATTCTCGTGAACAACGCGGGCGGTGGCAGCGCGTTCCTGGAAGGGTCATGGACGATCTCCGACCAGGCGTGGCATGACAGTTTCGCGCTCAACTTTTTCGCTGCGGTCCGCCTCACGAACGCGGTACTCCCGGCGCTCCGCGCGTCGAAGGCCGCAGCCGTCGTGAACATCTCTTCGGCGGCCGCGACGATGCCGTTTGGTCCCTTTGCGCACTACGGTGCTGCCAAGGCGGCGCTCGAGTACTACTCGCGCACGCTCGCGGTGGAACTCGCGCCGAGCGGCATTCGCGTGAACGTCGTGTCGCCCGGGGTCATCGCAACCCCAGGTTCCGACGAGTTCGCCAGGACGACCCCGGGGTTTTCCACCGATGACTGGCTCCGGAACATTCCACTGGGTCGCATCGGCGCCACCGAAGACATCGCCGAAGCCGTCGCGCTACTCGCGTCCGATCGCGGGAAGTTCCTGACCGGCGCGAATTACCGTGTCGATGGCGGAATGACGGCGCGCTGACGTATGCGCACTGCAAACAAACAGTCCCCTGTTGCCGTGCAACTCCGACGAGGGGTTCATGACATGAACAGACTGAATGGGCAGCGGGGAAAGGTGCCAGGGACAATCATCGGGTGATGCACGCCGCGTCATTGCTGATCATCGGCGATGACGTACCGACCGCCGTCGGTGTCGGCGGCGTGGCAGATAATTTGCCGGTACCTGATCAAATGAATTTCCTCCGTCCCCTTTTATTCGCCAGGTCTGGATGACGGCGCGCGGTTCAACGCGGCTCGCGTTGCTGCATGCCAACGACGGGATGTCCGACGGCAAGCGACTGCTGCCGAAGGATTGGGCAGGCTATGTTTCGAGCACCCGCGGCGCCCAGCCGGAAGACGCGAAGACGCCGCGCTACGGCGCAGGCTTCTGGATTCTGGATTCGCGCCAGAGACTGCCTTCAGGGACGTTCGCCATGGAAGGCAGCCGCGGCCAATACGCGATCATCGTGCCTTCCGCGAACGTCATCGTCGTGCGGCGCGGCTTTGATCCCCTGGACGCACGTTTCGACATTGACCGCTTCACGCACGATGCGCTGGGTGTGTTGAAGTGGAGGATGGTGGGCAGTAAGCGAGCGGCTGCACGAGACTTGCACGGTCGGAATAACAGCAATCGCTCGTCGGTGTCACGACGGCGCCCCGGTTCGAACCAAAGCGGCCCCTCAAAGCGCACTCTGCCCCTGAGGTTTCCCCACGAATTCATGATGGCAGGCCCAGTTGATCGAGCAGTTGTGGACTGGGGTGGCGCAGCTGATCGATGAGTTTGCTCAAGTGCGTGCTCGACCATCGTCGCACGAGTGCCTCGCGCCCCAATCGCATCACCGAGTAGAGGCGCCGTTTCGATCGGAATGGCGCTAGCCAAGCGGCGATACCGCAGCTTTCGCAAGCCATGCCCACGAGCCAGCTTGCAAAAGCCGCCATTGCGCTGAGCAGCAAGAGCACTTCGATGCGCGCACCTTTGCGCGTGAGGCTGTCTTCGAAACCCTGCCCGTAGCGATGGGATTTCAGGTCACGGAACGACAGCTCGATCTGCATGCGTCGCCCGTACAGCGCGATCAACTGTCGCGCGCTGAGTTTCAGCGATGGGGAGGCCACCAGCAACCACGGTTCGCTCTCCCGTTGTGCGTTCTTGCGGCTGTTGGAATTGCGTGCCGGCGCGCCTTGCCGATTGTGGTGCTTGCGTCCTTTGGGCGGTTTGGCATGCAACACCACACGTGACGTCAGTGGCTTGCTGCGCGCTATTTCCATGGCACCAAAGTCGCGCGGTCCACGCGTCGCCAGGCCGTACATGGCTTTGCATGTCACCCACTCATCCGGCTCATCCGGCACGTCGAAGGGCTTGAGATACGTGGTATTACGCAAGCGACCGAGCCATTGCCAGCCCATCGCCTCGACCGCCCGGAACCATGGTCCGCGAAAGCCGGCATCGGTCACCAGAATCGGGTGTACGTCGTCAGGCAACACGTGAGCCAGCCGTTGAAGAAACTGTTTTTCGGCCTTCGGCGAGCCCTGCTTCCCGCCGGGAAACACCATGTCCAGAATCGGCAGCGAACGGCCACCCACGGGAATCGCCGCACGTAGCAAATGCCAGCTTCGATCGGACTTCAGGTCCGACCAGTCAATGACGATGGTGGGCTGCTTGCCATGTACCAACCAACGAGTCATGGCCTGGTAAATGTGTTCGCGCTCGACATGCAGATGGCGGTTGCCCAACAGTCGATCCAGTGCCTTGAGCGGTGCACGGACGCGCTCAGCGTCAGGCCATGAACGCGCCAGATCGATCAGTGTCAGGCGGCTGCCGCGGATCATTGCCTCGACGGCGCGCAACAGCGCGCGGCTGCGTAGCGCATGCATCGAACCGAGTGCGTCGCACAAGCACTTTTGCAATACTTCGGTAGCGCGCATGGTGTGGTCTCCTCTGGCTTCGTAACCCGTGAGGAATGACCGCATCATGCGTGCACTGTTCCTTCAGTCCGCACGCAAGGTGTTGATTGATCGAGGGGATTCGTGGGGAAACCTCAGACTCTGCCCCGGTCTTGTTCACCGTTCTTTCGGTCACCAATGCGACGCCTTGTTTAGCCTCGTTGACTTCTTTTCAATTCCATAGGTAGGAAGGCATCGATCTCATCATCTGAAAACGTCATATCTTCCAGCTTCTGAAGTGCCTCTTGTGCTTTCCGGTATGCGGCATAAGTTGTACTTGGCGCTCCAGAGTATACGGTATGCAACTCTTGAAGCAGAGTATCACGCTCTTCTTGAAGGGATTCGATTAGTTTCTCTTCCATTCTTAGGTCTGTAATTAGGGAAAGATATTTTTCCCTGATGATCCACAAGTCCGCACCGGCTTGTCTGTGCTTTTGCGCCAGCTCACCGAGATCGTAATCCTTGGTATAGGCATTGACTGCCAATAGTGCCGTTGACACCAATACACCGAGCAAAGCACCAATCTTCTCAGCACCAAAAATAGCGCCGATGAAACCGGCCGTTGTTATAGCGGACAGAATGATCTGCAACAGTTTGATTCGCGACAATCGTTTAAGGAGGATATCGGCACATTTCTCGTGCGTCTTATGAGTGTAGACAACGCGGCCAAAACACTCTCGCAACTGTCCTTCAAGAATAGCTCGCGAGCTTACGGTGTCGTTAGTCTGGGAATGAGGTGCCAAAGATATCTCTCCATTTTTGTTTTGCAGACCACTCCTGCTTCGGATTAGCTGTTTCGTGCCCAATGGCCTCAAGGGCGATGTTGTAGCATCTGGTGGCTTTATATTGAAATAAACCTTTTCCGTATACATACTGGCCGCTGCCAGGAGCCTTCCAGTATTCCTTGTCCCTATTCTGGTCGGCCATGAATCTGAAGAAATCCCTGCTCATCCAGTCATAGTAGAGGCGAGACTTATCTTTATATTCCCATCCATCTATGAACTGATACGCTAGGGTATCAACAAGAAGTCCACCAATCGGCACCTCCCATTTTCTTTTCCATGACCTCATCATCCTACACAAGGCTACCAAGTTGCCATTGCAAGTATTGTTCCTTGCTCGGATTGCCTCAATCTCGGGTCTTGGGTTTGTGGTTCTCCAAGAACCTCCGGCATTCGAATCAGGGTAGGTGTAGCTACCGGCCTTGTTTTTGAAGACTGGAACAACTTCAAAAGTGATACCGTCTTGAAAGCTTACAACGACAACCTGTCCATCCCCACCAATGCTAGAAGTCGAGTATGTTTTCTGCATTGAGTTTCGTACGGCTTGAAGCAGCGCAGATTGACCATTTCCGTTGTACCTGTCGTATTGGAAATAGAGGTCAGAAGGTAGTTCAAAAACCATATCGAGGTCGCTGAACCCTTTGATCGCTGTGTTTCGGCCATAGGAGCCGACGTAAAGGCTATGCGCTGCTTCGGATGCTGTATTCCAGAAATCAGTGTTAAGCCTACGAGTGATGGCTTTATAGCGTGTGGAAATGGTGCCGCCATCCTGAACGCGTATATTGGTACAAAAGGTACCAAACCAATCTCCAAGCCCCATTTCTATTTCTCCAAGGCTAACGCTTGAAGCATTCAGTGCGGCGCGTCGATCACTTCGCCGATTTCCCAGTACTACGGAGCAGCTTGATATATGTCTTCTCAGACCGGCGATTGTCCCATGATCCCTTTATAAAATCTCGGAGACTCGGCAGATCCTTGCCGATGGTCGTTTGCCAAAGGTTTGAGTTGTATTCGTAAACACGTAGCATGTTGTCAACGTCAAACAATGCCTTCGTTCCGGTTGCTTTCATTAACACTACAGGCTTGTCCTCGGCCATACGCATGCCAAGTTCAAACAGCACATTAGGGTTATGCTCTGTCAAATCAGCTATAACCAAGTCAGCTTCTAGTAGATCGTTGACTATCGTAGATTGAATTAGATCGCTCCCTTGTCGATTAGCAGTACGCACGTTAAATCCGGCCTCCTTTGCAGCCGGAGTGATGAGACTGCGCAAGACCTCTGCAAAAAAACCGAGCGAGTGGGTTGCGTCGTGCTCAACGAATGGCATTATCACAAAGGCATTTAGCTTGGACGACCCTTTGGCCTCTGCCAGCGTAACTACGTTGGGCGCATCAACTTGCGGTGTCGCAACATCATCATCAACGACCGGTACTTGCCCAGACGTAATACCAAGGTAGTCACAGTTTTCCCGGAACGTCTTTGAGAATTCCTGATGCGTTTCTGGGTCCAGGCCAAACTCTTTCGTCAGCGTATTGCCAAGATAGCGCATCTCGGGAAGATTGCTTCCGTTGTAATATTCCAAGACTTTCTTAAACACTTCTACGTTCAGAAACGCCTTCAGTTTCAGCTGCTTTTCAATCTCTTGGTTTGGGGCATAAACGAGGTCGCGGCCTAGCTCTGCGAGCTCTAGCTTTGAAGCTGAGCTTGTACCGACAGTCAATCCATAATCGCGCGACGCGGCGGTCAGATAGTAAAATGCATTGCCGCCCGTACCGGCGCCAATCGCCTTGCGCACCTCCTCAGGCTCCCATGGGTTGCCGCCATTCTTCTCCTTAATTTCGATGGGGATGGCAAGAGCTTGCTCCAGTGTTGCTCGTGGAAATGGCCATCGGACTCGGGGCTTTTTTTGAACAGCGCTCTTTGCAGCGCCACGCCCTTTGCCCTTAGCAGTTGGTTTTTTCTGTGCGGCCTCCATGACTCCCCCTTTTCCCATTGATGAAGTCTAATTACAAGTTACTTAGTAGATGCAGTGTAATCCCATTGCCCAGTTCAGCTTGGTGAAATTGTTCGTAGGAAACACCTCGAAAGAACATCGTGTTGCGCTGATCGCGCTGCATGTTCCTGCGTCTTAGCCGAGTCGTGTCCACCCTAGCGGGCACTTTGTGATCATCCCACGCGTAGCAGCCTACGACAACCGCGGATGGTGGCTTGACGCATGAAATAATTGGAGATTCATTGCTGTCGCTAATTTTTAGATGGCGTGACATGGTGCTTACGCGACGCACTCCTTGTCGGTTTCCTTGGCTGTGGGCAGACGCAGCTTGCCGGAGATCAGGCGGGGTAGGAGGGTGTCGCGGAGTTGGGTGAGGGTTGATGCCGCTTCCACGTTTGCCTTTATACGGCGGAGCATTGGATCAACTGTTTCGTTGAATGCCTGCACAGTGAAGTCGGGAGGAACACAGATCGGGTAGTTGGCGATGTCCTTCCAGCTTGATCGCGGCATCTTTGCGCCGTTGGAAAGTCGGGTTGCGTAGTCGATGAGCGCATCACTCGAAGCGTGCATGAGAAGAAACGCATGAAAGGCGGCCTGCAGAGGACGCAAAACAAGGATGTCGGTGGAACAGATGCCCTTGAACGGTGCCAACCCGACCTTGTGGAAATACGGCCGTAGCTTGCCGAACAGGATGTCCGATTCCTTGAACCAGAACTTGCCACTTCCAAGTCCATCCGCGGTTCCGTGATCGCTCAACGCGATCGACTTTCGAGGCATGTGTTCCAATCCAAAATAGGGCGTGTCGGGGTCGATCTTGCCGGGCTTCGCTTGATCCCGTGGGTTGCTCGATACGTCACAGAGTCGGCCTGCACGCCAGCCTTTCGGAATCAGGCCAAGTTCCGATTCCTCGAACTCGCTGGGGAACACGGCGGCGGTGGCGGCGTCCATGGCTTCCGGGTCGCGGCCTTCGGCTTTTGCGTGCACGGGGTCGAAGTCCACGAACCAGGACTTGAACAGGGCTTGGGCGATGGCTTCGAGGGTGCTGTTGGTTTGGTGAAGGAGGTCGATGCGGTCGTCGAGCACGCCCAATGCATTCGCGACGAAATCTTGCGCGTCCATCGGAGGGCTCGGAATTTCCAGCGATTTGAGTACAGGGATGCGCAGATTGCTGACGGTTGAACCTGTGCCTTCGTTCCAAGCGATTTGTTGTTGCACCGCCGATGATTGCAGCGCGTAGTGCAGGAAGCGTGGGTTTACCAAAGCCGTATCGGGGCGCAGCAAGACCTGTCTTTGGCCTAGGCAGCACTCGAGCCCTTTGGGGATCATGCACACATCCCCCATGGGGGCTTCACGTGTAATGACCAGATCACCAGCCATCGGCCTCGCACGTCGATTGCGGAAGGCAAAGTGCTCGGCATCGGTGAACGACGGTGCCGATAGATCCAGTCGGCCGTTTTTGATGTTCTGATTGCGAAGAACGACAAATCCGGACTCTGTCCATGTGGGAGTGCTGTGCGGGCAGTCCACAATCAGGGTACATAGCGCCTGAAGCTGCTGCGCGTCAGACCCCATAACCCAACGCCCCCAACTTCTCCCGAATCACCGCATCCAGCTCCGCGCCCTTCGCCATCTGCTCGGCCAGTTGCGCGGTCAGCCGCTCCATCTTTTCGGCGAACGCTTCGTCGTCATCGTCTTCCACCACGGCGCCGACGTAGCGGCCGGGGGTGAGGACGAAGTTGTGCTTTTCGACTTCTTCGAGTGAGGCGGAATGGCAGAAGCCGGGAACATCTTCGTATCCCGAACCCTCACCCCCAACCCCTCTCCCGGCGGGAGAGGGGAGCAAGTTGGCCCCAGTCCCTCTCCCGGTGGGAGAGGGGAGTGAATCAGCCGAACCCTTAGCTTTGCCACTCTCGTCGGGGGAGAGGGGTTCAACGGCAACGGCAAACTCGGTGCCGCGCCAGCGGTGGTAGGTCTGCGCGATGCGTTGCAAATCGTTGTCGGTGAATTCGACTTGCGTGCGGCTGATGCGGCCGCTGGCGGACTTGCGCGCGTCGATGAACAGGATTTGTCCGCTGCGGTCGATGCGGCCGTTGCTGCCTGGCTTCTTGTCTTTCGACAGGAACCACAGGCAGGCGGGGATCTGGGTGTTGGAGAACAGCTGGCCGGGCATGGCGACCATGCATTCGACCACGTCGGCCTGCACCATGGCGCGGCGGATGTCGCCTTCGCCGGATTGCTGCGAGCTCATGGAGCCGTTGGCCAGCACGGTGCCGGCGCGGCCGTGGTTGGACAGCCGCGCCAGCATGTGTTGCAACCAGGCGAAGTTGGCGTTGCCCTTGGGCGGGATGCCGTACACCCAGCGCGGGTCGTCGGTGAGCTTGTCGCCGTCCCAGTCGGAGATGTTGAACGGCGGGTTGGCCAGGATGTAGTCGGCGCGCAGGGTCTTGTGCTGGTCGTTGGTGAAGCTGGAGCCGTAGCTTTGGCCGATGTTGCCGTCCAGCCCGTGCACGGCCAGGTTCATCAGGCACAGGCGGCGGGTGGAGGCCATCAGTTCCTGGCCGTGGATGGCGAGGTCGCCCTTCTTGCCCAAGGTTTTCTGGTGTGCGTCCTTGAACTTGGCCGACTGCACGAACATGCCGCCGGAGCCGCAGGCGGGGTCGTAGATGGTGCCCTTGAACGGCGCCAGGATTTCCACCAGCAGGTTGACCACGCTCTTGGGCGTGTAGAACTCGCCGGCCTTGGCGCCCTCGTTCATGGCGAACTGGCCGAGGAAGTATTCGTACACCTCGCCGAACACGTCGCGGCTGCCGTGTTTGGCCGGATCGAAGTTGAGCCGCGCAACCAGCCCCATCAATTCGCCAAGCTTGCCCGGCTGCAAGGCAAGGCGCGAGAACTCGCGGTACAGCACGCCCTTCAGTGTGGGGTTTTCGGCTTCGATCTCGCCCATGGCGCGGTCGAGTTTCTGCGCCAGGTCGGGCGCGGTGGCCTGGTCCAGCAAGGTGTCGAAGCGCGCGGATTGGGGCACCCAGAACACGTTGTCCTGGTCGTAGAAGGTCTTGTCGCCGGTGAAGGCGTCGGCGCTCTCCGCGCGGATGGCCGGGTCGTCGATGTAGTACTCGGAGGTGGGCTCGGCGATGCGGTTGCGGATCACCTTGGCCTGCGCGTCGAACATGTCCGACACGTATTTCAGGAATACCAGCCCCAGGACCGGGTGCTTGTACTCCGCCGCCGACACCGAGCCGCGCAGCTTGTTTGCCGTATCCCACAGCGTCTTCTTGAATTCTTCGTTGGTCATGCGGTCCCCTGGGGCGTCCGGTCACTTTAACTTCTCCGGCGCGCGCGCTGCACGAGGCCGGGTGCAAGCCGGGGCCGACCCCGCACGGCGAAAGCGCCTACGATGAGCGGCTTGGGCGATCAGGCTGGGCAAACGTGCCGTGATGGTGCAAGTCGCCGCTGATGTTGCACCAAGATGAAACAATCCGTTTTCCCCTGAAGGACCGCAATAATGCGCCGGCCCGCGCCGGGCAAGGGATTGGCCTGCTGGCATGAGCCTTGCCTCTTTCCAGGTCGGTTCACCCATTCACCCATGACCTCGAGGTTGCTCCATGTCCACCGCCAACGATGTGCTTGACCAGATCACCGAGCACGACATCGAGTTTGTCGACTTGCGCTTTGCCGACATGCTCGGCGTGCACCATCACCTGACGTTCCCGGCGCACACCATCGACGAGGCCACGTTCGAGGACGGCAAGATGTTCGATGGCTCGTCCATTGCCGGCTGGAAGGGCATCAGCGAGTCGGACATGGTGCTGTTGCCGGATCCGGCCACCGCGCATCTCGACCCCTTCAGCGCCCATCCGCAGCTCATCATGCATTGCGATGTGCTGGAGCCGTCGACCATGCAGGCCTACGGCCGCGATCCGCGCTCGATCGCCAAGCGCGCCGAGGCGTATCTGAAATCCACCGGCATTGCCGACACGGCGTACTTCGGGCCGGAGCCGGAGTTCTTCATCTTCGATTCCGTGCGCTGGCAGAACGATATGGGCCACGCCTTCTACGAAATCGGCTCGCAGGAGGGCGCGTGGAGCTCGCGCTACGAGTACGAAGGCAGCAACAACGGCCATCGCCCCGGCGTCAAGGGCGGCTACCTGCCGGTGCGGCCGAACGATTCGCTCTCCGACTTGCGCGCGGACATGTGCAAGGTGCTGGAATCGCTGGGGCAGAAGGTCGAGGTTCACCACCACGAGGTGGCCAACGCCGGGCAGTGCGAGATTGGCGTGCGCTTCAACACGTTGGTGAAAAAGGCCGACGAACTGCTGACCATGAAGTACGTCATCCGCAACGTCGCCGACCAGAACGGCAAGACCGCCACCTTCATGGCCAAGCCGATCGTCGGCGACAACGGCAGCGGCATGCATGTGCATCAGTCGCTGGCCAAGAACGGCGAAAACCTGTTTGCCGGCGATCTCTACGGCGGCCTGTCGCAGCTGGCGTTGTGGTACATCGGCGGCATCTTCAAGCATGCGCGCGCGATCAACGCGTTCGCCAATTCCACCACCAACAGCTACAAGCGCCTGGTGCCCGGCTTCGAGGCACCGGTGATGCTGGCCTACTCGGCGCGCAACCGCTCGGCCAGCTGCCGCATTCCGTACGTGGCCAGCCCCAAGGGCCGGCGCATCGAGGTGCGCTTCCCCGATCCGATGCAGTCGGGCTACCTCACCTTCACCGCGCTGATGATGGCGGGCCTGGACGGCATCGTGAACAAGATCGATCCGGGCGCGCCGGCCGACAAGGATCTCTACGACCTGCCGCCGGAAGAGGAAAAGAACATCCCGCAGGTCTGCGCCAGCCTGGATGCGGCGCTGGAAGCGCTGGACAAGGATCGCGGCTTCCTCAAGGCTGGCGATGTGTTCACCGACGACTTCATCGATGCCTACATTGCCGTCAAGATGAAGGACGTCACGCGCTACCGCGCCAGCACGCACCCGGTCGAGTTCGACATGTACTACTCGCTCTGAAGGCGTGGCGGCCGCCGCTGCCGCCGTGCATTCACACCGTGTCGAACACGGCCATGAAGCCAAAGTCCATGTGCGATTGCATGTGGCAGTGGAACAGCGAGCGGCCGGGCTGGTCGGCGGTGAAGTCGACCTCCACGCTCTGGAAGGGCGCGACCATGACCACGTCCTTGCGCACGCCGGCGGTGGCATGGCCGGCGATGCGCGTCAACTCGAAGGTGTGGCGGTGCAGGTGCAGCGGATGCACGTCGCCGCTGGCGTTGCGCAGACGCAATCGATAGCGCTTGCCCAGCTGCAGGCGCTGCGTCACCGGCATGGTTTTCCAGTCGTACGGCGCGCCGTTGATGGACCACAGGTCGAAGCCGTCGGCGGCACTTTGCCGCGCGGTAAAGGTGAGGTCGATGACGGCATCCGGCGTGGGCGGCGTGCGCGTCGGGTCGGCAAAGCGGCGGTAGTCCCACGGCTGGGCCGGCGGCGCCTGCCACGCCGGCTTGCCGTGGGCGTTGGCATATTCGACGACGATGCCCATGCCGCCGATGCGGTCGTGATCGACCACGTCGCCCAGCACCCACACGCCGGGGTGGTTCATCTCGACAATGGCCGACACGCGCTCGGCCGCGCCCAGCCACAGCACTGGCACGGCCGCCGGTCGCGGCACCGGATTGCCATCCAGCGCCACCACGCGGAACTGGTGGCCGGGCAGGGCGAGGCTGCGGATTTCGGTGGCGCTGGCGTTGACCACATGCAGCATCACGCGCTCGCCGCGGTTGACGCGCAGCGGCTCGCCGTGGCCCAGCATGCGGCCGTTGATGGTGTAGGCGCCGTAAGCCAGCTCGTAGCCGGGAACGGCATCGCCGCCGTCGGCCTTGGCGGCGGCAATGATCAAGGCCTCGTCGTGGCCGGTGGGTGCCATGAACGGCGTGTCGTCGTCCATGCGCGTCAGGTACGGCGAAAATTCCTTGAGGGTGAGAAACACCTCGCGGTCGTAGGCGCCCGGTTCGTTGGCCGGCTCGATGTAGACCGGCCCGGCCAGGCCGCCGTACAGGCCGCGTGTCAGGTCGACGCCGGCACGCACATGGCTGTGATAGAAGCGCAAGCCGGCCGGGCCGGGCACCAGCACTTGGCGGCGATGGCCGTGCGCGGCGATGGCCGGCGTGCCCTCTTCGTCGGCGCCGTCGAGGTCGGCCGGCAGGTGTTGCCCGTGCCAGTGCAGCTGCTCGTCGGCGTTGGTGTCGTTGAAGATGTCCACCGTCGTGCGCCGGCCCTGGTGCAGGCGCAGCAGCGGGCCGGGAAATTGGCCGTTGTAGGTGGTGGTGGAGATCACGTGGCCGGGCGCCAGCTCGATCAAACCGGTGCCGATGCGCAGGCTGTAGTCGGCGGCGCCGTCGGCCGCGGTGGGCGGTGTCTTCGACGCGCCCGGCATTTGCCAGGCGCTGGCCAGCAGCGATGAAGCCGGCAGCAGGGCACCGGCCGCCAGCGCGCCGGATTTGAGAAAGTCACGCCGATTCATGCGCCCTGCGCCCATCGCGCCCCGGCCGGGGCAGAGCGCGCAGCGTACCGCCGAACCGCGTCGCGGCGCAGGCGACGCCGGCGCCCGTGCTAAGTTTCACGCCATTGCCGCAAGCTTCGGAGTGCCCATGTCTCAAGTCTTTCCTGCCGGCTTGCCGCTGGCCGTGCGCCATGGCCTGGCGCGGTTGATGATGGCCGGCTCGCTGGTGCTGGCCGCCAGCGCGGTCAATGCGCAACAGGCGCGGACCGACCAGGTGCCGGCGCCGCAGGACACGCCCTATGTCGGCACCATTGCGCTGCATGTCGATGCCAGCGACACGGCGCAGGGCATTTTCCGCGTGCACGAGACCGTGCCGGTCATGGCCGGGCCGCTGACCTTGCTGTATCCGCAATGGATTCCCGGCAACCACTCGCCCAGCGGCCCGATCGCCATGCTGGCTGGGCTGCGCATCAGCGCCGGCGGCAAGCCGCTGGCCTGGCAGCGCGACAAGTACAACGTCTACGCGTTTCATCTCGACGTGCCGGAGGGTGTGCGCAGCATCGACGCCGAGTTCCAGTATCTGTCCAACCGCAGCGGTGGATTCGAGATCACCGACCGCATGCTGGCCATGGACTGGAACCGCGTGGCGCTGTATCCGGCCGGGCATTACTCACGCCAGATCCAGTTTGCGCCCAGCCTGACGCTGGCGCCGGGTTGGCAGTTCGGCACTGCACTGGAGACTGCTTCGCGCGCGGGCGACACGGTGGCTTTCAAGTCGGTGGGTTTCAATGATCTGGTCGACTCGCCGGTCTTTGCCGGCCAGTATTTCAAGCGCGTCGCGCTCAACCCCGAAGGCGCCGCGCCGGTGCATCTGGATATCGTCGCCGACGCGCCCAAGTACCTGCAGATCAGCGATGACCAGCTTGCTGCCCATCGCGCGCTGGTGACGCAGGCGTTGGCGCTGTTTGGCTCGCACCACTACGACCATTACGACTTCCTGTTTTCGCTGTCGGACGTGCTGGGTGGCAATGGCACCGAGCACCACCAGTCCAGCGCCAATGGCGTGGCGGCCGATTACTTCACCGCCTGGAAGGACAATGCGCCGCGGCGCGATTTGCTGGCGCACGAGTACAGCCATTCGTGGAACGGCAAGTTCCGCCGCCCGGAAGACTTGTGGACGCCCAACTTCAATGTGCCGATGGGCGACTCGCTGCTGTGGGTGTACGAAGGCCAGACCCAGTATTGGGGCTACGTGCTGACCGCGCGCGCCGGATTGTGGAGCGCGCAGCAGTTTCGCGACGCGCTGGCCATGGTCGCCGCCAATTACGACCGCAACCGCGAGGGCCTGGCCTGGCGCACGCTGGAGGACACCACCAACGATCCGACCGCCGCGCGCCGCGCCAGCCTGCCGTATCGCAGCTGGCAGATGAGCGAGGAGTACTACAGCGGCGGCCAGCTGGTGTGGCTGGCGGTGGATGCGCGGCTGCGCGCACTGAGCGATGGCAAGAAGTCGCTGGATGATTTTGCCCGCGCCTTCTTCGGCATGGACAACGGCAGCTACGTCACCCGCACTTATACGCGTGCCGACGTGGTCGCCGCGCTCGACGCGGTGGCGCATGACGATTGGGACGGCTTCCTGCGCGACCGCGTCAACACCTTGAATCCACCACTGGCCGCGGGCCTGGCTGCCACCGGCTGGAAGCTGGTGTACACCGACACGCCCAGCACCTACGAAAAGCAATACAACAAGCGCGCGCAGTCGCCGCGGCATCTGTACAACTTTGTCTGGTCGATCGGCCTGACGTTGGACGACAAGGCGCAGATCAACGACGTGCGCTGGGACGGGCCGGCGTTCAAGGCTGGCGTCAGCACCGGCGCGACGTTGGTCGCGGTCAATGGCCAGACCTACAGCAAGGACGTGCTGCGCGATGCCATCGCTGCCGCCAAGGCCGACACCGCGCCGATCCAGCTGCTGCTCAGCTACCAGGGCGGGCACAAGACCGTGGCCGTGGATTACCACGACGGCCTGCAGTACCCGCATCTGGTGCGCATCGACGGCACGCCGGACTACCTGAGCCAGATCATCGCCCCGCGGCCATGAGCGGGATGCCATGAGCGTCGCGGACTGCATCTGCATTGAAGGGCTGCGCGTGGAGGCGCTGGTCGGCGCCTATGCGTGGGAGCGCGAGTTGCGCCAGCCATTGGTACTGGACGTGCGCCTGGGCCATGACAACCGCGCCGTCGCCACGCTGGAGACCGCCCTCGATTACGCGCAGGTGACGCAGGCCCTGCGCCAGCACATTGGCGAGCGCAGCGATGCGCTGCTGGAGACGCTGGCCGAAAGTTGCTGCGCCATGCTTGCCGCGCGTTTTGCACCGCGCTGGATCGAGTTGCGCATCGACAAGCCGATGGCTGCCGCCGCGCTGGGCTGCGCGCATGTCGGCGTGTGCCTGCGTCGCGACTATGCGTGAGCCGCCATCGTGTTGGCTGCTGATGCTGGGTAGCAGCCTGCCCACGGCTGGGCGCCTGCATGCCGCGTTGGCGGCGCTGGGTGATGCCGCGTGGCTGACACGCGTGCAGCGCTTTGCTGCTGATGACGCCAGCCCGCGGCAGTTCTACAACGCGCTGGCGCAATGGCAGGTCGATGGCGACGACGATGCCGTGCGTGCGCGCATCCGTGACATCGAGGCTGCGCTCGGCCGTGATCGCGCCGACCCGCGCGAGGTCGCCATCGACATCGATCTTCTGGCGCGTCGGGCCGATGGCCAGTGGCAGGCCTGGCCGCACGCGCAGGCCAAGGGCGAGTTTGCCCGGCCCTTGGTACAGCGCCTGTTGCGCGAGGCCGGCGTGGCGGTGCGCGGCGCCACGGTGGACGCACGCGGCGACGCGTAGCCCGGCAGGTTCAATCGGTGGTGGTTATCCGCGCCGCGTCTGGCAAGCCGTCGTGTGGCCCCAGCGCCCGGCGAGGCACGTCGCTCCACCAACCGGATGCGCCAAGGTCTTCCCGGCGCGAGGGGTTGAGCGGATAGAAAAGGCGATTGACCGGCTTTGACGCCTCGCCGCCGACAAGCAGGCGGACTTCCTGCGGGCTGTTGTTGATGAAGCAGTGACTGATGCCGGTCCCGGCGGGAAAGGCCGCAAGGTCGCCGGGGCACAGGTGATGGATGTGGCCGTCGATCCAGGCGTCGACTTCGCCTTCCAGGACATAGACGAACTCTTCCTCGTTCTCCTCGGCGTGCGGCCATGACGAGCGCGTCCCCGGCGGCAGCCGTTGCAGGTTGATGCCGATGCGTTGCAGCCCGGCCGCGTGTCCAAGCCGGCGGACCGGGCCCATGGCCTCGGTACTTTGCGGGTAGACGCTGGCGTGCTCGGGGATGTCGCTGGCGGAGCGGATGAAAGACGGGCGATCCGGCATGGCGGGTTCTCGTTGCGCGGGGGTGAAAGCGTACTGCCGTCCGCGCCAGCGGGCTCCCGTCAGATGTGCAGCAAGCGTCCGCCGTCGACGGGCAGCACCACGCCGCTGCAATAGCCGGCGTCGCGCAGCAGGAACAGCACGGCCGCGGCAATTTCCTGCGGACTGCCCTGGCGTTGCAAGGTGGTGCGTTGCTCCACGGTAGCCAGGGTTTCGGCCTTGATCGGGTTGGTCGACCACAACACGTTGCCCGGCGCAATGGCGTTGACGCGCACCTGCGGCCCGAGCTCCGCGGCCAGGCTTTGCGTCAGCATCACCAGCGCGGCCTTGGTCATGCAGTACACGGTGTGCGCGGGCAGCGGCCGCTGCGCGTAGATGTCGGCGATGTTGACGATGGCGCCGTGGCGCTCGCGCAAATACGGCGCGGCGGCTTGGCTGAGAAATAGCGGCGCGCGCGCGTTGGCGTTGAAAAGCTCGTCCCACTGCGCGGTGGTGATGCTGCCCAGCGGCGTGGCGTAAAACGCGGCGGCGTTGTTGACCAGCGCATCCAGGCGGCCGTAGTGCGCCATCAATTTTTCGATCATGCCCGGCAGCGCATCGACTGCATCCAACTCGGCGGCCAGCAGCAAGGTGCTGTGCGTGCGGGCGTGTTCCAGTTCGGCAGCCAGTGTCTGCGCTGCCTGTGCCGAGTGCCGGTAGTGCAAGGCCAGGTCATAGCCGGCGGCGTGCAGCGTGCGGGCAATCACGGCGCCGACGCGGCGGCCGGCGCCGGTGACAAGCGCGACGGGGCGGTCAGGAATCTCTGGCATGGGCGGCTCGATGGCGAATCCGGCAGCCAGCTTGGCGCAAAGTCATGGTGGCGTCACGCTTCCGGCGCTGCCGCTGCCTGCGGTGCGTCGGTGGCGGAGAACAATGCGATGGCAGTGCGCGCCACTTGCTGGGTGTCGAAGAAAGCGTAGCCGCCCACGCCCAGCGCGCCTATCACCGGCAGCCAGCGCGACATGCTCTTGCCCAGCAGTCGGCGTGACAACCGTTCGCCAATCTGCCGCGCCACGCGCTGCGCGGCACGCTGCGACAGGCGCTGGAACAGCAAGCGATCCCCGGCGCGTACCACCAGATCGCGAAAGGCTTGCGCCGCGGTGTGGCGAAACAGGCACCAGAGCATCTGCTCGCGCCCCAGCGTGGCGTGGCAGCCATAGGCGGCGGCAATGTCGCTCACCATCTGCGCCTGGATCTTCCAGATGGCAATCATTTCCGGCGCCAGTGTCAGCCAGCCCAGCGGCCCGGGTGGCAGCGCCAGCGAGCTGGCCGTCAGGGCCGCGCGTTGTGCGGCGCGGCGGCTGATCTGCCGTGCAGCCTCGTCGGGATCGGGACGGGTACCGACGTGACTGGCTGGCACCTGGCTGACGAAATCAAGGATTGCCCGCGTCACCGCATTGGGCGCTCCGCTGGGGATGGCGGCAATGTGCTGGCTGGACTTGGGCATGCGGTATCCCGTGCGCGGACGATGGATCGGACGCGCCGAGTCTAGTCAGTACCTGTGTGAGTGCGGCGCACACGAGCGGTTGTGCGGCCGCCGGGCTGGCTTGTTCAGAAGCGGTTCCGGCAAGATGAAATGCAACGATATAACATTGCGTGCTCCAATAAAATCAATCCTGGATGGCTGGTGAAATCTTCCGTATTGGCGACAAGCCTGGCGTTGGCCGTGGCAACCCTCGTGTCCCCGGCCGTTGCCGCCACCGCACCGCCGGCATCGACAACCGATGCGCAAGACGGCGCCAGCCGCAACCGGCCGCCGGCCAAGGTGCAGGATCTGGGCGTGGTCTCGGTGTCGGCGGCACTGGACCTGGCGCGCAACGCGTTGTCGCCGGACACCGGTTCCAGCCAGTACGTGATCGATCGCAAGGCCATCGCGCAACTGCCGCTGGGCGCGGCCACGCCGCTCAATCAGGTGCTGTTGCAGGCGCCCGGCGCGGTGCAGGATGCGCACGGTGCGCTGCACGTGCGCGGCGATCACGGCAACCTGCAATACCGCATCAATGGCGTGATCATTCCCGAGGCCATCGGTGGTTTTGGCCAGGCACTGGATGCGCGCAGCATCGATAGCGTCAAGCTGCTCGATGGCGCCTTGCCGGCGCAATACGGTTTGCGCACGGCGGCGGTGGTCGACATCACCACGCGCAGCGGCCATGACCTGGGCAATGGCGGCAGCCTTGGTGTCACCGGTGGCGCCAACGCCACGCTCAACCCGGACGCCTCGATCTGGGGCAGCGCCGGTCGCTGGAGCTGGTTCGTGACCGGCAACTATCTTGAAAGCGATGCCGGCATCGAGAACCCCACCGCCAGCCGCCGGCCGATCCACGACCACACCAACCAGCTGAAGGGTTTCGGCGACATCGGCTATCTGATCGACAACGACACCCGGCTGAGCTTCCTGTTTGGCGTCGCCAACAACCGCTTCCAGATTCCCAACAATCCCGGCCAGACGCCGGCGTTCGGCCATCTCGACACGGTGGATTTCGACTCGGCCGATCTCGACAGCCGCCAGCGCGAGGACACGCGCTTCGGCGTGCTGGCACTGCAGGGCAGGCGCGGCGCGACCGACTATCAACTGGCGTTGGGGCAGCGCTACAGCGGCCTGGCCTACGCGCCGGACCGAATTGGCGAGCTGATGTTCAACGGCGTGGCCGCCGCCGTCACCCGCGTCAATCGCGCCAGCACGCTGCAGGCGGATTTCTCCACTCCGCTGGGGGATAACCACACGCTGCGCTATGGCCTTTACGGCAGTTTCGAGCGCGCCGCCAGCGGCAATGACGCCTGGGTGTTCCCCGCCAATGCCGATGGCGGGCAGGCCAGCACCACGCCGATCCGTATCCTCGATACCGGCCGCCTCATCGCCAAGACCTGGTCGGCGTACGTGCAGGACGAGTGGAGCCTTGGCGACAACTGGACCCTGAACTATGGCCTGCGTGGCGACCGCTACCAGCTGACCCGTACCGAGCGCCAGGTGAGCCCGCGCCTCGGCCTGGTCTGGCAGGCGGGCGATGACACCGTGCTGCATGCCGGCTACGCACGCTACTTCACGCCACCGGCCACGCAAATGATTGCCAGTGCCGACATTGCCAAGTTCGACGGCACCACCAACGCGGTGACCGACCACGGCGACAACACGCCGCTGGCCGAGCGCTCGGATTATTTCGACGCCGGCATCCAGCAGCTGGTCGGCACGGCGTGGACGCTGGGCGTGGATGCCTACTACCGCAAGGTGCGGCGGCTGCAGGATGAGGGCCAATTTGGCGCGGCGCTGGTGTATTCCACTTTCAACTTTGCCGACGGGCGGGTGAAGGGACTGGAGTTCACCGTCAACTACGATGGCACGCCGCTGACCGCGTACTTCAACGCCGCGCTGGGCCAGGCGATCGGCACGCGCATCATCAGCAGCCAGTACAACTTTGCCGCCGACGACCTGGCCTACGTCAATCAACACTGGATTTTTCTCGACCACGACCAGAAGCTGACCTCGTCCGGCGGCGTCCATTACGCGCTGGACGACCGCACCAGCGTAGGCGCGGATTACCTGTTCGGCAGCGGTCTGCGCAAGGACGGCGCGGTACCGAATGGCGCTTCGCTGCCGGCGTACTTTCAGCTGAACCTCAATCTTTCCCGCGACTTCGACTTCGCGCGCACGGGGCAGCTGCACGCACAGCTGGCCTTGGTCAATGCGCTCGATCGCCGCTACGAGCTGCGCGACGGCAGTGGTATCGGCGTCGGCGCGCCGCAGTTTGGCCCGCGCCGCGGGGTCTTCCTTGGCCTGCGCAAGGATTTTTGAACACGCGCCGTCGGCAATCGGCACAGGGCGGGCATGGCGCGCCAATGCGCCGATGTGCCGCGAAACGCGGCGGGCATGGCCGGCCTTGTCGCGGGCCCCGGGCCGTGGCCCGTTATGCTTGCCGCCTCAGCCTCCTGTCGATCATGCCGATGCCGTCCCGCCTTCCCGAACCCGATGCCGACGAGCTGGCGCACGCCACGCGTGTGCTGGACATGCTGCGCAGCCTGATCCATGCCCATGGCCCGCTGCCGTTTTCGCAATACATGGAGCGCTGCTTGTATGCGCCGGGGTTGGGTTATTACAGCGCCGGGCGCATCAAGTTTGGCGCCGATGGCGATTTCGTCACCGCGCCGGAGCTGGGCAGCGTCTTTGCCAACTGCGTGGTGCGCGCCGTGCAGCCGACGCTGGCCGAACTGGGCGCCGATGCGGATTTCCTTGAACTTGGCGGCGGCAGCGGCGCGTTTGCCGAGGCGGCCCTGCTGGCGTTGGCGCGGGCCGGTACCTTGCCGCGACGCTACCTGCTGCTGGAACCCAGCGCCGACTTGCGCCAGCGCCAGCGTGAGCGCCTGCAGGCGCAGCTGCCCGCCGAGGTGCATGCCCGCGTCGAGTGGATCGATCGGCCGCCGACCACGGACTGGCAGGGCGTGCTGTTTGCCAACGAAGTGATCGACGCCCTGCCGGCGACGCGCTTTGCGCTGCGCGCTGGCGAGGTGCATGAGGAGCATGTCGCGCTGGATGGCGAAGGCGCGTTGCGCCGCGTCGATCGCCCGGCGGATGCCTTGGTCTCCGGCGCGGTGCGCCAGGTTGAACGTGCACTGGGGACGGACTTTGCCGACGGCTACCGCTCGGAAATCCTGCCGCAGCTGCCGTACTGGATGGATGCCGTGGCCGGCACCTTGCGCCGCGGCCTGATGCTGTTTGTCGATTACGGTTATGTGCGTCGCGAGTTTTATTTGCCCGAGCGCGGCGACGGCACCTTGATGGCGCATTACCGCCAACGCGCGCACGCCGATCCGCTGTGGTTGCCGGGCTTGAATGACCTCACCGCGTCGGTGGATTTCACGGCGCTGGCCGAGGCTGGCAGCCATGTCGGATTCCAGGTGGCCGGCTATTGGTCGCAGGCGCAGTTCCTGATTGGTGCCGGTCTGCAGGAGGCGTTTGCCGACGAGCAGGCAGCGGCCGTCGATGAGCTTTCGCGGCAACGCCTGGCACAGCAAGTCAAGCGCCTGATGCTGCCCGAGGCCATGGGCGAGCGCTTCCAGGCCATGCTGTTTGTGCGCGACCTGGCGCGATTGTCGCTGCCGGCCGGACTGCACGACGCGGACATGCGGCAACGCCTGTGATGGACGTCCAGACGTCTGGACGGTTACGCCTTGAGCGGTGGTGGATTGCCGCCGGGTTCGCCTTGATGCTGTGGGGCCTGTATATCGCGTTGGAGGCAAACCCGGACTTGCACCTGGATTTCCCCGGCGGCGACAAGCTCCTGCATGCGCTGGGCTTCACCTGCCTGATGGGCTGGTGGGGCAATGTGTTTCGCCGGCCGTGGATGCGCCATCTGGCCGCTGGCGGGTGCCTGGCCTACGGCGCGCTGGTGGAAGTGCTGCAGGGGTTTACGCCGACGCGCAGCGCCGACGTGCTGGATCTGCTGGCCGATGCCATCGGCATCGCGCTGGGCTTGTTGCTGCTGCGTACCCCGCTGGGCAGCGTGTTGTCGCAGGTGGAGCGGGTGCTGCCGTCAGGGCGCGCCGACCGATGACGCTGGGGCCGGCGGCGGCGTGGGTGCCGCCGGTTCGACCGGCGTGCTGTCCGTCGTGCGCCGCACCAGCTGGCCGTGCTTGAAAAGCTCGCTGGCCACCTGGTAGTAGGCGGCCGCGTCGTCGATCAGCTGGGTGTTTTGCGGCGTGAGCGGCACGGCGTCGCCGGTGGCGTAGTCGGGCGTCATCTGTTCCAGGCGGCGCTGCGGTTCCAGCACGGTGAGCACGTCCTGCGTCAGATAGCCGAGCTTTTCATACGTGGCTGGAAACGCGCGCTCGTGGCCGGCCGGCAGGCGCAGCAGGTCGTAGCCGAAAAATCGCGAGCGGTAGCTGAAGTTGAGCAGTCCGAGCAGGGTGGGCGGGATGTCGATCTGGCTCATCAGGCGATCGACGCGCTGCGGCGCGATCTGCGCCGGCGCGTAGATCCACAGCGGGATGTGATAGCGGTTGACCGGCACGCTGGTCTTGCCGGCGCTGGACGCGCAATGGTCGGCGGTGATGACGAAGACGGTGTCGTCGAAGTACGCCTTTTCCCGCGCGCGGCGGATGAAGTCGCCAATGGCCCAGTCGGTGTACGCCACCGCGCCTTGCCGCGTGCCGTTGGGCTGGCTCACGCGCCCGGCCGGGAACGTGAACGGCCGGTGGTTCGAGGTGGTCATGATGTGCAGGAAAAACGGCTTGCCGGCAGCGTGGATTTGATCCATCTGCCGCAGCGCCAGCGTATACAAGTCTTCGTCGGCCACGCCCCAGACGTTCTCGCTGTGGATGGTGGCGCCCTTGGGGATGTCGCGCCGGTCCACGGCGCGGTAACCGTTGTGGCTGAAGAAGTCGTTCATGTTGTCGAACTGGCCGTAGCCGCCGTAGACAAAGTCCGACTGGTAGCCGCGGTCGTTGAAGATGCTGGCCAGCGAAAACAGGTTTTCGTTGTGCGGCGATTTCACCACCGAATCGCCGGGCGTCGGCGGGATGGACAACGACAGCGCTTCCAGCCCGCGCACGGTACGCGTGCCGTTGGCGTACAGGCGGCTGAAGAACAGGCTTTGGTTGCTCAGGCTGTCCAGGAAAGGCGTCATGTGGGCGGTGTTGCCAAACGTGCCCAGGTAATCGCCGGACAGGCTTTCGACGCTGATCAGCACCACGTTGAGATGCCGCTCCGGCCCGCGCGCGCGGATGGCACGGGTAAGGTCGCGCGGGTCGGTGCTGAGATAGGTCGCGTCCGGCGTCTGGAGCAGGTCGCGCACACGCTGGTAGGCCTGTGCGTCCGGCAGCGTGCGGTAGAACGTGGCGTAATCCAGATGCCCGCTGCGGAAGGCGGCGAAGAATTGGTAGATGCCGTTGCCGGCCAGCTCATTGACGTAGTTGTTGCCGCTGCGGTCCTTCATGGCGCCGTTGACGAACACCACCGAGGCCGCGGTCAGCACCAGCCACGCCAGCACCAGCGGCGTGCGCTGCCACAGGGAGCTGCCGCCATCGCGGGTGCGCAGCGCGCGCCGGCTCAGCGCGAAAATCACCAGCGCCAGCAATACCAGCAGCGCCAGCCAGCGCCCGACTGGATACGACTCGCGGATGTTGCCGATGACCTCGGTGGTGTACACCAGATAGTCCACGGCGATGAAGTTGAAGCGCACGCTGAACTCGTTCCAGAACACCAGCTCGGAGGCGGCGACAAACAGCAGTCCGTAGATCATCGCCAGCGCCAGCGTGTACAGCGCCCACTGCCCGCCGCGTGCGACATAGACCAGGCCGGGGATCGGCAGCGCCAGCAGGAACAGCACGACCAGCGGCCAGGTCATCGCCGGCTGTGCGTGATACAGCGCATACAACGCGCCCAGGCTGAGGCCATAGAGCAGCGCCAGCACCAGCAGCCACAACAGCCATTGCGCCAATCCCGACACGCCGGCGCGCCGCGTCGGCGCCAGCCACAAGAACAGCAGCAGCGGCCAGGCGACATAGAGCAGCGTCACCAGGTCGTAGCCCAGGCCAATGCCAAACGCATAGGCCAGATTGCCAAGCGTGTGCGGTACCTCGGCGCCGGACATCACCAGCAGCACGATGCGCGTCAACGTGGCGATGGCCAGGAAGGTGATGGCAAACCAGCCCAGTGGGCGGTAGCGCGAACGCACGGGCGAACGAGGAGTGAAGGTGTTCGACACAGGCGTCTCCGGGAAGTAGCGGCGGGCGATGATGGGCGGCACGCCGGTGGCATATTGTGGGGCAGGCAGCGGTTGTCTGCAGATCCTTTGGTGCGCGGTTCCGCCGCCGCTGGCCGGCGTCGGCGAGACTCAGCGTGAAGCGGCTTGGCGTGCCTTGACCGCGGCGATGGCATCGATGCGCGCGCGCTCCATGGCAGCGCCGATGGCCGGGCCGGCCAGGCCGCGCTCGACGAACGGCCGGGCGTCGATGGCCGCCGCCGCGGCGCAGGCCGCGCGCAGGTAGTCGGCTTGCGGATACGCATCGTCGGCGTGACCCAGGCGGCCGCGTTTGTCGGCCGTGCAGGCAAGCAGGAACGACGCCAGCCGCTGCGGCCGGCGCAAGGCGTCAAGCGTGCCCAGCAGGCGCAGCACCGTGGCTGGCTTGAGTTCCAGCGCGCGATGGGCATTGAGGTGCTCGGCGCACACCAGGGCCGCCATGGCCGCATGCTCGTTGGGCACCTTGAGCCGCGCGGTCAGCGCGCGCAGCGGTTCCAGCCCACGCTGTTCATGGCCGATGTGGCGCGGCAGTGCATCGGCTGGCGTCAGCGCCTTGCCCAGGTCGTGCGTCAACGCGCAAAAGCCGACCAGGTCGTCGCCCGGCGCAAGCTGCGCAGCCATGTCCAGCACCATCTCCACATGCGTGCCGGTGTCCACTTCCGGATGAAACTCGGGCCGCTGCGGCACGCCGTACAGCGCGTCCACTTCCGGCAACAGCACGGCCAGCGCGCCGCAGTCGCGCAATATGCGCAGGAAGGCCGATGGCCGCGCGCTGGCCAGCGCCTTGCGCAGCTCCGTCCATACCCGCTCGGCCACCAGGTGATGCACTTCACCGGCGTCGACCATGTCCCGCATCAAGGCCAGCGTCTGCGGCGCGACGGTGAAGCCCAGTGGCGCGAAACGCGCGGCAAAACGCGCCACGCGCAGCACGCGCAGCGGGTCTTCGGCAAATGCCGGCGAGACGTGGCGCAGCACGCGCGACTGGATATCGCGCACACCGTGGAACGGGTCGATCAACGTGCCGTCGGCGCCCTGCGCGATGGCGTTGATGGTCAGGTCGCGGCGCGCCAGATCCTGCTCCAGCGTGACGTCGGCGTCGGCCTGGAAGAGAAAGCCGTGATAGCCGTGCCCGCTCTTGCGCTCGGTCCGCGCCAGCGCGTACTCCTCGCCCGTGTGCGGATGCAGGAACACCGGGAAATCCTTGCCGACCGCGCGATAGCCCCGCGCCAGCATGGCCGCGGGCGTCGAGCCAACCACCACGTAGTCGCGGTCGACCACCGACTGCCCGAGCAATCCGTCACGTACCGCGCCGCCGACCAGATAGATATCCATCGGCGGATTCTGCCATGCCACGGTGGCGCGGCCTTACCATGGATGTTTCCCCGGCGGCGGAGTCGATCATGCGTGCAGTGCAGTTGGTGGGCATTGGTCAGCCGCTGGCGCTGTGCGAGGTGCCGCTGCCGCAACCGGGTCCGGGCGAGATTCGCCTGCGCGTGCGTGCCGCCGGCATGTGCCACTCCGATGCGCATTACCGTGCCGGCACGGCCAGCGTGGCTTTTCTACCGATCACGCCGGGCCATGAGGTGGCCGGCGTGGTGGACGCGCTGGGCGCGGGTGTCAGCGAGGTCGCCGTGGGCGCACGCGTGGCGCTGCACTATTTGTGCACCTGCGGCCAGTGCGAGTATTGCGCGCGCGGCGATGAGCAGTTTTGTCCGCACGGACAGATGCTGGGCAAGCACCGCGACGGCGGCTACGCCGAGTACGTCGTGGCACCGGCGCGCAACGCCATCGCCATGGCCGACGAGGTGAGCTTTGCCGCCGCGGCCATCATGATGTGTTCCAGTGCCACCGCCTTCCACGCCCTGCGCAAGGCGCGCATGGCGCCGGGCGATGCCGTGGCGGTGTTTGGCGTTGGCGGGCTGGGCATGTCGGCGTTGCAGCTGGCGCGCGGTTGTGGCGCCGGCGCGGTGTTTGCGGTGGATATCGATGCCATCAAGCTGGCGGCCGCCACGCGGCTGGGCGCGATCGCGGTCGACGCCACGCAGGTGCCCGCCGACCAGCAGTTGCGCAAACTCACGCAGGGTCGCGGCGTGGATGTGGCGCTGGAGTTTGCCGGCCTGCCGCTGACCCAGCAGCAGGCGCTGGCGTCATTGGCGGTGCGCGGCCGCGTCGCGCTGGCCGGCATCAGCGGCCGGCCTTTTGCCGTGGACAGTTTCGCCACGGTGCTCAACCGCGAGGCGGAAATCGTCGGCGTGTCCGATCACCTGCGCGGCGAGCTGGTCACGCTGATGGCGTTTGCGCAGCGCGGCATGCTGGATCTGGAAGGCGTCATCAGCGATTGCCTGGGCCTGGATGCCGTCGCCATCAATCAGCGGCTCGACGCGCTGGAACGCTTTCACGGCCATACGCGTTCGGTGATCGTGATCGATTAGCCGCGGGTGTGGCGGGTGATGAAGTCGTCGATCAAGCTGGCCACCACATCCAGGTATTCGTCCAGGATGAAGTGCCCGCCGTCGAGCAGATGCAACTCCGCGCCGGGCACGTCGGCGAGGTAGGCACGGGCGCCGGCCTCGGGGAAGAACGCGTCGTTCTTGCCCCATGGCAGCAGCAGTGGCGGCTGGCGTTCGCGCAGCCAGCGCTGCCAGGCCGGATACAGCGCGACATTGGACTGGTAGTCGTAGAGCAGGTCGAGCATGACCTGGTCGCGGCCGGGTTGGTCGAGCCAGTGCTGGTCCAGCGTCCAGGTGTCGGGATTGATCTTTTGCGGGTCGGCGGCGCCGTCGAGGTGCTGCGCGCGTGTGGCGGCAAGGCTCAGCCCGCCGCTGCGGATGCCGGCTTCCATGCCGGCGCGGTCGGCCCAGTATTTCACTGCCGGCTGCATGTTTGGCCCCAGTCCGGCCTCGTAGGCATTGCCGTTTTGCGCGATCACGCCCTGGATCCAATCCGGGTGGCGGCTGGCGATGCGGTAGCCGACGGGTGCGCCGAAATCGAACACATACATGAAAAAGCGGGTGGCGCCGAGGTGGGTCAGCCAGTGCTCGGTAATGTCGGCCAGGTGATCGAAGGTGTAGGCGAAACTGCCGCCGGCGTTGCTGGACGCGGGCGCGCTGCTGTAGCCGAAGCCAGGGTAGTCCGGCGCCAGCAGGTGGAACCGGTCGGCCAGCCGGTCGATCAGCGTCGTGTATTGATGCGATGCGGCTGGAAAGCCGTGCAGCAGAAGCAGCGTGGGCGCGTCAGCCGGGCCGGCTTCGCGGTAGAAGATGTCCAGGCCGTCGATCGTCACGGTGCGATGGCGCACTTCGTGCGCGCTGTCGCGGGTGGTGATGGCGTGGGTGGATTGCGTGGATACCGCCATGGCGGATGGCCTCCTTCGATGACTGCGGTTGGGCGCGGGTTGCGGTGCCGCGGCTTTGACTAATGTATCGATCCATTAGTACGATGGCAACCTGGATTGGCGTTGCAGGCATTGGAGACATGACTGGCTTGTCGTATTTCCCGTTGCTTGGCGAACCGCTGTCACTCGACCTGGTGAACACGCGCGTGCGCCGCGACGGGCGCGACGTGGACCTGTTGGCGACGCCGGCGGCATTGGCGGCGTGGCTGCGCGCCGAGTCGGGCCGGCTGGCGTGGTCGGGCAAGGTCGATGCGGAGGATCTGCGGGCGGTGCAGGCATTGCGCGCAGCACTGGCGGTGTTGCTGTCGGCGCGGCGCGAAGGTGTGCGACCGCCAGGTGCCGCGTTGCGGCAACTGAACCTGGCGCTGGTCGCGCCGACCGTGACGACCCGCTTGGTGTGGCCGGCTGCAGGCCCGCAGCTCGCGCGGCCATCAGCCACCGCCAAGCGCGATGCGTTGCTGCACGCGCTGGCAGCTGACGCGGTGGCTGTGCTTACCGGTCCGTCGGCCGGGCTGCTGCGCGAGTGCGCGCATCCGGACTGCGTGCTGCAATTCGTCGCCAGCCATCCACGTCGGCGCTGGTGTTCGACTTCGACCTGCGGCAACCGCGCGCGGGTGGCGCGGCACTATCAGCGTCAGCAGGCGGACCGCTGATGCCGACGTTGCCTGTCGCTGACCGGCCGCTGGCGCCGGTCGCTTCGCGCTGGATGTTGCCGGTCATCTGCAGCGCCGCATTCCTGGTGTTCCTGCAGGCGTTCATGGTGGCGCCGCTGATCCCGCGGCTGGCCGTGGTGTTCCATAGCCCATTGGGCTGGATTGGACTAGCGGTGCCGGCATATCTGCTGCCGCATGGACTGGCCACGCTGGTGTGGGGGCCGCTGTCGGATCGGCTGGGTCGGCGCAGCGTGATTCTTGGTTCGCTGCTGTTGTTCATCGGCTTTACGTTGGCAACCGCTACGGCGCGGAGTGTCGATGCGTTTTTGCTCTGGCGGATCGCCACCGGCATCGGCGCGGCTGGCATCGTGCCGATCAGCCTGACTTTGATTGGCGACGTGGTGCCGTTTGCGCAACGCGGCCGGGCGCTGGGCTGGCTGTTTGGCTCGATTGCCGGCGGCACCGCCACCGGTGCCAGCGTTGGTGCCTTGATGGAGCCGGTGGTTGGCTGGTCCGGTTTGTTCGTGCTGGTGGCCGCCATTGGCACGGCCTTGCTGCTGGTGGCAGTGGGCGTCGGCGCGTTTCCCCATCGCCGTGCATCGCGGACGGCGCCGGCGCTGGCCGTCATCGTGCGTGGCTACGCCGCGCTGCTGGCGCTGGCGCGCGCGCAGCGCACGTATGCGTATGTGTTGATCAACGCGGTCGTGCAATCGGGTGTCTACACCTGGCTGGGCGTGTATCTGCATCAGCGCTTTGGCCTGGGCGAGATCGGCATCGGCCTGGCGCTGATGGGCTATGGCGTGCCGGGGCTGGTGTTTGGCCCGCTGATCGGGCGGCTGGCTGACCGCCATGGCCGCGCCCGGATCATTCCCGTCGGCGTGGCGTTGACCGGCGTGTGTGCGCTGCTGCTGGCCGTGCCGCTGCCGCTGGTGGCGGTGCAGCTGGCCATCATCACGCTGTCGCTGGGCTTTGATCTGACCCAGCCGCTGTTGGCCGGCATCGTCACCGACTTGCGCGGCAATCGCGCGCAGGCGGTGGGCTTGATGGCGTTCACCCTGTTTACCGGGTTTGGCCTGGGCAGCCTGCTGTTCCAGTGGGCGATGACGTGGGGCTTTGGTGCCGCGTTGCCGATGTTTGGCGTTGCGGCATTGCTGGCGGCTGCCATCGCCAGGGTGGTGTTTCGCGGTGAACGGCCGGCGTCGCCAGTCGGCGGGTGACGACGCGGGTCAGGGCGCTGCGGCGGTGGCTGCCGTGGCCGGGCAGCGCACCGGGTTGCGCGTGGCGTCCGCGCCGGGCAGCGTGTAGGTCTGGCCAATGGGCGTCAGCCGGGTCGACAGCGGCACGGCGGTGCCGTGCAGCCGCCAGTCGTAGATCACGCTGAACGCCATCACCCGCGCGACGTATTCGCGCGTCTCCTTGAACGGCATGCTGGCGATGAACAAATCCGGTGCCAGCGTGCCGCGCGCGGCCAGCCATTGCTCGACGCGATTGGGGCCGGCGTTGTAGGCGGCGCTGGCCAGCCACGGCGAGCCGTCGAAACGGCTGGCCATGGCGGCCAGGTAGCGCGTGCCCAGCGCGATGTTGACCACCGGGTCGTATAACGATTGCGCGCCGTCCCAGACCAGGCCATTGCGTTTGGCCACCAGTGCCGCGGTGGCCGGCAGTAGCTGCATGAGGCCACGCGCGTCGGCGCCGGAACGGGCGTCGCTCACCCACGCACTTTCGGCGCGGGTGATGGCATAGGCCCATGCCGGCTCAATGCCGGCGTCATGCGCGCGCGGCACCAGGCCGTCCTGGCTGGCGAGCGGAAAGCGCAGGTCGTACATGCGCAAGGCCGGGCCACTGCTCAAGGTGAACACCGCGCGGTCGTACCAGCCGCGACGGTTGGCGAGGTCCGCCGCCAGCTGCTGTGTGGCCTGGTCGGCTCCCTTGAGTGCGCGCGTCCATTCGCGCCGTGCGTAACGCGGCAGGTCGACGGCGTACAACTCGAAGGCGCGCCGCAGGCCGGCATTGGCCAGCAAATCCTGCTCACGCTGGGCATCCGTGTCTGGCGTGACGGGACACAGCGCGTAAGGCTGGTGCATCTGATCGGCGGCGAGAAAGCCGAAATAGGTCGGCTCGGTGGCCAGCGCGGCGTAGGCGGTGTGTGCCTGGTCGGCATGGCCGCTGGCCGAGAGTGCGCGGGCGCGGAAATAGCGCCACTCGCCATCGCTTTGTTGGGTGATCGGCATGGCGTCGATGGCGGCCAGCACGGCCGGCCAGTCTTGCCGCGCCAGCGCGACGCGCGCGCGCCACTCACGGCTGGCGTCGGTTTGCGTCGCGGCTGGCAGGGCCATGAGCCGGGCGAGTGCATCGGGGTCGAAATCCGTGGCGTGAAACAGCGCCAGCGTGTAGGCGACCTGCCCGCGCTGCGCCGCCGAGAAGCTGAAGCGGTCTTGCAGGCTTTGCCAGGCGGTGTCGGCGCGGGTGGTTTGCTGGCGCGCCAGGCGCACCAGCGCCAGCGTGGCGGCCTGGGTGTTGCGCGGCGTATCGGGCCAGGTCGCGGCTGCCGTGATGGCGGCAGCCGGGTCGCGTAGTGCCAGTGCAAATTGATTGGCGATGGCTGCCTGCGCGGGATCGAGCAGCGCGGCCATGGCGGCAATGGTGCCGGGCTGGTTGGCGGCGGTGGCGCGGTCGATGCGGGCCCATACGCGGTCCGCAGTGAGCAGGCCCTGGTCGCGGGCGGCGGCCAGCACGCTGTCGCAGGCGCCGGGCAGGTTGGGCTTGGCCCACAGGTCGGCCAAGTCGGCAGCAAAGTCCAGCGCCTGCCCGCGCGCAAGCTTGGCGCGCAGCGCGTCACAGGTCAGCGCGTCGCCCAGCCCGGTTTGATACAGCGCGGCAAAGCCGGTCCAATCCTCGCGCCGCGCCAATTCCAGCAAAAACGCGCGGCGCAAGTCCGCCGCCGGGATCATGTCGGGATAGCGCTGCAGATAGTCCTCCACCGCCGGGCGCTGCAGCTGGCGGATGTCGTGCTGCATGGCTGCCGCCGGCAGATACGGATACAGCGGGTAGTCGGTCAGCGTGCCGGCCAGCGCGCGCCAGCCGTCGCCGCCGGATTGCGCCGCCGCATAGGCCTGGATGAAGGCGGCGCGCTGCGCGGTCTCCGGCGCGGCGGCACTGGCTGCGGTGGCAAAGCCGAGCAGCGCGGCAAGCAGGAGGCGGCGAAACGCGGGCAAGGGCATGATCGGTCCGGCAGACAAACCAAGGCAGTGTAGTGGATGGTGTTTGCCTGCCTGCCGGCGCAGCCTTGCGGCGCGGCGATGGTCGGCTAAGCTGGTGGCCGCTTTGGCGTCCATTGGGTTGGCATGACATCGGTCTTCTCGCGCGTGGGCTGGGCGCACGCGGTGGTGTGGTTGGCGCTGGCGCTGGCGGCGCTCGCGGGTGCGTGGGGCTGGTGGGCGCTGGGTCGGCCGGTGGCACTGGTCGACGCGCCGCCAGGACGGATTGCCTGCGTGTCCTATGCGCCGTTCCATCGGGCTGGCGAGACGCCACTCAACCCGCACGCCTTTGTCAGCCCGGAGCGCATCGACGCTGATTTGCGCGCGCTGTCGCAACGCTTCGATTGCGTGCGCACCTATTCGCAGGGCCAGGGCCTGAGTGCCGTGCCGCGGATTGCGCAGCGGTATGGCATGCAGGTCCTGCTGGGTATCTGGCTGGGCCGCGACCGCGCTGCCAATGCCGAGCAGGTGCGCCTGGGCATCGCCACGGCGCGCGCCTATCCGCAGGTGCTGCGCGGCGTGATCGTCGGCAATGAGGTGCTGCTGCGCGGTGAGTTGTCGGAGGCGGCGCTGGCCGCCTACGTGCGCCAGGTGCGCGATGCAGTCACCACACCGGTGACCTATGCCGACGTGTGGGAGTTCTGGCTGCGTCATCGCGCGCTGGCCAATGCGGTGGACTACATCACCGTGCATATCCTGCCGTATTGGGAAGACCAGCCGGTGGCGCCGCAGCGTGCACTTCAGCATGTGGCCACGGTGTACGCCAAGGTGCGCGCGGCGTTTCCCGGCCGCGAGGTGATGATTGGCGAGACCGGCTGGCCCAGCGCCGGGCGACAGCGGCGTGCGGCGGTGGCCAGCCGGGTCAACGAGGCGCGCTATCTGCGCGGCTTCCTGCATTACGCCGCCAGCGTGCATCTGCCCTACAACGTGATCGAGGCTTTCGACCAGCCGTGGAAACGCGCGCAGGAAGGCACGGTGGGCGGCTACTGGGGCATTTTCGACGCGCACTCGCAGCCCAAGTTTCCGCTGACCGGGCCGGTGGTGGAGGTGCCGCAATGGTGGCTGGGCCTGCTGGCCGGTTTGGCCGGCAGCGGACTGTTTGTGCTGATGGCGTTGCCGGCGCGGCGTTGGCGCGGTGTGCGTGGCGGGCTGGCGCTGCTGCTGGCCGGCTTTGCCGTCGGCACGGCCCTGGCCTGGCAGCTGCGGCAAATGGACTATGCCGCGCGCGATGCGTGGGAGTGGGGCATCTCGCTCGCTGCCTGCGCATTGGCGCTGGCCACGGCCGTGACCCTGGTGCGGCACCTGGCCGCCCATCTGGCGCAGCGTGTGGACGGTGATGGTGGCGCGTTGCCGACGTGGCTGCGCGCGGCGTGGCTGTTTGGCCTGGTCTATTACGACTTGCTGCTGGTATTCGACGGCCGCTACCGCGACTTTCCGCTGGGCTTGTTTGCCTTGCCGTGCGTGGCCTTTGCGCTGCTGGACGGCGTGCTGCTACGGACAAACCGGCCCAGCGCCGAGCAGCGGCTGCTGGCGCTGGCGGCGGTCGGACTGGGTAGCGTGATCGTGGTGCAGGAGGCGGGACTGACAGCCAGTGCCTGGCTGTGGTTTGCGCTCAATCTCGCCCTGGCCTGGCCGGTACTGCGCGGCTGGTTGGGAGCCTGGGCGGTAGAAACCGTCCGGGCCACAAAGCCGCCTGCTTAGTCCACTACCCGCCAACTCGCCGGCCCATAGAACCACCATGGCCGGCGAGCTGTCGAAAAACTGTCCCGGCGTAGCTGGCTTTTCGCCTCGAACGGTTTCTACCGTCCAGGCTCCTGGCCCCGCGTCTGCAGGTGCAGCAGGCGCAAACTGCCGACCAATAACGCCAGCGCGCCGCTCTGGAAGCCGTACAGCACCAGCGCGAACAGCCCCAGCGCCGCCGCCAGCGTGGCTACCCTGATCCGGCGCGACCACAGTGCCCACAGCGCGGCGATCAAGCCGGCGATGCCGTAGACGTTATGCAGGAAACCCAGTACCAGCACGTGGCGAACCGCGCACCACCATGGCGCGTGCGCGCTGGCGCACAACTGGCCGGTGGCGGCCACCTCGATCACCCCGTAGCGCAGCCACAAGGCCAGCGCGCCCAGCGCCAGCACGCCAAGCCATGGCCATATCGCATGCCGGAAGGGCGTGGTCATCGCTTGCGCCGATGGCGCGACTTGCCGCCAATGTTGGCCGGCACGCGAATCTCGGCGGCCAGCGGCAGGTGATCGGAAAACGCCTGCGGCAGCGCCCAGACTTTTTCCAGGTGCACCGCCGGCGAAGTCAGGATGTGGTCCAGCGCGCGCCGCGGCTTCCAGCTGGGGAAGGTTGGCGTCGATTGCGATGGTGGCTGCAACCGGGAGTGGGCAAACAGATGGCGCATCTCCGTGCTGCCAGGCTCGCTGTTCAAGTCGCCCATCAACACCGCGTGCGGGAAATCCTGCAGCAGTTCGGCGATGAAGGCCAGTTGGCGCGCGCGTGACGAGGCGCCCAGCGACAAGTGCGCAATCATCACCGCCAGCGCGTCGTCGCCGCTGCCAAACTGCACCAGCAAGGCGCCGCGACCGGGGATGCGCGAGGGCAGCGGGTAGTCCAGCACCGATTGCGGCTTGAGTCGGCTGATCAAGCCGTTGGCGGAATACGCCACGCGCGCCATGGCGCGGTTGGGTTGGTAGCTCCAGAACGGCATGCCGGAGGTTTCGGCCAGATACCGGGTCTGGTTGAGGAAGCCCGAGCGCAGGCTGCCGGCGTCGGCTTCCTGCAGGCCGATCACGTCAAATTGCGGCAGGACTTCCGCCAGGCGGTCGAGGTTGTCCATCTTGCGCCGACCCGGCAACACCGCGCTGATCGAGTGCGTCAGGTATTCGCGATAACGGTGCACGCTGCCGCCGGCCAGGATGTTGCAGCTCAGCAGCCGCAGCCGCCGATGGGCGGAATTGACGGCAACATCGGGTTCGGTGGGGCGGTTCATCGGCTGACAACGGGTAAGGGTCTGCACTGCAGTGTCGCAAAACCCACATGATGGTGCGCGCGCCGAGTCGATGCCAGCGGGCGAACGCGCGCCGCTGGTGCCTACGGCTTGGCTGCCAGCTCGCGCTTGGCCAGCCACAATGCCACCGCCGTCAACTCGTCCAGCGAGTGCACGTTGGTGATGCGGTACTTGCCGTTGACGACGATGTTGGGCGTGCCGTCGACCTGCCAATGCGTGATCAGCTTGAGGTCGGCCTTGAGCTTGGCGGTTGCCGCCGGCGACGTGGCCAGCTGCAGGAACTTGGCGCGGTCCACGCCGTTGCGGGCGTAGAAGTCGGCCAACTCGTCCATCGAGTTGATCGGGTAATGCTGCGTAAACTTGGCCTCGAACAGCGCCAGGTGCGTGCGCCCGACCACGCCCAGCTGGTTGGCAGCGTAGTAGGCGCGGGCGTAGGGCAGCCATTCGGCGCTGAAGGGCGCGGGCACCAGCTTGAACACCGCGCCCTTGGGCAGCGACTGGCGCAGCTTGTCGGCCAGCGGCGCGAATTGTGCGCAGTGGATGCAGCCGTAGGAGAAGACCTCGACCACTTCCACCTTGCCGTCATTGCTGTAGCGCTGGTACGGCGCGGGCAGGGTGACGTATTCGTTGCCCTCGGTGTACGGCGCCGGCGTTGCCGATTGCGCGGTGCATGCGCTGGCCAGTATCAGGCTGGCCAGCAGGCTGAGCAAACGAAGGTGTGAATGGCGCGGGAACATGGTGTGTCTCGACGGCGACAAGAGCCTTGAGATTACTTGCCGGCCGCTTCCTTGGCCACCAGCCACAAGGTCAGCTCGCGCGCCGCGGTCATGCTGCCGGCAGTCGCCGGGCTGAAGCGGTACTTGCCGTTGACGACCATGGTTGGCGTGCTGTCCACGCCGTAGGCTTTCATCAGATCGTCGGCGCGCTTCATCTGCGTGTTGACCGTGAACGAGTTGGCGACGGCGACAAACTCTTTCGGGTCGACGCCGAACTTGGCGTAGAACTTCGCCGCGTCGTCAATGGTGGGCCATGCCGCGCGCGGCTTGGGCTTGCCGGCGCCGAGGTCATAGGTGGCCATCTCACCGGTCTTCCAGGTGGCGTCGAACATGGCGTCGTGCGCCTTGTCGGCCACGCCCAGCGCCTGCGCCGCGTAGAACGCGCGCTGGTACATCGGCCAGTTTTCGTCCGGACGGAACGAGGCGGCCAGATAGTTCATGACGGCGTCGGCCGGCAGGCTGCGGGCGATGAGATCGGCAGTGGCGTGGAACGAGTTGCACGCCGGGCAGCCGTAGGAGAACACCTCGGTCACCTCGATCTTGCCCGGGTGGCTGGTGGGCTGTGCCGGGTCAATGCGGAAGTAATGCTTGCCCTCGACCCACTTGCCGGTGTCGACAAAGGGCTGGGCCGGCGGCGCCGGTTCGGCGGCTGCGGTGGTGCTGGCAGTGGCGGGTGTGGCTGCGCTGGCGCTGGTGACGGCATCTGCCGCCGGCGTGCTGGCCGCTGGCGCAGGCGTTGCCGGCGTCGTGGCTGCCGGTGCTGGCGCGGGTGGCGTCACGGGTGCCGGGGCGTCGTTCCGGCCACAGGCCGTCAGGGCCAAAAGTGCGGCGCACAGGAGCGGCAGATGCTTGAGCATGGATCACCTCGCGAGGGGCAAAACTGAAAGCGCCGGCATGGGGGCCGGCGCGTGAGGATCAGGGCGTGGCTGCAGCTGGGGGTGTCGTGCCGTGCAGACCCTCGATGTAGCTGGCCAGCGCCGCCATGTCCTGGCTGTCCAGCTGCTTGGCGATGGCCGGCATGATTTGCGCGCGGGCGTCGCTGCCCCACACCGTGCCGTCGTGCCAGGCCTTGAGCGTGGCCTCGATGTATTGCGCGTGCTGGCCGGCCAGCTGCGGGTAGGTGGCGCCCGGGTTGCCGCGGCCGTCGATGCTGTGGCAAGCCATGCAGGCCGGGATGTCGCGCTTGGCGTCGCCCTGGCGAAACAGCTGCGCGCCGTGCTCGACCAGCGCCTGGTCGGCCACGCCCGGCAGCGACTGCTTGGTCGCGAAGTACGCGCCAATGTCATGCATGTCTTGCGTCGACAGCGGTGCGGCCATGCCCATCATGATCGGGTTCTGGCGCACGCCGGACTTGAAGTCGGTGAGCTGGCGGACGATATAGGCCTCGCTTTGCCCGGCCAGCTTGGGGTACTGCGCATCGGCTGAGTTGCCGTCGATGCCGTGGCAGGCGCCGCACACCGCGGCCTTGGTCTGGCCGGCGGCGGCATCACCGGGCTTGGCGGCGCTGGCCTCGGCCGACGCCACGGGAGCGGCTGCCGGAGCGCTGGCCGTGCTGGCCGGTGCCGGCGTGCTGGCTGCGGGCGCGGCATCCTGGGCCAGTGCCAGCCCGGTAGCAGACAGGGCGAAGACCAGCGTCAAGGCGCAGCTGCGCAGCATCGGCCGACAAACTGTGGACTGAAAACCCATACACTTGACTCCCGTGGCGCGTGCGGACACTGCCGTTGATTGCAGGCACGAGGCGTGCAGCAGCGGAACCGCAGAATTATCCCTGTGCCACAGAGCCTGGTCAAACGGAAGCCATGTCCAATCCCTTGCAAGGCGCACAGTTCGTGCTGGCGGCGCACCGTATTGACCAGCTGCCGGCGGACGCCGGTGCCGAGGTCGCGTTTGCCGGTCGTTCCAATGCTGGCAAGTCCAGCGCACTCAATGCGCTGGCCAATCACAACGGCCTGGCACGCACTTCGCGCACGCCGGGACGCACGCAGCAAATGGTGGTTTTCAGCCTGCCGGACAGTGTCGCTGGCACCGGTGTCGTGCCCGGCGGTTTGCGCCTGATCGACCTGCCCGGCTATGGCTACGCCAAGGTGCCGGTGGATTTGCGCGAGCATTGGAAGCACGAGATTGACGCTTATCTGCACCAGCGCCGCAGCCTGCGTGGCCTGGTGCTGATCGTCGACATTCGCCATCCGCTGAAGGATTTCGATCGCATGATGCTGGCTTTTTGCCGCGACACTGCCTTGCCCTGCCATGTGTTGATGACCAAGGCCGACAAGCTCTCGCGCAATCAGGCCGCACACGCGCTGGCCGCGCTGCGCAAGGAAATGGCATCGGCCGCGCTGTCGGCTACGGTGCAGGTTTTTTCCGCTTCCGCCGGCACCGGCGTGGACGAGGCACGGCAGGCCGTGGTGACGCTGCTCACTGCGCCGCGTGAAGGGGTGTTGCAGTAAGGCGTCGCCTAGTCGATCAAGGGCTGAAGAACGCCGGGAGAACTTTGGCCAGCCCGGAGAGGATCGCGCCTCGACCCAGGATCGGCGGATGGCGCCGCCCTACGCCTGATCCATCGCTGCCATGAATGCCGCGCACAATGCCTGCATGCCGTCGCGGTCGGCGTCGTCGAAGCGGCCGATGCTGGCGCTGTCGACATCCCACACGCCGAGCAATCCGCCGTCGGCCTTGATCAGCGGCACGACAATTTCCGATTGCGAGGCACTGTCGCAATAGACGTGGTTGGGGTGGGCGCTGACGTCGTGCACCACCTGCGTCTGCCGCGTGCTGGCCGCCGTGCCGCAGACACCGCGGTCCAGCGCGATGCGGATGCACGCCGGCTTGCCCTGGAACGGGCCGACCACCAGCTCGGTGCCGTCAAACAGATAAAACCCGGCCCAGTTGACGTCGGGCAGGCTGTGATAGACCAGTGCGCTGAAATTGGCGGCGTTGGCGATCAGGTCGCGCTCGCCGGCCAGCAGGCCACGCACTTGCGACAACAGATCGGCGTAATGCTCGCCCTTGCTGGCGTACTGGGTTGGCTTCAGTTCAAACATGGTCAGCGTCGTCTGGGGTGGTGAGGTGGCCGGCGCGGTGCGCGGTGGCGCGGGTTGCCGCTGGCCCGTGGCGGCACACGCTGCGCGGGTCAGCGAACCCGTATTATGCGCGGGTCATCCCGACGGACATGCCGATGAGCCTGCTGGAGCACCGCGAGGGAATCGAGGCCGGCCGGCTGGACGCGTTTGTCGATGGCGCGTTTGCCTTCACCCTGAGCTTGCTGGTGATCGGCCGCGGCAGCATCCCGTCCAGCACGGCCGAACTCTGGCACATGCTCGGTGGCATCCCCGCCTTTGCCGCCTGTTTCTCGATGATGGTGTTCTTCTGGCACGGTCATGTGCGCTGGCGACGGCACTGTCTGCACGCCGATGGCCGGGGGCTGTTGCTGTCGCTGTTGCTGGTGTTCTTTGCCCTGATCTTCGTCTACCCGCTGCACATGATGTTCTCGGGCCTGTTCAATGCCTTCAGTGGCGGCGCGTTACCCAGCGAGTTTGTGCTCGACACCGCGGGCAAGTTGCGCACGCTGTATGTCTGCTACGGCTTGGTGTTCACCTGCATGGCCGGCACGCTGGCGTTGTTGTTTCGACACGCCGCAGGTGAGGCGCTGGCCAGCGGGCAATCACCGTTGCACTCGCGCCTGGAGGAGGTCGCCTGGCTGGTGCCGGCCACGCTGGGTCTGTGTTCGGCGCTGCTGGCGCTGATACTGCCCATGGGGCTGTCGCCGTGGCTGCGCTCGATTCCCGGCTGGTTGTACGTGCTGATGTTTTTGATTGGCCCGCTGACCACGCACTTTCGCCAGCGACATGGCATGGGCGCGGTATCCTGAGCCGATGACGCAAACCTGTTTTATCGCCGGCACCGATACCGGCATTGGCAAGACCCACATTGCCTGTGCACTGGTGCATGCGTTGCGCCGCGCGGGCTACAGCGCTTGCGGCATGAAGCCGGTGGCTAGCGACAGCGCGCCGTCCGCCGAGGGACTGCGCAATGCCGACGCGCTGGCGCTGCAGGCGGCCAGCCATCCGGCTGTCGATTACGCGCAGGTCAACCCCGTCGCCTTGCGTGAGCCGCTGTCGCCGCATCTGGCTGCCGCCCATGACGGCGTGCAGATCACGTTGCCGCCGCTGCGCGCGGCCTTCGATGCGCTGTGTGCCACGCACGAGGCGGTGGTGGTCGAAGGTATTGGCGGCTGGATGGTGCCGCTGGCGTCGGGCTTGCTCACGCCGGCCATCGCGCAGTCCTGGCGGTTGCCGGTGATCCTTGTGGTGGGACTGCGGCTGGGCTGTCTCAATCATGCCCAGCTCAGCGCCCGCGCCATTCTGGCTGATGGCTGCCAACTGCTGGGCTGGGTCGGCAATCACATTGACCCGGCGATGGATGCGCAGGACGAAAATCTGGAGACCTTGCGCGAACTGCTGCCGGCACCGTGTATGGGCGTGGTGCCGTATGGCATGGAGCCGGAGGCGGCGGCCAGCTGTCTGCACGCGGCGGTGGCGGCGTTGGAATCGTCTTCACATCGAACGTGATGACATGTCCTGGCCACGACGCTCGGGTCGCGGTCAGGAGCACACGCATGGCGCGCAATCGTTACTACATCAAGGTGGCCGATCTGGCCCACGCCCGCGGGGCCGACTCGCAACTGACCTGGGCCGGCAGCGACCCGCAGGACCTGGCGGTGACGCTGCAAACCGCGTTGCGCACGGATGCCTTGTTTGGACGCTGGCGCGCGGCGCAGCCGGATCCGGACGCGGTGGATCCGGCGCTGGCGCAGAGCGACCCCGCGGCCACCGTCAGCGCCGAGGTCGCCGACCTGCATACCGAAGTGGAATTGGTGACGGACCTGCCGATGCGCGCACTGCGGCACCGGCTGGACGTGTTGATTGGCGCCAACTGGATGCTGCGCGACCTGCGCGCGGCCTGAGGCCACGCCAGCGGCGGCTGGCCACGTCGGCACTTGTGGCCTATGCGCGGCGGTGGCGCAGCGGGGTAGAGTGGCAGTTCCGCGCCGCATCGACGCGGCTTCCCCTTCAACCTGCCGGAGCGCCCATGTCCAGCCTGCGCATGACCGTGGTGGCCACTGCCTTGATTGCCTTCGCCTGCGTGCCGTCGGCCAACGCCACGCCGCCTGTCGCCGCTGATGCCGTCACTGCCATGACCCACAATCCATTTGCCAACCCCAGCACGCTGCCTTTCCAGGCGCCGCCGTTCGATCGCATCAAGGACAGCGACTACCAAGGCGCCATCGAGGAGGGCATGCGCCGGCATCTGGCGGAAATCGAGAAAATCGCCAACGACCCGGCACCGGCCAGTTTTGACAACACATTGGTTGCCATGCAGAAGTCCGGCGCCATGCTGACGCGCACGCTGCACGCCTTTGATGCCGTCACCAGCGCCAACACCAACGATACCCTGCAGAAAGTGCAGGAGATTGAAGCGCCGCGCCTGGCCGCGCACAGCGACGCCATCCATCTGGACAGCAAGCTGTTTGCGCGGATCAAACACGTCTATGACCAGCGCGCCACGCTCAAACTCGACCCCGAGTCGCTGCGCCTGCTGGAAGTGACCTATCGCGATTTCGTGCATGCCGGCGCGCAGTTGTCCGCTGCCGACAAGGCCAAGCTCAAGGCGCTCAACGAGGAGGAATCCACCTTGAGCACGCAATTCACCAACAAGCTGCTGGCGGCGACCAAGGCCGCGGCGCTGGTGGTGGACGACAAGGCCAAGCTGGCCGGCCTGACCGATGCTGAAATTGCGGCGGCGGCGCAAGCGGCCAAGGATCGCAAGCTCGACGGCAAGTGGGTGCTGCCGCTGCAAAACACCACCCAGCAACCGGAGCTGCAGACCCTGAGCGATCGCGCCACCCGCGAGCGCCTGTTCGAGGCGTCATGGAACCGGGCCGAACGTGGCGATGCCAACGACACGCGCAAGGACATCGCGCGCATTGCGCAAATCCGTGCCGACAAGGCCAAGCTGCTCGGTTTTCCGGACTATGCGGCGTGGAAGCTGGACGACCAGATGGCCAAGACGCCGGCCACGGCGTTGGCCTTCATGCAGCGCCTGGTGGCACCGGCGACAGCGCGGGCCGAGGCCGAGGCGGCGGACATCCAGGCAGTCATCGACCAGCAGCACGGCAACTTCAAGCTCGCGCCGTGGGACTGGATGTACTACGCCGAGCAGGTGCGCAAGGCCAAGTACGATCTGGACGAGGCCCAGATCAAGCCGTACTTCGAGCTGGACAACGTGCTGCAAAACGGCGTGTTCTACGCCGCCAATCAGCTGTACGGCCTGACCTTCAAAGAGCGTCACGACATCCCGGTGTATCAGCCCGATGTGCGCGTGTTCGAGGTGTTCGACAAGGACGGCAGCTCGCTGGCGCTGTTCTATTGCGACTATTTCAAGCGCGACAACAAGGGCGGCGGCGCCTGGATGAGCAACTTCGTCGACCAGTCGCACCTGCTGGGCACCAAGCCGGTCGTCTACAACGTCGCCAACTTCAGCAAGCCGGTGGCGGGGCAGCCGGCGCTGCTGTCGTTCGATGACGTCATCACCATGTTCCATGAGTTCGGCCATGCCCTGCACGGCATGCTGGCCGACTCGCAGTACCCGTCGCTGTCGGGAGCGGAAACCGCGCGCGACTTTGTCGAGTTCCCCTCGCAGTTCAACGAGCACTGGGCGACCAATCCCAAGGTCTTTGCCCACTACGCACGCCACTACCAGACCGGCGCGCCCATGCCGCAAGCCCTGGTGGACAAGATTCACCGCGCGCACAACTTCAACAAGGGCTACGACATGACCGAGCTGGTGGCGGCCGCCCTGCTGGACATGGATTGGCATGTGCTCAAGGCCGATGCGCCGTTGCAGGATGCCGACGCGTTCGAGGCCGCGGCCTTGCAGCGCGACCACATTGCCTTGAGCTACGTGCCGCCGCGTTATCGTTCCAGTTATTTCCAGCACATCTGGGGTAACGGCTACGCCGCCGGCTACTACGCCTACCTGTGGACGGAAATGCTGGCTGACGATGGCTTCGAGTGGTTCAAGGAGCATGGCGGCCTGACGCGCGCGAACGGCGACCGTTTCCGCGCCATGATCCTCTCGCGCGGCAACACCGAGGATCTTGCGGCCATGTACAGGGCCTGGCGCGGTCAGGCGCCAAGCATTGAACCCATGCTGGAAAACCGCGGGTTGAAGGCACCGCCGGCGCACTGACAATCAATCGTCGGTCCGCTGCATGCATGAGGCCCGCAAACGCGGGCCTCATGTTGTCCGGTGGGTGGAAATCGCCGGCCTACAAGGCGTCGTGATCCAGCTCGCCGGTGCGGATGCGGATGACCTGATCCAGGCTGGAAACGAAAATCTTGCCGTCACCAATCTTGCCGGTGTGCGCCGACTGCAGGATGGCCTCGATGACCCGCTCCAGCTGGTCGTCGACCACCGCGACTTCCAGCTTGATCTTGGGCAGGAAGTCCACCACGTATTCCGCGCCGCGGTACAGCTCGGTGTGGCCTTTCTGCCGGCCGAAGCCCTTGACCTCGGTGACCGTGATGCCTTGCACGCCGGTTTCGGCCAAGGCTTCGCGCACGTCGTCGAGTTTGAACGGCTTGATGATGGCCACCACCAGTTTCATGCGCAATCCTCGCAGCAATGTGGCGCCAACCGGCACCTGACCGGTACATTCTGCCCGGCTCGCGGCGCGCTGTCGCCTTGGGCTGCACTGTAGGACAATTCCTACACGTTTCGACGGAGCCCACTGATGGCGCAGCCTGTGACCGCAAACCTAGAATTGATTCCGACGAGTGCGAGGCGCTGTCCATGATGGATAGGCAGGAAATCGACAAGATTGCCCTGCGGCTTGCGTCGTTGGTACCGCCAGGGCTGGCCGAGCTGCAACAGGATTTGCAAGCCAACTTCCAGGATGTTCTTGTGCAGGGACTGCGCCGCCTCGACTTGGTCACTCGCGAAGAGTTCGATGTGCAGTGTCAGGTTCTGGCCCGGACCCGCGCCAAGGTGGAGGCGCTGGAGCAAGCCCTGGCCGAGCTGGAGGCCCAAGCCGCCGGCAACAAGTGATACCGCACTACCTGACCACCCCAACTTCCGGAAGCCGTCCCCAATCGTCACCTCACCCCGAGAGTGATTGGGGGCGGTTATTTTTTGCGCCATGTACAAGGAGGTACGCGCATGAGCTTGGCCGTGACCTTGACCCGCGCGCAGGAAGGCGTCGCCGCCCCGCAGGTTGTCGTCGAGGTCAGCCTGGCCGGCGGCTTGCCGTCCACCAGTATCGTCGGCTTGCCGGAGGCGGCGGTACGCGAAGCACGCGACCGCGTGCGGGTGGCCATCCAGAGTGCGGCGTTTGACTATCCCAATCGGCGCGTGACGGTGAACCTGGCGCCGGCCGAGTTGCCCAAGGACGGCGGCCGCTTCGACCTGCCCATTGCGCTGGGGATCCTGGCCGCCAGCGGGCAGGTGCCGCGCGACAAGCTGGATGATTGCGAATTTGTCGGCGAGCTGGCGCTGACCGGCCAATTGCGCGGCGTGCGCGGCGTGCTGCCGGCGCTGCTGCATGCACGCAAACGCGGCCGGCGCATGGTGGTGCCGCGCGAGAATGCCGCCGAAGCGGCGCTGGTGCCGGATATCGATGTGCGCGTCGCCGATTCGCTCGCCGAGGTGTGTGCGTGGCTGCGCAACGCCCAGGAGCTGTCCGCGCCGATCGGCATTCCCACCGATGGCGGTGCCTGGGATGGGCCGGACCTGGCCGACGTGCGTGGCCAGCGACAGGCGCGCCGCGCGCTGGAAATCGCGGCTGCCGGCGGTCATCACTTGTTGTTGATCGGCCCGCCTGGCGCGGGCAAGACCATGCTGGCCGAACGCCTGCCGGGCATCCTGCCGCCGCTGGGCGAGATGGAAGCGCTGGAGACGTGCGCAGTGCTGTCGGTGGCCGGGCAAAGCGCCGATCATCTGGTGTGCTGGCGCCGCCGGCCGTTTCGCGCCCCGCATCACACGGCGTCGGCGGCCGCGCTGGTTGGCGGTGGCTCATATCCGCGGCCGGGCGAAATTTCGCTGGCGCATAACGGCGTGTTGTTTCTCGACGAGTTGCCCGAGTTCAGCCGGCATGTGCTGGAAGTGCTGCGTGAGCCACTGGAAGCCGGGCAGATCGCCATTTCGCGTGCCGCGCGGCAATCGACCTTTCCCGCGCGTTTTCAGTTGGTGGCGGCGATGAACCCCTGTCCGTGCGGCTATGCCGGGACGCCGCGTTGCCAGTGCACGCCGGATCAGGTGCAGCGTTATCGCGCGCGCATCTCCGGACCGCTGCTGGATCGCATTGATTTGTGCGTACAGGTGCCGGCGGTGGCACTTGGTGATCTGGCGGCTCCGCGCGGCGAGCACGATGAGGACTCCGCCGCGGTGCGCGTGCGCGTGCTGCAGGCGCGCCGACAAGCATTGATGCGCGCCGGCAGGCCCAATGCCGAGATCTCGCCGAAGGAACTGGAGCGCGACTGTGCCCTGGGTCCGGCCGAGCGGCGCTGGTTCAACCATGCGCTGGAGAAACTCGGCCTGTCGGCACGCGCCTATCACCGCGTGCTGCGCGTGGCGCGCACGATTGCCGACCTCGATGGCGGCACGGCCCTGCTGGAGCGCCAGCATCTGGCCGAGGCCCTGCAATACCGGACGCATTAGCCGCGGCCAATCGTCACCTGGCGCAACGCAGGGTGGACGCTGGGCCGCGAGCGTGTTCCGATACCGCATTTGCGCCGCGGGAAAGTGGATGACGATGGATCTGGCCGTAGTGCTTGCCGGCGTGCTGATGGTGGGTTTCCTGGCGCAATGGCTGGCGTGGCGGGTAAAACTGCCGGCCATATTGTTTCTGCTGCTGATCGGCATTGCGCTGGGGCCGGTCAGCGGACTGCTCAATCCCGATCAATTGCTGGGCGACCTGTTGTTTCCCTCGGTGTCGCTGGCGGTGGCGCTGATCCTGTTTGAGGGTAGCCTGACGCTGCGTTTTGCCGAACTCCCGGGCATCGGCCGGGCCGTGCGCGGCCTGGTCAGCTACGGCGCGGTCAGTGCCCTGCTGCTGCTGGCGCTGGCGGCGCATTACGTGGCCGGCGTGGATTGGTCGATTGCCTGGCTGTTTGGCGCACTGGGCTGTGTCACTGGCCCGACCGTGATCATGCCGATGCTGCGCACCTTGCGCCCGAACGCGCGCATTGCCAGTGCGCTGCGCTGGGAAGGCATCGTGATTGATCCGCTTGGCGCGCTGTTTGCCGTGCTGATCTACGAGGCCATCGTTTCGCGCCAGGAAGGCCACACGCTGGGCATTTTTGTCGCCACCATTGCCAGTGGCGTGGCCATTGGCGCGTTTTCGGCGTGGCTGATGGCGGTGTTGCTGCGGCGGCAGGTAATCCCCGAGTACCTGCAGAATTTCGCCGTATTGGCGTCGGTGCTGCTGGCCTTCAGCCTGTCCAACACGCTGACCCACGAGTCCGGTTTGCTGGCGGTGACGATCATGGGCATTGCGCTGGGCAACGCGCGCGGCGTGCACATCGATCACATCCTGGATTTCAAGGAAAACCTGACCACCGTGCTGGTGTCGGTGTTGTTTGTGCTGCTGGCGGCACGGCTGCAATGGCCGTTGCCCGACGGCATGCTCGGTGCCGGTATCGCGCTGTTCCTGATTGCGCAATTCGTGGTGCGGCCGGTGACGGTGGCCATTGCCAGCTTTGGCAGTGCCTTGTCGTGGCGCGAGCGCGCCTTGATCAGCTGGGTCGCGCCGCGCGGCATTGTCGCCGCCTCGGTGTCGGCGCTGTTTGCCTTGCGCCTGGCGGACCTCGGCGTGGCCGGCGCCGACGCACTGGTGCCGCTGGTATTCACCCTGATCATTGGTACCGTGGTGCTGCAAAGCGCCACGGCGCGGCCGTTGGCGCTGTGGCTCAAGGTGGCCGAGCCGGAGCCGAACGGCGTACTGGTCTACGGCTCCGACGGCGTGGCCCGCGCCATTGCCGCGGTGTTGCGCGATGCCGGCGTGCAAGTGTTGCTGGCCGATGATGACTGGGATGGCATCAGCCAGGCGCGCATGGCCGGTATGGAGACGTTTTTCGGCAATCCGGTATCGCCGCACGCCGAGCGGCATCTGAACCTGGCCGGCCTCGGTCATTTGTTTGCGGTGTCGACCCATCGCGAGCGCAACTCGCTGGCCTGCGTGCATTTTCGCGAGGAGTTTGGCCGGCGCAATGTCTACCGCCTGCGCAATCTGACGCCGGCGGAAAATACCGAGCGCGCGGCGCTGGCCGGCGGCGTGCTGGCGCCGCCGTTGTTCGATGAGGAGATGACGCATGGCCGCTTTGCGCAGATGCTGGCGCAGGGCTGGAGCCTCAAGTCCGGCAAGCTCGGCGCGGCCTTCGGCTGGGACGAGTTTGTCCGCCAGCACGGGGCCACGTCGGTGTTGCTGGCGGCGGTGACCGAAAAGGGCGAGCTGCATGTGCCGACGGCACGGCGCGCGCTGCAGCCCAAGCCGGGCTGGACGGTGGCGGCGCTGGTGCCGCCACAGGCAGTGGTGGCGGTCGGCGACGCCACGTTGATGCCGGCAGCCACGGGTTGACGCCCGTGGCTGCGTCGGGCTTCAGGCGACGGATGCGTGCTGGAACTGTGCTTCCTCGGTGGAGCCGGTCAACGCGGTGGTGGATGAGTGGCCTTGGTGGATGGCCTGGTTCACGGCGTCGAAATAACCGGTGCCGACTTCGCGCTGGTGCTTGACGGCAGTGAAGCCGCGCGTGCCGGCGGCAAACTCCCGTTCCTGCAAGTCGACAAACGCGCTCATCTGCCGCCGCGCGTAGTTGTGCGCCAGATCGAACATGGCGTAATTCAAGCTGTGGAAGCCGGCCAGGGTGATGAACTGGAACTTGTAGCCCATGGCGCCCAGCTCCTTCTGGAAGTTGGCAATGGTGGCGTCGTCCAGGTTCGCCCGCCAGTTGAAACTCGGTGAGCAGTTGTAGGCCAGCAGCTTGCCGGGGAAGCGTTCGTGGATGGCGGCGGCAAAACGCCGTGCGTCGTCGAGCCTGGGCTTGCTGGTCTCGCACCACACCAGATCGGCATAGGGCGCGTAGGCCAGGCCGCGGCTGATCGCCTGCTCCAAGCCAGGCCGGGTGCGGAAAAAGCCTTCGGCCGTGCGCTCGCCGGTCAGGAACGGACGATCGTTGGGGTCGATGTCGGAGGTCAACAGGTCGGCTGCATCGGCATCGGTGCGCGCCACGATCAAGGTTGGCACGCCGGCGACATCAGCCGCCAGCCGTGCGGCGTTCAACTTGTCGATGGCCTCGCGCGTGGGCACCAGCACCTTGCCGCCCATGTGGCCGCATTTCTTGACACTGGCCAGTTGGTCCTCGAAATGCACGCCTGCCGCGCCAGCGTCGATCATCGCCTTCATCAGCTCGAAGGCATTGAGTACGCCACCAAAGCCGGCCTCGGCATCGGCCACGATCGGCGCCAGCCAATCCACCGCATGATGGCCTTCGGCATGGTGCAGCTGGTCGGCGCGCAGTAGCGCATTGTTGATGCGCTTGACCACCAGCGGCACCGAATTGGCCGGGTACAACGACTGGTCCGGGTACATCTCGCCGGCATCGTTGGCGTCGGCCGCCACTTGCCAGCCAGACAGGTAGATGGCCTTCAGCCCGGCCTTGACCTGCTGCATGGCCTGGTTGCCGGTGAGCGCGCCAAGGGCGTTGACGAAATCCTCCTTGTGCAGCAGCTCCCACAGCCGCTCGGCGCCACGGCGGGCCAGAGAATGCTCGACGGCGACGCTGCCGCGCAGGCGCACGACGTCCTCGGCGGTGTAGTTGCGCTCAATGCCGCACCAGCGCGCGGCGTTGTTCCAGTCCAGCGTGAGTTGCTCGGCAGTGGGCATGGTGTTTTTCATGGCGGTGGGCTCCGTGGATTGAAATCCCTCCCCGTCGGGGGAGGGGGTGGGGAGAAGGTTCGGGGCTGGGGAGGGGGTTCGCTGCTTGCCAAGGACTGCGTCGGGTGAAAGGTGGAAATTCACAGCAGTTCGTAGGCAGGCAGGGTGAGGAAATCCGCCAAGGTGGCGGCGTGGGTCAGGCGGGAAATCAGCGTGGCGGCGGCGTCGGCGTGGCCGGCGCCGGGGGCGGCGCTGTCACGCAGGCGGTGGGCGTGTGTGGCCAGGGCGTGGTCAAACAAAGCCATGTCGATCGGCGCGCCATCGTCGAAGGTCAGTGGCTCGGCCCCGGCACGGTTGGTGACGTGCAGCCATTGCCACAGCTGGGCGCGGGCGATTTCCGCCGTGGCGGCGTCTTCCATCAGATGGTGGATTGGCACGCAGCCCTGGCCGCCCAGCCATGCGGCGGTATAGCGCAGGCAGACCTCGACGTTGTTGTCGAAGCCGGCGCGACTGATGGTGCCGGCCGGTGCCGCCAGCAGCTGCGTCGCCGTGGCGTGTACGTCCTCGCGCATCACCTGCAGCTGGTTGGGCGTGCGCATGTGCGCGTCGAATACCGCTTGCGCCACCGCCACCAGCGCCGGGTGCGCGACCCAGGTGCCGTCATGGCCGGCCTGTACTTCGCGCAGCTTGTCGGCACGTACCTTGGCCAGCGCGGCGGCGTTCGCGGCGGGATCGTCCTTGATCGGGATTTGTGCCGCCATGCCACCCATGGCCAGCGCGCCGCGACGATGGCAGGTCTGGATCAACAGTTGCGAATAGGTGTGCAGGAAGGGCGCGGTCATGCCGACTTGCGCCCGTTCCGGCAGCAGGCGGTCGCGATGGCCACGCAACGTTTTGAGGTAGGAGAAGATGTAATCCCAACGCCCGCAATTGAGGCCGACGATGCGCGTGCGCAGCGCGTGCAGGATTTCATGCATCTGGAACGCCGCCGGCAGGGTTTCGATCAGCACGGTGACCTTCATGCAGCTGGACGCCAGGCCAAGGGCCGCCTCGGTCGTGGTCATCACCGCCTCCCACAGCGCGGCTTCTTCCATCGACTCCAGCTTGGGCAGGTAGAAATACGGTCCGTGATCGCGGGCGGCCAGCGTCGCGGCGTTGTGGAACGCGAACAGCACGAAATCCACCAGCGCACCGGCCACCGGCTCGCCGTCGACGCTGAAATGCCGGTCGGGCAGATGCCATCCGCGTGGACGCACCATCAACACGGCGGGATCGGGTGCAACGTAATAGTGGCGGCCATCGGCGGCGGTGAATTCAAGCGTGCCGGCGACGGCGTCACGCAGGTTGGCTTGGCCGTCCATTTGATTGGCGAAGGTCGGCGCGGAGGAATCCTCGAAGTCGGCCATGAACACCTTGGCGCCGGAGTTCAACGCGTTGATGATCATCTTGCGTTCCACCGGGCCGGTGATCTCCACGCGGCGGTCGATGAGCGCCGGCGGTATGGCCGCGACCGTCCACTCGCCTTCACGGATGGCGGCTGTATCAGTGCGGAAATCCGGCAGGTCGCCGGCGTCCCAGCGCGCCTGTCGCTCCCGCCGCGCACGCAGCAGGCGCTGGCGTTGCGGCTCGAAGCGGCGATGCAGGTCGGCCAGCATGGCCAGCGCGTCCGACGTCAGGAGGTCGGCGTAACCAGCCTCGCCGGCGTGGATCGCCACGGCGGCGGAAAGGAGGCGTTCGCTGGGTACGGCCATGGTTCACTCCGGCGTTGGAATGATCCTGAAGCTAGACCCGCATAGGACATGTTGACAAAATGAATGTTTCAATCATAAGTATTGGCATAATCAATATGTAACCCAACACATTGAGAGTGCCGTGAAAAAACGTATTGCCACGGGTCGGCGCAAGCCGTCGATGGCGGCTGCCGTCGCCAGGACTGCCGATGCCACGCCGCGCTATTACTACAAGGGCAACCGTTTCAAGCAGCTGCGTGCATTCGTCATGGTCGTGAAGCTCGGCACGCTGACGCGGGCGGCCGAGGCGCTGTACGTCTCGCAGCCCACGGTCAGCCTGCAGTTGCAGGCGCTGGAGCGCGAATTGGGGGTGACGCTGGTGGAGCGCCGCGGCCGGCGCGTGAATCTCACCGACGCGGGCGAGGCGTTGTATGAGCTGGCACGGCCGCTGGTGGCAGGCTGGGAAACACTGGATCGCGATTTCCAGTCGCGCATGAAGGGTTTGCGTGGCGGCAAGCTGGTCATCGCCGCCGGCACGTCCACCATCCAGTATCTGCTGCCGGAGCTGGTGCGCAGTTACCGCGAACGCTTCCCGGCGGTGCAATTGCAGCTGGCCAATGTCACCGGCAAGGATGGCCTGGCCCTGCTGCGTGCCGATCAAGCGGATTTTGCCGTCGGCTCCATGCTTGACGTGCCACACGACATCGCCTGGGCGCCAGTGCGGCACTACGACCCCATGCTGATCATGCCGCTGGATCATCCGCTGGCTGGCCGCGAGCGTATTGCCCTGGAGGACTTGTCGCCGTATGGCCTGATCCTGCCGCCGCAGCGCCTGTCCACCTATCGCCTGGTGGATCTGGTGTTCCAGCAGCGCCAGGTGCCGTACCGTGTGGCCATCGAGGTGGGCGGCTGGGATGTGATCAAGGAATACGTGGCCATGGGCCTGGGTATTTCCATCGTCACCGGCATCTGTATCACCGATGCCGACCGTGGTCGTCTGGCCGTCCACAACCTGCGCCAGTATTTTCCGCAGCGCGCCTACGGCGTGGTCATGCGCAAGGGCAAGTTCCTGTCCGCCGAGGCCCGCGCCTTCATTGACCTGATCCGCCCGGGCTTGCTGACCCACCGCGAACACGATGAGTCGGGGCATTCGGAACGCTGACGCGCGCAGGTTTCACACGTTGCGGTGTTTGCCCTGGAACGGCACATAGAACGCGCGCAGCTGGGTGATGTCGGCGGCCATGTCATCGCTGGTCGGATGCGGCGTGCCGATGACGATGGTGCGGCTGGGATAGTCGAAGGCAACTGGCAGCACGGGCACGCCGGCGCCGTGGGCAATGTGCCAGAAACCGGTTTTCCAGCGCGGCACGGCCTTGCGCGTGCCTTCCGGGGCAATGCCCAGCCACAGTGCATCGCGCCGCGCGAACTGGGCAATCATTTGTTCGACCACGCCGTCGGTCGCGCTGCGATTGATTGCCATGCCACCGAGGGTGCGCAGCACGCCACCCAGCGGCGGCACGAACAGTTCACGCTTGGCCATGAAGCGCACGTTGGCGCCGATGGCCGCTTTCACCAGCAAGCCCCACCAGCCGTCCCACCACGACGAATGCGGCGCCACGATCAGCACCAACTTCGGCGTGTCGGGAAACTCGCCGGCCAATCCCCAGCCGGCCAGCCGCAGCGCCAGGCGGCACAGCCGGCGGCGCCAGTTGTCGCGCAAATGCGGCATTTGCGGTGGCAGCTCCGCAGGCGACGGTACCCGATTCACTCGTGGTCACTCCGCTGCCGGCCGCGGCTGCGTTTGAGCTGGCCACGCATGAGCTTGCCGGTCAGCCGGCGTTGGCGTGAAGCGCGTGTCGGCCGCGTCGGTATGCGCGGTACCGGGGGCGTGGTGGCCGCGCGCAGGATGGCCGCCAGACGCGCACGCACGTCGTCGCGATTGCGCGCCTGGTCGCGAAAGCGCCGGCCTTGGATGACGAGCACGCCCTCGGCGGTGAGCCGGCGGTCGCGCTGCGCCAGGACGCGCTCGCGCACGGCATCAGGCAGCGCGGGCGATTGGCGTACGTCGAAGCGCAGCTCCACCGCGCTTTCGGTGCGGTTGACGTGCTGACCGCCTGGGCCGTCGGCACGCAGGAAGCGCAGGGTCAATTCGGTCTCGGGCACGGCAATGCTGGCGTCGACGATCAACATGCGTGTGAGTTTAACCGCCGGCCCGCGGTGAGCTTCAACGCTGACGCGCGGCGCCGACGAACGCCATCGCGCCAGCGACCGCGACGATGGCTGGCAGCCACGGGCCGTGCTCGGGCGTGAGCGTCCACAACAAGGTTGCGGCCAGCAGCAGCGCCGCGCCCAGGACGCTCGACACGGTGGCATGCCGCAGGCGCATCTCGTGGGCCAGCATCCGCTGCCGTGCCTGGGCGTCATCCTCGCGCGACGATCGCCCGCGCGCCTGCGCGCGCAAGGCGTCGCGCACCAGCTCCGGCAGCTCGGGCGCGTGGCGCAGCCATTCCGGCAGGCGCTTGCGCATGTCGCGCAGGGTGCGCAGCGGGCTGTAGCGCTGGCGCAGGATGCGCTTCAGGATCGGATGGGCAATGGCCCAGATGTCGATTTCCGGATCGAGCGTGCGGCCGATGCCTTCGATGTTGAGCAGGGTTTTTTGCAGCAGGATAAGTTGTGGCTGGATGGTCAGTTCGAACCGCCGCGCGGTCTGGAACAGCTTGACGACCAGCTCGGCCAGCGAGATTTCCGATAGCGGCCGGGTGAAATACGGCTCGCATACCGTGCGTACGGCGGCTTCCAATTCATCCAGGCGAATGCTGGACGGCATCCAGCCGGCGGCAATGTGCAGCTGCGCGATGCGTGCATAGTCGCGCTCGAACAATGCAATGAAGTTTTGCGCCAGCCAGTATTGGTCGGCGGCCGGCAGCGAGCCCATGATGCCGAAGTCCAGCGCGATGAAGCGCGGCTCGTCCACGCGCGCGAGATCGACCCAGATATTGCCGGGATGCGCGTCGGCATGGAAGAAGTTGTCACGGAAGACCTGCTCGTAGAACACGCGCACGCCCTTGACGGCCAGCGTCTTGCGATCGATGCCGGCGGCGTCGATGGCGGCAATGTCGTCGCAACTGACACCGTGCACGCGTTCCAGCGTCATCACGCGCTGCGTGGTCAACGGCCAATGCACGGCTGGCACGTACAGGTCCGTGCCATCGGCAAAGTTGCGCTTGAGCAGGCTGGCGCTGGCGGCCTCGCGCTGCAGGTCCAGCTCGTTGTCCAGCATCTTTTCAATTTCGGCCACCACGTCCAGCGGGCGCATCTTGTCCGCATGCGGATGCCAGCGTTGCGCCAGCTCGCCCAGCGAGCGCAGCAGGCTGACGTCGCGGGCAATTTGCGCCTCGATGCCGGGGCGCAGCACCTTGACCACCACCTCGCGGCCATCGTGCAGGGTGGCTGCGTGCACCTGGGCGATGGAGGCCGAGGCCAGGGGTGTCTCATCAAACTGGCCGTATAGATGGCCAATCGTGGCGTGCAATTCACGTTCGACGATGTCCCGTGCCGCAGCGCCGGGGAACGGCGCGACTTGATCCTGCAGCAGCGACAGCTCGTCGGCGACATCGGCCGGGATCAGGTCGCGGCGCGTGGACAACACTTGTCCGGCCTTGACGAAGATTGGCCCCAGCTCGACCAATGCCAGCCGCAACCGTGCGCCGCGCGGCAAGGTGGCTGCGCTGGGTCGCGGTCGCGCCAGCAATGGCCGCAGCAGTTTCAACGGCCGATACAGATGTGTGGCGTCGACCAGCTCGTCCAGGCGCCAGGCCAGCAGCACCGAGGCCACGCGCAACAGGCGCGGGATCACCCGCAGCGGCGTCACTGTGGCGTCCCGGGCCGGGATGTGCGTATGCGGGCGAATCGTGCGGCCAACCGTTCGCTGCGTTCGCGCAAGGCGTCCACGTCATCCAGGAAGCTGTCCATTTCGGCGCTCGACGGCGCCACGCGGGCTTCGTCCTGCAGCCAGGCGGCACTGTCCAGCGCCAGATGCGCCGCACCGTCGCGGACGTGACCCAGCGCCGCGTGCGCGGCACGCGCCAGCGGCACGCCCAGTACGTCGCCAAAGGCCTGGGCAAAGGCTTCTTCGAAATCCGGTGCAAACCGTTGTGCCAGGTGTTGCAGGCGCCGCGCCAGGTCGGCATCGCCGGCAATCTCCACCTTGCCCGGCAGTGGTGTGCCGGCGTGCCGACGCAGGGCCAGTGCCAGCAGGCTGGCTGGCGTGGCGGCAACGCGCAAATCAGCGTTGGCCTGCGGCGGGCCGATATGCAGACGGCCGTCCTTGACGCTGATGGCCAGGGTCAGCTCAATGGCGCGTGCGTGCAGCTCGATGCTGCGGCCTTCCAGCGCCGGCAATGCGGCCACGGTGTCGGGATCAAGCGCCAGTACGCGGTTGAGCGCGCCTTGCAAGGCGCCGCCGGCCAGTCTGCGCAGGCGCTGCGGCAGCCAGCGGTTGGCTTCGGAATCGGTCATTGGCCGATTGTAGCCGCGCCGGCAAAGCCGAGCTGGCGCCAGGCCTCGAACACGGCCACGGCGACGGCGTTGGACAAATTGATGCTGCGGTTGTGCGGCGCCATTGGCAGGCACAAGCGCTGCGCCGGCGGCAAGGCGTCGAGCACGTCTTGCGGCAGTCCAGCCGACTCGCAGCCAAACAACAGCGCGTCGCCATCGGCGTAGGCCGCGTCGGTGTAGCGCCGCCGGCCACGCGTGCTGAAGGCAAACACGCGCGTTGCGTCAAGGTTGACGAGGCACTGCGCCAGGTCGTCGTGCACCTGTACGCGCGCGTATTCGTGATAGTCCAGCCCGGCGCGTCGCAGGTGGGCGTCATCCATGCTGAAGCCCAGCGGACGGATGAGATGCAGCGCTGCGCCGGTATTCGCGCACAAGCGAATCGCGTTGCCGGTGTTGGGCGGTATTTCCGGATGCATCAGGATGACATGCAGCATCCGCCCATTATGACTGGCGACAGCGTGCGCGATGCGATCAGCCGGGTCGGCGCAGGCAGACGACGGCGTCCGGCGGCAACGCGCAGAGGCTGGTGGTGGCCGCATGGTCGGCCAGTTGCGGGCCACTGTCCGCCAGCGCCGATGGCGTGGCCAGCAACATGGCGCCCAGCACCAGGACGCAAACCAGCATGCAGGCGACGCACAAGCTGCGCAACATCAGGTCTTCGAGTTTCATGGCAGGTCTCCCGGCGCGGCGGGTTATCCGCCGGCTCAGGGTCATGACAGCAAGCGCCATGCCAGCCCCGTGTCCGTGCGCAAAGCCCGCTGCAATGCGGTTTGCCGGCATCGACAGGATCAGGGACGGTTGTCCGCGGACAGTTGCGTCCACATGGACGGACGGGTGCGGACAGGGTGTAACGCGTGCTTCAGCGTTTGTGCACCAGCGCGTAATACATGCCATCCAGTTCGCCGTCGCCGGGCAGGATTTGCCAACCATGTTGCGTGTGCTGGCCGGCTGGCAATGCGATGGGCTGGGTTTCGGCGTCGGCATGATGGGCCAGCAGATCGGCGATCACGGCGTCGTTTTCCGCACGCAGCACTGAGCAGGTGACATACACCAGTCGCCCACCGGCAGCCACGAGCGGCCACAACGCGGCAACGATGCGTCGCTGCTGTGCGCCAAGGGCGGCCAGGTCGCTGGCGCGGCGGTGCAGTCGCACGTCGGGGCGCCGGCGCAGCACGCCGGTGGCCGAGCATGGCGCGTCCACCAGGATGCGATCGAATGGCTGGCCGTCCCACCAGCCTTGCGGGGTGCTGGCGTCGCCAATGACGATGCGCGCATCGAGCCGCAGGCGCATCAGGTTGTCGCGGATGCGCTCGCCGCGGGCGCGGTCGAATTCCAGCGCGGTCAAGCCGATATCGGCGCGTTCGAGCAGGTGACAGGACTTGCCGCCCGGGGCGGCACAGGCATCCAGGATGCGCTCGCCGGGCTGCGCCGCCATGAGGTCGGCAGCCACTTGTGCGGCGCCGTCCTGCACGGCAAAGGCACCTTCGGCAAAACCGGGAAGGCGCGTCACATCCGTGCTGTGCGCCAGTACCAGCGCGTCGGCCAGCCATGGATGGACATTGGCCGTATGGCCGTCTGTTTGCAAACGCGCAAGCAGGGCTTCGCGCGTGGTGCAGCGGCGGTTGACGCGCAGCATCAGCGGCGGCTGTCGATTGTTGGCGGCCATGATGGCCTCGGCCTGCTGCGGCCAATCGCGCGCCAATGCCTGCGCCAGCCAGGGCGGGTGTGCGTGGCGGGTCGGCGCATGGGCGTCGAGCGCGGCGTTGCGCGTGTCGCGCTCGCGCAGCCAGCGGCGCAGGATGGCGTTGACCAGGCCAGCCAGCTGCGGGCGTTTGAGCGCGCGCGTGGCTTCCACCGTGGCGGCCACGGCGGCGTAGTCATTGAGCTTGAGGATCTCCAGTTGCACCAGGCCGCATATCAGCAGGGCGTGGATGGCTGGGTCCTTGTGTCGCAGCGGTTTGTCCAGCAACGCATCGACCGCTGGATCGAAACGCAGCCACCAGCGGGCGCCGGCACTCAGCAGCGCCATCAGCAGCGCGCGGTCGCGGGCGTCGGCGAGCCGGGGCGCCTGGCGTTCCATCACTTCGCGCAGCGAGGCGCCGCGCAGGGCAATCTCGGCCAGGCCGCGGGCCGCCATGGCGCGGACGTCGGGCTTCACGCGCGTGCGGGCCGATCGCGGCGGGCGTTGACGTAATCGGCGGCGGTGATGCACTTGCCGCCGGCGCGCTGCAGCCGGGTGATGCTCAGCGCATCCTCGCCGCAGGCAATGACGATGCCCTGCGCGCGCTCATCCAGTACCGTGCCGGGTGCGGCGTCGCGGTCTTTGGCAACCACGCTCGCCGCCCACACGCGTACGGTTTCGCCATGCAGACTGGCGGTCGCCACCGGCCACGGGTTGAAGGCGCGCACCTGGCGCTCCAGCGCAGCCGCGCTTTGCGTGAAATCGAGCGCCGCCAAGGCCTTGTCCAGCTTGTGCGCGTAGCTGGCGCCGGTTTCCGGTTGGGGCTGCGGCGCAGGCAAGGTGCCGTCGCGCAAGCGCGCCAGTCCCTCATCGAGGACTTGCGCGCCCAGTACCGCAAGGCGGTCGTGCAAACTGCCGCCGGTATCGGTTGGGGCAATGGCGGTCCGCCGCTCCAGCAGGACCGGGCCGGTGTCCAGTCCGGCGTCCATCTGCATCAGCGACACGCCGGTGCCGGCGTCGCCGGCCTGGATGGCGCGCTGGATCGGCGCCGCGCCACGCCAGCGCGGCAGCACGCTGGCGTGGACGTTCCAGCAGCCGTGGGTCGGCATGGCCAGTACGGCGCGCGGCAGGATCAAGCCGTAGGCGACCACGACCAGCAGATCGGCACGGTAGCTGGCCAGACGTTCGCGCGCGGTCGGCGACTTCAATGACGCGGGCTGTTCCACCGCAATGCCGGCCGCCAGTGCGGCCTGCTTGACCGGGCTGACGCCGAGCTTGTGGCCGCGGCCGGCCGGGCGATCAGGCTGGGTGTAGACCGCCACCACCTGCATGCCGGCAACGGCCTGACACGCCGCCAGGCACGGCACGGCAAACTCCGGCGTACCGGCAAACACCAGCCGCAATGGCTGGTCGTCGGCATGCGGATCGGTCAAGCAGTTGCCGCCTGGCGGCGATGCTTGTCCAGGCGCTTGAGTAGCAGCGAACGCTTGAGCGGCGACAGGTAGTCGACAAACATCTTGCCGTCGAGGTGGTCGATCTCGTGCTGGATGCACACTGCCAGCGGGCCTTCCACGTCCAGCGTCAGCTCCTTGCCGTCGACGTCCTGCGCCTTGACCTTGATCTCCAGTGCGCGCGTGACGTCGGCAAAGATGCCGGGGAAGGACAGGCAGCCTTCCTGGTAGACCTGTGAACCGCGCCGCTCCACCACCTGCGCGTTGACCAGGATCAACGGCTGATTGCGCCCGTCGCTCATGTCGGCCACCAGCACGCGCTGCTGCACGTTGACCTGGATGGCCGCCAGCCCGACGCCGTCGGCCGCGTACATGGTCTGCAGCATGTCGGCGCCCACGCGCTTCAGTGTGCCGTCAAACACCGTGACCGGTGCCGCGTGCAGCCGCAGTCGGGGATCGGGAAATTCAAGTATGGAAAGGATGCTCATCGCTTCACCTGACGTGCCAAAACTGCGGGCAAATCGGCGAAAACCAAGCCCCGTGGCACCTTATGCTGTACGTGAAGTGTAGCGTGTTCCGGCTTGAGCCCGGGGCATTTCATCGCCAATGGCGTTCTGTTGCGCGGGTTAACGGTTCGGTTACACTCGCCCGTGCACTTGGGGAAGGGGGACTCCCGCCAATGATCAAGAAACTCGTTGTCCTGCTGGCCGGCATGCTGGTGACGGTGGCGGTGTATGCGGCAGGCGTGCAGTTGCGCGACCACCATCCGGATACCTATACCGTGGTTCGCGGCGACACGCTGTGGGACATCTCGGCCAAGTTCCTGGTCAAGCCATGGTTGTGGCCGGAAATCTGGCAAGCCAATCCGCAAGTGCGCAATCCGCATCTGATTTACCCGGGCGATGTGCTCAACCTGTCTTTCATCGACGGTCCGCGCCTGTCGCTCAAGCCCAGTGTGCACCGCGAAGGCGAGGCGGTCACCGCCATTCCGTTGTCCGATTTGCGCATGTTCCTCAAGGACATGCGCGTGATGGATTCCAACGCGGTCAGCGCGGCGCCGTACGTGGTGGGACTGGAAGAGGCGCGGCTGCGCGGTGCGGTTGGCCAGAATCTGTATGTACGCGGTTTGCAGGGCGCGGCGGGCCAACGCTGGGCTGTCGTGCGCCCGACGCATGTATTTCGCGGGTTTGAACAGGACGATCCGCACGATGCGGAAAACGCCATCGTCAGCCACCCGCTGGACAGCAACGCGGCCATGGTCAATGCGCCGTGGAGCGAGGATTCGCGCAATGACGGCCACTACGGTCGTGGTGCGGACATGGGCGTTGAGGTCAGCGTGATCGGCACGGCCGAAACACTGCGCGTGGGCGATCCGGCCACGTTGTTGCTGCTCGATTCCACGCAGGAAATTCGCAGTGGCGATCGCATCATGCCGGTCGATGACACGCCGTACGATCCCTATTATTACCCGCACGCGCCCAAGACCGCGGTGGCCGACAACGCCCGTGTGATCGGTTTTGCCGACGCGCTGGATGCCGTTGGCCGGCGCCAGGTGGTGATGCTGTCCAAGGGCGCGAAGGATGGTGTCGACAACGGCACGACCTTCAGCATCTACGAGCCGGGCCAGACCATCAACGACGACGTGGCCAGCAACAGCTGGCGCCGTGGCGTCGGCGAGAAAGTCACTTTGCCGGATGAGTTTGTCGGCCATGTCATGGTGTTCCGCACCTTTGACCGCGTGAGCTACGGCTTGGTGATGGACGGCTTGCGGCCAGTGCATGTCAACGCCAGGCTGCGCATGCCCGAATAGCGTCAGCGGCACATCAGCACACGCCTACGACACGGCGCGGCACTTGCCGCGCCGTGCTCGTTGGTGCGTTCCCATATTCTGGGTACATGGAAGAGATCAATCAGTGGCGGGCCTGGCTGACGGCGCTGCGCACGCCCGGCCTCGGGCCGGGTGGGCTGCGCGAATGCCTGGCGCAAAGCGGCAATGACATCGAAGCGGCCCTGGCGTACCTGCGGCACCAAGGCGTGCGGCTCGGCGCTGCGGCGCAGGCGTGGCTGCGCCATCCCGACGAGGCGCGGCTCGAGGCCGACCTGGCGTGGCTGGCGCAACCCGGCCATCGGCTGTTGTGCTGCATCGACGCGGATTTCCCGCCGCAGCTGGAACACATCCCGCAGCCACCAGCGGCCTTGTTCGTGGTGGGCGACGCCAGCGCCTTGCTTTATCCGCAGGTGGCCATTGTCGGCGCGCGGGCGGCCAGTGCCGGTGGCCTGGCGCATGCCGGGGCGTTTGCGCGTGCGTTGGCGCAGGCCGGGTTTGCCATCACCAGCGGCTTGGCCGATGGCATCGATGGCGCCGCGCATGCCGCCACGTTGGCTGCGGGCGGCCTGACGCTGGCAGTGATGGGCACCGGGCCGGATCAAGTCTACCCACGCAAACATCACGCGCTGGCGGCGGAAATTGCCACGCGTGGCGCCCTGGTCACCGAATTCCCACCCGGTACTGGTGCGCGTGCCGATCATTTTCCACGGCGCAACCGGCTGATTGCCGGGCTGGCGCTGGGTACGCTGGTGGTCGAGGCGGGCCTGCGTTCCGGGTCGCTGATTACCGCCCGGCTGGCGGGAGAACAGGGCCGCGAGGTGTTTGCCTTGCCCGGCTCCATCCACAATCCGCTGGCGCGCGGCTGCCACCGCTTGATCCGTGATGGTGCACGCCTGGTGGAGGATGCCGCAGAAATTGTCGAGACTTTGGCCGGCGCAGCGCGCATGCTTGGCGGCGCGCTGGCGGAGCGGCTGGCCGCGACCAGTCCATTGGTCGGGCCTTCGGCGGCGGTTGTGACGGCGCCGGTGGAGCTGCCGTTGGCCCCGCCGGAGATCACCGCTCGTGATGTGATCTTGCGCGAACTTGGTCATGATCCGCTGACACTGGACGAACTTGCCGACCGTACGCGGCAATCCCCGGCCGTACTGTCGGCCGGTTTGATGATGCTGGAGCTGGCCGCGCGGGTGGAACGCTTGCCTGGAAACCGGTTCCAGCGGTTGCCGGACAATCGCGTGGATTAGAGGCCCGCTGGCGCGACGTCGGGCCGCCGATGCTTGACAGCATGGGTGGTGCGTGGTTTCAACTATAGGGATTAACCGGCGCCGTAATGGCGCCGTCGCCCCTTTGCGGAATTGAAGCTTCATGGCAAAAAACCTGCTTATCGTCGAATCGCCAGCCAAGGCCAAGACGATCAATAAATATCTGGGCAGCGATTTCTACGTGCTTGCCTCCTACGGCCATGTGCGCGATCTCAAGCCCAAGGAAGGCGCGGTCGATACCGAACACGGTTTCGCCATGGCCTACCAGCTCATCGAGCGCAACGAGAAACACGTCGAGGCCATCGCCAAGGCGGCCAAGGTGGCGCAAAACATCTATCTGGCTACCGACTTGGATCGCGAGGGCGAGGCGATCAGTTGGCACATCAGCGAGATTCTCAAGCAGCGTGGCCTGCTGGAAGGCAAGAACGTCCATCGCGTGGTGTTTTCCGAGATCACGCCCAAGGCGATCAAGGCCGCGGTGGCGCACCCGCGCGAGCTGTCCTACGACCTGGTCGATGCCCAGCAGGCGCGCCGCGCGCTGGATTATCTGGTCGGCTTCAACCTTTCGCCGGTGCTGTGGCGCAAGGTCCAGCGCGGCCTGTCCGCCGGCCGCGTGCAGTCGCCGGCGCTGCGCATGATCGTCGAGCGCGAAGAGGAAATCGAAGCCTTCAAGGCGCGCGAGTACTGGACCGTGCAGGCACAGCTGTCGCACGCCGATGGCGAGTTCAGCGCACGCCTGAGCCGGCTGCATGGCAAGAAGTTCGAGCAGTTTGACTTGACCGACGCCACCGTGGCGCATGCCGCGCAGGCTGCGCTCAAGGCTGCAGCGCAGGGCCGCTTGACGGTCAGCGACATCACGTCGAAGGAGCGCAAGCGCCGGCCGGCAGCGCCCTTCACCACCTCCACGTTGCAGCAGGAGGCCGCGCGCAAACTCGGTTTCACCACCAGTCGCACCATGAAGGTGGCGCAGGGACTGTACGAAGGCGTGGCGCTGGGCGCGGAGGGCAATGTCGGCCTGATCACCTACATGCGTACCGACTCCACGACGCTGGGCGCCGATGCGATGGCTGAAATCCGCGAGTTGATTGCGCGCGACTTTGGCGCCAAGGCCTTGCCCGAGACGGTGCAGATCTACAAGACCAAATCCAAGAACGCCCAGGAAGCGCATGAAGCGGTGCGGCCGACATCGGCCATGCGCACGCCGCAGTCGATTGCCGCGTTTCTCAATGACGACCAGCGCAAGTTGTACGAGCTGGTGTGGAAGCGCGCGGTCGCCTGCCAGATGATCCACGCCACGCTCAACACCGTCACCGCCGAGTTTGCCTTGCCGCAGGCCGAGGGCGGCGACGCCTCATTCCGCGCTACCGGCACCACCGTGGTCGATCCAGGGTTTCTCGCCGTGTACGAGGAGGGCCGTGACCAGAAGGCCGCCGACGATGAGGACGAGGGCCGGCGCCTGCCGCGCCTGACCAAGGGCGAGGCGGTGCCGCTGCGCGACATCCTTGCCGACCAGCATTTCACCGAACCGCCGCCGCGCTACTCCGAGGCCAGCCTGGTCAAGGCGCTGGAGGAGCACGGCATCGGCCGGCCGTCGACCTACGCCAGCATCATCGCCGTGCTGGAGCATCGCGAGTACGTCTATCTCGACAGCCGCCGCTTCAAGCCCAGCGACGTCGGCCGCGCGGTCAGCAACTTCCTCACCCAGCATTTCGCGCAATACGTGGATTACGACTTCACCGCGCATCTCGAGGACGAGCTTGATGCGGTAAGCCGTGGCGAGACCGCGTGGCAGCCGCTGATGGCGCGTTTCTGGGAACCGTTCAAGCGCCAGGTGGACGAAAAGACCGAGTCCGTCGACCGCAGCGAGGCGACCGGTGCGCGGCAGCTGGGCATCGATCCGAAAACCGGCAAGCCGATCTCCGTGCGACTGGGGCGCTACGGGCCGTATGTCGCCATCGGCACGCGCGAGGACGAGGAGAAGCCCACTTTCGCCAGTTTGCGCGCGGGCCAAAGCATGCACAGCATCACGCTGGCCGAGGCGCTGGAGCTGTTCAAGCTGCCGCGCCAGCTCGGGCAGGCGGCCAATGGCGATGCGGTCAGCGTCGGCGTCGGCCGTTTTGGCCCGTTCGTCAAGCAGGGCAGCGTGTATGCCTCGCTCAAGGCCGAGGACGACCCGTACACCATCGAGCTGCCACGCGCACTGGCAATCGTGGCCGAGAAACTCGAGATGCTGGCCAACCGGCTGATCCACGATTTCGGCGACGGCGTGCAGGTGCTCAACGGCCGCTACGGCCCGTACATCACCAATGGCGAAAAAAACGCGCGTATTCCCAAGGATCAGGAGCCCAAGCTGCTGAGCCACGAGCAATGCCTGGAGCTGCTTGCCGCCGCGCCGGTGCGCAAGGGCCGCTTCGGCAAGAAGACGGCGGGCAAGACCGCCAGCAAGACCGCCAGCAAAACTGCGGCGGCGGCAAAGAAGCCGGCGGTCAAAAAGGCGGCAGCCAAGAAGACAGCGAAAAAAGCCACGAAAAAGACCACCGCGACTAAGTCGACGGCCGCCAGGCGCGCTGCCGCGACCAAGTCGGCGGTCAAGCCGGCCGCTGCTTCCACGCCGGACGTTTGAGCGTGTGTGCGTTGACCTGGGCGAACATGTCGACCGGCGCCAATCCATATGGCCAGCCGCTGGCAAGAGGTGCGTGGACTGTGCGCGGCGACTTTGCCAGCGGCCTGGACGGCCCGCTCGATGCGCCTCTGGACGGGCTGGATCGACCTGCGACCATTCGTGACGCGCTGACCGGCGCCGTCATCCGCGCGTGAGCTCCGTCCCCGAATACATCCCGGCTGTCCGCGCGGCGACTTTGCCGCTGCTGACGGGTGACCTGCGCCGCGTATTGGCGTGGCGGGGCCGCGCGCCGGTCAGCGCCGGCCAGTTTCTGGCCCATGTCGCGCGCGTCGGCGCGCAGCTGCCGGCGTCATCGGCGGTGGTCAACCTGTGCGTCGATCGGTATGCCTTCATGGTGGCGTTTTGCGCTGCGGCGGTGCATGGCCGGGTGACGCTGTTGCCACCCTCGCGCGCGCCGCAGGTGGTTGCCGACGTGCTGCGCCTGCATCCGCAGGCGGTCGCGCTGGGGGATGCGGCGCTGGATCAGCCGCCGCCCGGCTATTGCCGCCTGCCGCCGCTGGACGATACGCCCGCGCCGTTGTCGCAGGTGCCCCAGCTTGCGCCCGAGCAGGTGGTGACCATTGGCTACACCTCCGGTTCGACCGGCACGCCGCAGGCCAACGCCAAGACCTGGCGCAGTTTGTGCGCCAGCAACGCCGGTAATCTGGCGATGCTCGAGGTCCAGGCGGCCGGGCCGCTGGCCATTGTCGCCACCGTGCCGGCACAGCACATGTACGGCCTGGAGGCCTCCATCTTGCTGCCCTTGTTGGGTGGCCACAGCGTGCATGCCGCGCGGCCGTTTTTCCCGGCCGACGTGGCGCAGACGCTTGGCCAGTTGCCGGCGCCACGCCTGCTGGTGACCACGCCGGTGCATTTGCGTGCGCTGGTGGATTCAGGCGTGTCGCTGCCGCCGCTGGCGGCCATGCTGTCGGCGACAGCGCCGCTGTCGGCGGCACTTGCGCGCGCTGCCGAAGCGCGTTTTGCCGCACCGCTGCGCGAAGTCTTCGGCTCCACCGAAACTTGCGTGTTTGCCAGCCGCCGCGCCGCGCACGATGCGGCGTGGCAGTTGTATCCCGGCGCGGCATTGCAGTCGCAGCCCGACGGCACCAGCGTCAGCGCGCCGCAGCTCGACGTGCCGGTGGTGCTGGCCGATCTGGTGGCGCTGGACACGGATGGCCGGCATTTCAACCTGTGCGGCCGCCGCGCCGACTTGCTGGAAATTGCCGGCAAGCGTGCTTCGCTCGGCGACTTGACGCGACGCCTGCTGGCCATCCCCGGCGTGCGTGATGGCGTCGTGTTCCAGCTGGATGCGCGCGATGCGCTGGGTGTGCAACGGATTGCTGCGCTGGTCGTGGCGCCGGGCCTGGAAGGGGCGACCATTCGCCATGCGCTGGCGGCGACGATCGACCCGGTATTCCTGCCGCGGCCGCTGCGCCTGGTGGACGCCCTGCCGCGCAATGAAACCGGCAAGCTGCCGCACACCGCGCTGCTGGCGTTGCTGGACGCGACCGTCGACTGAAGGCCATCACTGGCGTGCCGGTACAATGCGCGTTTTCGCCGTGCGCGGCGGGATGCGGAGAGTCGGCAATGAAGATTCTGGTCATTGGCAGCGGGGCACGCGAGCACGCCTTGGCGTGGAAGCTGCGCCAGTCGCCGCGTGTGGACAGCGTGCTGGTTGCGCCCGGCAATGCCGGCACGGCGCGCGAGCCGGGTGTGCGCAATGCCGATGTCGCCATGGATGACTTGCCCGGCCTGCTGGCCCTGGCACGCAAGGAGAAAATCGATCTCACCGTGGTCGGCCCGGAAGTGCCGCTGGTGGCCGGTGTGGTGGATCGTTTCCGGGGCGCTGGTTTGCGCATTTTCGGGCCGCGCGCGATTGCCGCCCAACTTGAGGGTTCCAAGGCCTTTGCCAAGGATTTCCTGCATCGCCACGGCATCCCGACCGCCGCCTATGCCTGCTTTACCGAGCTGGAACCGGCGCTGGCGCATGTGCGCGCACAAGTCCATCGCACGCGTGCGCCCATCGTCATCAAGGCTGATGGCCTGGCGGCCGGCAAAGGCGTGGTGGTGGCTCTGACCCTGGCCGATGCCGAGCAGGCGCTGCATGACATGCTTGGCGCGCGGCGTTTTGGCAGCGCCTCGGCGCGCGTGGTGATCGAGGAGTTTCTCGAAGGCGAGGAGGCCAGCTACATCGTCATGAGCGACGGCAGCCATGTGCTGCCGCTGGCCAGCAGCCAGGATCACAAGCGTCGTGACGATGGCGATCTTGGTCCCAACACCGGCGGCATGGGCGCGTACTCGCCGGCACCGGTGGTGAGCTCGGCGGTGGAGCAGCGCATCCTGCGCGAGATCATCGAGCCGACCATCCACGGCATGGCCGCCGAAGGTGCGCCATTCATCGGTTTCCTCTATGCCGGCTTGATGATCGGTCCCGATGGCGCGCCCAGAGTGGTGGAGTTCAACGTGCGCTTGGGCGACCCGGAGACGCAGCCTATCCTGCTGCGGCTGAAGTCCGACCTGGTGGACTTGATCGACGCGGCGCTCGATGGCCGCCTGCCGCAGCTGCATGCGCGCTGGGATCCGCGTCCGGCCATCGGCGTGGTGCTGGCGGCGACGGGTTATCCGGGGCGTGTGCGCGTGGGCGACGTCATTGGTGGGCTCGATGGCGCCATCGGCCCGGAGGTGCATCTGTTTCACGCCGCCACGCGGTTGGACGCGCAGCAGCGGGTGATCACCGCCGGCGGTCGTGTGCTGACGGTCTGCGCCTTGGGCAGCGATCTGGCTGCCGCCCGGGCACATGCGTACGCCGCAGTCGACGCCATTGATTTTGCCGGCAAGGGCTATCGGCGCGACATTGCCTATCGTGCGCTGGGTCATTGACCGCGTGATGGGTGGCGGCTGGCCGCCACTTGCCGGGCGGGATTTTCCGCTATGCTTGCGGTTTCCCCTGCGGAATGTCCCTGCGCGCACTGCGTGAATGGCGCCTTCCGTGCTGCTTCCCCATCAATGAGGTTACCCATGCGCAGGATCGTTTTGTCGCTGGTGTCGGCTGCCGCGCTGACACTGGCTGGCTGCAATGCCCCATCATCGACAGCAACGACGGACGCCACGGCGCCGGCTTCTGCCAACACCAGCAACGGCCAGGCTGCTGCGGCCACTGCAGCCATTTCCAACCAGGTCAGCGGCACGATTACCTTGCGCGAGCCGGCGCAACTGTCCAACAACGCGCGCCTGGACATCCGTCTGGTGGACATCACCGCCGGGGCCGCCACCGCCGGCCAGGCGCTGGCGAGCAAGACGGTCATGCCGGCCACACAGTTTCCGCAGCAGTTCATCCTGACGTTTGACCCGGCCCAGGTGCAGATCAACGACCTGTACGTGTTGCAGGCCGAGATGGTCGACGGCGAGCGCCACTACGTGATGAAGATCCAGGCGCCGGTGTTGACCAAGGGCCGGCCAGATACGGTGGCGGTGGAGCTGGTGGCTGAGCAGACCGCCGGTGAAAAGATGCTGGCCGCGTTCAAGGACGTGCAGACAAACCTTGGCAACATGAAGATCACCAGCGGCACCAAGCTGGAGACGGCCGACTCCCGCAGCTGGCAGCTGTTCCGCGAAGGCGGCGAGCTCAAGCTCATTCGCGAGCTGGTCGATTACAACGGCAAAAGCTTCACCACGACCGACTACGCTTACCGTGACGGCAAGCCGTGGGTCATCGTGCAGCAGACCAAGGCCAATCAGGACGCCAAGACCACGGCCACCGATCGCGCCGGCTGGGATGAGACCGGTACGCTGGTGCTGACCCAGCATCAAACCGGCAGCGACATCAAGCCGTTGGGTGAAAGCGCCGCCGCAAGCCTCAGGAAACAGGCGCTGGATATCCTCTCGCTGGCGACCAAGGGCAAGAACAAGTAAGTCACCCGACCCGGCCGCGCCGTTGGCGTGGTACACAAAAAAACCGCCGGATCACACCGGCGGTTTTTTTGTGCGCGAGGAAGGTGCCGTCAGAATACGAAGCGGAAACCCATGTTGACCGCGTTGTACTTCTGGCTGCTGTCGCCCATGCGGCCGCTGTAGCCGACCCAGCTGTTGATGGTGGGCGTGAGCTGCGCCGACAGGCCGATCTGGGCCGTACCCCAACTGTCATCCGGGGTGAATCCCGTCAACTCGAACGCCCCGTTCATGCTGTTGAGGCCTGCGGTGATGGCGCGCGGGTCGGCCTTGCTGTCGTGGTTCCAGGCCAGCTCTGCATACGGCGACATCACCATGTTGCCGGTCTGCCAGTGGCCTTGCAGGCGCCAGCCGATGGTGCTGACCAGGGCATCGCGCTGTTGGTGGGCAAACCACATGGCGCTGGCGTCGTTGCCGTTCTCGCGGTAGCTGTTGATCTTGGCGGTGTCCCACGCCACGGTGACAAACGGGCCGGTGCTCAGCGCGTTGATGTCAAACCACCAGCCGCCGGTGAGTGCGGCGCCCAGATGCGAACCGTCGGCCTTGGCGTTCTCGGTGCGCTGCATGGCACCGATGGCAAAGCGGCGCCGGATGTCCTTGAAGTTGGACTGGCCGAAATTGACCAGGCCGCCAAAGTAGCCGCCGCCCTGATGCCAGGTGATGTAGCCCAGGCCGCTGATGTCCTGCATCTTGTAGCCGCCGCCATTGCCGGCAAAGTCGGCCGTGCTTTGGCCGGCGCCCAGCGCGATGCCGGCGGACAAGTGGTCCGTGGCCCGCACATCGGCGCCCAGGGTGAAGTTGACGTTGTCGCTGCTGGTGCGCGGCGAGGCGTCACTGGCATCGAAGCGCTGGCGCGCGTAATCAACGTTGAAGAAGGCGCGGGTATCGCCGGCCTTGCTGTCCAGCAGCATCTGCTTGTTGATCGCCCGCGCGTGGGCTGCGCTGGAAGCCAGCGGTGCTTCGGCCAGCAACGAGACCTGGCCCGGCGCGTCGAGGATGGACACCACGTATTGGCCAAGCATGGCGTGTGCGGCGCTGGTGGGATGCACGCCATCGGCGAAGATGTAGCTTTGGTCAGTGCCAGGCGCATAGGTGAAGGGCAGGCCCGAGCCTTCCGGGCCGCAGGCCACCGAAGTGGAGCCGGCACCACACGCCGGGGCGGTCACATTGCTGAAACCGTAGGCGGCCGGATCGGCGATCGCCTCGGACAGCAATCCGTAGGCGTTGACCGGGATGATGCCGGTGCGCATTTGCCCCAGGCCGGTATTGAGCTGGCCGTTGAAGATCAGGCTCAAGCCGCTGAGTGCGGCTGCGCCCTCAGGCCCTTGCGCCAGCGCGGACGGCGTGTTGCCGATGTTGGGCAGGTTGAAGACGAGGATGTTTTTCACCCCGGCGGCCTGCAGTTGTCCAATCAGCTTGACTTCCTGCTGTGCGGCGGCGCCGATGGCAGCCTGCGCCTGTTCGGCGGTCATCAGGGAGGACACGTTGGCCGCGGCCAGGACTTGCTGGGTCACCGCCGCGGTCACCGCCTGCGTGATTTGCGGGGTGAGCGCGTCGATCTGCGCCTGGGGCAGCCCAGCCTGTTGCAGCTGGGCGATCTGCGCTGCGACATTCTGCGCAATCAGTTGTTGCGCGGTGGCTGCGGCGGCGGCCGAGGTGGCGGCGTTGAAAATGTCGTTTGCGCCGCCCCAAATGGAATACAGCGCGTTGCTGTCAACTGCGCCGCTCGCCAGGTAGGCGCCCACCTGGGCGGTCAGCGTCGGCACGGCAGCCGGCGTGCCGGGCGAGTTGTTGAGCACGCCGGCGCCGCCCCAGGCGTAGTCGGTGCCGCCGGTCAGCGACGGACTGAGGGTGTAGCCCAGGTGGTCGGCGACGTGTTCGATGCCGAGCATGCCGGGGTTGGTGGTGAAGCGCAGCGGCGGCTGCAACGTCGGGTTGGTGGCCAGTGAGATGTTGCCGTTGTCGCTCAGGCTGTCGCCAAAGACGACAACCTGGCTGAACTGGCTGGCACCGGCGGCGGCGCTGAACAACAATCCAGCGGCAATGGCGCTGGCGAGATGGCGGCTACGAAGCATTGGGAAACTCCTGCAGGGCCGGTGGCCCAAGATGTTGCGGTTACGTTAGTGCACGCCATACGGAAGCGCATGCTGCGATGCAATGCCGGCGGCTCAGTGCCTGTGAAGAAAACCACTTCCTGTGGTTTTCCTCTATCGCGCGCCCGGTGCACGCCCGTGCGCGCTCACGCGAATCGGTCACTTGCGTGACTGCTCCGCGTCCGGCCGTCCCTGTCCGGGCTGAGAGGCTAGGGGCGGCCTCTCAGTGCTTGCCGGCGCGGGCCAGGGCGTCGGCCAGGGCGCTGTTGATTGGCGCGCTGGCCGGGTGGGCGCCGGAGCTGGTGCGGCCGTGCGCGCCGGGGCGGTTGGAGCGCGGCGCCGCCGGCGTGGATGCGTCGCGCGCGGCGCCGGGCCGGCCGCGTTCGCGTCCTGGCTCGTCGTCCAGCCGCATGGACAAGCCGATGCGGCCACGTGGCAAGTCGACGTCCATCACCTTGACCTTGACGATGTCGCCGGCCTTGACCGCGTCGCGCGGATCCTTGACGAAGCTGTGCGACAGTGCCGAGACGTGCACCAGCCCGTCCTGGTGCACGCCAATGTCGACGAAGGCGCCGAAGGCCGCGACGTTGGTGACGCGACCTTCAAGGATCATGCCGGGGGCGAGGTCTTTCAGGCTCTCCACGCCTTCGGCAAAAGTGACGGCGGCGAAGGCGGGACGCGGATCGCGGCCGGGTTTTTCCAGCTCCTTGAGAATGTCGCGCACGGTGGGCAGGCCGAACTTTTCGTCGGTGTATTGCTCGGCTTTCAGACTGCGCAGGAAACCACTGTCGCCGATGAGGCTTTTTATCTCGCGCCCGCAATCGGCAAGGATGCGCTTGACCACCGGGTAGGCTTCCGGATGCACGGCGCTGGCGTCCAGCGGGTTGTCACCGTCGCTCACGCGCAGGAAGCCTGCGCACTGCTCGAACGCCTTGTCGCCCAGGCGCGGCACTTTCAGCAGCGCCTGGCGATTGGCGAAGGCGCCGTGGTCGTCGCGAAACTTCACCACGTTGTCGGCGACCGAGGCGGACAAGCCCGCCACGCGCGCCAGCAGCGCCGCCGAGGCGGTGTTGACGTCGACGCCGACGGCGTTGACGCAGTCCTCGACGCGGGCGTCCAGCGCACGCGCCAGTTTTACCTGGTTCACGTCATGCTGGTACTGGCCCACGCCGATGGCCTTGGGCTCGATCTTGACCAGTTCGGCCAGCGGGTCCTGCAGGCGGCGGGCGATGGACACCGCGCCGCGCAAGCTGACGTCGAGTTCCGGAAATTCCCTGGCTGCCAATGCGGAGGCCGAGTACACCGAGGCGCCGGCTTCGCTGACGACGATCTTGGCCAACTTGTGCCCGGGATGGGTCTTGGCCAGACCCTTGATGAGTTCGCCGGCCAGCTTGTCGGTCTCGCGCGAAGCGGTGCCGTTGCCGATGGCGATGAGATCCACATGGTGCGCGACGCACAGGCGGGCCAGCGCAGCCAGCGACTCGCGCCACTGCCGGCGCGGTTCATGCGGGTAGATGGTGTCGGTGGCCAGCAGCTTGCCGGTGGCGTCGACCACCGCCACCTTGCAGCCGGTGCGAATGCCGGGGTCCAGGCCAAGCACGGTCTTGGCACCGGCCGGCGCGGCCAGCATCAGGTCGGTCAAGTTGGCGCCAAACACGCGAATCGCCTCGTCCTCGGCACCTTCGCGCACGCGGCTGAAGAGGTCCAGCGTCAGGTGCACATGCAGCTTGGCACGCCAGGCCAGGCGCACGGTCTCGCGCAGCCAGGTGTCGGCGGCGCGATCGCGATGGATCATCCCGGCATGGGCGGCAACCCGACCCTCGGCCTCGGCGTGGCCTTGTTCGGCATCGGCACCGGGTTGCAGATCAAGATCAAGCACGCCCTCGTTGCGCGCGCGCAGCAGCGCCAGCAGGCGGTGCGAGGGGATCTTGTTGATGGCTTCGATGTGGTCGAAATAGTCACGGAATTTCGCGCCTTCGTGCTCCTTGCCGGCAACCACCTTGGCGCGGATCTGGCCCTTGGCCCACAGCCAGTCGCGCAGTTCGCCGACCAGATGTGCATCCTCGGCGATCGATTCCATGAGGATGGCGCGGGCGCCGTCGAGCGCGGCGCGCACATCGGCCACGCCTTTGTCAGCATCGACGAAAGTCGCGGCAAAGGCTTCTGGATCGCGCGTGGGATCTTCGCGCAGGCTGGTGGCCAGCGGCTCCAGCCCGGCCTCGCGGGCAATCTGCGCCTTGGTGCGGCGCCGGGGTTTGTAGGGCAGGTAAAGGTCTTCCAGGGTCGCCTTGGTCTCGGCGCCTTCAATGTCGGCCTTGAGCGCATCGGTCAGCTTGCCTTGCTCGGCGACGCTGTCGAGGATCGCGGCGCGGCGATCTTCCAGTTCGCGCAGGTAGCGCAGGCGTTCTTCCAGCGTGCGCAACTGCGTGTCGTCCAGGCCGCCGGTGACTTCCTTGCGGTAGCGGGCGATGAACGGCACGGTGGCACCGCCGTCGAGCAGATCGACAGCCGCGCGCACCTGTTCGGTGCTGGCGGCAATGTCGTGGGCGATGCGTTGTTCGATGCTGGGCATGAGTGAATCGGTTTCCTTGCATGGGAATGGGCGAACCGTTGCACGCCTCGACCGGGGTTTGGTCGCGCGTCCGTCGAACGCGTGCGCCCTCGTGCAAAGCGGCCGGCAGCGGGCCGGTCGGCGATGATAGCAAGGCGCCCTCCGTGCCCGGGCCGGCGCATCCGGCCGGCGGATCGGTCAGCTTTTACCGGTACGTCGCCGCGTTGCCGGCGTGCGGCGACGGTCGCGCGGACTGCGTCGGTCCGGCAACGCGCGGCGCTCGATGCCAGCGCCGGCGCCGGCATGGTCGGTCTGCGCCCGTGCGTCGCCGGGTGCGGTAAAGGCCTGCACTGGGCCGATGAAGCGGTAGCCCAGGCAGTACACCGTGGCGATCAGGTGTGGGTGTACGGCGCAGTCGCCCAGCGCGCGGCGCAGTTGCGAGATGACGCGGCTCAACACAGCCGGGGTTACGTTGCGATGGCCCCACACGGTATCGAGCAGGGCATTCTTGTCGACCAGTTCGCCGGCGCGTTCCAGCAGGACCAGAAGCACCGCGTAAGCCTTGGGCTCGACCGGCACCGGCTGGGCGTCGCGCAGCAGCAGATGCGCGCGTGGCTCCACCACGATATCGCCACACCGGTAGATGCGGTGTCCGGGCGGCTGCTGCGACCGTGTCGGGTTGTCCATCGTCCGGGCCAAATGGAAAAGTTCCCGTGTGCCCGAAGTATGCGCCGGGCTGGCGGCACTGCAACGAAGCAGCGGGAAATCGTCACGATTTCCATGAATTTTCGCGCGGGTCCGTCAGGCTTTTTGGCGGCCACGCGACTAGCTTCAATCCCGCAACAGGAAGTTGCGCAGACAGGACGCTTGCCATGTTCCCCGAACTCACCCGCTACCCCTTGCCGCTGCGCCTTTCCCCAGCGGATCAGGCGCCGCAACGGCGCCACTATGCCGGCCCGGTGGATTTGCGCAGCCCGGCCTTCACCATCTTCGCGCACGTTGCCGAGGAGGTCACCCAAGCCACTTTCAACGTCAGTCCTGACCAGATCTCCAGCGTGGCACGCTGGGTGCAACAGCAATACGCCAGCCGGCAGGCGGCGCCGTGCGTCAGCGCGCGCATGCATGTCATGGCGGCGTTGCGCGCGCTGCGCGCCGAGCCGGGCTGGGAGCTGCCGCCGGAGCCGGCGCAGCGCAGCGGACAGTTGCTGGCCTACCAGGACGCCGTCGAACATTTGATCCCGGTGCGGCTGCCGCTGCTGGGTCACCTCGATGAGGCCATCCTGCTGGAGCTGGCCTTGCCCGGTATTGCCGACGATTTGCGCGAGTATCTGGACTATCGCCGGTTGCGCCGCATCGAGGCGGAATTGAGCGGCGTGGCGCCGCACCAGTTGACGTTCACGCGCGATGACTGGATGGCCGCCCGCGAAGCCGAGCATCGGCTGCTTGCGCATTTTCACCGTGGCACACCGGGTCATTACACCCGCGGCCTGGGTGATGCGCCGCGCTTCCGGGTGCATTGACGCAATAGGGAGGTGGCCGCGCGTCAGTGCGCGGCCACCCCCGGTTTCAGGCGCTGAACGAGCCGCTGGCCGGTTTGTCGGCTTGGTGGAATTGGCTGGCGCGGCCATTCAGTACCAGCGTGCTGGCCAGCTTGTCGTGCAGGCCCTGCTTGCGCTGGGTCCAGGCCACCATCAGGAAGCCGATGCCGAGAATGATCAGGCTGAGGAACTTGGCCAGATAGCGCCCCAGTGCCCGCGGCAGGCTGATGCGCTCGCCGGCGAGGTCGGTGACGCGCAGGCCCATCGCCAGCTTGCCCAGCGTGGCTTGCCATTTGGAGCTTTCCAGCAGGGCGAAGTACAGCCACACCACGAGCGAGGACAGCACGATGGCCGGCCACATGGTGTGCATGTAGATCTCCATGGAGGCCAGCATCAGTTGCGGGTCGCCGCCGGCGTTTTGCTGTGCTTCCTTCATCACCGCTTCAGCGGCAGCGGCCCCGAAGGCGGCGCCGATCAGTTTGCTGGGGATGAGCAGGACGAGGTAGTCGATGATGTAGGCGGCCACGCGCTTCCAGAATCCGGCATGGTCTTCCAGTGCCGCCGTGGTGGTTTGCGGCAAGGGTTCGGGCGCGGCGCCGCTCGCGGCAGCCGGCGCGCCGGTCATGGCGTCGGGCAGCAGTACCGACAGCGGTTGCCAGTCGGCCAGGCCTTCATGCCAGCCCAGGTCGCTGCCGCTCATCCTGCCGCTGCGCAGCCACTCGCGCACATCCTCTTCCTTGTACGGGCCGTGCCGTTCACCGTTGCGACCGATCCAGAATTCCATGCCGTATCCCCGCCCTTGAATGGAGGCCGCATGATGCCACGAGGTTGCCTGGCGCGGCAGCCACGGCAACGGCTGCCACATGTGCGCCTATGCGGCGCGGCGCTGCAAGTGCACCAACAGCAGCGACACCGCTGCTGGCGTCACGCCGCTGATGCGCGCGGCCTGGCCCAGGGTCGCCGGCAAGGTGCGCTTGAGCTTGGCGCGCACTTCATTGGACAGGCCGCGCACCGTGTCGTAGTCAAAGTCGGACGGGATCGCCGTGTGCTCGTGGCGATGCTGGCGCGCGATTTCCTCGCGCTGGCGCCGCAGATAGCCGGCGTACTTGGCCTGCACCTCGATTTGCGCGGCAACGTCGACATCCACCACCGGCGGTCCGAAGCCGGGCAGGGCGGTCAAGTCGGCATAGCTCACTTCGGGCCGGCGCAGCAAGTCCAGCGCGCTGCCGTCGTGGCTCAGGGTAATGCCGAGTTCGCGCTCGACGTCGCTGCCGACGGCGTTGCCCGGAGTGGCATGCAGCGCGCCCAGTCGCGCCAGTTCGGCGGCGACGGCATCGCGCTTGGCGCGCATGGCGTCGTAGCGGTCCTGCGGCACCACGCCCAGCTGGAACCCGATTTCCGTCAGGCGCAGGTCGGCGTTGTCCTCGCGCAGGTGCAGCCGGTATTCGGCGCGTGAGGTAAACATGCGGTACGGCTCCAGCGTGCCGTGCGTGGTCAGGTCATCGATCAGCACGCCGATGTAGGCCTCGTCGCGGCGCGGATACCACGGCGCCTCATCGCGCACGGCACGGGCCGCGTTCAGGCCGGCAATCAGGCCTTGCGCCGCGGCTTCCTCGTAGCCGGTGGTGCCGTTGATCTGGCCGGCGAAATACAGCGCGCCGATGGTTTTGGTTTCCAGCCATGGCTGCAGGCCACGCGGGTCGAAATAGTCGTATTCGATGGCGTAGCCGGGACGCGTGATGTGCGCGTGCTCGAAGCCGTGGATGGATTGCACCAACGCCAGCTGCACGTCGAACGGCAGCGAGGTGGACACGCCGTTGGGGTAAATCTCGAAGGTGTCCAGCCCTTCCGGCTCGATGAAGACCTGATGCGAGGCCTTGTCGGCAAAGCGCACCACCTTGTCCTCGATGGACGGGCAATAGCGTGGGCCGACGCCTTCGATCAGGCCGGTATACAGCGGTGAACGATCCAGCCCGGCGCGAATGATGTCGTGCGTGCGCGCGTTGGTATGGGTGATCCAGCAGCTGACCTGGCGCGGATGGTCGGCGCGACTGCCAAGGTAGGAGAACACCGGCGCCGGTGTGTCGCCGGATTGCTCGGCAAGGCCGCTGAAGTCGATGCTGCGGCGGTCGATGCGCGGCGGCGTGCCGGTCTTCAGGCGGCCAGCTGCCACCGGCAATTCACGCAGGCGCAAGGCCAGCGTTGATGCCGGTGGGTCCCCGGCGCGCCCGCCGGCGTAGTGGCTCTGGCCAATGTGAATCTTGCCGGCGAGAAAGGTGCCGACGGTGAGTACCACGGCGCGGGCGTGAAAGCGCAAACCCATTTGCGTGACCACGCCGGTGACGCGGCCGCCTTCGATGATGAGGTCGTCCACCGCCTGCTGGAACAGTTGCAGGTTGGGCTGGGTTTCCACGGCATGCCGCGCCGCTGCCTTGTACAAGTTGCGGTCGGCCTGGCAGCGCGTGGCGCGCACGGCGGGACCCTTGGACGCGTTGAGCGTGCGCCACTGGATGCCGGCCAGGTCCGCGGCATGGCCCATCACCCCGCCCAACGCATCGATTTCCTTGACCAGGTGCCCCTTGCCGATGCCGCCGATGGCCGGGTTGCAGCTCATCTGGCCGACGGTTTCCACGTTGTGCGTCAGCAGCAGCGTGCGCGCGCCACAGCGCGCGGCGGCCAGCGCTGCCTCCGTGCCGGCGTGGCCACCGCCGATGACGATGACGTCGAATTGAGTGGGATGAAACATCACGTTGATTCCTGGATTATGTGGTGGCCACGGCGGCGACTAGGCTCGGCC
>CAZMPZ010000004.1:0-29842 GCA_964568445.1 uncultured Rhodanobacter sp. | reverse complement strand
GCCACGGCGGCGACTAGGCTCGGCCATCGTGGCCTCGTCAAGTCGCCCGGCCCTCGGCATCCTGCCTCAGGCGCTCGCCGCTTGGCGCCTGCCCTGCGCGGTTTGGCGAAACCGATTCATGGTAGCGCCGCGGCTCCGTTCCGGCGTGCAATCAACCTTCTGGCACACAACGTGCTTTTACCATGACGCACTTTCCCGGGCAGACGCTGCGCTTGTGGCGCGCCGAGACCGGACGCAGGGGTCTGGTTGCGTACCGGGGAAGGAAGCACAGGCAGCGCACGGCGTTGCCGCTTTTGCAATGCGGTAAAGACAAGGCCCCCGCAACCTCGAGGTTGCGGGGGCCTTGTGCTTTGTAGATCTGGCGCCCGGCAGGTCTCTTAGAACAGGGGGAATCCAGGATGACCGTAGTACCGGGCGCCAGAAACCGAGAAACCGAATGCGTTGCTGTGCGGTAGACACAGTGTGCCTCAAAACCCGGCTTGAATCATCCCTGTCTTCGCGTGAATGGCAAGTGACTGCCGCTGGCAGTTTGCGGCAGCAGCTGACGCGGGGCGTCACTGCCGCTGCCAGTTATGCAACAGGCACGGCATGGGCGTACGCCCGGCCGCCGGCATATCGCTTCAGACGCGCAGCATGCGCCTGAGGATTTCCGACAGATTGGGTGACAACTGCGGCCGGGCGGCCAATGTCTGGATGGCGGCACGGGCTTGCGCACGCCGTCCGGGTTCCAGCCGTTGCCAACCGTTGAAGGCGGTGGCCAGGCGGGCCGTGACCTGCGGGTTGATCGCATCGAGCATGGCCAGGCGCTCACCCAGCAGGCGATAGCCGGCGCCATCGGCGCGATGGAAGGCCACCGGGTTGCCGCGGACGAAGGCGCCCAGCAGGGCGTTGATGCGATTGGGGGTTTTCCAGCTGAAGGCCGGGTCGTCCTGCAGCGCGATGACGCGCTCCAGCGTGTCTGGCGCCGGCACCTGGGCCTGGGTCGTGAACCACTTGTCCAGCGCCAGCGCGTTGTGCGCGTGGCGTGCGCGAAATTGCGCCAGCGCCTGCGTCGCGGCGGCGGGGTCGATGCGTGTCAGCACGGTGAGCGCCGCCAGCCGATCGGTCATGCCGGAGGCGTTGGCGAACTGCGCGCTGGCGCGCGGCGCGGCCTGTGCCGCCGCGACGCGCCGGAGCAACTCCAGCACGCGCCGCTTCAGCCGCCGGCGGCCATGTGCGGCGCCGTCCAGCGCGCCACGTTCGGCCGCGCCCAGGGCGTCGTAGCGCGCCGCCAGCGCGGCGGCGCCCAGATGCGTGGCCAGCGTGGCTTGCATGTGTTCGCGCAGGTCGTGGATGCGTTGCGGGTCGACTTGCGTTTCGCGCTCGGCCAGTTCGGATTCGGCCGGCGGCGTCAGTACTTCGGCCAGCAGCGCGTCATCCAGCGTGCCGGCGGCAAACAGCGTGCCCAGCGCCGCACACCAGATGTCCAGCGCTGGCGTGGCACCGCCGTCGCGCAGTTGTTCGTAGGCCAGCGCCGCCAGTTGCTGGGCGGCTTCCCAGCGATTGAAGCCGTCCGGGTCGTGGCGCACCAGTACGGCCAGGTCGTCGGCGCTGGCGTCGCATTCCAGGATCACCGGCGCCGAAAACCCGCGCAGCAGCGACGGGATCGGTGCGCATGGCACCTGCTGGAAGACGAAACTTTGCTGCGCGGCTTCCAGCAGCAGCACCTGCTCGGTGCCAGCCGCGGCCGCGCCCTCGCGATGCAGCGTCAGCATGCGGCCGTCGCGGTCAAACAACGCCAGCTTGACCGGAATCGGCAACACCACCGGCGCGGCGTCGCCGGCCGTGGCGCGCAGTTCCTGCGTCAGCGTCAGCGTCCATGTGTGTGCCGTCGCATCGTAGGCGCTGGTGCAACGCAGGTGTGGCGTGCCGGCGTGTGCATACCACGCCAGTGCCGGACGCAGGTCGATGTCATTGGCGTCGCCCAGCGCGTCGATGAAGTCCTCCAGCGTCGCGGCGCTGCCGTCGTTGCGCGCAAAGTAGGCGTCCATGCCGCGGCGGAAGCCGGCCGTGCCGAGCCGCCCGGCCAGCATGCGTACCAGCTCGGCGCCCTTCTCGTAGACGGTGGCGGTGTAGAAGTTGTTGATCTCGGTGTATTGCGCCGGGCGTACCGGATGCGCCAGCGGGCCGGCGTCTTCGGGGAATTGCGCGCGGCGCAGGATGGAGACGTCCTCGATGCGCTTGAGCGGCGCCGAGTTCATGTCGGCGGCAAAACTCTGCTCGCGGAACACCGTCAGGCCTTCCTTCAGCGACAGCTGGAACCAGTCGCGGCAGGTCACGCGGTTGCCGCTCCAGTTGTGGAAGTACTCGTGGGCGATGACCGATTCCACGCGCCGGTATTCGTCGTCGGTGGTGCTGTCCGGATCGGCCAGCAGGCACTTGGTGTTGAAGATGTTGAGGCCCTTGTTCTCCATCGCGCCCATGTTGAAATCGTGGGTGGCGACGACGTGGAACACGTCCAGGTCGTAGTTGCGCCCGTAGGTGCGCTCGTCCCAGCGCATCGCGCGCTCAAGCGCATCCAGCGCGTAATGGCAGTGGTCGATGGCGTCGGCTTCGGCCCAGATCTTGATCTGCACCTGGCGCCCGTCGGCGGTGGTGTAGTCGCGGTCCAGATGCTGCAGATGACCGGCCACCAGCGCAAACAGATAGCTGGGTTTGCGGTGCGGGTCGACAAAGCGCGCCCAGTGCCGGCCGTCCGCCAGCTCGCCACTGCCGTCGGGGTTGCCACCGGCCAGCAGGATGGGAAAGCGTGCGCGGTCGGCGCGCAAGGTGACGGTGTAGCGCGTCTGCACGTCGGGGCGATCGAAGAAATACGTGATGTGGCGGAAACCCTGCGCCTCGCATTGCGTCAGCAGGAAACCCGCTTCGCGGCTGCCGGACAGATACAAGCCTTCCAGTGTGGTGTTGGCGGCCGGCGCGATGCGCACGCGCGTTTCCAGCACGCTGCCGTCGTGCGCGCCATCGATCTGCAGCGTGGCGGCGTGCTGGCGATACGCGCTTTTTGGCAGGCTGCGGCCATCGAGCACGATCGACAGCAGCTCGAGACCTTCGCCGTCCAGCGTCAACGGTGCGCCGGCGTCGGCGCAGCGCAGAACCATGCGCGCACCCACTTCGGTGGCGTCGATGCCCAGGTCGAATTCCAGCGCCAGGCTGTCGACCGTCCACGCCGGCGCGCAATAATCGGCCAGACGTACCGGTGTCGCGATGGCTTCCAGAGTGTTGTGCATGGACATGATCTGCGATGAAAACCGCACAGACTACCATCGACCGGGTTTACCACGCCTTTACCGGAGAATGCCCGTGGCTCGTTACAGTGCTTCGCAAACCCATCTGGGACGCCAGCCGGTGGTGGTGCTGCACGATGCCGTGGCCGGGCGCGAAGTGCGCCTGGCCTGCCACGGCGCGGCCCTGCTTGATTTCAGCGTGCGCGACCATGATGGCGTGTTGCGCGCGGTCGCGGCCGGTTATCTCAATGACGCGGAAATCGCCCAGCGTCCCGGTTCGCGTTTTGCCATCCTGGCGCCTTTTGCCGGACGCGTCGCCGATGCTCGCTACACCTTTGACGGCCGCATGCACGATCTGCAACCGGGCGTGTCGGGCGCCGAGCGCGGCTTCCGCCACGGCTTCGTGCGCGATGCGGATTTTTCCATCGTGGCCTTGGCTGCCGATGCCGGTTGCGCACGGGTGACGCTGGGCACGTCGGCCATCCGCCCGCGGCCGGGCTATCCGTTTGCCATCGACTTGCGTGTGAGTTTCGTGCTGGACGCGGCCGGCCTTGGCGTCGAGGCGTTGATGCGCAATGTGGGCGTACAAGCGGCGCCGTGCTGTTTCGGCTGGCATCCGTACTTTGCGCCGGGCGCCGGCAGCGTCGACGACTGGGAACTTGAAATCCCGGCGCAAACCTTGATCCGCACCGGCGCCGATCTCATCGCGCTGCCGGGTGATGAGGCGTACGTGGCGCTGGACGACGCGCCGGCGCTGGATTTTCGCGCCCCGCGGCGGATTGGCCAGAGCATCCTCGACCAGGGTTACACGCAACTGGAAGCCGACGCCGACGGCCGCATCCGCACCCGCGTGCGCGATCCCGCCAGCGGCTGCGCCGTCGCCGTGTGGCAGGAGCGTGGCGTCATGCATGTGTTCAGCGCCGACACGCTGGCGCGTGGTGCACGCCAGTCGCTGGCCATGGAGCCGATGGAAGCCATGGCCGACGCCTTCAACCGGCCGGAATGCGCGGCGGCGATTCGCCTTGAGGCCGGTGCCGAACGACGGTTTCGCTGCGGCGTCGAGGTCACCACGCCATGAGTACGACCGCCATGGCGTTGCCGGACATTGCGCAGATTCGCGACGCCGCCGCGCGCATCGCGCCGCACGCACGGGTCACGCCGGTGCTGCGCAGCGCGGTGCTGGATGCGCTGGCCGGTGCCCAGCTGCATTTCAAATGCGAAAACCTGCAATACGGCGGCGCGTTCAAGTTTCGCGGCGCGTGCAATGCGGTGTGGGCCTTGAGCGACGCGCAGGCCGCGCACGGCGTGGTCACGCATTCGTCGGGTAATCACGGCAACGCACTGGCGCTGGCCGCCGCCACGCGCGGCATTGCCGCCCATGTGGTCGTGCCTGAGGGCGCCGTGCAGGCCAAGGTCGACGCCATCGTCCGTGCTGGCGCGGTGCTGCATCGCTGCGCGCCCACCCAGGCGGCGCGCGAGGCCATGTGCGCGCAGGTGCAGCGCGACACCGGCGCCGTGCTGGTGCATCCGTATGCCGACCCCCAGGTGATGGCCGGCCAGGGCACGGTGGCGCTGGAACTGCTGGCGCAAGTGGATGGCCTGGATACCTTGATCACGCCGGTCGGCGGTGGCGGCCTGGCCAGCGGCGTGGCCATTGCCGCGCATGCACTGCATCCGACGCTGGCGCTGTTTGCCGCCGAGCCGCAGGGTGCCGATGACGCGGCGCTGTCGCTGGTGCATGGCCGGCGCGTCACCAGCGTGGTGCCCGACACCTTGTGCGACGGCCTGCGTGCGCTGGTGGGTGAGTCCAACCTGGCGGCACTGCGGGCGCATCATGTGGCGGTCATCACCGTCAGCGACGTGGAAACCGTCGCCGCCATGCGCCTGCTCTGGCAGGAGCTGAAGATCATCGTGGAAGTTTCCAGCGCCACCGTGCTGGCGGCCATCCTCAAATGGCCGCATCGTTTCGCCGATCGCCACGTCGGCGTGGTGCTGACCGGCGGCAATGTCGACCTGGATGCGCTGCCGTGGTGAATTGCCGGTCGCATGCGCTCTTCGCATGGGAGCCCGCTGGTGAGCGATGCTCTTGTCTCGATGTCTCAAATGGAGATTCAGAGCAGAAGCCGCGCCCGCCAACGGACTCCTACGACGGCCGGCGTTTGGCGCCCACGCCGCTGACGGCGATCAATGCCAGCAGCACCAGCATGATGCCGACCAGCTCCCACGCCGATGGCTGCTCGTGCAGGATCAGCCACGCCAGCCCGACGCTGGCCATCGGCACGCCCAGGCTCGACACCGTCGCCACCGTGGTCGGCAGCCGTTCCAGCACGATCGACCACAGCCACCAGCCCACGCTCGACGCCAGCACCGCGCTGTAGGCCAGCGCACCGATGAAGGGCCAGCTCCAGCTGATGGCGCGCTGCGGCACCACCATGGCGACCAGGGCCAGCAGCACGCCGCCGATAGCCATCTGCCAGGCCGTGAGGTTCAGCACATCCGGTGCGTGGCGATGAAACATGCGCTTGCTCAACACCGTGCCGGCGGCCCATGTGGCGCCGCCGGCGATGGCCAGCGTGGTGCTGAGCACACTGCCCATGACGCGCCACGGCTCGATGATGCACAGTAGTCCGATGGCGGCCAGCGTCAGGCCCAGCCAGTGGCGCGCGGTCGGCCGGTCGCCGATCCACCACCACGCCAGCAGCACGGCCCAGAACGGCATGGTGTAGGCGAGCAGGGCAACATGGCCGGCGCCGCCTTCCAGTAGCGCCCATTGCTCCAGGCCCTGGAATGCCGTGGTCTGGAACACGCCGATCAGCGCCGTCGGCAACAGCGGCGGCGGTCGCAGCGACCGGTGTGTCGCCAGCAGCGCGGCAAACAGCACCAATGCGCCCAGTACATAGCGCAGCGCGGCAAAATCCAACGGCCCGGCGTAGGCCAGTGCCTGTTTCATCACCACCCAGCTGTAGGCCCAGATGAGAATGGTGACGGCCAGCGCGAGGATCGCGCCGCGGCGGGAGACAGGTTGGGACAAGATGGCAACTGCGCGAAACGGGCGACAAGTCTAACGCCCGTCGGCTACTGTGGCCGGCGTCATTCCGTGGCTTCAAGGAGCGTTGCATGGCACCTGCCAAAGAACCTGTGCGTTGTACCTGGGCGCAAGGCGACCCGCTGCTTGCGGCGTATCACGACCACGAGTGGGGCACGCCGCTGCACGATGACCGCGCGCTGTTCGAGTTTCTGTGTCTGGAAGGCGCGCAGGCCGGCTTGTCCTGGCGCACCGTGCTGCACAAGCGTGCGCATTACCGCAAGGTGTTCCACCGCTTCGACATCGCCCGCGTGGCGGCGATGACCGACGCCGAGCTGGAAATGCTGCTGCTGGACCCCGGCATCATCCGCAACCGGCTGAAGGTCACCGCCATGCGCGGCAACGCCCGCATCGCGCTGGAAGTGATTGCCAAGTTTGGCAGTCTGGACGGCTATCTGTGGTCGTTCGTCGACGGCAAACCGCTGGTCAACCACTGGCGCACCGATGCCGAGATACCGGCGTACACGGACGTCTCCGACCGCATGAGCAAGGCCATGAAAAAGCGCGGCTTCCGCTTTGTCGGCACCACCATCTGCTACGCGCACATGCAGGCCACCGGCATGGTCAACGACCATGTCGTGGGGTGTTTCCGGCATGACGAGTGCGCTAAGCCGCAAATGGTTGTCACGGTCGGCAGCGTGCAGACACACTAAAATCACCCGAATCATTACCGATAATGGCGAAGTTGAATCCGCCGCGCGATGTATGCGAAAACGACTTGCGCTTGATGAGAGCATCCGTATCACCGGTCGAGCTTTGGGCCGGTTAATGTGGGCGGGTCGCGTGGTGCCGGGCTGAGTGGTGGCTGGGGCGTAAGCTTGCGCAGCGAAACACGGATATGTCGCGCAGGGGTTGACATGAAGCTGGACGAAATCAAACCGGGGGCCGTCATCGCAGGCATCCTCCCGCAGGCGCCGGTGACAATCATTGCGATCGAGCGCCTCGGCGCCGAGGCATTGACGGTCTACTACAAGACCGCAGACGGAGCGGTTGCCGAGCGCATGCTGGCCCGCGCGGACGAGGCTGACCTCGCGGTTGCGGTCACTGGCAGGCACTGGGCCTTCGATGCCGATGGTGCGGACTTCAAGCTCGCCGCGGAAGCACTGCGCATCGAGCTGGCACATCTGTTTGATCCGATGATGGCCATCCACACGTCCAACATGGAGCCGCTGCCACACCAGATTTCCGCAGTATACGAGGCCATGCTGCCGCGGCAGCCGCTGCGTTTCGTATTGGCGGATGATCCCGGTGCCGGCAAGACGATCATGGCGGGCCTCTTGATTCGCGAACTGATGATGCGTGCCGATGCCAGCCGCGTGCTGATCGTTGCACCGGGTTCGTTGGCGGGCCAGTGGCAGGACGAACTGCGCGGCAAGTTCGGGCTCGATTTCCAGGTCTTCAATCGCGAGAAAGACGAAAGTTCGGTAACCGGCAACTACTTTGCTGAGCAAGACCATTTGATAGCGCGGCTGGATCAGTTGGCCCGCAACGATGCCTATCGCGAGAAGCTGGGTCAGACGCACTGGGATCTGGTCGTGGTGGACGAGGCGCACAAGCTCGCCGCGCACTACTTCGGCAACGAGGTGAAGAAAACCCAGCGCTTCGAGCTGGGTGAACAACTTGGAAGTCTGTGCCGACACTTCCTGCTGATGACGGCGACCCCGCACAACGGCAAGGAGGAAGACTTCCAGTTGTTCCTGTCGCTGCTCGACGGCGACCGTTTCTACGGCAAGTTTCGCGAGGGTGCGCACAAAGTCGATGTCAGCGACATGCTGCGCCGAATGGTCAAGGAAAAATTGCTGAAGTTCGACGGTACGCCGCTGTTCCCGGAGCGCTTCGCGTACACCGTCAATTACACGTTGTCGCCGCTGGAGGCGGGGCTGTACGAGGCGGTCACCAACTACGTACGCGAGGAAATGAACCGCGCCGACAAGGTCGGTGGCAACACCAAGGGCAGGGTTGGTTTCGCCTTGACCCAACTGCAGCGCCGGCTGGCATCCAGTCCGGAAGCGATCTATCAGTCGTTGAAGCGCCGTCATAAAAAGCTGCAACAGCGACTGGAAGAAGAAAAGCTCGCCAAGCGTGGGCAGCGCGTCAACGAGGAAGCCGAACTGTACGTGGCGCGCAAGATCGACGTGCCGGACAACCTCGACGAGGCTGAAGATGAACTCGATGCCGACGCATACGAACAGTTTTCGGAACAAGTGGTGGACCAGGCCACTGCCGCCCGCACCATCGCAGAACTCACGGCCGAAATCGAGATCCTGAAAGGATTGGAGGAACAAGCCCGGCAAGTGGTCGCATCCGAGGCCGACAGCAAATGGCAACAGTTTCGGGAACTGCTGCACGACAACCCGGAGATGCGCGACGCCGCCGGTCAGCGGCGCAAGCTGATCGTCTTTACCGAGCACCGCGACACGCTCAAATACCTCACCCAGCGCATCATCGATTTTCTCGGCAAGCCCGCTGCCGTGGTCACCATCCACGGTGGCGTCAACCGCGACGAACGGCAGAAGGTGCAGGAACTGTTTCGCCAGGACAAGGACGTGCTGGTGCTGGTTGCCACCGATGCCGCCGGCGAGGGCGTCAACCTGCAAAACGCCAACCTGATGGTGAACTACGACCTGCCGTGGAACCCCAACCGCATCGAGCAGCGCTTCGGCCGCATCCACCGCATTGGCCAGCGCGAGGTATGCCACCTGTGGAATCTGGTCGCCAAGGAGACCCGCGAGGGTGCGGTGTTCCAGCGCCTGTTCGACAAGCTGGAGGTCGAGCGCGACGCGCTGGGCGGTCAGGTCTTCGACATTCTCGGCGAAGCGTTTGACAACACGCCGCTCAAGGATCTCCTGATCGAGGCCATCCGCTATGGCGAACGCCCCGACGTGCGCGCCAAACTCGACCGCGTGATTGATGCTGCGCTCGACCGCAGCCACCTCAACGATATCCGCGATCGCAATGCGCTGGTCGACAACGTGTTGTCCATGGACCAGCTGTTCAAGATCAAGGCCGAAATGGATCGCGCCCAGGCGCGCAAGCTGCAGCCCTACTTTTTGCGCAGCTTCTTCCTGGAAGCGTTCCGGCGCATCGGCGGCGATGCGCGTCGGCGCGAAGGCGAGCGTTACGAAATCCCGCACGTTCCCGCGCTCCTGCGCGAGGCGGATCGCCGCATCAGCGATGTCCGCAAGCCGGTGCTCACCCGTTACGAGCGCATTTGCTTCGACAAGCGTGAAATTCACCTGCATGGGCGCACCGATGCCGATCTCGTGCATCCAGCCCACCCGCTGATGGCGGCGTTGATCGACACCATCCTCATCAAGGACCGTCCGCTGCTGAAACGCGGCGCGGTGCTGGTCAACGAAGCCGACCCGGGCGACCAGCCGGCCTTGCTGCTGATCTTGGAGCACAGCATCCGCGAAGGTGAGGGCAAGACTGCGCACACGATTTCGCAACGCCTGCAATTTGTGTGGGCCGATGCCGAGGGCACCGTGCGTGCCGCCGATGCCGCGCCGCATCTCGGGCTGGTGCCGCTCGCTGATTCCGATCGTCCGTTGCTAGCCACGCTGCTTGCGGAACCGTGGTTGCAGGCCGGGCTGGAATTCCGCGCCGTAGCGCATGCCGCGCAGGTGCTGGTGCCACAGCATTATGCCGAAGTACGTCGGCGCCGCATCGAGCGGCTGGACAAGGTCCACGCCGCCGTACGCGAGCGGCTGACCAAGGAGATCAACTACCTGGCCCAACGCGCCGACCAACTGGATCTGCAGGTGCAAGCCGGCCGGCAACCGCGCGTCCAGCCGGACAACCTGCGCAAGCGTGCCGAGGAGCTTGCGGCGCGGCTCGCGGCGCGCGAACGTGCCATCGAAGCCCGGCGTCACATCGTCTCCGCCACGCCGGTAGTGCTCGGCGGTGCGCTCGTGATCCCGGCTGGCCTGCTTGCCAGGCTTCACGGCGAGCCCTTATCCGCCACGTTTACTGCTGACGCTGCCGCGCGCGCTGAAATCGAGCGCCGTGCCATGCAGGCCGTCATCGCCGCCGAACAAGCCTGCGGCTACACCGTCACCGATGTGTCCGCGGAGAAATGTGGCTGGGACATCACCGCGCAGCCACCCGTCACCGCTGGCCTGCTGCCTGATGCCCGGCACATCGAGGTCAAGGGTCGCGCCAAAGGCGCCGACATCATCACCGTCACCCGCAACGAGATCTGCACCGCGTTAAACCAGGGCGACAAGTTCATCCTCGCCATCGTGTTGATCGATGGCGACCAGGTGGATGGTCCGCACTATGTGCACAGCCCGTTTGCGCAGGAGCCGGAGCCGGGTGCGGCCTCCGTCAACTACCGGATTGATCGCCTGCTGGCTAAAGCGGCGTTCACGTGATGGGACGTGACTGCGTAAGCGAGACGCCGGCTTTGGTTGGCGTCGGCCGGCGAGCTATCTCTGGGGTGGCACAGTTCCCCCTTGGAGCGTACAGCTTCTGCTCACGCGCTCGGGCGAAACTTGGTGCATCGACGCGATAAGCCCGCCATGATCAGGTGTGAAAATCAAGCGTCCGGATGAGGAAGAACGTGTTGTCGCACTCCACCTGCAGCGCCTTGCACACGTCCGGAATGTGTCGGTTGGCGCGCTGCTTTGCGGGCTTTGCAGCCTCGTTGGTGATGACCCAACGTTCGTCGCGTTTGGCCAGTGCGTAGGCGATCAGGAAAGGATCCCGCCCAACCTTGTGCACTTCCAGATCGGTCAAATCCGGTGCGTAGCCGGTGGAGACGACCCGGTCGATCAGGTCTGGATCAGGCCACTCCTTCAACACCAGATCGCGCTTGATGTCGCGCTGCTTGAGCCAGTCCACCAAGTCTCCACTACCCGCAGTGATCTCGTCATAGATCTCCAGTGGAACCTTCAGCTTGCCCGCAGCCGCCTTGTATTGCAGCCAGTTCCAGAACTCAGGTACGCGGTCCAGCGGGTAATAGTCGCGGTTGGCATCGATCAGTACATTGGCATCGAGCAGATAGAGCATCCGTTATCCCCTGCGCCGTTCAGGGGGTACGGACAACTGCAGGATCGTGCCGACCCGGGTGGGTTTGATGCCCAACACCTTGCTGGCTTTGGTGGTGCTGAGGTCACCCGCTTGCAGCAACCGTTTGGTCGCGCCGAGTAGCGCCGGGCCAAGCCAGGACCGCAGTACCACGTTGGGGTTGGGACCACCGCCGGGCTTCGTCTGTTCCTTCCGATGCTCGCGTTCGTATACCCAGTGCTCGCGGTAGTGCTTTTGCAAGCTCTCCCATTGCACGGCGTCCACGCGCTTGGCGCGGTACAACTTGTAGGCAACCATGGACCGGCTGACGTTCCGCGCGGCCGCGAAGGCATCGATGGCTGCGACCGCGGCGCCCATGACAAAGGCGCGTGGCAATGTCAGGGTCGCCATTTCTGCGCTCGGCACCAGCATCTCGGAGGCCACGTCGTTGCAGAAGCGTTCGATGCCGATATCGGCGGTCACCGGACCACTCACGCCGCTGGCCCCGAGCCACAGGTGCGCCAGTTCATGCAGCAGGGTGAAAGACCACGCCGTCTTGGCGTCGCCGGCGTTGATCACCACGAACGGTGCGATCGGGTCCGCCAGCGCAATACCACGGAAGGTGTTGACGCTGAACGCCGTGAGGTAGTTGCCCAGGTTGCCCACGAGCAGGACGTAGATGCCGACGTTTTCGACGCTTGCCCTTAGCTCCTTGAATGCCACCTCGGGGTTGCGGGCAGAGCGGAACGCGTCGCGGGAAAATCCGATCGCCCTTGCGATGGATCGGCCAACCGCCTGCACGCCCATTTTCTGCTGCGCAGAGCCGATGAACGGCAGTGGCTGGGTATCCTCGTCGTCCTCCAGCGCTGCACGCAGCAAGCCTTGACGGGTCTTGAGATCGCGCAGCAGTGCGTCCAACAAGGCGTTTTCACTGGGGTCACGCTGTTCCGGCAATGTGCGAAAGTCCTCGCCACGGTTTCCATGGCGCGGAACGGCCTTGAGGTAAAAGCTCACCAGCGGCCGGCGGTATTGCTCCGCCATGCGGCGCAGCAATGCCGGCGTGGGTTGTGCTGTGCCGTCTTCCAAAGCTGCCAGGCGCGCGACGCCGCTGACACCGCGCGCGGCCCCGATATCCAGCTTGTGCGCAGCGACCTCCGGCAGCATCCCGGCTGTCGTTCTGGCCCACTGCAAGATTTCGGGGTTGACTACAGGCATGAGGCTGGTTTCACGGGTTGGCAAGGTCAAGCGGCAGCACGGGTGAGGATTCGGCGCGACGTTTGACTCATCTGCCCCGTAGTATGGCAAGAACCGTCACCATGGTACGTGGCGTTATCAATGTATGCGACATCGATGTCGTATGTGAACGCAAGGCACTCCATCAGGATATTGCAACAGGCATGACCGAGATCAGATCCCCCCGCAAACTCATCGAAGTCGCACTGCCGCTCGACGACATCAACGTCGCCGCGGCACGCGAGAAGTCGATCCGGCACGGCCATCCGAGCACTTTGCATTTGTGGTGGGCGCGGCGACCGTTGGCAGCGGCGCGGGCGGTGTTGTTTGCGCAGATGGTCAACGATCCGGGTTACCAGACCGGCGAAGGCTTCACGCGTGGCGTCAACAAGAAGGCGGCAGCGCTGGAGCGTGAGCGCCTGTTCGCCATCATCCGCAAATTGGTGTTGTGGGAAAACACCAACAACGAGGAAGTGCTGGAAGCGGCGCGCGTGGAAATCCGCAAGAGCTGGCGCGAGACCTGCGAACTCAACAAGAAGCATCCGCAAGCGGCCGAGCTGTTCAATCCCGAGAAGCTGCCGGCCTTCCACGATCCGTTTGCCGGCGGCGGTGCGATTCCGCTGGAGGCGCAGCGGCTGGGGCTGGAAAGCCATGCCTCGGATCTCAACCCGGTGGCGGTGCTGATCAACAAGGCGATGATCGAGATTCCGCCGAAATTCGCCGACCGCGCGCCGGTGGGGCCGATTCCGGCGGGCGAGAGGCAGGGTGAGATGCATGCGGATTGGTCCGGCGCGCGCGGCCTGGCCGAGGACGTGCGCCGCTACGGTCACTGGATGCGCGAAGAAGCGCAGAAGCGCATCGGCCATCTGTATCCGAAGGTCGAAATCACCGCCGCGATGGCAACATCGCGGCCCGATCTGAAACCGCTGGTCGGTCAGCAGCTCACCGTGATTGCGTGGCTATGGGCGCGTACCGTGCGCAGCCCCAACCCGGCGTATTCCAATGTCGAGGTGCCGCTGGCCTCGACCTTCCTGCTCTCCACCAAGGCCGGCAAGGAGGCGTGGGTGGAGCCGGTGGTCAGCGGCAGCGCGTATCAGTTTGAGGTGCGCACGGTGGCGGCTGGGCAGGGCAAGCCGCCGGCTTCGGCGAAGTTGGGGACCACGGCTGGCAAGCGCCACGCCTTCCGGTGCTTGATGTCGGACGTCGCCGTCACCTATGACCACATCCGTGCCGAAGGCAAGGCCGGGCGAATGAGTGCACGACTAATGGCAGTTGTCGCCGAAGGTGCGCGTGGCCGTGTGTACCTCGACCCAACTGAGGCTATGGAAGCGACTGCCAAATCCGCGCAACCGACTTGGCAACCGGATACTCCGCTGCCAGACAACCCGCGCGACTTCAAGACGCCGAACTACGGACTACGAACTTTCGGTGAACTGTTCACCCCACGCCAACTGGTCGCCCTGACCACCTTCTCCGACCTCGTCGGCGAAGCCCGCGAACGCATCCGCGCCGACGGCCTGCACGGGATGCCCGACGACGGCCGCGGCCTCGACGCCGGCGGCGCTGGTGCGACGGCATATGCGGAGGCAGTGGCGACGTATCTCGCACTAGCCACAGACAAGAGTGCTGATTACAACTCCACTATCTGTGGCTGGATCAATGGCGGTGAAACTTTGCGCAGCACGTTCGGTCGGCAGGCAATCCCGATGGTTTGGGATTACTGCGAAGCGAACACATTGGGCGAAGCAACCGGCAGTTTCTGGAGCGTTATCGGGCAACTGCAGAAGGCATTGGCACTCGCGCCGGCGATCTCGAAGGGAGACATTCAACAGTGTGACGCGCAAAGCGTCGATATCGCTCAACGCGTGGTTTCAACCGATCCGCCGTACTACGACAATATCGGTTATGCAGATCTTTCTGACTTCTTCTACGTCTGGTTGCGACGAGCCGCACGCTCAATCTATCCAGCATTGTTTGCAACGGTTGCGGCGCCAAAGGCAGAAGAGCTCGTAGCGACGCCTTACCGCCACGGTGGCGTGGACGCGGCTGAGGCCTTCTTTCTCGATGGCATGACGCAGGCCATGCACAACGTCGCTGTGAAGGCGCATGAAGCCTTTCCGGTCACGATCTACTATGCATTCAAGCAAGCTGAGACCAAGGAAGCAGGCACCTCGTCAACCGGCTGGGAAACATTCTTGCAAGCTGTGATTGTCGCGGGATTCGCAATCCACGGCACATGGCCGATGCGCACAGAACGGGAAGGCCGATCAATTGGAATCGGCACCAACGCGCTCGCCTCCAGCATCATCCTGGTCTGCCGCCGCCGCGCTGATGACGCGCCCTCGATCTCACGCAAGGATTTCCTGCGCGAGCTGAAAGCCGAACTGACCGAATCACTGGAAGCGATGCTGGGAGGCGAAGGCAACATCTCGCCAATCGCGCCAGTGGATCTGGCCCAAGCCGCGATCGGCCCGGGCATGGCGGTGTTCTCGCAATATTCGGCGGTGCTGGAAGCCAACGGCGAGGCGATGAGCGTGCATACCGCGCTGACCCTCATCAACAAGCAGGTGGACGCCGTGCTGGGCGGCGAGAACTTCGACGCCGACACCAACTTCTGCCTCGGCTGGTTTACGGCCAGCGGCTGGTCGGCCGGGCCGTTCGGCGAGGCCGACGTGCTGGCCCGCGCCAAGGGCACCAGCGTCGCGGGCGTCGAGGACGCCGGCGTCATCGAATCGAAAGGCGGCAAGGTGCGCCTGCTGAAACCCGCCGACTACCCCGCGGACTGGGACCCGCGCACCGACAACCGCACCCCGGTGTGGGAAGCCCTGCATCAACTGGTGCGCGCGCTTACCCAGGGCGGCGAGTCGGCCGCCGGCGCGCTGCTCGCGCGCATGCCCGAACGTGGCCCCGACCTCCGCCGCCTCGCCTTCTGGCTCTACACCCAGTGCGAGCGCAAGGGCTGGGCCGAGGATGCCCGCGGCTACAATGAACTGGTCACTGCGTGGGGCGCCATCGAAACGGCCTCGCGCGAAGCCGGCGAGATCAACGCGCAGGGAAGTCTGGATGTCTGAGCGGAGCACGACGCATGGCAAATACTGACTGGTCTTACCCCGGTTCCCGTTGGTGGAAGTTTGACTTTCATACCCATACGCCTGCTTCCAAAGACACCGTTGCCTGGCAGCGGGCCGTGGGCACGCCCGATGAGGTGACGCCAGAGCGGTGGCTGCTGAAATACATGGTGGCCGGACTCGACTGCGTGGCGATTACCGACCACAACAGCGGCGCGTGGATCGACCGACTGAAAGCGGCGTACGCCGCGATGCAGGCGCAGGCTGAGCAAGGTCACGCCCCGCCTGGCTTTCGCCAACTGACCTTGTTTCCCGGGGTGGAGATTTCCGTCCAGAGCGGCGTTCACCTGCTCGCCATCTTCGATCCCAAGGCGACGACGAGCGATGTGGACACGCTGTTGGGCCACGTTGGTTATGCCGGAACCAAAGGCGACTGCGACGCGGAGACCAGTCAAAGCCTTGAGCATGTCATCCAAGCCGTCCTCGACTGCAAGGCCATTCCGATCCCGGCGCATGCCGATGCCGCCAAGGGGCTGCTGCGGGTTACCCCCAACACGCGTGAGTGCGCACTCAGCGCCCATATGGTCGCACAGGCGTTGGCGGTGGATGGCCTGCTCGCCGTCGAATGGAACGATGACGCCTGCGTACCACCCGATGTAGTTGCGCGGCAGGTGAATTCATTGGCGCGCGTGCTGGGCAGCGACTGCCACACGTTCCAAGGCAGTGCGGTACCTGGAAGCCGCTATACGTGGGTGAAGATGGGCAGCCCCACGCTGGAGGGCCTGCGGCTGGCGCTCTTGGACGGCAACGATATTTCCCTGCGGCGTGTCGAAGACGGCGCGGGCGACAGGTTCGATCCGTGCAAGACCCCCATGGACATCGTCACCGCCATCGAGATCGACGGTGCTCGCGTCATGGGCAACGGACAGCCCGCTCGGCTGGAGTGCTCGCCGCTTTTCAACGCCATCGTGGGTGGGCGCGGCACGGGCAAATCAACCGTGGTGCATGCCTTGCGGTTGGCAACGCGGCGTGATGACGAGCTTGCCGCGCTGGGCGCGGAAAGTGAGCCGGCCACGCAGTTTGCGGCGTTCTGCAAGGATGCACTACGAGCGGAAAGCATCATGCGCGTGGAATGGCGACACGAAGACGTGCGTTTGCGACTGACTTGGCGCAAGAACGGCCAAGGGATCCTGGTAGAGGAATGGCGCGAGGACGACTGGCAGGCCTCGGCCAGCCAGAGTGTGAATGCGGCGCGCTTCCCTGTGCGGATCTTGTCCCAAGGCCAGATTGCGGCCATGGCCGGCAGCGGGCGCAAGGCGCTGCTTGCGATGATCGACGAAGCCGCCAAGACCGAGCCACTGAAGCAATCGTTCGAGGAAGCCAGGCGAACCTTTTTCACGCAGCGATCCCGATTGCGCGAGATGGAGGGCAAGCTCACAGCGCTGCCTGAAGTGGAACGCAAACTGGCCGAAGTCTTGGCGAAACTCGAGGCTCTATCGCAAGCGGACCACGCGCAGGTGCTGCGCGACTACGCCAAGACGCAGCGGCAAAACCGGGCGCTCAGCAGCCTGTTCGAGCAGTTGCGTGCCGACGCGACTCGTCTTGCCGAATTGCCTGAAACGATCGTGCTCAACGACTGGCCAGCCCAGTATTTCGGCGATGCTGACGCCGACGTGCTGGCTTGGCGCGCCGAATTGGCACAGAAGGTCGATGGAATACAAGCCAGCATTCGCGAGCAGGCAAAGCAATTTGCCGCCTTGATCGAAACCGAGACCCGAGACACGCGGTTGTTGGCGTTGTGGGCGCGTGTGCAAGCGGCGGAGCAGGCGCATACAGCGCTGCAGGAGCAACTGGCGCAGCAGGGTGTGAGCGATCCGCAGGCCTTCGCGCGTCTGACCCAGGAGCGTCAACAATTGGAAACGCGGCTCAAGGCAATACGTCAACTGCAGAGTGACCGCATCGCCCTGGGAAAGCAGATCGAAGCCCAGCACGCGCTATTGATCGCCAAGCGGGAGGCGATCACTGCAGGCCGCCAGGCCTTCATTCGCGACACCGCCGACAACAACGATTACGTGCGCATGTCAGTCGTTGGCATGGGGTTCGATGCGCGCGTGATCGAACGCGAATTGCGTGAGCTGATCGACGCGACCAACGAGCACTTCGCTGGTGACATTCTTGTCATCGGGGACGACGAGCCGTCGCGGGGCATGGCATTCGATCTGGCCCAAGCTGGCGAAGCTGACAAGACTTCCGCACTCGCTACGATCAAACAGCGGTTGCTTGAACCGGACGACAACCTGGGCGGACATTTTCGCAACTATCTCAAACGCCAGAATGAAAGGGCCGAGTTCGGCGATCGCATCTTCGCATGGTTCCCGGAGGATGATTTGCGCATCGAATACCGGCGCGCGGGGCAATGGGTTTCCATCACGCAAGGCTCCCAAGGCCAGCGTTCGGCGGCGCTGCTGGCCTTTTTGCTGGCGTTTGGCGAGGAGCCCATCGTGCTCGATCAGCCCGAAGACGATCTGGACAATCACCTGATCTACGAATTGATCGTGCGACAGATCCGGGAAAACAAGCTGCGCCGACAGCTCATCGTGGTGACCCACAACCCGAATGTCGTGGTCAACGGCGACGCGGAATTGGTGCACGTGATGGAGTTCGGTCGCGGCCAATGCTTCGTGAAGCAAAGCGGTGCGTTGCAGGAAAAGTCCGTACGCGACGAGGTTTGCCGGGTGATGGAAGGTGGGCGCGAAGCCTTTAGCCGCCGCTGGAAGCGGCTGGGAACGGAGGTTTGAGATGTTCGCGACGCGTAGTGAACTGCTGGAAAAGATCCGTCTCGGCGAGGACAGCTTCCTCGAATTGAAAGAGGTGAAACTCGAAAGAGGCAAGGTTCGTGGGCCGGCGCAAGACAGCGTTGCCGACGAGTTGGCGGCTTTTGCCAATAGTGCTGGCGGCGTGCTGCTGCTTGGTGTCGAGGATGCGAGCCGTGAAGTGCTCGGCATCCCCGTAGGGCAACTGGATGCTGTGGAGGCGCTCGTGCGCCAAGCCTGTGAGCAGTCAGTCAAGCCACCCTTGGCGCCCATTATCGAGCGGCTGACCCTGCCGGATTTTGCCGCTGCAGAGCAGCCGGTCATTCGGGTGGAAGTGGAGCGCAGCCTGTTCGTTCACCAAAGCCCTGGCGGCTATCTGCACCGGGTTGGCTCATCCAAACGCCCGATTCCGCCAGATCATCTGGCCCGATTGTTCCAGCAGCGCAGCCAATCGCGGCTGATTCGTTTCGACGAAACACCGGTCCCGCGCGCTGCGCTGGGTGACCTGGATGACGTGCTATGGCGACGTTTTGCACCGCTACAGCGTGGTGAGGCGCCGGAAATTCTGTTGAGTAAACTTGCCATGGCGGCCCGCGATGACGAAGGCAACTGGCGACCCACGGTTGCCGGGTTGCTGATGGGCAGCCGCGTAGCCAAGCAGTTTTTGCCAGGGGCTTTCATTCAAGCCGTCGCTTATCCGGGAGTTGATATTCATCCTGGTGGCGAGCTTGCCTATCAGCGCGACGCACAGGACATCACAGGTCCACTGGATCAGCAAATTCTGGAGGCATGTGCATTTGTGCGCAAAAACATGACCGTGGCGGCGCGCAAGGGCCCGCAAGGCGGACGTGAAGATATCCCGCAGTTTGATGCGCTTGCGGTGTTCGAGGCGGTGACCAACGCCGTGGCCCACCGCGATTACTCCATGGCTGGGGCCAAGGTGCGCTTGCGTTTGTTCGACGACAGGCTGGAGTTGTATTCCCCCGGCATGTTGCCCAACACCATGACGCCGGAGAGCTTGCCGTTTCGCCAGGCCGCGCGCAACGAAGCGTTGACCAGTCTGTTGGCGCGGTGCCCGATCGACGACGAGACGGTTGCTCGTCACCGCGGTCACTTCATGGACAAACGGGGTGAAGGCGTGTCGATCATCTTGGGGCGAAGCGAAAACCTTTCTGGCAAGCGGCCGGAGTACCGGTTGATTGATGGGAGCGAGTTATTGCTGACCATGTATGCCGCTCGCGTGGAGAAAGAGGGATGAATTTGAAACCTTGGCGTGAACTCGCCGTCCCGCACAAAGACGTGCTGCAGGGGACATTCCAGCAAGCCGAGTTCGCGGCGGATATCACGCGCGTGCATGACGGCTCGGCCACCGCCGAGTATCAGGACCCGGCGCTGTTCTTCCAGCGCACGTTTATCACCGAAGGCATGGGCCGGTTGCTGACGTCGGTGGCGGAGCGGCTGGCTGGCAAGGGTGGCGATCCGGTGATCCAGTTGCAGACTGCATTTGGTGGCGGCAAGACGCACTCGATGCTGGCGGTGCTGCACATGCTGAGCGGCACGCCGACGGCCGAGTTGCCCGGGGTGTCCGCGATTCTGACACAGGCGGGCGTCGCGGCATTGCCGAAAGCGCGCATCGCGGTGCTGGATGGCAACGACCTCGCGCCCAATCAGCCGCGTAAAGTCGAGGGGTACGCGCTGCGCACCTTGTGGGGTGAACTGGCTTGGCAACTTGGCGGCGCGCAAGGCTATGCGCGGGTGGCTGCGTCGGACGCGGCCGGTACATCGCCGGGCAAGGACGTGTTGATCGAACTGATCGGCGCGGCGGCGCCGTGCGTGATCCTGATCGACGAGCTGGTGGCGTATGTGCGCCAGTTCGAGAATGGCAAGACGCTGGCGGGTGGTAGCTACGATTCCATCCTGTCGTTTGTGCAGGCGCTGACCGAAGCGCTGAAGGCGGTGCCCAATGCGGTGCTGCTGGCGTCGTTGCCGGAGTCCGACCGCGAAGCCGGCAGCCAGCATGGTGTCGCGGCGTTGCATGCGCTGGAACATTACTTCGGCCGCGTGCAGGCGGTGTGGAAACCGGTGTCTGCGAACGAATCGTTCGAGATTGTGCGCCGGCGGCTGTTTGCCGACATCACCGACAGCAAGGCGGTGAATGCCGTATGCCGCGCGTTTGCCGATCACTACGTCACGCATGCCGCCGAACTACCGGGCGAGACCCAGGAGAGCCAGTACCTGGAGCGCATGCGCAAGGCGTACCCGATTCACCCGGAGGTGTTCGAGCGCCTGTATCGGGACTGGTCGGCGCTGCCCAATTTCCAGCGCACGCGTGGCGTGTTGAAGCTGCTGGCGCGGGTGATCCATCGCCTGTGGCAGGACGACAACCGCGACCTGATGCTGCTGCCGGGCAGTTTTCCGTTGAACGACAGTGCGGTGCGCAATGATCTGGTGGCGTATCTGCCGCAAGGCTGGGACCCGGTGCTGGATCGTGACGTGGATGGCGACCAGGCCGAGCCGGTCGCGATCGATCAGGCCGACTCCCGTTTTGGCGTGGCGCAGGCATGCCGGCGCGTGGCGCGCACGATTTTCCTGGGCAGCGCGCCGAGCGGGGTCAACGAGGTGGCGCGCGGCATCGAAACCGAGCGTGTGGTGCTGGGCTGCCTGCAACCGGGGCAGCAGCCGTTCCTGTATCGCGATGCACTGGGCCGTATCGAGAATCGGCTGACCTATCTGCACAAGGGCAAGGACCGCTGGTGGCTGGACGTACGCCCCAACTTGCGTCGCGAGATGGAGGACCGCAAACGGCGCTTCGAGGATGGCGAAGTTCGCGATGAAGTCGCCAAGGCCGTGCGCAGTGTGCAGGGTGCCTGCTCGATTGACCAGATCCACATTTTTGTGCCGGCGGCGGATATCCCCGACGAGTGGTCGCTGCGTATCGTGGTGTTGCCGCTGGATCAGGCGTGGACACGGAGCGGACCGAATCCCGCGCGTGACGCAGCGACCGAGGTCCTACGCATGCGTGGCAACCAGCCGCGTCAAAAGCAAAACCGCTTGCTGTTCCTCGCTGCTGATGCCGAGCAGGTCGCGTATTTGAAGGACACCGCGCGCACGTTGTTGGCCTGGCGCAGCATCGAAGATGACGCACGCGAGCTACGCCTGACTCTGGACAACCAGAACATCCGGCAGGCGACGCAGCATCGCGAACAGACCCAGGAAGCGTTGCGACGACTGGTGCGCGAAACGTTCAAGTGTCTGGTGTCACCGATGCAAAGCATCGGCAAGGGCGGCGCGCCGGGCGACATCGAATGGGAGATGTACCCGCTCAACCCCGCATCGCGCGGGCTGGGCCCAGAGGTTGACCGCGTACTGCGCGAGAACGAGCTGGTAATAGCCGAGTGGGCACCGGTACATCTGGCCAACCTGCTACACCGCTGGTTCTGGAAGGATGGTGCGGGTGATGCGGCGGCGCAGGACGTATGGCGAAAAAGTTGCCAGTACCTGTATTTCCCGCGCCTCGCCAGTTCGCGCGTGCTGCAGGCCGCGATCACTGATGGAGCAGCCAGCCACGACTACTTCGGCTTGGCCAGCGCACGGCAGGATGACTGCTATCTCGGTTTTTCGTTTGGCCAGCCGGCCGCGATCTACATGGACGCGGTGCTGCTGATCGAGCCGCACGCCGCCGCTGCGTATGTACAACGCACGCAAGCCGCGGCTGCAAAAGCCGCTGGCGCGGTTGCTGGAAACAGTGGCCTGGCCGGCGCCACAGAACGACCACCCGCGAGCGGCGTCGACGCCGTCCTGGATGCGGACGCTCGCCGGCCCGCCGCGCGCCTGACGCGCTACTTCGGCACCGTGGAACTGGACCCGGTACGCGCCTCGCTGCAGTTCTCGAAGATCGTGTCCGAGCTGGTGGAACTGTTCAGCGCCAAACCCGACGCCAAAGTGCGGATCAAGGTCGACATCGAGGCCGGCAACGCCACTGGTTTTGACGAAACCACGGTGCGTGCTGCCCGCGAGAACGGGCGCACGCTAGGTCTGAAGACGTCGGAGTTTGAATAAGCGGGCAATTCGTAATAACCGCCGCTGCCGCTGTGGCAGCGTTTACGACTCGCGCCGCGAGCCGCGCAAGCTGTCGATGGAGAAACTGGCAATTTCCACGCCGCCAGCGCGGCGGGCCTGGCCTTGCGGCGGGCCCCAGGCGTGGGCGGTGACCACTTCCCACATGGCCGGGATGCGGCCGTCCACGCGCATGGTTTCGTAGGCCGCCAGCATGCGCTGGTAGCCGTGCTTGCCGGTCAGGCCACGGTCGCGGCCGTGGTCGGCGTTGGTCGCGCCCAGGCCCCGCAGCTCTTCCAGCAGCTTGCGCGGCTCGCTGTAGGTCAGGGAGTAGCGCTGCACGTCCAGCACCGGATCGCGCATGCCGGCGGCAAGCACGGCGTCACCGACGTCGTGCATGTCCAGGAACTGGCCGACGTGCGGTCGTGAATCGACTTGCGCCCACGCCGCGCGCAGTTCCATCAACGTGTCGGGGCCGAGGCTGGAAAACACCAGCATGCCGCCGGGCTTGAGCAGGCGCACGCATTCGGCAAACAGTGCCGGCAGGTCGTTGATCCACTGGAAGCACAGGTTGGAGTGCAGAATGTCGACGCTGTGATCGGCCAGCGGCAGGGCCGTGGCCTCGCCGCATACGCGCAGCAACGGGCGGCGCCAGCTGCTGTGCCGGCGCGCGGCGCGCAGCATCGGCAGCGCCGGGTCGATGGCCAGCACTTCCGCCTTCGGATATTTGGCCTTGAGCAGTGCGGTGCCGCGGCCGGTGCCGGCGCCGATGTCGACGATGCGCTGCGGCGTTTCCAGGTAAAACCCCAGCCGCTCGATCAGCAGATCCTGCACGGCGCGTTGCAGGGCGTCGTGCTGCTCGTAGCTGGCGGCGGCGCGGCTGAAGTTGCGCTGCACATGGTGGGTGTCGATCTTGAATTGGCTCATCACATGGCTCGGGAGGAAACGGGGGCAAGCAACGGTGCCAGGGCCTGGACCACGGCGCCGGCGTGGTCGAAGAACGGCGCGTGGCCACTGCGGGCAATCTCCACGCTGGCGCCGCCGCACTGGCTGGCTGACCAGCGCATGGCGGCCGAGCGCACCACGCGGTCGCGCTGGCCGCTGATCCACACGCTGGGCACGGCCAGGTCGGGCAAGGCGGCGCGGCGGTCGGCGTGTTCAAGGATGTCCAGGCCTTCCTTGAGCACACGCGGATCAGGTTCGCTGCGGGCGAACGCCAGCGCCCGCAACTGGCGCAACTCGGCGCGTGGATCGGCGCTGCCCATCGCCTCCAGCACCAGGAAATGCTCCAGCGTGGCGCGGTAATCGGTGTGCAGATTGGCGGCTAATTGTTGCACCAGTGTCGGGTCGCAGCCGTATTCCCAGCTGGCGTCGCGCACGAACCGGGGCGTGGCGCACAGCATGGCCAGACCGCGTACCTGGTGCGGCCTGTCCAGTGCGGCAGTGAGCGCAATCAGGCCGCCAAGCGACCAGCCCAGCCAGATGGCCGGTGGCGTCACCGCAGCGATGGCGGCGGCGCAGGCATGCGGTTCCAGTGGCACCTTGCTGGCGCGCGATAAGCCGTGGCCGGGCAGGTCCACCACGTACAGCGTGCAGGTCGCGGCAAGGGCCTCGACCAGTGGCTGCATGACGCCGCCGTGCATGGCCCAGCCGTGCAGCAGCACCATCGGCACCGGGCCGTGGCCCAGCGTGTCAACGTGCAGGGTCATGGGGTTGACGCTTGGGGAGGCGGGTGGGAAGCATGCGGGATGCGGTGCAAGGTGAACGGGTCATTATAGGAAAGGGTGGCCGGCGTACCCGGATGTGGATCAGGTGGCGGCGTGATGGGCATCAGGCAATGGTGCGCGCCGCGTCGAGCGCGTCCAGCAAGTGGTCGACGTGATCTTCGTCGTGGGCGGCCGACAAGGTGATGCGCAAGCGTGCCTTGCCGGCGGGCACGGTTGGTGGGCGGATGGCACTGACCAGCACACCGCGTTGTTCCAGCGCCGCCGCCATGGCCAGCGCGCGCTCACTGCTGCCCAGCAGCAACGGCTGGATGGCGCTGGGTGAGGGCAGCAGGGGCAGGCCAAGCTGGGTCACGCCGGTGCGGAAGCGGGCGATGAGCCGTTGCAGCTTGTCGCGCCGCCAGGCTTCGTCCTGCGCCACCTCGACAGCGGCGCGTGCGGCCGCCGCCAGCGCCGGCGGCAGTGCCGTGGTGTAGATGAAGGTGCGCGCGCCTTGCAGCAGGCCATCGATCAAGTCGGCCGAACCGGCGACAAAGGCACCGTGGCAGCCCAGCGCCTTGCCCAGCGTAGCCATCAGCACCGGCACTTCGCGTTGGCCCAGATGCGCAGCTTCCAGGCTGCCGGCGCCGCTATCGCCCAGCACACCCAGGCCATGGGCGTCGTCGACCATGAAGGTGACGCCGTGCGTGGTACACAAGGTGGCCAGCGCGCGCAACGGCGCGACGTCGCCGTCCATGCTGAACACGCCGTCGGTGGCCAGCAGCGCGCCGTGGTCGGGGCGCGTGGCCAGCTGACGCGCGGCCGCTGCCACGTCGGCATGCGGATAGCGCAGCAGCTCGGCGCCGGACAGGCGCGCGCCGTCCAGCAGGCAGGCGTGGTTGAGCTTGTCCTGCACGCAGATGTCGTCGCGCGTGAGCAGGGCCTGTTGCACGCCGAGGTTGGCCATGTAGCCGGCGGAAAACACCAGCGCGCGCTCGCGCCCGGTCCATGCGGCAAGCGCCTCCTCCAGCGCTGCGTGCGCGGCGCGGTGACCACAGATGAGGTGCGCCGAAGTGCTGCCGATACCTTCATCGTCGGCGGCGCGCTTGCACGCGGCGATGACCCGCGGATGCTGCGCCAGGCCCAGGTAGTCGTTGCTGCAGAACGACAGCAGCCGGCGTCCGCCGAGCTGCAGCCACGGGCCATCGGCATGATCGAACGCGCGCAGGCGACGCAGCAGGTGCTGCTGCGTGCGTGCCCGCGTTTGTGCCGCAAGGCGCTCGAGCAGGGCCGGCCGCGCCGTGGCGTCGCCTGTGCGTACGGTGCTCATGTAGCGCAGTGGCACCGGCCGCCGTCGCTGCCACCACAGCAGCCGGTATCGGTGAGCAAGTGGGTGTGCACTGTCTCCGGCGTGTCTTCCGGCAACAGCGGATGGATGTCCAGACGTCTGAACAGCTCGCGGTCGGCGTGTGTGTCTGGGTTGCCGGTGGTCAGCAATTTTTCGCCGTGGAAGATCGAGCCGGCGCCGGCAAAGAAACACAGCGCCTGCACCGCGTCGCTCATCTGCTGGCGGCCCGCCGACAGGCGCACGATCGAGACCGGCATGACGATGCGCGCCACGGCAATGGTGCGCACGAATTCAAACGGATCCAGTGGCTCGGCGTTGGCCAGCGGCGTACCCGGCACCGGCACCAGCTGGTTGATCGGCACCGACTGCGGGTGTTCGGGCAGGTTGGCCAGCGCCTGCAGCAGGCCAGCGCGCTGCCCGCGCGTTTCGCCCATGCCGACGATGCCGCCACAGCAAGTCTTCAGGCCGGCATCGCGGATTTGTTCCAGTGTTGCCAGGCGATCCCGATATTCGCGCGTGTGGATGATCTGGCCGTAATACTCCGGTGCGGTGTCGATGTTGTGGTTGTAGTAATCCAGCCCCGCGGCTTTCAGCGCCTGCGCATGGCCGTCGCCGAGCAGGCCCAGCGTGGCGCAGGTTTCCAGGCCCAGATCCTTCACCGCGCGGACGATGGCGGCGACTTTGGGGATGTCACGATCCTTCGGCCCGCGCCATGCCGCGCCCATGCAGAAGCGGCTGGCACCGGCGGCCTTGGCGGCCCTGGCGCGTGCCAGTACCGCGTCAACCTCCAACAGTTTTTGCGGCACGACGCCGGTTTGGTAGCGCATGGCCTGCGGGCAGTAGGCACAGTCCTCCGGGCAGCCGCCGGTCTTGATCGACAGCAGCGTGGAAATCTGCACGGCATTGGGGTCGTGGTGTGCCGCGTGCACGGTGTGCGCGCGATAGAGCAGGTCGCCGAAGGGCAGATCGAACAGCGCGGCGATTTCGTCGCGCGTCCAATCATGGCGGATGACGGCTGCGGGCATGGCGGCCTCCAGGACAGAGGCCGCGCAGTGTGGTCGGCAACGGTTGCCGCGTCAACCTTCACCACCGTACGCAAGGTTGACGCGCGTCCCACAAATCATGGGGCGGGCAAGGCCCACCCCCATGCGTTACTTGGCGGCGTCGCGTACGGCCTTGACCTGATCGGCGGTGACCAGCTTGGCCTTGTTTTCCCACGAAGTCCGCTCGTGGTTGGCAATGTCGGCGACGTCGGCATCGTTCAAGGTCGAGGCAAATGGCGGCATGGCGCTGGGATAGCTGACGCCGTCGATGGCTTCGCCGTGCAGGCCGTGCAGGATCACGTCGATCTGCTTGGTCGGATCGGCAGCCAGCACGGAGGCGTTGCCCTTGAGTGGCGGGAACGCGCCGCTCAAGCCCAGGCCGGTGGCCTGGTGGCAGGCCGCGCAGTTGGTGGCGTACAGCGATGCGCCACGCTCGGTGTTGAACTTGTACGGCCCGGTGGCCGCCGGTGGCGGAGCGGCGGGGGCGGAAGCATCGACCGGAGCCTTGGTGATCTGCGGCTCGGGCAGCGCCTCGCCCGGCGCCTGCACCAGCAGGATGCCCTGTGCGCCCAGCACCGCGTGTGCCATGGAATGGTCGACGAAGGGATACTTGCCGGCCTCGCCCAGCGTCAGATCAAACACCGCGCCTTCGCCCGGCCCCACGGAATAGGTGGAGACGCCGTCGATCGCCTGCGCCGGATTGCCACCGGGGTAGACCTTGTCGAAGATCGCGCCGATGACGTGGAAGGCACTCCACAGGCTGGGTCCGGCGTTGACCACGTACAGGCGCACCAGGTCACCCGGCTTGGCGGTCAGCGGGTGGGCGACGTACTGGAACGCGGCGCCGTTGAACACCACCTCATCCGGGCGGATTTGCTGCATCTTTTCGTAGTTGCCGGCCATCAGCGTGCCGGACACCTGCTGGGTGTACCACTCGCCCTGCACCAGCACGTAGCTTTCAGCGGCCGGCGGCAGCGGCGTGGCCGGGTCGACGATGATCGCGCCGTACATGCCGTTACCGATGTGCAGCAACACCGATGGCGTGCCGCAGTGGTAGAGGAACGCGCCTGCTACCTTGGCCTCGAACGAGAACGAGATCGACTCGCCCGGCATGATGTCCACGTAATGCAGGCTGGGCGGCGTGATTGCCGAGTGGAAGTCCATCGAGTGCTGCATGGTGCCGCGGTTGGTGAAGGTGAAGTTCACCGTCTGCCCCTGGCGCACATGGATCACCGGACCGGGCACGGTCTTGTCGAAGGTCCATGCCTGGTACTGCACGCCGCTGGCAATTTCCACCGTGTCGTCGCTGGAGGTGATGTGCACCTCGACGCTGTCGCCCTCCTGCAGCGGCGGCAATCGCGCATCGCGGGCGGCCTTGATCGGCTGCGGCGAGGCCAGGGACAGCGGCGATACCGCGGCGGCGGCGGTCTGTGGTCCGGCGGACTTGACGTTCAACGCGCTGTGCAAGCCGGCCAGCAGCAAGGCCACCAGCAGCAGCACGCCGGCCAGCGCCGGTCCCTGCACGCGCCACGACAGCGGCCGGATCTGGTCGGCCGATACCGTGTCGTTCCACTCGGCCACTTTGCGCCAGGCCGGCCAGCGGCGCTCGATCAGGTAATCCAGGCTGTAGGGGCTCGGGCCCGAGCGCAGGTTGATGACGATCAGGGCGGCGAAGATCAGCACGTAGCTGATGGCCGCGCCGATGTTGTTGGCGCCGACCGAGTACGGGCCGCCAAAACCCTCGGCCGTGCTCCAGATCAGCAAGCTGAAGAGAATGCCGACGATGTACGTCGCCTTGCGCGCAAAGCCCAGCAGCAAGGCCAGCGCCAGCAGGCTCTCGGCAATGCGCGTGGCCCATACGAATAGGCCGACGTTTGGCGTGACCAGGGCAATCCACATCTGGAACCACCACGCCGACCAGGCCGGTTGGCCGGTCGCGGCATTGTGCAGATAGCCCACGTAATGGCTGGCGAAATCATCGGTGAAAGTCAGCGCGGCGCTGACGATCCAGATCACGCCAAAGGCCACGCGCAAAGCGGTACCGGCGATGGCCGGCCACGTCGAGTGGGAGGAGGTGTCGCCGACTGGCACGGTCATCTGGAATCTCCTGGATGATGAAGGTTGGCGGACGAAGTGGTCGGGCGCATCCGCCATCGACCCACATGAGTGTACGACTCGCGCGGCGCCGATATGACATCAGTCTAGCCGCGTCGCTACCATCGGCCTGCTGGACAAAATGACGCGGACAAGGACGGCGCGATGACGACATGGATGGCACTGCGGGACTGGCTGCTGCCGTGGCACTGCCTGCTGTGCGACGGCACCGGCGCACAGGGCATGGATCTATGCACCGGCTGTGCCGGTGAGCTGCCGCGCAATGACCGTTGCTGTGCCCGTTGCGCCCTGCCTCTGGCGATGCCGGCGGCACTGTGCGGGCGATGCCAACGTCACGCACCACCGTGGGATGCGGCGTGGGTGCCGTTCCGCTACGACTGGCCGCTGGACCGGCTGGAAGCGCGCTTGAAATTCGGTGGCGACCTTGCCGCCGGTCGCGTGCTTTCGGCGCTGTGGTGCGCCGCGCCGCGCCCGCTGGATCTGCCACAAGCCCTCGTCGTGGTGCCACTGCATGTCGGCCGGCTGCGCCAGCGTGGCTACAACCAGGCGCTGGAACTGGCCAAGCCGCTGGCACGCGCACTGGGCGTGCCCTTGCTGCCGCGCGCGCTGCATCGCTCGCGGGCGACGCAGGCGCAAACGCAATTGGGCGCCGTCGAGCGTCGGCGCAATGTGCGCGGTGCGTTCGTCCTAGATGCACGCGTCCAGCTGCCCGCGCATGTGGCGATCCTCGACGACGTGATGACCACCGGCGCCACCGTCGGCGAATGCGCCCGCATGCTCAAGCGTGCAGGCGTCGCGCGGGTCGACGTGTGGGCGCTGGCGCGCGCCGGGAACGGATAGGCGTCTCCGGCCCTGTGCGCAGTGCTTTTTGCATGCGACACGCTTTGGAAGAGTTTTCGTGCGGCTGCGTTGCCCGCATAGGCTCATCTCGCTTGCCCGCCCATAGGAGCGCGCTGGCGCGCGATGCTCTTGCATTGATGCCAAGGCTTCCAAGAGCGTTTCGAGCGCCTGCGGCGTCCGAGTAACTTTCTCTCGCTTGCCCGAGAGAAAGTCACCAAAGAGAGAGGCACCCCGCTTGGCGCTTTTCGCCCGTGGCCGGGCGAAAAGA
>CAZMPZ010000003.1:146014-208414 GCA_964568445.1 uncultured Rhodanobacter sp. | reverse complement strand
GTCCACGGCGACTTCCAGCGTGCCGCGCAGCTTGCCGTTGACCTGCACCGCCAGCACCACCGAATCGCGCACCAGCGCGGCCGGATCGGCCTGCGGGAACGGAACGTCCTCCAGCAGCGTCTCCGGATGGCCCAGCGCCTGCCACAGCGCGTGGCTGGAATGCGGGGTAATCGGATTGAGCAGCAGCACCGCCGCTTCCAGCGCTTCCTGACGCACCGCGCGGCCCTGCGCACTGTCGTCGGCGAACCTACCCAGAGCGTTCGACAGTTCCATCACCGCGGCGATGGCGGTATTGAAGCCGTAGCGCTTGCCGTAGTCGTCGCCGACCTTGGCGATGGTTTCGTGGGTCTTGCGCCGCAGCGCGCGCTGTTCAACGGAGAGCGCAGCCCCATCCAACGCCGGCGCGGGGCCGTCGGCCGCGTGCTTCAGCGCCTGTGCCCACAGGCGGCGCAGGAAGCGCGCCATGCCTTCGACGCCGGCCTCGTTCCATTCCAGCGACTGCTCCGGCGGCGCGGCAAACATCGAGAACAGGCGCACGGTGTCGGCGCCGTACTTGTCGACCATGGTCTGCGGGTCGATGCCGTTGTTCTTGGATTTGGACATCTTCTCGATGCCGCCGATCGACACGCCCTGGCCGTCGGCCTTGAGCACCGCGCCGGTGACCCGGCCCTTGTCGTCGCGGCGCACCTCGACCGCGGCCGGGTTGATCCAGTCCTTGCCGCCATCGGCGTTGTCGCGATAGAACGTCTCGGCAATCACCATGCCCTGGCACAGCAGGTTTTGCGCCGGCTCGTCCGAATGCACCATGCCGGCGTCGCGCATCAGCTTGTGATAGAAGCGGAAATACAGCAGATGCATGATGGCGTGCTCGATGCCGCCAATGTACTGGTCGACCGGCAGCCAGTAATTGGCACGCGCGTCGATCTGCGCATTCGCGCCGGGACTGGTGTAGCGCGCGTAATACCAGCTTGATTCCATGAAGGTGTCGAAGGTGTCGGTCTCGCGCTCAGCCGCGCCACCGCATTGCGGGCAGCGGCACCTGCGCCATTCGGGATCGGATTTGATCGGCGACTGCACGCCGCTGAAGGCCACGTCCTCGGGCAGCACCACCGGCAGCTGGTCTTCCGGCACCGGCACCGCACCGCACGCCCGGCAATAGATGACCGGGATCGGGCAGCCCCAGTAACGCTGGCGACTGACGCCCCAGTCACGCAACCGCCAGTTGACCTTGCGCTGGCCCGCGCCGGTCGCTTCCAGCCGCGCCGCGATACCGGAAAAGGCGGCGTCGAAATCCAGGCCGTCAAACTCGCCGGAGTGGATCAGCAGGCCGTGCTCGACATGCGGCGCCTCCTCGCGGATGCGGCGCTCGAAATCAGCGATCACGCCAACCGCCGCCGAGGTGTCATAGGCGTCGGTGGACTGCCCGCGCAGGGCCGACTGCATGGGATTGGCGGCCGAGCCCTGGCCGAGATCACGGGTAATCTCGCGTGCGGCATCGAGCACCGAGCGGTCGATGATCACCATCTTGATCGGCAGGCCGTAGCGCCGCGCAAACTCCCAGTCGCGTGCATCGTGGCCCGGCACCGCCATCACCGCGCCGGTGCCGTAGCCCATCAGCACGAAATTGGCGACCCAGATCGGCACGCTCTCGCCGGTCAGCGGATGCACAGCGCGCAGGCCGGTATCCATGCCGCGCTTGTCCTGGGTTTCGAGTTCCGCCTCGGACACGCCGCCGTGTTTCAGTTCCTCGAGAAACGCGGCAAGTTTTTCGTTGCTTCGCGCCGCCTGCAAGGCCAGCGGATGCTCGCCGGCGATGGAAATGAAGGTGACGCCAAAGACCGTGTCCGGCCGCGTGGTGAAGACAGTCAGCGGCGCCTCCTGGCCTTCCACCGCGAAACGGATTTCCAGGCCTTCGCTGCGGCCCAGCCAGTTGCGCTGCATGGTCTTGACCGCATCCGGCCAGCCCGGCAGCGTGTCCAGGCCGTCGAGCAATTCCTGCGCGTAATCGGTGATCTTCAAAAACCACTGCGGAATCTCGCGCTTCTCGACCACCGCACCGGAGCGCCAGCCGCGGCCGTCGACCACCTGCTCGTTGGCCAGCACGGTGTGATCGACCGGGTCCCAATTGACCACCGCGTTCTTGCGATAGGCCAGGCCTTTTTTCAGCAGCCGGGTGAACATCAATTGTTCCCAGCGGTAATACTCCGGCCGGCAAGTGGCGAACTCGCGGGTCCAGTCAATGGCATAACCCAGTGACTGGAGTTGGTCGCGCATGTGCTCGATGTTGGCGTAGGTCCACTTGGCCGGCGCGGTGGCGTGCTTGATCGCGGCGTTTTCCGCCGGCAGGCCAAATGCATCCCAACCCATCGGCTGCAGCACGTTCTTGCCGTTCATGCGCTGGTAGCGGCTGATGACGTCGCTGATCGTGTAATTGCGCACATGGCCCATGTGCAGCGCACCGGACGGATACGGCAGCATGGCCAGGCAGTAGAACTTGGGCCGCGCCGGATCCTCCTTCACTTCGTACGCGTGCTGCGCGCGCCAGTACGCCTGCGCCGCCGCCTCGACCGCTTGCGGTTGATAGTCCTGATCGATCGGGGTCGGTTGCGTGTCGTGCATGATGGGTCGCCAAAGCCTGTGTCGTGCGCGCAGCGGCGCGGTGAACGCGCCAGCCTAGCCCAAGCGCGCATCAGCCGCCAAGCGTAGCGGCCTGGTGACTCAGCGTACCGGCATCACGATGCCGGGCACGACGCCGGCTGGCCGTCGGCCACGGCGCGTGCCGCGCGCGCGATGTGCGCGGCGACCTGCGCCAACGCCCGCTGATGACCGGCCACCAGTGCCGGATAGCCGGCATCGACCGCTTCGCGCACGCTGTCGGTGCAGACCACGACCGGCGCCGTGTTGGCGTCGCGGGTGGCATCGAGCTTGCGCACGCTCCAGGTGCCGGCCAGCAACACATCCTGGCCTGGCTGCGAATCAAAGCGCTGCACATCCAGCTTGATGCGCAACCGCGGCGTGCCAGCGGCAGGCACCGTGCCCACGTCGCGCCCTGGCAATGCCTGGGCAAGATCGGCGGCCAGCGCCGCATGCACTTCGTCGGCCAGCGGCGCAATCCAACGCTCGCCGTTCAACAACTGCATGTCCTGCTCGCCGCTGCGCACCACCAGCTGCGGGCGGTCGACCTGGGCGGGAATGGATACCGGCAGCAACTCGAACGCCAGCTTCGTCGCGGTCGGCGCGGCAGTCGTCGCCGGCGGCGCCACCAGCGTGTAATAGCGCACCGGTGCCGAGGCGCAGGAGGCAAGCGCCAGTGCGCCAAGACCGGCCAGCAGGCAGGGCAGGAAACGGGTCATGGGGTGCTCTCCTTGGTGCCGCGCGGGATGTGCGGGCTGGCCGATGGCGCCACCGGTGCGGACGGTTTGGCATCCGCATCGCGGCCGCGAATCAGGGCGTCGGGGTTGGTGCCCAGGTAATCGCTGAGCACGCGCAGCGAGCGCGCCATGCGCTGCAGCTCGCGCAAGGTACCGCCCAGGTTCTGCTGCAGCGGCGAGTCGCCGGACAAGGTGTCATTGGCCGAATCCATGGCCCTTTGCACACCGTGCAAGGTGGTCTTGAACTCGGGCAGGGTCTGCGCATTGACCTGCGTGAGCGTGGCGTCCAGTGTCGTCAGCACACGGTCCAGATGCTGGCCGATGCTGTCAAAGGGCACCGCGCCAAGCTTGTCGACCAGGGTCGCAAGCTGCTCCTGCAGCTTGTCGAAACTGCCGGGCGCGGTGGGAATGGTCAGTGGCTTGGCCTGCGGATCAAACGCCACTGCCGCCGCCTTGGGCACGAAGTCCAGCGCCACGTACAGCTGGCCGGTGAGCAGGTTGCCGGTGCGGGCCTGCGCGCGCAGGCCATGCGCAATCAAGCGACCCAGCAGATGCGGCAAGTCGGCTTTGCCGCCGCCTGCCTTGGCCAGCGCCTCCAGCTTGGTGTACGCCGTGCCCAGGCGCTGCGGATACACCACGGCACCGACCACCACCGGAAAGCGTTGCTTGTCCGAGTCGTAATCCAGGCGAATGGACACCACCTTGCCGATGTTGATGCCGAGGAATTCGACCGGCGCATCCACGGCCAGCCCACGCACCGATTGCTCGAAGCGCATGCGCAGGTATTGCGAAGGTCCGTCCGGCGGCGCCATCGCCGTGGCCTGGTCGCCAAACAGGGTGAATGTGCTTTGCTCGCCGGCCGGCGCCGTATCGTGCGGGCCGGGTGGATCCTGGAAAGCCACGCCGCCCGCCAGCACGGTGGCCAGCGATTGCGTGTTGACCTTCAGGCCATTGGCGCCCAGCGACACGTTCACGCCGCTGGCGTTCCAGAACCGCGAATCGGCCGTGACGAAATGATCGTTCGGGCCATTGATGAAAATACCCAGCGACACGCCCTTGCCGTCGGCATCCAGCTGATAGGACACCACGCGCCCGACCTGGATGCTGCGGTAGTACACCGGCGAACCGATATCCAGCGAGCCCAGGTCGTCGGCATGCAGCACGAAACTGCGTCCCAGCGCGCCATGTTCCACCGCCGGCGGAACCTCCAGTCCCTTGAAAAACGTCGCCTCCTCGCGCGAGTCGCCGACGTCGGCGGCAATGAACGAGCCCGACAGCAAGGTGTCGATGCCGGACACGCCGCCCAGGCCGATGCGCGGGCGCACCACCCAGAACCGCGTATCGCGCGTGGCAAAACCCTGCGCGCTTTTTTCCAGCGCCACGTTCACCAGCACGTTGCTGCGATCCTCGCCCAAGGCAATGCCCTGCACGCGGCCAATCACCACGTTCTTGTACTTGACCAGCGTCTTGCCGGCGTCCAGGCCTTCGGCACTCTGGAAACTGATGGTGATCTCCGGCCCGGCCTGCAGCCAGTTGTGCACCACCAGCGCCACGCCGATGACGGCCGCCAGCGCCGGGATCAACCACACCAGCGAAGCGTGCGAGCGCCGTCGGCGGCTCACCACCGGCAACGGCAGATCAGCGGTCGGATCGTCGTCGGCGGGCGGCGGTGGGGCAGCGTTGCCGGGTTCAGTCATCGTCATTCCTGCCATCCCAGATAAGCCGGGGGTCAAAAGTCATCGAAGCCAGCATGGTCAGCACCACGGTCAGGCCGAAAAAAATCACGCCGGGCAGAGGTTCGACCCGGCTCAGCACATCGAAGCGCACCAACGCCGTCAGCAGCGCCACCACGAACACGTCCAGCATCGACCAGTAGCCGATCAACTCCACAAACCGGTACAGCCGCGCACGCTGCACCAGCGCCCAGTCACTGCGTCGCTGGCTGCTGACCAGCAGCGTGGCCAGCACCGTGAACTTGAGCATCGGCACGACCAGCGAAGCCAGGAACACGATGATCGCCAGGTACGGCGAGCCCTTGACCCACAGCTCCACGACACCGCTGATGATGGTGTTGTCGTCGATGTCGTTCAAACTGGCCGTGCGCATGATCGGCAGCACATTGGCCGGGATATAGAACACGAACGCGGCAATCAGCAGCGCCCAGGTGCGCGAGTAGCTTGCTGCCTTGCGCCGATGCAGCGGCGAACCGCAACGTGGACAGGCCATCTCGTCGCCCACGCCATCGCCGTCCAGATGCGGGTCCAGCGCCACGTTGCGGCACACCAACCCGCACACGCGGCAGCTGATCAGGCCCAGGTCGACCGCGCGCGGCAGAGCGCTCATGCGACATCCAGCGGCGGCAAATCCCACAGGTCGCGCAGATCCACGCCGGAGAACAGCGTGATCAGCACGGTCAACGCCGCGTAGGCGTAAATGCCCGGATCGGGCATCACGTCAAAGTACAGATGCGCCTTGACGATGGATACCAGCGCGCCCAGCACGAATACTTCGCTCATGGTCCACGGGTTGACGTAATGCAGGGCGACCATCAGCGGCGCAAACCCCGGCGCGCGCACGCCAAGGCGCGCAAACCACAACAGCCAGCCCAGCAGCGTCATCTTGATCAGTGGAAAGAAAAACAGCGTGGCCGCGGTGATGACCGACACCACTGCCGCGCCTTCGCGCCACATGGCGAGGATCATGCCCCACAGCGTCACGCTGTTGTCCTGGCCATTGAGGCCCAGCGTCACGATCGGCCAGATGTTGGCCTGGATGAACACCAGCATGGCAGTCAGGATCAGCGCCAGCAGCACCGCCGGATTCAACCACTGGTAGCGCTCCAAGACGCAGTGGCAGCGCGCGCATTCGGCCACCTGCCACGGCCCCAGCCGGCAGCGCCGGTAGACCGTGTCGCAATAGTCGCAAACCAGCAATTTTTCCGGCGCGCCGGTGGCCATGCATTGGACCTGTCAGCAAGAGTGCCGCCGCGCACGACGGCGACGGCAGCGCCGCTGATTCTCGCAAATCCGTGTCGAGCCTGCGCGAAAGGCATCGCCGGCTTGATATGTTTGCCGCCGCCCTGATCTGCTGTAAGACACTTTTGAGGAATGCCCCGTGACCGCAGCCGCCGCCACTTTCCAGTTTGACGTGGACCAAGCCAGCTTCGAGACCGACGTCATCCAGGCCTCGATGACCACGCCGGTACTGCTCGATTTCTGGGCCACCTGGTGCGAGCCGTGCAAGAGCCTGGGACCGATCCTGGAAAAACTTGCCGCCGAGTACAACGGCGCGTTCCGCCTGGGCAAGGTCGACGTCGAACAGCTGCAGGAACTGGCCGGCATGTTCGGCATCCGCAGCGTGCCGACCGTGATCCTGATGGAGGATGGCCAGCCTTTGGACGGCTTTGCCGGCGCCTTGGCCGAGGCCCAGGTACGGGAGTTCCTGGCCCGCCACATACAACCGCTAGCCGCGGCAGCAGACGACGGCGCAGCTGCAGACGACGCCGCACCGGAGACGCCGGAGCAAGCCATCACCCGCCTGCAGCAGGCCATCGCCGCCACACCGGACAACCCGCCATCCAAGCTGGCCGAACTCAGGCTGGATCTGGCACTGGCCCTGATGCACGCCGGCCAGACCGCCGCGGCCGAAGCCGAACTGGCGGCGCTGCCGATCAACCTTGCCACCGACCCGCGCAGCGTGCGCCTGCGCAGCGAGCTGGAGCTGGCCCACACCCTGGCCGCCGCGCCCGACATCGCGCAGTTGCAACAGCGCATTGCCGCCAATGCCAGCGACTGGGGCGCGCACGACCTGCTCGGCGTACGCCTGCTGCGCGAAGGCGATCCCGAAGGCGGACTGGAGCAATTCCTGCTGCTGCTCAAACTCGCACCGGAGTGGAACGACGGCCAGGGCAAGAAGCGCCTGCTGGCGGCCTTCCTCACCTTGGACGACGCCGCGCTGGTCGGCCGCTACCGGCGCAAGATGGCCTCGCTGCTGTTTTGAGCATGCGTGCCACCACCTTTCGCCGGCTGCTGAATCTGTGGCCGCCGTTCCTGTTCAACGCCATCCGCGTGCAATCGCTGGCTGCCGACTACTCCGCCGCCAGCGTCGTCCTGCGCCTGCGGCCATGGAACCGCAACTACGTGCGTAGCCAGTTTGGCGGCAACCTGTTTGCCATGACCGACCCGTTCTGGATGCTGCTGGTCATGCACCAGCTCGGCACCGACTATTACGTGTGGGACAAGGCCGGCGCCATCGACTTCGTCGCGCCCGGCTACGCGGACGTCTATGCGCACTTCAAGCTCGAACCGGCCGTCGTTGCCGAGCTGCGCGCCGCTGCGGCCAGTGGCGACAAGGTGCTGCGCTGGTTTGCCACCGACGTCACCACCGCCGACGGCAAGGTCATCGCCCGCGTGCGCAAGCAGATCTACGTGCGACTGAAACCCAGGGCGCGCTGAAGGCCCGCAATTCGGGTAAGCCTGGCGCACAAGCCTGCCCGCCTCTACCGGGAGGTGTTACCTCACTCCCGCTCGAAACTTGCGATTTCTGCCAATGTCGCCTCCGCCTTGACGAGGGAGCCGCCCGCCAGTGCGTTTTCCAGCCAGCGGCCGTGACCGAGCCGGCGCACCACAAAGCGCGCCAGGAACACCACCCCAACTGAGACCCCCACCGTCAACGACAGCCACACCAGAAAACCGGTCCGCACGTGCTGCCACAAATTCAAGCCAAAGCCATCGCCTTCGTACTGTGCCCACATCAGCAGCGCGGGTATCCAGACCACCCCGCCCAGCACCGCGAATACCGGCGCCTCCACCCGCACCCGCCAAGCGCGCATCCGCGCCAGGCGGCGCTGAATCTCCACCACTGGCGCGGCGTAGTCGATGCCTTGCTGCATGGCCAGCAGGCGAATGGGAAAGGCGAGCGTCAGCGTGCCGATCAGTTGCATGACGATGCCGCAGGCCATCGCCTGCCAGATGGTCGTATGCGTCGACCAAAAGGCGATGCCCCACGCCATGATCGCGATACCCAACCCGATCTGCAGCACCTGTCCCCACACCAGCGGCCGCAAACCACGGCGCAACCGGCCAGCGCGGTCTTGCCGCAGCAGTTCGAGGTTCAGCGCATTGTGCCGCTCCAGTTGGCGGCCCAAGGCCTGCCAGGCCAGCTTCATTTCATCGAGTTCCATGCTCAGGCTCCAGTGGTTTCAGCGGTCATCTGGCCGCGCAGTTTCTGCTTGATGCGACTGATCTTGGTCGCCACGTTGGTTTCACTAATGCCGAGGATGTCGGCCATTTCGGCGTGGCTGCGGTCTTCGAGGTACAGCAGGATCAATGCTCGATTGAGCGGGTCGAGCTGGCCGATAAACGCATAAAGCGCGACCAGGCGTTCGTCCGGCTCGGCAATCGCGTCGCCACCAGCGACGGTTTCCAGGTGATGCGTGTCCAGTGGCTCCAGCCGATCCGCCTCGCGCCAACGCCGTGCCTGCGAAATGGCCACGTTCAGCGCAATGCGGTACATCCAGGTGGAAAACTTTGCGCGGGTTGCGTCATAGGCGCCAAACGAACGCCACAGTTGCGTGCTGATGTCCTGCACCAAGTCCTCGCGATCTGCAGCGCTGCGGCTGTACAGGCCGGCGACCCTGAACACGATCTTGCGATGTTCATGCAGCAGCGATGCGAAGCGTTGCTGATCCTGTCTGGGCGTCATGGATGTCGGTCTTTCCCGTTGTTCATTCCATGATTCGCACAGCCGCCAGAAAAATCACAGCGGCAGCGCGATGCCCGCATTATTCCCCGCCGCCAGCAACCCACGGCCCGTACATCGCCACGGGCGTAAAGCCTTGCCACGCCGCACCGCCCGCGTGCGCAAGCAGATTTACGTGCGGCTGAAACCCGGGGCACGCTGAGCCACCGCGCGATACCCCGTCAGCGCCGACGGGCCGTGCCCGCCTCGTGTGGGCGGCCCTCGTAGGAGACCGCTCGCGCGGCGATGCTTTTAATGCACCATCAAAACCCTTGCGCCATCAAGGCAAGGCATCGCCCGCGAGCGGGCTCCTACAGGACACGGAGGGGGTGACACCGCGCGGCGGACGGCGCCCGCCCAGCGGCGCGTCGGTGCCAATGACGACCGCGCCAGCTCACCGCCACGACACGGTGATTACGCCGCGTGCAGCAGCATTGCCAACGCCGCGCGACTCACCGCATCACGTCGCCGGGTCGGTGTGATGCGGCTTGTGCAAATGGATGTGCCGGCCCTTGAAGCGCGCTTCGCGCAAGCGCCGCGCGTGGGCCGACAGGATGTCGCCGCGGGTGATGATGCCAACCAGCCGGTACGGCGGCTCCTGGCCAACCACGATCAGACGGCCAACCTGCTGGGACACCATGTGGTCGGCAGCCTGGCGCAGGGAGTGCGCCTCGTTGACCATCACCGGCGGGCGCGTGACGAGCTCGCCGACGGTCAAGGTGTAATGCCACTGCGGATCGAGCAAGGTGCGCCGGGTCAGCACACCTTGCACCTGGCCGGCTGCATCCACCACCGGAAAGCCCTGATGTTGCGCCTCCCGGCCCCCCTCGCCCAGCCAACGCCGCACCTCGGCCAGGGTTTGCTCCGAACGCAGCGAAAACACCGTGCGCGAGCAGGAGTCGCCCACCGTCACCTGATCGAGATAATCAGCCGCGTATTCCGAGGGCACGCGGATGCCGCGGCGCGCAATCTTCTCGGTCATGATGGTGTTGCGCATCAACAAGGCTGAAATCAAATACGCCGCCGTACAACCGCCCAGCAACGGCAATAGCGCCGCCGGCTGGCGCGTGGTCTCGAAAGCAAACACGATGGCGGTGAGCAGCGCGCGTGAGGAGCCGGCAAAGATCGCCGCCATGCCGACCAGGGCGGCAATGCGCAGGTCGATGCCGAACATCGGCAACACAGCCACCAGGCCGGCGGCAATCAGCGCGCCCAGCGAGCCGCCGATCATGAACAGCGGCGCCAGCGTACCGCCGGAGGTGCCGCTACCCAGCGCGATCACCCACGCCAGAAACTTCAATGTGCCAAACGCCAGCAGCATGGTGACGCCAAACTTGCCTTGCACCAGCGCGTCAATGTTGTCGTAGCCCACGCCCAGCGTGCGCGGCTCGATCCAGCCAATGAAACCGGCGATCAGCGCGCCAATGATGGGCCACCACATCCAGTGCACCGGCAACTTGGCAAACAAGTCCTCGACGCCATACACGGCCTTGCTCACCCACACCGACGCCAAGCCGACCACGCCGCCGATCAGGATGTAGCAGATCAACGCCCAGCCGCCGGGCTGCGCCACATCCGGCATCAGGAATACCGGGCCGGCACCATAGGTGGCGTAACGCACGCCAGCGGCGGTGACGGTGGCCAACGCCACCGGAATCAGCGACCGCGGCCGCAGCTCGAACAGCAGCAATTCGACAGCCAGCACCAACGAGGCCACCGGCGCACCAAACACCGCGGCCATGCCCGCCGCCGCGCCGGCGGCAAGCAGCACCTTGCGCTCATTGGCGGTCACCCGCAGCAGCTGGCCGAGCAGCGAACCCAGTGCGCCGCCGGTGGAAATGACGGGCCCTTCGGCCCCGAACGGGCCACCGGTGCCGATGGTGAAGGCCGACGACACGGGCTTGAGCCACGTCATGCGCGCCGGGATGTTGGATTCATGGGCGAGGATTTGCTCCATCGCCTCGGGGATGCCGTGGCCCTGGATGGCGCGCGAGCCCCAGCGCGCCATCACTGCGGCGACCAAGCCACCGATGGCCGGCATCACGATGACCCACGCGCCCAGGTGGTTGCCTGCCGGCGACAGCACGAACGAGCCTTCGCTCACATCACGGCCGATCACATCCGAGACACGGCCGTAAAACGTGAGGTCGGTGATGATGTTGATCATGAACATCAGCAGTTGCGCCGCCCATGCCGATACCGCGCCCAGCGCGATGGCCAAGGCGCTGATCAGCAAGATCCGCCGCGTAACCAACGTGGATTTGCGCGGCATCTGTGCCGCATCGAGCGACAAGCCGAGCGCCGGCGCGACCGGGAGTGCGTCCGTGCTGCCGACGGTACGCACGTCGGCATGACCGGCAGGTTTGCCCTGTGTCATGGATTGGCCAAAAAAAGCGGGTTGCTGATTTTACGCGGCCTGGGCGCATTACCAAAGGTCCGTGGCCAATACGGCGCGCCGGCGCGGCCGCATAATGGCCTGCGGTCATCGGGATCTGGATCACGATGAAATTGACGGGTTACCTGCTATGGCACGCGCGCGGATTGAATCCGGGCTGCTTTGCCATGGTCATGGCCACCGGCATCGTCTCCATCGACCTGCACCAGCACGGCATGCACACCCTGGCACTGGCGTTGCTGGCCGTGAATGGCATCGCGTTTGTCGTCTTGCTGGGGTTGACCGCGCTGCGCGTGGCTCGCTACCACCGCGAACTGGTGGCGGATTTCGTGGACCCCGGTCGTGGCAGCGGCTTCCTCACCCTGGCCGCCGCCAGTTGCGTGCTGGGCAGCCAGTGCCTGACCGTCGTCACGCTGCCGCTGTTGGCGCGCGCATTGGCGCTGTTCGGCGCGCTGTGCTGGCTCGCCCTCACCTATCTGTTCTTGGCCGCCACCATCACCGCGCGCATCAAGCCGCGCTTCACGCGCAGCATCAACGGCGGCTGGCTGGTGGCCATCGTCGCCACGCAATCCCTGGCCGTGCTGCTGGTGCTGCTGGTGGCGCACGCGCCCACCACCGGCGCGGCATGGCTGTTCCTGGCGCTGTGCCTGTACCTGCTGGGCGACGCGCTGTACCTGCTGATCATCACCCTGGTGGTCTACCGCATCGTGTTTTTCCCGCTGCGCGCACGCGAGTTCACGCCGCCGTACTGGATCAACATGGGGGCGCTGGCCATCACCACGCTGGCCGGCAGCCTGCTGGTGCTGCACACGCCGGCGGGCAGTGAGCTGGCCGCACTGATGCCGTTCGTGAAGGGCTTCACCTTGTTTTTCTGGGCCACCGCGACATGGTGGATTCCGCTGCTGCTCATCCTGGAAGTGTGGCGCTATGGCTGGCGCCGCGTTCCGCTGCGCTACGAGGTCGACGCCTGGGACATCGTGTTTCCGCTGGGTATGTACACCGTCGGCACGTTTGCCTTGGCGCAGGCGCTGCAGCTTGATTTCCTGCGGGTAATCCCGGCGGTCGGCGTGTTTGTCAGCTCGCTGATGTGGTTGATTGTCGGCATTGGCGCGGTCTTGCACTGGCGTCGTCCGCACGCAGTGGCCGGTGCGGCCCGTCACTTACAATCGGAGCGCTGATTGCCACACCCACCCACCGCTCCCCGTCCAACCCAGGCCCCGCCATGCCCGCCCTGCGCGTCCGTCGTTATCTGCTTACCGGTTTGCTTACTTTCATCCCGCTGTGGGTGACCTGGACGGTGTTCAAGCTGGTGCTGGGCATGCTGGCCGGCATTGGCGCGCCGGTGGTGGCCGGTCTGCTGAGCGCGCTGGCACTGATCGCGCCGCGAACCGCCGACGCGCTGCACGGCGAATGGATCACCTTCGTGGTCGCGCTGGCGCTGACGCTGGGTGCGCTGTACCTGCTTGGCGCGCTGGCGCACCGGATGATCGGCCAGCGTCTTCTCAGCGCGTTCGACGGCTTGCTGGCGCGCATCCCGGTGGTGCAAACCATCTACGGCGGCACCAAGAAACTGATGGCGGTGCTGCAAAACAAGCCTTCCGGCGTGCAGCGCGTGGTGCTGGTGGAGTTTCCCCGCCGCGGCATGCGTGTGGTTGGTTTCGTCACGCGGGTGATGACCGAGGACGTCACCGGTCGCGAGATGGCTGCGGTGTTCATCCCCACCACGCCCAACCCGACCGGCGGCTATCTGGAAGTGGTGCCGGTGGATGAGTTGACGCCCACCGACTGGACCATGGATCAGGCCATGGCCTTCATCATCTCCGGCGGCGCGGTGGCACCGGAAACCTTGCCCGCACCGCCCCACCTGTCGGTCGAAAACCTGCCGGCCGAAAATCCGTAGGAGCGCGCTGGCGCGCTCCTACGAGTAACTCAAGGAATCACCATGTACCGATGGTTGTTGGCAATAGCACTGGGCTCACTGGTCGGCACCGCGCCAGCCGCTGACACGCACGCCGACTGGATCACGCCGGCCGAAGCCACGCAGTTCCGCACCACGCCAAGCTATGCCGACACGCTGGCGTATCTGCAGCGATTGCAGCGCGCGGCGCCAGCGACGATCCATCTGCAAACCTTCGGCACCACGCCGCAGGGCCGGCCGATGACCGTGGTCATCGCCAGTACCAGCGGCACGTTCGACCCGGCCGCCGCGCAGGCCGCCGACAAGCCGGTGGTGCTGGTGCAGGCCGGCATCCACCCCGGCGAGATCGAGGGCAAGGACGCCGGACTGATGCTGCTGCGCGATATCGCCGTGGCTGGCAAATACCCGCATCTGCTCGACCATGTGGTGCTGGTCTACATCCCCGTCTTCAGCGTCGATGGCCACGAGAACACCTCGCCCTACCACCGTATCAACCAGAACGGTCCGGAACGCATGGGCTTTCGCGGCCAGGCGCAATATCTCAATCTCAACCGCGACTACATCAAGGCCGACGCGCCGGAAATGCGCGCTTGGCTCAAGCTCTGGCAACACTGGCAGCCTGACCTGCTGGTCGATATCCACACCACCGACGGCGCGGACTACCCCTACGAACTGACCTGGTACACCGAAGACGCACACAAGCTGCCGGCCGCCGCAAGCCAATGGCTGCAGCGCATGCTGACGACGCAAGTCCTGCCCGCCTACGAGCGGCGTGGCCACCTGGCCTCGGTCTACCTGGACTTCACGAACGACACCGATCCGCGCCAAGGCATCGCCAATTTCGGCTCCGGGCCACGCTTCTCCACCGGTTACGCGGCGCTGCAGAACCGCCCGGCGCTGCTGGTGGAAACGCACATGCTGAAGCCCTACGCCACCCGCGTGCACGCCGCCTACGACATCGTGCAGACGCTGCTGGAAGCGATCAACGCCGACCCGGCCAGCCTGCGCGCGGCGACCAGGCAAGCCGATGCCGAAGTCATCGCGCGTGCCGCCGACCCGACAGCCAGGCTGGCGCTGACGTTCAAACCCGATACGGTGGCGACGCCGCTCACGCTCAAGGGCTACGCCTACAGCGTGCGCCACAGCGACATTTCCGACCGGCCGTGGATCCAGTACGACCCAACGCGACCGGTGACGTACACCATCGACAACTGGAACGGCCTGCTGCCCGATGTCACCACCACGCCGCCAGCGGCCTACGTGATCCCGGTGCAATGGACCGCGCTGATCGACAAGCTGGATATCCACGGCATCGCCTATCAACGCCTGCGGCACCCGCACGCCGTGTACGTGGCCGGTTACCAGCTCGATCACCCGCAATGGGCCGACAAGTCCTTTGAAGGCCATGTGATGCTGCGCGACTTCCAGCTGCACGCGGCGTCGTTCGACGTGGACCTGCCGGCCGGCTCGGTACTGGTGCCGCTCAACCAGCGCAGCGCCAACGTCGCCATCAACCTGCTGGAACCCCAGGCGCCGGACTCATTGCTGCATTGGGGTTTCCTCGACGCGATTTTCGAGGCCAAGGAATACGGCGAGCCGCGCGTGGTTGAGCGCCTGGCGCGCGACATGCTGGCAAAGGACCCGGCCTTGCAGGCGGCATTCGACGCCAGGCTGCGCAGCGACGCCGCCTTTGCCGCCGATCCGCGGGCACGGCTGGCGTTTTTCTTCGAGCACTCGCCGTGGTACGCGGCGCAAAAGGTCGGCGCCTACCCGGTGTTGCGGCTGGACGCGGCGCAATGGCGGGCACTGCAGGTGGACGCCGCCGCCCCCTGACTTATGACACTGTGGCGTGACGGCGGCTTGGCCTAGTTTCGAGGCAATGTGCCACCGCGGCCATGCCGCCGATGCGCCACAGTGACAAGCCTCATCCACCGCGCCATGCTGGCGCAGCTCAACTCAGGTACAGGAACTCCATGATCATGCAGCATCACCTCACGCGCGTGGCACTGGCTGCCAGCATCGCCATCGCCTTGTCCGCCTGCGGCAAGCAGGCCACGCCGCCGGCATCCGCACCGGCACCAACCACCACGGCCAGTACGGCCAGCACGGCTGCCGTCGACAGCAGCAAAAGCATCTTTGACGTGAGCGAGCTCGATCCCACGCTCAACGCCTGCCAGGACTTCAACGGCTTCGTCAACGCCAAGTGGGTCGCGGCCAACCCCATCCCCAACGACCGCACCCGCTGGGGCGCGTTTGACCAATTGGCCGAGGCCAGCCTGAACACGCAACATGAGATCGTCGATGCCGCGGCAAAGAATCTGGCGTCGGCCAAGGCCGGTTCCATCGAGCAGAAGATCGGCCAGATCTACCAGTCCGGCATGGACGATGCCGCCATCGAGAAAGCCGGCTACAGCCCGATCCAACCCCAGCTCGACGCCATTGCCGGCCTGAAGAACGGCGCCGACGTCGCCGCCTACATCACCCAGCGCTTCGCCGATGGCGACATGCAGGTGTTTGCCTTTGGTTCCAGCGCCGACTTCAAGCACGCCGAGACGCAAATCGGCTACGCCTTCCAGAGCGGCCTGGGCCTGCCGACCAAGGACTACTACCTCGACGCCAAATACGCGGACAAGCGCGCGGCCTACGTCGACCACATCACCAAGGCACTGGAGCTGACCGGCGTTTCCGCGGCCGACGCCAAGACCCAGGCCGATCAGGTGCTGGCGTTTGAAACCGAGCTGGCCAAGGCATCGCTGGCGCCGGTGGAATTGCGCACGCCGGAAAACCAGTACCACTTCGTCAGCGTCGCAGAAGCGGACAAGGTCACGCCGCATTTCAACTGGCAGGATTTCTTCAAGGCCCAGGGCGTCACCATCGACAAGGGCTTCTCGCTGTCGCAGCCCAAGTTCTTTGCCGAGTTTGACAAGCTGCTGGCCAGTGCGCCCATCGCGCAGTGGCAGGCCTACCTGCGCTTCCACACCATCGACGACGCCTCGCCGTACCTGAGCCAGGCCTTCCAGGACAACAAGTTCGACTTCTACGGCAACACCCTGTCCGGCCAGCCGAAACAAAAGCCGCGCTGGAAGCGCGTACTGGGCGCGGTCAACGGCGCCATGGGCCAGGCGCTGGGGCAGTTGTATGTCGCCAAGGTGTTCAAGCCCGAGGCTAAGGAGCGCGCGCAGGTACTGGTCGACAACGTACGCAACGCGCTCAAGGCACGCATCGAGCATCTGGACTGGATGAGCGACGAAACCAAGGCCAAGGCCATCGCCAAGTGGGACACTTTCCTGCCCAAGATCGGCTACCCGGACAAGTGGCGCGACTGGTCGGGCCTGACGCTTTCCGGCGACAACTACTACGCCAATGTCCAGGCGGCCTCCAAGTTCAACTACGACTACGACATCGCCAAGATCGGCAAGCCGACCGACCGCATGGAATGGGGCATGACCCCGCAGACGGTCAACGCCTATTACAACCCGACCGACAACACGATCAACTTCCCGGCCGCGATCCTGCAGCCGCCGTTCTTTGACGCCAAGGCCGATGACGGCATCAACTACGGCGGCATCGGCGCGGTGATCGGCCACGAAGCCAGCCACGGCTTCGACGACCAGGGCAGCCAGTTCGACGGCGACGGCAACAACAAGGACTGGTGGACCAAGGACGACCGCGCCAAGTTCGACGCACGCACGGCCAAGCTGGTGGCCCAGTTCGATGCCTACACGCCGATCAAGGACAAGCCCGACGTACACGTCAACGGCAAGCTGACGCTGGGCGAGAACATTGGCGACCTGGGTGGCCTGAACGCCGCCTACGACGCGCTGCAGGTCGCATTGAAGGCGAACCCCGAGGAAGCCGGCAAGAAGATCGACGGCTACACCCAGGACCAGCGCTTCTTCCTCAACTGGGCCCGCGTGTGGCGCGGCCACGTGCGTGAAAAGGAGGCGCTGCTGCGCCTCAACACCGACCCGCACGCCCCGGCGTCGCTGCGTGCCATCGCCGCGCCGTCCAACATGAGCGCCTTCGCCACCGCGTTCCAGTGCAAACCGGGCGACGCGATGATGCGCAGCGGCGACCAGCAGGTGAAAATCTGGTAACAGCGTTCGCCGCAATCGTTCGTCAACCAGGGCCCCGCATCCAAGTGCGGGGCCCTTTTTCGATGGTGAATGCCAATGGCGCGCCGGCCGGCCGGCCCGCGCGCCCCTGACCTTTGACACTGTCTGGTCCATGACGTTTGACCTAGCGTGAATCGGCATTGCCCGGCCTTCCGCCCACCGGATCCCGACCACCACGCACTTTGGCAACGCCCGCAGGCAAGCCATCCATGGAGGCATTTCGCATGACCAAGACTCTTCTGAAACCGCTGGCACTGGCCGTCAGCGCCGCACTGGCGCTCACTGCGTGCGGCAAGCAGGAATCCGCCAACGCACCGGCCGCGCCCGCAAGCAGCGCCAGCGTTGCCCATGCCGCCAGCGCCGCGGCCGCGCCCAGTGTGTTCGACGTCAGCGAACTGGGCCCGGCCACCGAGGCCTGCACCGACTTCAACCAGTTCGTCAATGCCAAGTGGATTGCCGCCAACCCGATTCCGGCCGACCAGACCGTATGGGGCTCGTTCAACCTGCTGCGCGAGAAGAGCCTGGCCGACCAGCACGCCCTGGTCGACGCGGCGGACAAGAACGCCGACAGCGCGGCGCCCGGCTCGATCGAGCAGAAGATCGGCTGGCTGTACCGCTCCAGCATGGACATGACGGCACGCAACAAGGCCGGCTTCGAGCCGCTCAAGCCGTACCTCGCCGCAATCGACACGCTGAAGTCGAACGAGGACATCCCGGCCTGGCTGAACCAGTCCTTCGCCAAGGGCGACAGCGCGGTGTTCCGCTTCGGTCCGCGCGCCGACTACAAGAACGCCAGCATGCAGATCGCCTACGCCATGCAAGGTGGCCTGGGCCTGCCCACGCCGGACTACTACACCGACGCCAAGCACAAGGATGTTCGTGCGGCCTACATGAAATACCTGGCCAAGCTGTTTGAGCTCACCGGCACGCCGGCCAAGGAAGCGGCCACCCAGGCCGACCTGGCGATGAAGCTGGAGACCGAGCTGGCCAAACACTCCATCCCCCGCGTGGAAATGCGCAAGCCGGAAAACCAGTACCACTTCGTGACCGTGGCCGAAGCCAACAAGGTCACCCCGCACTTCAACTGGAACGACTTCTTCAAGGCCCAGGGCGTCACCGTCGACAAGGGCTTCTCGCTGTCGCAGCCGAAGTTCTTCGCCGAGATGGACAGGCTGCTGGCCAGCGCCCCGCTGGCGCAATGGAAGGCCTACCTGGCCGCGCACACGATCTCCGGCGCGGCGGACACGCTGTCCGAGTCCTTCGTCGACGCCCGCTTCGACTTTTACGACAAGACTCTGCGCGGCCAGCCCGAGCAGAAGCCGCAATGGAAGCGCTCGCTGGGCGCGGTCGACGACGCCATGGGCCAGGCGCTGGGGCAGTTGTACGTGGCCAAGTATTTCCCGCCCGAGGCCAAGGCGCGCGCCGAGGAACTCGTCCACAACGTCCGCGAGGCACTGAAAAGCCGCATCGAAAACCTGGACTGGATGAGCGCCGACACCAAGGCCAAGGCCATCGACAAGTGGAACAAGTTCCTGCCCAAGATCGGCTACCCCGAGAAGTGGCGCAGTTGGGACGGTCTGCAGATCACGGCGGACAACTACTTTGCCAACATGGAAGCGGCGCAGAAATTCGACTACGACTACGCCATCGCCAAGATTGGCCAGCCGACGGATCGGCAGGAGTGGTTCATGACGCCGCAGACGGTCAACGCGTACTACAACCCCACCGACAACACGATCAACTTCCCCGCCGCGATCCTGCAGCCGCCGTTCTTCTATGCCAAGGGCGACGACGCGATCAACTACGGCGGCATCGGCGCCGTGATCGGCCACGAAGCCAGCCATGGCTTCGACGACCAGGGCAGCCAGTTCGACGGCGCCGGCAACCTGGACAACTGGTGGACGGACGCCGACAAGAAGCAGTTCGACGAGCGTGCGCAAAAACTGGTCGACCAGTTCGACAACTACGCGCCGCTGCCGGATCACCCCGACCTGCACGTCAACGGCAAGCTGACCCTGGGCGAGAACATCGCCGACCTGGGCGGCCTCAACATCGCCTACGACGCGCTGCAGACCGCACTGAAGGCCCACCCCACCGAAGCGGCGCAAAAGATCGACGGCTACACCCAGGACCAGCGCTTCTTCCTCAACTGGGCGCGCGTCTGGCGTGGCAGCATCCGCGACAAGGCGCAGATGGTCTACCTCAACGCCGATCCGCACTCGCCGATGAAGTTCCGCGCGATCGGCGCGCCATCGAACATGCCCGCGTTCGCCGAGGCGTTCCAGTGCAAGAGCGGCGACGCCATGATTCGCCCGGCCGACAAACAGGTGAAGATCTGGTAATCGCCGGGCGGCCGCGCGCCATCGCGGCACCGTAAAACAAAACCCCGCGGACAACCGCGGGGTTTTGCTTGTGGCTCACCGGCATGGCAAGGCGTGCCAGTCGGGCATGGCCCGCCATGATCGGCCATGCGACGGCGCGCAAGGCCGGGCGGCGCGCGCCGCCTACAAATCGATCGTCAAACGCACATCCACGCTGCGCGGCGCGCCGGGCATGATCTGGTTGTCGCCATTGGCCGTGGCGTAGTAATGCCGGTCCAGCAAGTTGTCGATGTTCAGGCTCACGCGGTATTTGTCCTGCTGGTAATACGCCATGGCATCGAACCGCGCGTAACCGGGCAAGGCCACCGTGTTCTTGAACGAGGTATAGACCTGCGACTGGCTGACCCAGCCGCCACCGACACCCCAATGCTCGGTCACGGCGTAGCGCGTCCACAGCGAGAATTGCTCATCCGGCACCAACGCAACCTTGGCGCCGGCCGGCGCATCCTTGGTGGTGGTGCGAATCTCCGCGTTGAGCCGGGCGTAGCCGGTGTAGATCGACCAGCGCGCGGTCAGGTTGCCGCTCAGGCCCAGCTGGAAACCGCGGTTACGCTGCGCGCCGGTCTGCACCAGCTGCGTCGGGTCCAGCGGATCAGGTGCGTTGACGTGGTCCATGTCCAGTTGGAACACCGCAGCGGTCAGGGCCAGCTTGTCGGCAAGCAGGTTGAACTTGCCACCAATCTCGTAATTGACGGCCTCTTCCGGCGCCAGGTCGGCACCGTTGGGGCTCTTCAACGACAGCGCCAGGTTGCTGCCTTGCGGGGTGAACGAGCGTGTCACGCTGGCGTAGAGCGAGCTGGCCGGCGTCGGCTTGTAGATCACGCCGACACGCGGGCTCCAGGCGGTGTCCGTGTGCTGCGTGCCGGTACCCGCCGGCAGCAGGCGGTAACGCGCGGCGACGCCAAAACGATCCCAGCGCATGCCGGCCAGCGCCTTCCAATGCGTGGACAGATCCATCTGATCCTGCACATACAAGCCCACGGCATGGCCAACGACGTGGTTGTTGCGCCCCGGCTGGTCAATGACGATATCGGCCTGCGGATGCGCCAGTGGTACGCCGGTGAGCGACTTGGCGCCCATCTGCTGGTCGTCGTCAACCTGCACGTCGGTCTCGGCGCCGTACAGCAGCTGGTGATGCACCGCGCCGACATCCAGGTCCTGAATCAGCTCGGCCTGGTTGAAATACCCGTTGCGCTGCTCGGCGTGGTTGTAGGCACTCAGCGTCAGCGTGTCGTCATCGGCCACGGCGCTGCCGGGGTAGACGTTTTGATAGAACTTGTCCAGCCGCGTGGCGCGAAAAGTGTCGCGCAGTACCAGATCCTCGCCGATGTCGTGCTCGATGCGCGCATGCAGGCTGTCGATCGTGGTGCGCGCCACGTTCTGGTTCGGCGAGCCAAAGAAGGTGTCGTCCGGCACATCGACCGGACGATTGCCGCGCGACGGGATGCCACGATCGGCGCGCCGGCGGTCGTAGGCGCGCTCGGCACCGATGTCCAGCGTGGTGGCCTCGCCCAAGCGGAAATTGAACTGCGGATTGACCGCGTAGCGGCGCAGGAAAGATTCCGCGCGGAAACCGTTGGAATCCTCGCCCATGGCATTCAAGCGGAAGGCGGACGTCGCGCCCATGGCGCCGCCCCAATCCAGCGCCGCCCGCCGGTGCTGCCACGAACCGGCCTGCAAGGTCAGCTCGCTGATGGGTGAGCGCACGGCCTGCTTGGTCACCAGGTTGACCGCGCCGCCGGCACCGGCACGACCAAACACCATGGCGGTCGGGCCCTGCAGCACGTCCACTTCCTGCACGTTGTACAGGTCGCGGAAATATTCCGTGTCATCACGCACGCCATTGACGAAGAAATCCGACTTGGTCTTGACGCCGCGGATGACCATCTCGTCGCGGTTGCCCTCGCCTTGATGCACGGACACGCCGGGCGCATTGCGCAAGGTGTCGCCCAGCGACTGCGCGTTCTGGTCGTGCAGCAGATCCATCGGCAGGGCCTGCAGGGTCTGCGGGATATCGATCAGCAGCGTATCGGTGCGCGTGGCGGTGTTGCTGCCGCTGACCAGATACGGCACGACACCTTCCACCTTCACGCCCTTGAGTGTGACCGCATCGCCAGGCTCGGCCGCCGCCAGCAACGGCGCGCTGTCACCACCCGCATCCGCCAGGTGGAAGCTGGCGGCAAACGCCGGCATGGCGATGGCGGTGGCAAACAACGGCGCGCAAACCGGCAGCGCGTACCGGCGAAAATGGAATGACATGAAGATTCCCTCAAGCGTGACTTCGACGCCGCGGTGGCGTCCCGCGGAAGGTTGCGAATGATAATGATTCTTGTTACCTATCGCAACGAGCGAACGTCGCCACGCGCATGCAATAACCAGTCGACGCGCAGCCGCAAAGCTCGAGCCATGCCGACACTCGGTCAATGTCGAAACCCAGCCGCCAACCCGCCGTTCGCCCTGAGCGTAGGTACGCAGCGCCGAAGTCGAAGGGTATGGCCAGGATGGCGCTCCAACTTCGCTTGCTGACGCAAGCTACGCTCAGCGCGAACGACTTCCGCGAGCTGAGCCTCGACGCCAAGAAAGACGCGCGACGACACACGCGCACATCGCCCGGCACGCGGACGGATGGCGGATAATCGTCGACCCTCGCAAAACGCACGGCGGAACAATGTTCGTACCTGGTCAACGCTGGATTTCCTCCGCCGAACCCGAGCTTGGCCTCGGCACTGTCCTGCGCGTGGAAACGCGTGGCGTACAGGTGCTGTTTGCCAAGGCCGGTGTGTTGCGGCCGTATGCGATCGACTCGGCGCCGCTGGTGCGCGCGGAATTTCGCGCCGGCCAGCGCATCGCCGGCAAGGGCATTGCCTTTCTGGTCGAGCGCGTGGAAATCCGCGACGGCATCCTGGTCTACCGCGGCGAAGGCCGCGAGCTGGAGGAAGGCCAGCTGGACGACGAGCAAAGCGTCAGCCAGGCCGACGACCGGCTGATTGGCGGGCGCACCGACTCCGTGGCGCAATTCGAGTTGCGACTTGCGGCGTTGCAGCGCCGTGCCGACGCGCGACGCTCGCCCACCTGGGGCCTGGCCAGCGCGCGCATTGGCTTGATCCCGCACCAGCTGCGCGTGGCCAGCATTGCCACCGCGCGACGCCCGCCGCGCATCCTGCTGGCCGACGAAGTGGGCCTGGGCAAGACCATCGAGGCGGGCATGATCATCGCCCGGCAACTGGCGACCGGCCGTGCCTCGCGCGTGCTGTTGCTGCTGCCCGACGCGCTGGTCTACCAATGGTTCGTGGAAATGCTGCGCCGCTTCAACCTGCACTTCGCCATCTACGACGAAGAGCGCTGCGCAGCGCTGGAGCCGGCCGGCGACGCGCCTGCCAGCAACCCCTTCGAAGACGCGCAGCTGGTGATCGCCGACTTCAGCCTGCTGGAAGCTTCGCCCAAACGCGCGGCCCAGGTCCTGGCTGCACCATGGGATTTGCTGGTGGTCGACGAAGCCCATCACCTGGCGTGGTCGCCGCAAGCGGCCAGCCCGCGCTATGCGCTGGTCGAGCAACTGGCATCGCATATTCCCGGCATTCTGCTGCTCACCGCCACGCCCGAGCAGCTTGGCCGCAGCGGCCACTTTGCCCGCCTGCGCCTGCTCGATCCGCAACGCTATTCCGATCTGGACGGCTATCTGGCCGAAGCCGATGGCTGGTCCGAGCTGTCACGCATTGCCGACCAGCTGCTGGCCAACAAGCCGCTGGACGCCACGCAACAGGCGCGGCTGGCAGCCGTGTGCCAGGCCGATCCCAAGCTTGCCGCGCATCTGGTCGACGCGACCCAACCCGAGCACGCGCAGGCCCTGCTGGCCGCCTTGATCGATCGCCACGGCACCGGCCGGGCCATGTTTCGCAACAACCGTGCCGGCGTCGGCGGCTTTCCACAGCGCGTCCCGCAATGGCATTTGATCGACGCCGACAGCGTATCGGCCGACGCCCGTCAGGCCTTGCTGGCCGAGTTTCACTCCGACATCCAGCAGCCACCGGGCGAGCTGGCACTGGACTATCACGCCGCGCCGCGGCTGGACGCCCTCATCGCCCTGCTCGACGCCCATCCGCAAGACAAGTTCCTGCTGATCTGCCGCAGCCAGGCCAAGGTGCTGGCGCTGGAAGAAGCGCTGCGCACGCGCTCCGGTGTCGGCGTGGCACGTTTTCACGAAGGGCTGGGGCTGGTCCAGCGTGACCGCAATGCCGCCTACTTTGCGCAGGCCGATGGCGCGCGCCTGCTGCTGTGCGCCGAAGTCGGCGCCGAAGGGCGCAACTTCCAGTTTGCCCATCACCTGGTGCTGTGGGATCTGCCGCTGGACCCGGACTTGCTGGAGCAGCGCATCGGCCGCCTCGACCGCATTGGCCAGCGCCACACCATCGACATCCACCTGTTGCTGGTGGCCGACAGCGCGCAGCATGTGCTGGCGCGCTGGTACGACGAGGGCGTGGACGCCTTCCGCCACAGCCCGGCCGATGGCCGCGAGTTGTGGCGCCGCTACGCCGAGCCGCTGACGCGACTGGCCGACGAGCACGCGCGCGGCGACGACAGCCGCGACCAGGAGCTTGACGCGCTTTTGGCCGACACCCGCGCCAGCCACGACACCATGGCCCAGGCCATCGCCGGCGGCCGCGATCATCTGCTGGAACTGGCCGCCAGCCGTGACCCACGCGCCGACGATCTGCACCAGGCATTTGTCCGCGACGACGTCGACCCCGGTCGCGACACCTTCGTACTCAATCTGCTGGAAGCCTTCGGCATCCATGCCGAGGAGCTTGGCGGCCAGGTCATCAAGCTTGATCCGCAATACCTGTCCACCGATGCCCTGCCCGGCTTTGCCGACGGCCCGCTGTCGGCAACCTTCGCGCGCGACGTCGCCCTGACCCGCGACGACCTGCCTCTACTGCGGCTCGACCACCCGCTGGTACTGGGCGCACTGGAGCTGGCGTTGTCCAGCGAGCAAGGCAACGCCACCTTCATGGTCGACGACGCCTTGCCGCCCCACACGGCACTGCTGCAGGCGGTGTATCTGCTGGAATGCGTCGCCGACCAACGGCTGGACATCGAGCGCTTCATGCCCACCCAGCCGCTGACGATCACTGTCGACACCCGCCTGGCCGAACGCGCCGGCTTTACACCCAGCGCCACCGCATTGCAGCGCGCCGCCGCCCGCAACCTGGACGTGGCGCGCTACCGCAAGGTACTTGGCCGCCTGGTGCCACCCATGCTTGATCGTGCCGAAAGCCTCGCCACGGCCCACGGCCAGACCCTGATCGACACCGCACTGACCCTGGCCAAGGCCACGCTGGACGCCGAGCTATCCCGCCTGCTCGCCCTGCGCGCCGTCAATCCCGCCATCAGCGACGCGGAAATCGCCGCCACCAACGCCGAGCGCGAAGCCATCCTCGCCGCCATTCCCACCACCCGCCTGCGCCTGGACGCCGTACGCTTCGTCGTCAGCGCCGATTTCCTCGTGCTGCGCTGAGGCTCCTGCTCGACGCCGGGCAGGCGTGGCCCACACCGCCCAGGTGCCGTCGTGGGACGATTCCTGCATGCGCCGGCATGACGAGGGGGGCGCACTGCGCGCGTCGCCCTCAGCGCATCAGCCGGCGGTTGGGCTTGATCGGGAAGTGGCCGCGCCAGTATTCGATCAGGACGATGCCGCCGAGCATGCCGCCCAGGTGGGCAAAGTGCGCCACGCCGGCCTGCGTACCGGTGACGCCCATGAAGAGTTCGGCCGCGGCGTAGCCGATGACAAACAGCCACGCCGGCATGGGTATCGGCAGGAAAATCAGGAACACCTTCTCATGCGGGTACAGCATGCCGAAAGCCAGCAGCAGGCCAAAGATGGCACCGGAAGCCCCCAATGTCGGGTAGAAGCCGTGGGTAAACCAGTGCACCACGATGAGCTGCGCCACGGCGGCAGCGATGGCGCAGACGAAGTAATAGACGACGAAGTTGCGCGCGCCGAACGTACGCTCGATGGCGCCACCAAACATGAACAGCGCCAGCATGTTGAAGGCGATGTGCGTGAAGCCGCCATGCATGAACGCGTAAGTCACCACTTGCCACGGCCGGAAGCCGATGGATACCAGCGCCATGCCGTCCTGCATCACGCGATCAGGACCCCACGGCCACAGCGCGAAATACTGCACCAGCATGTCGCCAAACATCTGCTGCAGCGCGAACACGACGATGTTGGCAATCAAGAGGTTGCGCGTGACTGGCGGCAAATCAAAAGACATGGGCGGCTCCAGGCAAGCGACTAGCCTAACCATGCGCGCGTCAATTCTCCATGCGACAAGCAGCCCCAGCAACGCGCCGCGCCGCTGTCGTATCCTTGTACGCATGCCTACTTCACGCTTTCGGCCCCTGCTTGGCCGCTGCCTGCGCTTGCCCACCTGGCTGGTGCTGGCCCTTGTCCTGACGCTTGGCGGCTGCCAACGTTCGGCGCCGCCCTTGACGCTGACCAATGTCAGCGGACACATGCCGGATCTGGATTTCGCCCTGACCAACGACGCCGGCAAGGCGGTCACCGGGGCGGACTATCGCGGCAAGGTCGTGCTGTTGTACTTCGGCTACACGCACTGCCCGGACGTCTGCCCGCTCACCCTGGCCGAGTTGCATGTGGTGATGAAACGCCTTGGCCCGGCTGCCGATGGCGCGCGCATCCTGTTTGTCAGCGTCGACCCCAAGCGCGACACGCCGGCCATACTCAAGGCCTACGTCAACGCCTTCGACTCGCGGGCCATCGGCCTGACCGGCACTCCGCGTGCGGTGGAGGCCTTGAGCAAGCGCTACCGTTCGGCATTCACACGCGAGCCCGGCGGCACCGACGAGGCCTACGCGGTCAGCCACAGCTCGGCCATCTACATCTTTGACCGCGCCGGCCGCGCCCGCGTGCTGGCCACGCCCAACGCCACGCGCGACGAGCTGGTGCACGACCTCAAACTGCTGCTTGACGACCGGACCGCCGCATGAAACTCCTGCCCCTGTCCGCCTGCTGCCTGGCACTGGCGCTGGTCAGCACCGGCCACGCGGCGCCCCCGGCCACACAGGCGGCGCAGGTGCAGGTGCGCCAAGCCTGGCTGCGCATCCTGCCTGGCGCGCTGCCGGCCGGCGGCTACGCCACGCTGGACAACGCCAGCGCGCAGCCGGCCGATCTGACTGGCGCGCGCAGCAGCGTCTACCGGCAGGTCATGCTGCACCAAAGCACCACCACCGGCGGCGTCAGCCGCATGCAGATGACCCACGCCCTGCGCATCCCGGCCCACGGTGCGGCGGCGCTTTCACCGGGCGGTTATCACTTGATGTTGAGCGAGCCGACGCAGCCGGTCCGCCCCGGCGATACGGTGCGCATCACCCTGACTTTTGCCGACGGCAGCACGCGCGATGCCCGTTTCATTGCCCGCCCGGCCAACGCCATGGATGCCGGCGACGCCACCGACGCCGCGCCGCACGCGCATCAGCACTGACGCCGTCAGTGCGGCGCCGGCCCCAGAGTCGATGCCGTCTGCACGGCCTGCGGCCAACGCCGTGGCAAGCGCCGGCGACGCGACAGGCTGAGCCACACACGTAACGCCAGCAAGGCGCCAATCGACTCCACCAGCGCCGACGGCACCCAGGTGATGAGTCCGCCAACCATCTGTCCAGTCATGACGTTGAAGGTAAACGCCCGCCCGCAGACTTCGAAGATGGGATACAAGTCGCCGCGCGAAAAGGTGATGATCGCGCCGGCAATGATTTGCGGCGTCATGGTGATGCCCGGCGACAACACGCGTAGCCCCGCGGACATGCGCCCCGGCGGATGCGGCCGGTGCTCGACCACCATCGACCAATAGACAAAGCCGCTGAGCAGCATCGTCCAGTTCATGAAGCGGTAGATGCGCCAATCCAGCATGGCCAGCGTCTGCAGCGGCGGCCACAGCCACATCAGCACAAACACCACGAACAGCACCGTCGCCACTACCGGATTGAAGATGACGGCACTGACCGCGCGCCACGGCCACGAACGCTGCAGTGGGCGCACCAACGCGCAACGCCACGCCAGCGGAATGCCGGCGCGCAGCACGGTCATCGGATAGGTGGCGCAAATCAGCAGCGGCGCCAGATGATGCAGCAGCAACTGCTGCAGGCGGTGCATGAAAAACTCATGCTCGGCGTAGTAATCCAGATACGTCTGCAGCGACAGGTAGATGATCGCCATGCCGATCCAGAACGCCAGCCGGCGCCCACGGCTGACGTGCAGCCGCCGGCTGCCGCGCGCATAGAGCACGCAGGCCAGGAGGAACGTGGCCAGGAACACCCACGAAAACTCCCACGGCTCGACCCATTTCCACACGCTTGCCATCACCTCAACACACCGCCTCTACCTGCGACCTGCCAGCCCGACAGCATAATGTCCACGCCGAGAATTTGCCGCGCGCCCGGTGCCATCGGGCATCGGCTGCGCGCTTTTGCCGCGCCAGGCAATGCCTGGAACCCGCCTCGGCCCGAAAGCCGTCTCAGCGATGGCGACGGTTGCGGCGCGAGCGGCGCCAGCCGTACCACAGGCCGATGATGATCAGCAGCCCAGGGATCAACGTGATGTTGATGACCTTCAGGCGCCAGCCAAGCGCATCGATCTCGGCATCGAGCTGGTGCTGGACATCGCGCAGCTCCTTGTTGATCGCCAGCTGGCGCTGACGGAACTGCTCGATCTCGCGGCGCTGTTCGGCGCTGGCACTGGCACTGGCATCCGCCTTGGCCGGCTGCAACTCGTCCAGCCGCTTGCGGGTTTCGGCCAGTTCCTGCTCCAGCTCGTACTCCTTCTGCAGGAACTTCTGGTCGGCGACATTGCGCAGTGCCTGCACACGGGTAAACGGGCGTTGCGAGGTTGAACGGCCGCGCACCGAGAGCAGCGCCGACGAGCCGCTCAGGTTGTCGACCAGATTGGTGACGAAATCACCATTGTTGGCAAACACCCGCATCATGGTCTGGCCAAGGATGGTCTGCGGCTCCAGCCACAGGCGGTCGGTCAACAGGTCGGTATCGGCCATCAGGATCACTTCGGCGTGCGCATCCGACCGCGCGCGATGCCCAGGCTGTCCGGCCCGCTCGGGAAACGCGCTGACGAACGGGCCATGCAGGCGCGCGGCCAGGACGTAATGGGCGTTGTCCGGCGTGTAGCCACGCAGCAACGCCGTGGGGTCGCCGACTGCGGCGCGCACCGCCTGCCGCGACACCAGGTGCGCATCGGCACTGCTTTGCAGCAGCGGTGACAATCGCGTACTGGCGGTTGCCGTGAGGTCAAAGTGTCCGGCAGTGGAGACGTCGATGCGCTGCAGGCTGCTGGTGATCACGTCGTCGTGATTGATCTCGGCCGCGCCAAGGTCAAGCATCGCCGGGTGATTGAGGCTGTTGCCGGCAAGCTCGATCTGCAGCGCACGGCTGCGATCCAGCACCACCTGCCGCGGATCGTAGGCCACGCCCCAGGCGGCAAACAGCCGCGCCAGGCCGGCGTCATCCGGCTGCGCCGCGTCATGGCCTCCCAGCACCGGACGCGCCATCTCCGCATCCGGGTCGACAAACACCGCCAGCTGTCCACCCCGCAGCACGTACTGATCCAGCGCATATTGCGCCGACTCGGACAGCGCGCCGGGATGGATCACCAGCAGCACCTTGATGGCCGGGTCCACACGCTCAAGCGTGGCCGCATCCAACGTGCGCAAGGTGAACAATTGGCCCAGCTGGTCGATGGCGGCCCACGGCGGATCGCCCAACGCGGCATTGCCCTGCAGCGGCAGCGAAGTGAGGATGCCCACTTGCGGCTTGTGCTGTTGATTGAGCTCGTACAGCAGCTTGGCAATGTCGTATTCGAGAAACGCCTCGCGCGCCGGATCGAAAAAGCTGATGGCCAGCGTGCGCTCGGCCGTGCGCTCCTCGCCAGCATCGCCCTCCAGCGATCCGGACATGGCACTGCCGGCCAAGCCAAAAAACACCCGCTCGCCATTGCTGCCGCCACTGGCCGCGGTCAGCCCGCTGCCTTGGGCGCTGGCCTCGTCGTCGGAATACGGTACTGGGTCGACCACCTGCAGGCGGATATGCCCATGCGAGCGCGCCACCATTTCCTGCAGCATCTCGCGCACACGCTGCTCGTAACTGCGCAGCTGCGGCAGGTCGCGCGCGGCATGCGCCGAGAAATACAGCGTTAGGCGCAGCGGGCGCTGCAGCGCGCCGATGACCTTGAGCGTCCCTGGCGTCAGGGTGTACAGCCGGTCCACCGTCAAATCGATACGCTTGCTCGGCAGCCAGCGGCTGCTGACCACGATCAGCGGCACAAGCACCAGGACCAACGACACCAGCGCCAAGCCCAGCAACGTCCCGCGCCGCGGCTGATGCCGCAGCGACCACCATGCGTGCAAACGTTCGCGCAGCACGTTCAACGCGTCCGCTTCAGGTCAAGCAGCAGCACGCCACCGACCAGCCAGCCCAGCATGCTGAGCAGGAAATACAGGGCATCGCGCACATCCAGCACGCCGCGCGCCAGGCCTTCGAAGTGGCGCAGCATCGACAGGTGCGCCAAGCCGTTGACCAGTCGCCGCGCCAGCGTGTCATGGAAAAAATCCAGCACCTGCGGCGAGCCGACCAGTATCAGCAACACGCACACCAGCGCCGTCAGAATGAACGCCACCACCTGGCTGCGCGTCAGTGCCGACAGGCAGGCGCCGATGGCGACAAACGTGCCGGCCATCAACCAGCTGCCCAGGTAACCGGCGATGATGACGCCGTTGTCGGGCGAGCCCAGATAATTGACCGTGATCCACAGCGGGAAGGTCAGCGCCAGCGCCATGCCGACAAAGAGCCATGCTGCCAGGAATTTGCCGGCCATTGCCTGCCACAGCGTCAGCGGCAGGGTCAGCAGCAATTCCAGCGTGCCGCCCTTGGCCTCCTCGGCCCACATGCGCATGGTGATGGCTGGCACCAGGATCAGGTACAGCCACGGATGCATGGAAAAAAACGGCTGCAAGTCGGCCAGACCGCGCTCGTAAAAGTCGCCGACCTGGAAAGTAAGGATGCCGCTCAGGACCAGGAAGATCACCAGGAACACGTAGGCCACGGGCGTGACGAAATAACTGCGCAATTCGCGCCGCATCACCGCCAGCACCGGGCTCATGTGCGTTGCCCTGCAGCATCCGCCGGCCACTCGGCGCTGGTCGTGATCTGGCGAAATACCTCGTCCAGCCGGCCGCGTTCCAGCTGGATTTCCGATACTTGCAGGCCCTGCTCGCGCAGCAGGTTTTCCACCGGCTCCAAGATGCGCGCGCCCGGCTTGGGAAACACCGTGGTGCGCCCGTCCAGCGGATCGACCTCGATGGCTGCGACCTGCGGCAGGCGGCCGAGCATCTCCTGCGACATGCCGCTGCCCGGCGCGCTGAACGACACCGCACCGTGATAGCGCGAGCGGCGCTCCAACTCGGCCGGCGTGGCATCGGCCAGCAGCCGGCCATGGGCAATGATGACCACGCGGTTGCACAAGGCGTGGACTTCCTCCAGCAAATGCGTGGAAATGAGGATGGTGCGATCACGCGCCATCTGATCGATCAACCGCCGCACGGCGTGTTTCTGGTTGGGATCCAGGCCATCGGTTGGCTCATCCAGCATCAGCACCGGCGGATCATGCAATATGGCCTGCGCCAGGCCGACGCGCCGCCGCAACCCCTTGGACAAGGTGTCGATGCAGGTGTCCAGTACATCTTCCAGCTGCAGTTCCTGCATGAACTGCACGTAGCGTTGATAGCCTGATTCGGTCACCAGCCCGCGCATGCGACGGATGAACTGCAGGAACTCGCGTACCGTCATCTCACCGTAGCTGGGTGCGCCTTCCGGCAGATAACCCAGCGCCCGCCGCGCGGCAAGCGAGTCATGCACGATGTCATGTCCGCACACGCGTGCCGTGCCGGATGTCGGCACCAGGAACCCGGCGATCATGCGCATGGCCGTGGACTTGCCGGCACCGTTGGGACCAAGCAGGCCCAGCACCTGGCCCGGCTCCACGCGGATACTCAGTGCGTCGACCGCAATGAGGTTGCCATAACAGCGCGTGAGGCGATCGGTTTCAATCATGTCCAGGCAGTGTCGTGCGGCGCGTGGATGCAGCGCCCATCAAGAGTAGCCGATCACGGCCGCAGCACCACGCCGCGCCCACGCACACCGAAAAAAAAGCCCTCCATGCGGAGGGCTTTGGTATGTGGCTAATACGCCTGTCAACCGGCGGTCGCGGCCTCGGCCGGTGCCGCGGCGGACGTGGCTGGAGCCGGAGCGGAACCGGCAGCCGCAGGTTCGGCCTCGAGGATCGGCGGCTGCATGCCGGCGGCCTGCTCCGGCGTCTGCGCCGGTGCGTTGGTCAGCGGCAGGTAGACGTCGTAGCGTGCATAGGTGGTGTACTCCCCGGTCGGGCCCTTGACGCCCGGCGACACCATGATGTCGTACGAGCGGTGGATCACGTCGTCAAAGGCGTAGCCATGGGTCTGCGCGTAGGCCTTGAGCAAATCGCGGATCAAGGGCACGCCGGCAAACGTGCCGCTCCACACGCCCTTGAGTACCGGGCCACCAAAGGCCAGCGTGGCGTGCACGCCGTTGTCCAGCACCAGACGGCCAAAGCGGTCGTGGCTGCCCACTGCAGCCTTGGCGTCAGCCGCGGCCTCGGCGGCGGCCGTTGCATCGTCCACCGGCACGTTGCTCAACGTCGGCGCGACCGGCGCGGTCAATTGCTCGCTTTCGCCATTGACGGTCAACGCGCTGGAGTCGATCGGCAACGCGACATCGAACGTGTAGGTCTGATCGCCATAGTTGGTGGTAATGACGATGCGCGGGCCGGTGACGTTGACGCCCAGCTTCTTGGCCTCGGCCTGCAGCACGGTGACCGCCTTGGCCACGGCGTCTTCCAGACCTTCGATGCCGTCCTTGCGCTCGATCGAGGTGGACACCAGCAGGATCGGCTGCGGCTGGGCCTGCTCGATGGCCGGCATGAGTTTGCTGTAGTCGAGGTTGGGGATCGAGGCCAGCACGTTCTGAAGGTTGGTCAGGCCGCCCTGGATAAAGGTGTCCGGCTCGCCATGGATGTACAGGTTGGAAAACCGGTTGACCAGGTTCCAGCCGTACTTGACGTCGTACGCCCAGTTGATTTCCGTCAGCTGGCCACGGCTGCCCTGGCGCTTTAGGTCAAGCGTGAAGTGCTTGTCCATGCCGCGCCACGGGTTGTCCAGATTCCACACGATGGTGGCTTCGTCGGTGTTGGCGTCGATCTTGCTGAAGTCCGGCGTGGCGCTGGCAATGGTCAGCGCGCCGTCACCCAGTTCCGGCTTGTTGCTGGTCCAGCTGATTTCCGCACCCGGGCCATAGGCCTTGTCGCCAAACTTGAACTGCACCGCCCGATCCTGGCCGCGCAACACCGCGAAATCCGGCAGCCGGCGGAAGTTGTTCAACACGTCATAGACCTGGCGCAGATCCTTGCCGACCGTCTGCGAACGCTCGACATGCCCACTGCCGGGGCTGACCACACCCGCCACCACGCCTAGGCCGGCGACGATGAGCAAGGCCACAAGAAATTCAAGGACACGCATCATTCCGAGGTTCTCCGAGCGTCTAACGCCATACCAGAATTTCGCCACGGTACCCAGGCGGAACCGACAGGCGTTCCGCTGCGTGCAACCGGGGGTCGGCAAATGCCGAAGTTACGGATGTTACTTGCTCGCGCGCTGGAACGCCACGGCGTTTTTCACACTTCGGTCACCGGGCGCAAAGCCGGGTCCAGCAAGGCCTGAGCGCCGAAAGCGGCCAGCGTGGAGCCGTGGTACTGAACGTGCGCGATAGCCGCCGCCATGATGCGGGTCGAAGGGCGCAACCGCTTAAACGATACCCATCTCCAGCGCCTTGAGCACCGCGCGGGTGCGGTCGCGCACCCCCAGTTTGGACAGGATGTTGGACACGTGGTTTTTCACCGTGCCCTCGGCCACCTTGAGCGAATTGGCAATTTCCTTGTTGCTGTAGCCGCCCGAAAGCAGGCGCAGGATTTCCGTCTCGCGCTCGGTCAGCGGATCGGGTTGCTCCAGCGCACTGAAGCGGTTTTGCATGCGCGATACGCCGGCCATCAGGCGCTGGGTCACCATGGGCGCCACCAGCGAACCGCCCGCAGCCACGGTGCGCACGGCTTCCACCAGCTGTTCCAGCGAGACGTCCTTGAGCAGATAGCCACGAGCGCCGGCCTTGAGGCCCTGCAGCACCAGCTGGTCATCGTCGAAAGTGGTGAGGATGATGGTTGGCGGCAATTCGTCGCGCGCGGCCAGCGCATGCAGCACATCCAGCCCGCTCATGTTGGGCATGCGCAAATCCAGCAATACGACGTCCGGCCGCACCCGCGGAATGTCGCGCACCGCCTGCGCACCATCGGCGCACTCGGCGACCACGCGAATGTCCGTGGACAGGTCCAGCAGCGAACGCACGCCCTGGCGCACGAGATTCTGGTCGTCGACCAGGCACACGGAGATCATCGCAATCCTCTCCCGGCGGCGCCGGCGGTCCGGCATTCAGGATGCTGCCCGGTCGACTGCGATATCCGCAGCCGCCGACGCGGCATTCTCGCACGCGATCCCGCGCAAGGTGCGCCGCGGCGATGTGACCAGCCCCGCACCCCGTGCATCAGGGCGACACGTCCAATGCCGGCGGCTCGGAGCGTACCGGCGCATGCGCCAGCGCACTGTGCTCGCCCAGCGGCAACCGTATGGTCAATGCAAAACCCTGATGCACACCACTATCCAGCGCGACGCTGCCACCAAATTCGGCCAGCCGCTCGCGCATCCCGGACAAGCCGTTGCCCGGCTCAACCCGCTCCACGCCACGACCATCGTCGCGCGCATGCAGGCCCAGCTGGCCGTCATCGGCATAGGCAAAGTTGAGCCACAGATTGCGCGCACCGGCATGCTTGGCGGTATTGGTGATGATCTCCTGCGCGCAGCGCAGCAGCACCTGCGCGCGACGCGGGTCTTCCACGCTGAATCGCTCGGGCATGACCACATGCACGGCCAGCCCCGGCACACCGTCGATCAGGCTGCGCAAGGCCTGGGTCAGGTTGATGGCATCGTCCTGGCGCAGCTCGCTCACCACTTCGCGTACGTCCGCCAGCAAATGCCGGGCCGTGCTTTGCGCCTTGCGTACGTGGATGCCGGCAGCCTCGTTGCTGAGATGGCTGGCCACCTCCAGATTCAGGCTGAGCGCCGTCAAGTGATGGCCGATCAGATCATGCAGGTCGCGCGCGATGCGCATGCGCTCGGCAATCCGCGTGGATTCGGCCAGCAAGGCCCGCGTTGCGCGCAGCTCGGCGTTCAGCCGGCGCTGCACCTCGCGCTGTTCCGCCTGCTGATTGGCCACGGTGGAAGTGAAGAACACCAGAGCCGACAAGCCCAGGTACATGCACACCTGCAATACGGCGCTGCCGACAGTCCATCCGGTATAGCCGGCAATGACCGGTATCAGCAGCAGGTTTTGCCCCAGCAACCAGATCAGGCCGGGGATCATCGCCATCTGCCACGGCAGCACCACGGCGATCACCAGCATCAGCATGGCCGACAGCCCACTCTGGCTGAACCAGCCCACGGCGACCGCCGAACTGGTCAGCAGCAACATGCCGGCCAGTTTGGCCGCCTGCTGCACCGCCGTCGACGTGCTGTAGTCGCGGCGGCCGGTCAAGGCCAGATAGGCCACGCCAAACACTACATAGGAAAGGATCCAGCCCGACAGCGTGGGATTGCTCCACCACACGCTGACCCGCGCCAGGCCCCAGCTGCCCTGCCACAACGGCACGCTCACGCACAGGTAGGTAAACAACCCCGTGTAGCGCAGGACCCGCGTGTGATTGAAATGCGACCACGGCATGCCCGCATCATAAGCGAGTGCGGCACCCGACCGTGCACCGGATAACCATGACCGCATGGCATAATGGGCCTTGGCTTTTCGGCCGCTCGACGGCGGCATCAATGTTCACCCCAAGCGGAGTAATGAATGGGTCTGGCCATCCGCGACGTGCGCGAGCAGGATCTGGACGCCGTATTGGCGCTCAACAATGCCGCAGGCCGCTCCATTCTGGCGCTCAGTGCCAGTCAGCTGCGGTATTTCTACGTCCACGCCGAGTATTTCCGCGTGGCGGAGATCGACGGCCACCTCGCCGGTTTTCTCATCGCCTTGCGTGAAGGCGGGCAATACACCAGCCCCAACTATCGCTGGTTCTGCACGCATTACCCGCAGTTTGTCTATATCGACCGCATCGTCATCGCCAACGCCTATCGTCGCCATGGCCTGGGTCGGGTCTTTTATTGCGACGTGCACAGTTATGCCGAGGTGCGCGTGCCGCTGCTGGCCTGCGAGGTGTTCCTGGAGCCAGGTGACGATGTGGTGCTGCTGTTCCACGGCACCTACGGTTTCCAGGAAGTCGGACAGCAGCGCATGGGTGCCGATGGTCCCAAGGTCAGCCTGCTGGCGCGCGACCTGCCCAGCTACGCCTGGGTGCGCGAAACCTGGCTGGATCACGGCGGCCTGCCTGCCGTGCCGTGGCTGGCCGAGCGCGTACGACCGCAAGACGCTCCCACGCCGCGGCGCATGGCCGGAGAACGCTCGGCATGAAGGCCAGCATGGAAGCAAGCGACGCCTGCGATTTGCGCTTTGGCCAGGTAGGCATGGCCTGCGTGCGCGTGCGCCGGGTCGATGCCGCCGCGCTGTGCAGCGAGCTGGAGCGCCGCGTGCGCAGCGCGCCGAAAATGTTTGCGCGCGCTGCCGTGGTGCTGGATCTCAGCCACCTGCTGCACTTGCCGGATGACGGCGCAGTCGATGCCCTCCTGGAAGCGGTGCGCAGCGCCGGCATGCTGCCGGTCGGCCTGGCCTACGGCACCAGCGAGACCGAGGCGCTGGCCACGCGCATGGGCCTGCCGCTGATTGCCAAGTTCCGCGCCGCCTACGAGCCGGTCGCTGCCGTTGCCCCGGCAGCGCCACCCGCGGCAGCACCCGCCGCCACGCCGGCGGCCGAAGTCGCGCCCGTCGAGGCAGCGGCACCGGAAGGTGCGCAACCGGCGCTGTTCCACGCCGGCTCAGTGCGCTCCGGCCAGCAGCTGTATGCGCGCGGCCGCGACTTGATCGTCACCGGCGCCATCGCCAACGGCGCCGAAGTCATCGCCGACGGCAATATCCACGTCTACGGCAGCCTGCGTGGCCGCGCCATGGCCGGCGCCCTGGGCGATACCGCGGCCCGCATCTTTGTCGCCGATTTCCGTGCCGAGCTGGTAGCCATCGCCGGCCAGTACCGCGTGTTTGAACAAATCCCCGACAAGCTTGAGGGCCAGTCCGTGCAATGCTGGCTGGATGGCGAAAAGCTGCTGGTCGCCAAACTCTGATGCATCGCACCCCCAAGCGTCACCACCATGCGTCACCACATCATGCGGAGATGGACCATTGACTGCTGAGATCATCGTTGTCACCTCCGGCAAGGGCGGCGTGGGAAAAACCACGACCAGCGCCTCGCTGGCCACCGGCCTGGCCATGGCCGGCAAGAAAGTGGCCGTCATCGACTTTGACGTGGGCCTGCGCAACCTCGACCTGATCATGGGCTGCGAGCGCCGCGTGGTGTACGACTTCGTCAATGTCGTGCACGGCGAGTCGACGCTCAAACAGTCGCTGATCCGCGACAAGCGTCACGACAACCTGTACGTGCTGGCCGCCAGCCAGACACGCGACAAGGACGCGTTGACCCAGGAAGGCGTGGAGAAAGTGCTGGACGGGTTGTCCGCCGAAGGCTTCGACTACGTCATCTGCGACTCGCCGGCCGGCATCGAGAAGGGCGCGCATCTGGCCATGTACTTTGCCGATCAAGCGGTGGTCGTGGTCAATCCGGAAGTGTCCTCGGTGCGCGATTCGGACCGCATCCTTGGCCTGCTTGCCAGCAAGACGCGGCGCGCCGAGCGCGGCGACACGCCGGTGACCCAGCATCTGCTGCTGACCCGCTACAACGCGCAGCGCGTGGCCATCGGCGAAATGCTGAGCGTCAAGGACGTGGAGGAAATCCTCGGCATCAGCGTGGTCGGCGTCATCCCCGAATCGGCCAACGTACTGACTGCCTCCAACAACGGCATCCCCGTCATCATCGACGCGCAATCACAAGCCGGCCAGGCCTACAGCGATACCGTGGCCCGCATCCTGGGTGAAACCCGACCCATGCGCTTTGTCGAAGCGCCGAAGAAGGGCTTTCTGCAGCGCGTGTTTGGAGGCTGACGACCATGAGCATTCTCGATTTCCTTCGCCGCAAACCGGAAGCCACCGCCAGCGTCGCGCGTGAACGCCTGCGCATCATCGTCGCCCAGGAGCGCTCCACCCGCGGCGCGCCGGACTATCTGCCGATGATGCGCAACGAGCTGCTGGAAGTGATCAAGAAATACGTGCACGTCGACCTGGAAGCCATCAACATCAACGTCGAGCGCGGTGCCGACCACGAGATTCTCGAATTGTCGGTCACCATCCCCGGTGGCCCCGAGCCAGCCAAGGCGGCTGCCGGAGACCACGCGGTCTGAACCTCGGCGCCATGATGCATGCAGACACTTCCCTGCCCGCGGCCAACGCCGCATCCGGCGTCCTGTGCGTGCGGGACGTCGGTTTTGCGCCGGCGCGCGCCCTGCTCGCGCGTTTCGACCTGCAATTGGAAGCCGTGGCGGAATCCACGCCCATCCCCGGCAGCTACTGGGGTGACAGCGAAGCCGGCGTCATCGGCAACCACGTCTATGCGCGCGCCGACACGCCGGTGCATTCGCTGCTGCACGAGGCCTGCCACCTGATCGTGCTGCCACTGGAACGACGCCTGGTCGTGCACACCAACGCGACCGATTCGGTCGAAGAGGAAGACGCCACGTGCTATCTGCAGATCATGCTGGCCGACGAGCTGCCCGGCGTGGGCCGGGCACGCCTGATGGCCGACATGGACGCGTGGGGTTATTCGTTCCGCCTGGGCTCAACGCGCGCCTGGTTCGAGCACGACGCCAGCGAGGCCCGGGATTTCCTGCGTGAACGCGGACTGCTGTAACGCGACGACCGGCACGGGGTTTCGGACTCCGCCACCACGCCTCATTTGCGTGAAACGTTGACGTCGCCCGGCACGTACCAGCGCCACGGTTCGTCCACGGCGTGGCTGATGCCAACCCGGCCGGTGATCACCGGTTTGGCCGGCGGCGGCGTGCCGTCGTCGACAATGCGCAGGCCACCCTTGCCGGCGACCAGATCGATGCCGTCCTGCGCGCCGGTGATGCCCAGTGCTTGCGCCAGCCGTGCCGGCCCGCTGCACAGCTCGCGATCGCGATGCGCCTTGGGTCGGGCCAGGCGCATCGCCTCCAGCCCGGTCAATGGTGCCAGCGCACGCAGCAAAACCGCCACGCCGACGCCCTCCTCGTCGCACACGGCGTTGCAGCACCAGTGCATGCCATAGGTGAAATACACATACAGATACCCCGCCGGGCCAAACATCGTGGCGTTGCGCGCGGTCTTGCCGCGATAGGTGTGCGCTGCCGGATCAACCGAGCCGCAGTAGGCCTCGGTCTCGACGATACGCCCGCTGCGGCCGTCATCCGTCAGCAGGATTTTGTTGAGCAGCTCCACCGCCACCACCCGCGAATCACGCCGGTAAAACGTGCGCGGCAGGGATTTGGGCAAGGTTCGACGCGTCATGCGTGGACTCCACCCATCACGGCGCAGCGGGCCGCTGGTAGCTGCCGACATCGGCGCGGCAGGCAATGGCCATGCGGTTCCAGCTGTTGATGGCGATGATCGCCAGCGTGAGTTCCACCACGCCCTTCTCATCAAACTGCTCGCGCACCTGGGCATACAGGTCATCGGGCAGGTTGTTGCTGGAAATCACGGTGACCGCCTCGGCCCAGGCCAGCGCCGCCCGCTCGCGCGCGCTGTAGAACGGCGCCTCGCGCCACACCGGCAACACATACAGGCGCTGCTCGGTCTCGCCGGCCGCGCGCGCGTCCTTGCTGTGCATGTCCAGGCAATAGCCGCAGCCGTTGATTTGCGACACGCGCATTTTCACCAACTCGATCAAGGCCGGTTCCAACGCGGTGCGATGCACGCCAGCTTCCAGTTCCAGCAGGGCCTTGAATGCGTCCGGCGCGGCCTGTCGATAATTGATACGTGGCTTCATGCGATTCTCCTCATGCAGTGAAAGAAACTTTGGCCCGTGGCGTGGCGTGGCACGGCATGGCGGGCGATGCGCCGTCGGCTCAACCCGGCGCGAACAACTCTTGCGCGTCGTTGTAAGTGAAGGTCGAGGCCAGGGCGTCAAACTGGCCGCTGGCACGGATTTGCGCCATGGCTTGATCAATCGTGCCCAAGGCCAGCGTGGCCAGCCGTGTGGCCGTGGTGACGCGCGCCACGCCAAGGCGCGAGAGTTCCGCCACCCCCGGCATGCCGGGACCGGCGGCAACGTTGACCGGTGCATCCACGGCCTGGATGAAAGCGGACAGCGTCGGCACGTCGCGCAGGCCGATGGGATAAATGCCATCGGCGCCGGCCGCCAGATACGCGTGCGCCCGCGCGATGGCCTCGGCCAGCCGCGACGGCTCGGCCGGATCGCCGTCATGCATCCACACATCCACGCGCGCGTTGATCACTACTGGCACTCCGCTCGCTGTCGCTGCCTGCCGCGCGGCGGCCACGCGCGCCGCCGCCACTTCCATCGCCCGCAACGGACCGTGGCCCGGCAAGCCGTCCTCCAGATTGACACCCACGGCACCGGCGGCAATGACCGCGGTCAACGCCGCGCCAACTTCCTGCGGCGTGGCGCCATAGCCGGATTCAAAATCCACCGTCACCGGCACGGTGCAGGCACGCGTGATGCGCGCCACCGCGTGCAGGACCTCGTCCAGCGGAACCTGCTCGCCATCGGCGTAACCCAGCGACCAAGCCATGCCGCCACTGGTGGTGGCGACGGCGGCAAACCCGCGCCGGGCAAACAACCGTGCGCTGCCGGCGTCCCAGACATTGGGCAACAGCAGCAGGTGTTCGCGGTCGTGCAACCGGCGCAACAACTGTGCACGTTCGATTTGCGTCTGGTGATCCATTCATCGCCTCGCCGGCAGTGACAACCCATCTAGCCTACGCCGCTTGCGCTGCCGCGGCGCGGTGTTGGGCATTGGCGAGCGCACGCTGCCGGGTTACGCTCCGACCGGCGCCGCCGCGAGCCTTGACTGCCATGTCCATCCGCAGATTGCTGCTGCTGTTTGACGGTACCTGGGACAAGCCTCACACGAACACCAACGTGGCACGCCTGCACCAGCTGGTGGCCACCCGCGATGCCAACGGCATCGAGCAAACCAGCCAGTACTTCCCCGGCGTCGGCGTCGAACCGGGCCTCAGCCATCTGCTCGGCGGCGCCTTCGGCTACGGCCTGTCCAGCAACGTGCGCGATGGCTACCGCTGGCTGTGCAATGCCTGGCGCGAGGGTGACGAGCTGTATCTGCTGGGCTTCAGTCGCGGCGCCTACACCGCGCGCAGCCTGGGCGGCATGATCCGCAAATGCGGGCTGCTGCGGCGTGCCGCCGGCGCCGAGATCGGCAAGCGCGAGGTCGCGGCCGCCTACGATTTTTATCGTGACGCCAAACACCGGCCGGGCGACCCCGTGGCCGTGGCGTGGCGCGAAAAGCGCTCGACCGACATCGACATTCGTTTCATCGGCGTGTGGGATACCGTCGGCGCGCTGGGCATACCGCACACCGCGTCGTGGTTTCCGTTTGCGCGCTCGCGCTACCAATTTCACGACACGGAATTGAGCCGCCGGGTCAAGTACGCCTACCAGGCGCTGGCGCTGGACGAGCACCGCGCCGACTTTGCGCCGACGCTGTGGACACGCAACCCATACACCGTGCAGCCGGGCGAAACGCTGCTGTCGAAAAAGCTTGAGCAAATTGAAATCGAGCAGCGCTGGTTCATCGGCGCGCATGCCGACGTCGGCGGCGGCAATGCCAGCGATGGCGCCGGGCGGCGCCCCGATCCCCTGCCCGACCTGCCGCTGGCATGGCTGCAGGCCAAGGCGGCACACTGCGGCGTCGCCTTCACCGCGCCCATGTTGCCGGCGCCGGACGCCGGCAATGGCGTGCCCAACGACAGCTATGGCGCCTTCATGCTGGGTCTGTACAAGCACTTCAGCTCGCCGATCAATCGCCTGCTCGGCACCAGCATCAACGAACGCATCGACGCCTCGGTCTGGCAGCGCTGGCGCACCGACGCCAGCTACCGCTCGCCCTCCATCGTCGACGCGCTGGCACATGCCGCCGCGCAGATCGACGTGGCGGACGTCGCCGTGCCGGTGATGCCCGACGCGGCAACCGGCCCCAGCGCCGGCTAGCGTGGCTCGGCAATCTGCGCCTGCAACTCGATATCACGCGGCCGCGGCGGTCGTACGGGCGCACGGCGCAGGCGTCCGTACCACCACCACGAAAGTGCGCCAATGGCAGTAAACGCGCTGGCGCCAATGGCCAGCCGCGCCATGTCCACCGACAGCCACGGTGACAAGACGCCAGCGACGAACGCGCTGAGCAGCAAACTGGCAAACGCTTGCACCGAGGAGATGCCGCCGCGATGGTGCGTGAAGCGATCCAGCAACAGCAGCGTCAACGCCGGGAAGGCCAGCTGCACGCCGACACCATGCAGCACCAGCGGCAACATCGACCACGGCAGCCGCCCGCCGGGGAACACCCACGCCAGACCCAGGTGCGCGGCGCAGGCCAGGCCCATCACGCCGTATCCCAGGCTCACCGTGAAACCAATGCTGCGTCGCGCCGCCAGATAGCCCGACAGCGCCGCGCCGCTGATGAGTCCCACCACCACCGGCAGGAACAGCCACGGGAAACCCTGCGCCGACAAACCCAGCAAGCCGCGCACGATCTGCGGCGCGGAGGCGATATACAGGAACAGGCCGGCAAAGTTGACCGAGCTGGAAACCAGCAGCGGCCAGAACAGCGTGTCGCGGCCAAAGGCCACATAGCTGGCCAGCAGCGGTCGCGGCGCAAACTGCGTGCGCCGCGCCGGCGGATGGCTTTCATCCAGCACCAGCGCCAGCACGATGGCCAGCATCAGCGTGGCCATGGCCAGCAGCCAGAAAATGCCGTGCCAGCCGCCCAGCCCCAGCAGTTGCGCGCCGACAATGGGCGCAATCACCGGCGCCACGCCGAAAATCATCATCACCTGCGACATCAGCCGCTGCGCTGCCGGGCCTTCGTACGTGTCGCGAATGATCGCCCGGCCCACGACCAGGCCGGCACCGGCGCACATGCCCTGCAAGGCGCGACACGCCAGCAGCATGCCGTAGCTGGTCGACAGCGCCGCGCCGACAGAGGCCAGGGCGTACACCAGCATGCCGGCGACGATCACCGGTTTGCGGCCAATGGCGTCGGAAATCGCGCCATGAAACAGGCTCATGACCGCGTAGGTCATCAGGTACACGCTGATCAACTGCTGCAGCGCCACCACGTCCACGTCAAAGCGCGCGCCAAGCAACGGGAACGCCGGGAACACCGCGTCGATGGAAAACGGGCCAATCATCGACAACGCCGCGAGCAGCCAGGGCAAGCTGCGCCGCGCGACGGGTTGAGCTGAAGGCATGGGCAACAACGCTGCGGCAAAGGCCAGTGAGTATAGGCTGCCGACATCGCCCGTTCGCAGCGCTTCGGTTACGATGCGCGGCGGAGATGGCATGCCTCCCGTCACGGCCGCTGACACCGGCCCGACAAACCACCGCGAGCGATGACGCACGTGGTTGATGATGCCTGCAATCCCGGTTTCCGGGGGTGCAGGCGCGCCTGCCCTCCGCTTGACCGGGCTGGATCCGGATCAAGACGAGAGGCGACAGAATGAACATGAGTGGATTCCTTGCCGTCGGTGCCGGTGGCGCCATGGGCTGCTGGTTGCGCTGGGGGCTTGGCGCGCTGTTCAACCCGATATTCCCCACCTTGCCGCTGGGCACGCTGGCGGCCAACCTCACCGGCGGATTGCTGATGGGCGGCCTGCTTGTCGTGTTTGATCACGTCCAGACCTTGCCGCCGGTGCTGCGCCTGTTGCTGCTGACCGGATTCCTCGGTGGACTGACGACGTTCTCGACCTTTTCGGCCGAGTCCACCCACCTGCTGCTGGGCCAGCGTTACCTGTGGTTTGCCGGCCACATGACGCTGCATGTCATCGGCGCACTGGGCGCAACCACGCTGGGCCTCGTCCTGGCACGCGTTGCCTTTGCCCGCATCGCCGCACCGTGACAGTTGAAGCGGCACACGATACCGATGTACACCTGACACGACATTGACGCGCCAATGGCGACGATCACGGAAGGTCCGCGTTGAATGACGGCGCGCCGGGTTGTCGACAACGGCCGCGACTGTCACCTGCCAAGACGCCAGCCCGGGCCGGAAAGGCAATGGACATGAGGGCAGAACCATGAGCCACACCTTGCAAGATCGCGTCAGCAACCTGTTGCGTGACGCCGGCATCCGCCTCAACGGCAGCCAGCCCACCGATCTGCGCGTCCACGACGACCGCGTCTACGCCCGCGTGTTCGAGCACGGCTCACTGGGTTTTGGCGAGGCCTACATGGATGGCTGGTGGGATGCCGACGACCTGCCCGGCATCTTCACCCGGCTGATCGCCGCCGGACTGGATCGTAAGCTGCGTACCTTCAACACCGTGGTGGCACACCTCAAGGCACGCTTCATCAACCTGCAGCGCGGCGAACATGCGTTCACCATCGGCAAGGCGCATTACGACCTGGGCAACGATCTTTTCAGCGCCATGCTGGGCCAGCGGCTGGTGTATTCGTGCGGCTACTGGGCACACGCCGACAATCTCGATGCGGCACAGGTGGCCAAGCTTGACCTGGTCTGCCGCAAGCTTGGCCTGCAGCCGGGCCAGCGCGTGCTGGACATTGGCTGTGGCTGGGGCGAGGCACTCAAGTACGCCGCCGAACATTACGGCGTCAGTGGCGTCGGCATCACCGTCTCCGAACAGCAGGCGGAATTCGCGCGCGCGTTGTGCGCCGGACTGCCGATTGAAATCCGCCTGCAGGACTATCGCCAGATCGATGAGCGCTTCGACGCGGTGTATTCCATCGGCATGTTCGAGCACGTCGGCGGGCGCAACTACCGCGCGTATTTCGAGTGTGTGCGCCGCTGCCTGCGGGCGGGCGGCCTGTCGCTGCTGCATTGCATCGGCAGCAACGGCGCGCCGGCGCAGCCCGATCCGTGGATCGAGAAATACATCTTTCCCAACTCGATGATTCCCGCCGCCGAGGAGGTCACCACCGCGCTGCGCGACTTGTTCGTGGTCGAGGACTGGCACAACTTCGGGGCCGACTACGACCGTACGCTGTGCGCGTGGCTGGGCAACTTCAATGCCGCCTGGCCCAAGCTGAAAGCCGCCTACGACGAACGCTTCGCGCGCATGTGGCGCTACTACCTGGGCGCTTCGGCAGCGGTGTTTCGCAGCCGCCACAACCAGCTGTGGCAACTGGTGTTGAGCCCACACGGCGTACCTGGCGGCTATCGCGCACCACGCTGAATCCAGGCCACTGGCACCACCGGCCCTGCCCGCACGACCTGTATCCGCACGCGCCTTTCTGGCACCATCGGCCGGCTAACCGCGCGTCGCGCGTCACGATCCAGGCCGCATGAACCTGCAAGCCAATTACGAACAAATCCCGCTCAAGGAATACGCCGAGCGGGCGTATCTCGATTACTCCATGTATGTGGTGCTGGACCGCGCCCTGCCGTTTGTCGGCGACGGCCTCAAGCCGGTACAGCGACGCATCATCTATGCCATGAGCGAGCTTGGCCTGGCCGCCAGCGCCAAGCCGAAAAAGTCGGCGCGCACCATCGGTGACGTCATCGGCAAGTTCCATCCGCATGGCGACTCGTCGTGCTACGAAGCGATGGTGCTGATGGCGCAGCCGTTCTCGTATCGCTATCCGCTGGTCGATGGCCAGGGCAACTTCGGTTCGCCGGACGACCCGAAAAGCTTTGCGGCAATGCGCTACACCGAATCCAAATTGAGCCCGATTGCCGAGGCACTGCTCAGCGAACTTGGCCATGGCACCGTGGACTGGGCCGCCAATTTCGACGGCACGCTGGAGGAACCGCGCTGGCTGCCGGCGCGGGTGCCGCATGTACTGCTCAACGGCTCGATGGGCATTGCCGTGGGCATGGCCACCGACATCCCGCCGCACAACCTGCGCGAGCTGGCCAGCGCCTGCATCCGCCTGCTGGATGATCCGGACGCCAGCGTGGCCGACCTGTGCGAGCACGTGCCGGGGCCGGATTACCCCACCGCCGCGGAAATCATCACGCCGCGCAAGGATCTGCTGGCCATCTATCAAACCGGCGGCGGCTCATTGCGCGCGCGCGCCGTGTACGTGCGCGAAGACGGCAACATTGTCATCACCGCGCTGCCGCATCAGGTCAGCCCGTCCAAGGTATTGGAGCAGATTGCCGCGCAGATGCGCGCCAAGAAGCTGCCGATGGTCGAGGATCTGCGCGACGAGTCCGATCACGAAAACCCCATCCGATTGGTGATCGTGCCGCGCTCGAACCGCATCGACATCGAACAGACCATGCAGCACCTGTTCGCCACCACCGATCTGGAAAAAAGCTTCCGCGTCAACCTCAACATGATTGGCCTGGACGGCCGGCCGCAGGTGAAGGATCTCAAGCGCATCCTGTCGGAATGGCTGACCTTCCGCACCACCACGGTGACGCGCCGCCTCACGCATCAGCTGGCCAAGGTCGAGCGCCGGCTGCACCTGCTGGAAGGTTTGCGCATCACCTACCTCAACCTGGACGAGGTGATCCGCATCGTGCGCACCGAGGACGAACCCAAGCGCGTATTGATGGCGCGCTTCAAGTTGTCCGAGGAGCAAACCGACTACATCCTGGAAACCCGCCTGCGCCAGTTGGCGCGGCTGGAGGAAATGAAAATCCTCGCCGAACGCGACCAGCTGGAAGTGGAGCGCGCGCGCATCAACGTGCTGCTCAAATCCCCGGCCAAGCTCAAGGGCCTGATCAAGGACGAGCTGCGCGCCGATGCCGAGAAATACGGCGACGCCCGACGCTCGCCGCTGGTCGAGCGCGAGGTGGCGCAGGCTCTGGACGAAAGCGCGCTGGTCAGCAGCGAGCCGCTGACCGTGGTGCTGAGCCGGCAGGGTTTTGCCCGCGCCGCCAAGGGCTACGACGTCGACGCCGAAGGCCTCAACTACCGCGAGGGCGACGGCATGCTGGCGGCAACCAACGCCCGCACCACGCAGCAGGTGGCGTTCTTCGACTCCACCGGCCGCGCCTACTCCACGCCCGCGCACACCCTGCCCTCGGCGCGTGGCAACGGCGAGCCGCTGACCGCACGCTTCGCACCCGCCGCCGGTGCCTTGTTCGAGGCCGTCATCGCCGCCGACAGTGAAACCCACCTGGTGCTGGCCACCAGCGCCGGCTACGGCTTCGTCACCCGCTTCGGCGCGCTGCTTGGGCGCAACAAGGCTGGCAAGCAAATCATGTCGCTCACCGCCGGCGCCGCCGTGCTGGCACCGCGCGCCAGCGTCGACCCGGCGCGCGACCGCATCGTGGTGGTCACCAGCGAAGGCCACCTGCTGATGTTCTCGGTGGCCGAGCTGCCAGAGCTGGACAAGGGCAAGGGCAACAAGCTGATCGAGATCCCGCGCGCCAAGCGCGAGGCCGGTGCCGAGCGCGTCATCGGCGTGGCCGTGGTCAGCGAAGGCAAGGGTGAGGTCACCCTGCACGCCGGTGCGCGCAAACTCACGCTGCGTTGGGCCGATCTGGTGGAATACGGCGGTGCACGCGCCACGCGCGGCGGCATCCTGCCGCGTGGCCTGCGCCATGTCGAGCGCATCGAAACCACCGGCTGAAGCCCCGCTGCACGGTGCTTCTTGCAGGAGTCCGCTCGCGGGCGATGCCTTTGCCTTGGTGGCGCGAGAATCCTGGTCCCGCACCGAAAGGCATCGCCCGGCGAAATCGGGTGGACGACGCGGTACGCTGCGGATGGACGAGCGCTGCGCCGCCAGCGGCGGAACTTCACCGGTGGCGTGGCCTCCAACCCGATGTGCACGCTTTCTTTGCCTGCGCGTTGAATACGGCCGCTGCCGGAGTACCACATGAAAATCTCCCACCTTGCCGCCACGCTCGCCGGCAGCCTGCTCATCGCGCCAGCATGGGCGCAGAGCAGCAACAAGCCACTCGATCTCAGGCTGCCGCCCAGCAGTGTGCTCGCGGCCAGCGCCACCACTGCAACACCGCACGGCGACGCGCCCGGCGTGTATTACGGCGACACCAGCGGCCGCATGGGCAATACCGAGCCGGTCGCTGCCACCACGCGCGCCTGCGACGACGCCAGCTACAACCAGCCGCAAGTCCATGGCAGCGTCGGTGTGGGCGTAATGGGTGGCAATCACATGAGCGGCAACATCCAGACCGGTACGGTCAACCTGAGCCAGGCCTTCGGCAGCTGCGACGATCCCGGCGGCGGCGTCAGCATTTCCATCAGCGGCGAACGCGGCAACTTCCACGGGCGCGGCCGCTGACAGCTGCGCCCGGCTATGATGGTGAGCCAAGATTGGCGGCGGCACGCTGGCGGCCGCGTGAGCACACCGGGGGCACCATGCACGGCGAATACAAAATGCCCGGCGGCAAGCTGGTGGTCATCGACCTGGCCGTGCGCGACGCGCGGCTGGCCGATGTACAGCTGAGCGGCGACTTTTTCCTGGAGCCGGACGACGCGCTGGCGGCCATCAACCGTGCGCTGTCCGGCCTGGCCGTCGACAGTTCAAGTGACACGATGGTCCAGGCGATACAGGCCGGGTTACCGGCCGGCGCCATGTTGTTCGGCATCTCGCCGCAGGCCATTGCCGAAGCCGTCCATCGTGCCTTGCATACAGGGGATGTTGCATGAGTCGCAGCGAATGGCGTGACCACGATTGGCAGTTGATCCACACCGCACCCAAATCGCCAACCCTGCACATGGCGCTGGACGACGTGCTGACCTACGAGGTTGGCGCGCAGCGGCGCAAACCGACGCTGCGCGTATGGGAGTGGGCGTCGCCGGCCGTGGTCATCGGGCGCTTCCAGTCCCTGCGCAACGAGGTGGACATGGCAGCGGCCAAGCGCCACGGCATCGAGGTGGTGCGGCGCGTGAGCGGCGGCGGTGCCATGTTCATCGAGCCGGGCAACACCATCACGTATTCCATCTATGCACCGCTGTCGCTGATCAAGGGCATGTCCTTTGGCGAGGCCTATGCCTACATGGATGCCTGGGTCATCACCGCGCTGGGGGAGCTGGGAATCAAGGCGTGGTACCAGCCGCTGAACGACATCACCTCCGCGGGTGGCAAGATTGCCGGCGCCGCCCAGGTGCATCGCGGCGGCGCGGTGCTGCACCACGTCACCATGGCCTACGACATCGACGCGGCCAAGATGGTGGACGTGCTGCGCATTGGTCGCGAGAAGCTGTCGGACAAGGGCACGTTGAGCGCGGTCAAGCGCGTCGACCCGCTACGCAGCCAGACTGGGCTGGCACGCGAGGCGGTGATCGCACACATGATCGCCACCTTCCGTCGCCTGCATGGCCTGACCGACGGCGCCGTCAGCGACGACGAGATGGCGCAATCGCAAGCCCTGGCGCAGAGTAAATTCGCCAGCGCGGCATGGACTGCCGATGTCCCATGACCGCGACGACCTGCCGCGCTAACGGCTGAACGACCACGATTGCATGCGGCCGTCCTTGTACGGCATCACGCCATGGAACGGGCGCGGGTCGTCGTCAAACACCAGCGGCAGGAAATACCGGTCGCCTTCCCACATCGGCAGCTCATGCAGCCGGTCGCGCGCCACCCAGTGCAAGGTGCCTTCGTGGTTGGCCGCCAGCGGCGTGCCGCGCCAGTCGTCGATCAGGAACAAAAAGCCCAGCCAATCCTCGCCGTGCTTGCCAAAGCCCGGCCAGTTGAGCGTACCGCGCAGGTGCATCGACACACACTCGATGCCGGCCTCCTCCATGATCTCGCGGCGCATGCACGCGGCGATGTCCTCGCCCGGTTCCATCTTGCCGCCCAGGCCGTTGTACTTGCCCAGGTGCTGGTCTTCCGCCCGCGTATTGCGCTCGATCATCAGCACCTGGCTGCGGTCGGCGGACAACACGTAACCCAGCGTGGCGGCAATGGGTGTGTACGGCATGGCGTGGCACTGGCAAAGCGTCCAGTGTAACGGCGGCGCGGCGGCCCGCGGCATGCGCTTGCGTCGATACCTGCGGGCAGCGACCATCGACACATGAACCTTGCGTCCGTGCTTCACTCCCGCCTTCGCCCCGCGCGCCATGTCGCCCTGGCGTGTCTTGCACTGGTGCTGCTGTGTGCTTGTGCGCACCCGGCGCAGGCGCTGGAAAGCCGTGAGGTGACGTTTGACGGCCAAAGCTATCGCGTGGTGCGCGTGGATATTGCCCACGACGCCCTGTCGCTGCATTGGCGCAATCCGGACAGCGGTGCGGCCTACGGCAGCATCGCGGCGCTGAAGCAATGGAGCCAGGCGCACGGCCGACGCTTGCTGTTCGCCGCCAACGCCGGCATCTACGACGCGCAATCGGCGCCGCTGGGCCTGCATGTGGAAGATGGCCGCACCGTTATCCCGCTCAACATGGCGCACGGCAATCCGGCCTCGGGCAATTTCTCGCTGCTGCCAAACGGCGTGTTTGCCATCTACGCCGACGGCACGGCGTCGGTGCACACCAGTGCCGACTTCAAGGCAGCTGGCCGCAAGGCGCGCTGGGCCACGCAGTCGGGGCCGATGCTGGTCATCAACGGCAAGCTCAACGAGCAATTCCTGCACGACTCGGACAGCGTCAAATGGCGCAGCGGCGTGTGCGCGCGGACGCCGACCGAAGTGGTGTTTGCCGTCAGCGAGGTGCCGGTCAATTTCCACGCCTTCGCGCGCCTGTTCCAGGAGCGCCTGGGCTGCCGCGACGCGCTGTATCTGGACGGCACCATCTCGCAGTTCTATGTCGACGGCGCGGACTACGCCGGTGCGCCGGGCTTCATGGTCCGGCCCTACGCCGGCATCTTTGCCGTGTTTGCGCAGCCATGAATACCCGGCGCTGGCGCATCGCCCGCTGGATTCTCGTGGCGCTGGTCGGCGTGCTTGCAATGCTTGCCATCGCCGTCACCGTGTTGCTGCGCGGCAGTCTGCCGCGGCTGGACGGCACGCGCGCACTGCCAGGCCTGGACGCCAGCGTCAGCATCAGCCGGGACGCCCTGGGCACCGTCACCATCGACGGCCACAGTCGCGACGATGTGAGTTATGCGCTGGGCTACGTGCACGCGCAGGAGCGCTACTTCGACATGGATCTGGCTCGGCGTTCGGCAGCTGGCGAGCTGTCGGCGCTGATCGGCAAGGCGACGCTGGCCACCGACATCGACCACCGCCGCCATCGACTGCGCGCCGTGGCACGCACTGCGCTGGCACAGCTGCCGGCGGCGCAGCGGCAGACGCTCGACCGCTATCGCGACGGCGTCAACGCCGGGCTGGCCGACCTGCGCGTCGCCCCGTGGGAATACCTGCTGCTGCGCGCCAAGCCGCAGCCGTGGCGTGCCGAAGACAGCCTGCTGATCATCGCCGCCATGTATCTGGACCTCAACGACAACGGCGACAACGCGCGCGAACTGCGGCTGGGGCAAATGCGTGATGCGCTGCCGGCACAGGTTGCCGACTTCCTGCTGGCCCCCGACCCGGACTGGGAAGCGCCGCTGCATGGCGCACTGTCGCCGCGGCCGGTGATCCCGGGGCCGGCGCTGCTCGACCTGCGTGCCGACATGCCGTCAGCCGACAGCCACGCCTTTGCCGCCATGCTGCGCACGGCCACCGCCAGCCAGTATCCGGGCAGCAACAACTTTGCCGTCAGCGGCGCATTGACCAACCACGGCGCGGCCATGCTGGCCAACGACATGCACCTGCATCTGGGCGTGCCCAACATCTGGTTCCGCACGCGCTTGCGCTACCCGGATGCACACGCCCCGCATGGCGTGCGCGACGTCAACGGCGTCAGCCTGCCGGGCACGCCAGCGGTCGTGGTCGGCGCCAACGGCCAGGTGGCGTGGGGGTTCACCAACAGCACCGGCGACTGGGCCGATTGGGTGCGCGTGCTGCGCGATCCGACCGACCCGACACGCTACAAGGTGCCCGATGGCTGGGCCACGATCACCCATGTGCGCGAGTCGATCCAGGTCAAGGGCCAGGCCGACACGGTCATCGACGTGGCGCAAACCCGCTGGGGTCCGATCCTGGCTGCCGATACCGATGGCGCACCGCTGGCGCTGGCCTGGGTTGGCGCCCAACCCCGCGCCTACAACCTCAACCTGATGGCGATGGAGCACGCCACCGACGTGGCTGCGGCACTGGCGCTGGCGCCCACCATGGGCATCCCGGTGCAGAACCTGCTGGTCGCCGATCACGCCGGACACATTGGCTGGACGCTGGCCGGCAACAGCCTGCCGCTGCGTGGTAGCGCCAACGCGCAGATCCCGGCCGACTGGTCGCGCCCCGGCAGCGGTTGGCAGGGCTGGGCGCAGGCCGCACACTATCCGCACATCGAGGATCCCACTGACGGACGGCTGTGGACGGCCAACAACCGCACCGTGGACGGGACGGATCTGGCCCTGCTGGGCAATGGCGGCTACGACCTTGGCGCCCGCGCCCAGCAAATCCGCGACGACTTGCGTGCACGCGGCAACTTCACCCCCGGCGCGCTGCTGGACATCCAGCTGGACGACCGTGCGCTGTTTCTCGCCCGCTGGCAACGGTTGCTGCAATCGACGCTGGCCGGCAATCGCGACCCGGCGCTGGCTCCACTGCACCGGCTCACCGCCACCTGGCGCGGTCGCGCCGCCATCGACAGCGTCGATTACCGCCTGGTGCGTGCGTTCCGCACGGAAGTGACGCGGGCCGTGCTGGCGCCGTTTGTCGCGCGGATCCGGCGCCAACACCGTGATTTCCAATGGCCGGACAAACAAAGCAGCGAAGCCGCAGTGTGGCGGCTGGTGCACGCCCAACCGCAGCACCTGCTGGACCCGCGCTACGCCGATTGGCACGAACTGTTGCTGGCCGCCGCACGCCACGTAGCTACCACCCTGGGTGCGCGGCCCGGCGGGCTGGACGCGCGCACCTGGGGCGAGGCGAACCGCAGCGCCATCCACCATCCGCTGGCGCCGGCCCTGCCCGGATGGCTGGGGCACTTCATCAACATGCCGGCGCGACCACTGGCCGGCGACCGCGACATGCCGCACGTGGCGGCGCCGACCCACGGCGCGTCCGAGCGCATGGCCGTCGCTCCCGGCGACGAAGCGCACGGCATCCTCGCCATGCCCGGCGGCCAAAGCGATCACCCGCTGTCGCCGTACTACGGCGCCGGCCACGCCGACTGGGTCCACGGCCGACCGACGCCACTGCTGCCCGGCGCCACGCAACACGTATTGCGGCTGATTCCAGACAACCCTTGACGTTTCGCGCACGCCATTCACGCACGCGCTGCCACCATGGTGGCTCACCACACATGGCCAGCCATGAGCTACAGCGACGAAGACCATCTGAACCGCACCTTCGACCGGTTGGAGCGCCAGCTTCCGGCCTTTATTGGTCGCCCGCTGCGCTGGCTGCGCGTGCCATCCATGCGCTGGATTCGCATCCCGGCCGGCGTGTTGCTGATCATCGGCGGCGTGTTCGCGATCCTGCCCATCCTCGGGCTGTGGATGCTGCCTGTCGGCGTGCTGCTGCTGGCGCAGGATTTGCCGTTCCTGCGCCGGCCCACGCGCCATGTGCTGTTGCTGGCCGAGCGGCGCTGGGTGCGCTGGCGGCGCGCACGCCGCCGCTGATCGTCAGTCGCGCACGTCGGCTTCGGCGCCAAGCAGGCGCTCGCAGATGGCGTGGTAAATCGCCGGCAGGCGCTCCAGATCGTCCAGCGCAATGCACTCGTCAACCTGGTGAATGGTGGCGTTGACCGGCCCGATCTCCACCACCTCGGCACCCAACGGCGCCAGGAAGCGGCCATCCGACGTGCCGCCGCCGGTGCTTTGCTCCGGCTCGACGCCGCACAGCTCGCGGCACACGGCGACCACGACTTCGCGCAACTGGCCGCCGGCAGGCGTCAGGAACGGCTCGCCGGAGAGTTGCCAATCGAGGTCCCACGCCACGTCGTGGCGGCGCAGGACGGCCTCGGTGCGGGCGCGCAAATCCGCGGCGTGGCTGGCCGTGCCGTAGCGAAAGTTGAACAGTGCGGTCAATTCACCGGGAATCACGTTGTTGGCGCCGGTGCCGGCGTTGAGGTTGGACACCTGCATCGACGTCGGCGGGAAATCCGCATTGCCCGCGTCCCAGTGCTCGGCCACCAGCTCGGCCAATGCCGGTGCCAAGGCATGGATGGGATTGCGCGCGGTTTCCGGATACGCCACGTGGCCTTGCACGCCATGCACGGTCAAGGTTGCCGACAACGAGCCACGCCGGCCGACGCGAATGCGGTCGCCCAGCCGTTCGCGCGCCGACGGCTCGCCGACCACGCACCAGGTGATGGCCTCGCCGCGCTCGGCAAAGCGCGCCGCCACCTTGCGCACGCCGTCGATGGCCGCGCCCTCCTCGTCACTGGTCAGCAGCAATCCGACACGGCCAGGGTGATTGGCGTGACTGCGCGCAAACCGCGTCAGCGCCACCACCATCGCCGCCACCGCACCCTTCATGTCCGCTGCGCCACGGCCGTATAGACGGCCATCGCGCAGTGTCGGCACGAATGGCGGGCTGCGCCACGCCGCGGCCGGACCGCTCGGCACCACGTCGACATGGCCAAGAAACAGCAGCAGCGGTCCCGCACCCGGCGCGCCGTGCGTGGCCCACAGGTTGTCGACCTGGCCAAACGGCATAGGCTCGATGGTGAAGCCGGCGTCCGCCAGGGGCGCTGCCAGCAGCGCCATGCAGCCAGCATCGTCCGGCGTCAGCGACGGGCGTCGCAACAACTCGCAGGCAAGCTCAAGCACCTCGGACATGCTTTCCATCCCGCCACCGGAAAGTGCCGAGAATACCAAGCCCCCGGTGCGTACCGCGCAACCGCGGGTCCAACAATTAGGCGACCACCGCCCCCAGCAATCGGCCGATGCCAAAGGTGATGCTGGCCGCCGCGGCAGTAATCACCAGCTGGCGGGCAATGGAAAACACCATGCTGCGGCCCGTGAACAGCGACGTGCCGATGCCGATCAAGGCCAGGCAGGCGGCGCTTGCTGCCATGCTGGCAAGCAGCGCCGTCTGCCCATGCGTGAACAAATACGGCGCCACCGGGAACAGCGCACCGCACGCAAACAGGCAAAACGACGATATCGCCGCGCCCCAGGCCGAGCCGCCCAGCTCGGCCGGATCGACGCCCAGGTCTTCACGCACCAGCATGTCCAGCGCCGCGCGCGGCGTCTCGGCCACATGCGCGGCCAGATGTTCGGCGGCTGCCGGCGCCACGCCCTTGTCGCGGTAGATGCCGGCGATGTAGCGCTGGCCGTCTTCCGGCGCCACTGCCAGACGCTCGGCGCGGGCGCTGATCTGCGCCTGGTAAAACTCGCGCGAGCTGTTGACGGAAAGCCACTCGCCCAGCGCCATGGAACACGCGCCGGCCACCAGCCCGGCAAAGCCGGCCAGGACAATGGCGCGATCACCGGCCGCGGCGCCAGCCATGCCCATCACCAGGCTGGCGTTGGACACCAGCCCGTCGTTGGCCCCCAGCACCGCCGCACGCAAGGTATTGCCGCTCTGCGCACGATGTCGGCGCCCGCGGCGCAGGGGTTTGCCGGAAGGCACGAAGTGATCGCGATGTCCGCTGCGGTCAACCGGCGTGGCGGCATGATCGGCATGCTCCAGACGCACCACGGTGGGCATGACAAACTCGGTACCAAAGTGACGCGCCAGCCACAGCAGTGCGCCAACCCGTCGCCCGACCCGAACGGCGGGCACGGCCACACCCAGCGCAGTCAGTTGCGCTGCCCAGAAGCGTGCATTGGCACGTTCGATGTCGGCAATGCGCTGGTAGGCGCGACCCAGGCGCGCATCCGTGGCCAGATGCGCCAGCCCGCTGTACAGCACCGCGTTGTCGCGTTCGATACGCAGATTGTTGCGGTAGTGCCGCGCACGCTGATCGCCCATGTCGCTCCGCCGTGAGATACGTGCGCTGCTGGTCCGCCGCGCCCACGCCAGCTTACGATGCCGGCGATGTCGACGATGTGACCGCGCTCAAGCACACTCGACACATCGGGGACAGGCGGGTGCAGCCCTAAAGTTATTGCTGCACCTGCCGACGCAACGGCTTGGCAAGCTGTTTGCTTTGTTCCGTACAGTAGACCCGCCATACCGGCCGGTCGCCCCAGGGGAATCCATGGGCATAACGGCAACCCGAACCCTCCAAGGTGCAAGTCGCTGCCTTCGCCGCGTCCTTGTCGCCATGGCCTGTTGCGGGCTGTTCAATCCTGCCGGAGCCGCGCCGCCATCGGCACCAGCGACCTATAGTGCCGGCTTGCCGGCCATCCACAACTTCGACCCCAGGGATTACGGCGCCGCCGCGCAGAACTGGTCATTGGCGCAAGACCGGCAGGGCGTGATCTACGTCGGCAACCTCGAGGGCGTGGTGCTGGCGTTCGACGGCGCGCACTGGCAACGCATCACGGTGCCCAATCGCGCCGCCGTGCGCTCGCTGGCGCTGGCCGCAGACGGGCGCATCTACGTCGGCACGGTGGGCAACCTGGGATACCTGCAGTCGGATGCTTCCGGGCAGCTGGTGTTTGTCTCGCTGCTGGACAAGGTTCCGTCGGCAGACCGCGATTTCACCGACGTGTGGTCGATCCGCGCCACTACCGATGGCGTGTTTTTCACCACTGCAACGCGGCTGTTCCGCTACCACGATGGCGTCATCACGGCGTTCAAGCCCGAGACTTCGTTCCACCTGAGTTTCATGGTCGACGACGCGCTGTACATCAGCGAAACCAATGTCGGCCTGCAGCACTGGGATGGCCGGCAGTTCACGCTGATGCCCGGCGGCGAGCACTTCGCCAACCAGCGGATTTATGCCGTGCTGCCATGGCGCGGTCCCGGCGCGCAGCCTGGCGACCTGCTGATCGGCACACGCAACGATGGCTGGTTCATCGGCCATCAGGGGCATTTTCGCCGCTGGCCGACCGCCGCGGACGTCGCCATCCGCCAGGGGCTGCTGTACGGCGCCACCTGGCTTGCCGATGGTCGACTCGCCGCCAGTACGCTGCGCGGCGGGCTGTTTGTGCTTGATGCGCAAGGCCATCTGCTGCGCAACCTGACGCGGGCCAGTGGATTGACCACCAACATGCTGCTGGCGCTGATGGTCGACCATCAGGGCGGATTGTGGATCGCCGCCGACAACGGCATCACGCGCATCGACATCAACTCGGCGCTGACACACTTCGATGACCGCAGCGGCCTGCCCAGCGGCGTCTCCACCCTGCAACACCACGATGGCACGTTGTACGCGGGTACCTCCGAAGGCCTGTATCGCCTGGTACGCGGCAGCAATGCACACTTTGAACCCGTGCCCCGGCTGCCCGGCCAAATCTGGGGCCTGGCGTCGTTTGACGGCGAATTACTGGTCGCCACCCACGGCGGCGTGTTTGCCATTCCCGACACCGGTGGTCCACCGCGGCAACTGTCCGCGTCACCACCAACCGGCCACACCACGGTTGCCCTGGCTCTGCAGCCCGCAACGGATGATCCATCACGCCTCTTCGTCGGCTACGGCGACGGCGTCGGCACGCTGCACAAGGTGCAGGGCCACTGGCTTGACGAAGGCCGCATTGCCGGCGTGAACGAGGAAGTGCGCCGGGTTCAGCCCGATGCCGACGGGCATCTGTGGCTGACCTTGTGGGTTGATGGCGCGATACGCCTCACCCTGCCGCCGCAGTGGCGCGGGCCGGCCGACCCACGACCGGTCAAGGTCGAGCATTTCGGCGCCGACGCCGGCCTGCCGGCCGAGCCCAGCGACGTGGCCATGGTCGACGGCCAGCTGCGCTTCACCACCAGCCACGGCATCTACCGCTTCGACGCGGCCAGTCGCCGCTTCGCCCCCGACCCGCAATTCGCCGGGCTGTTTCCCGGCGGGCCACAACGCGTGGACGTTCTCCAGCAAGGCCGCAGCGGCGAACTGTGGATCAACGCCGTGACCGACGCCAATGGCACCAAGCAAACCGGCCGCGCCGTCCGCGAGCACGGCCACTGGCGCTGGCTGGTGACGCCCCTGCAACCGCTGGCCGGCATCGACATCGCGACCTTTCTCGATGACGCCGACGGTCCCGTGTGGATTGGCAGCGACAAGGGCCTGTTCCGCTACCAATCCACCCGCGACACCGAACCCAGGCCGCCCTCGCCCACCTTGCTACGCACCGCCCTCGTGCAGAACGGCAACGTGCTCAACACCCTGCACCCAGGCGCCACCCCCGCGAGGATTGCCTACGACCACAACGCCGTACGCTTCGAGTTTGCCCTGCCCGGCTATGACCATTTCGACACCAACGAATACCAGGTCTGGCTGGATGGCCTGGACGCGGGCTGGTCCCCGTGGAGTACCAACGCGTATCGCGACTACACCAATATCCCGGCTGGTCTTTACCGCTTCCACGTCCGGGCACGCAACGTCTACAAGCAACCGGCGGCAGAGGCGACATTCGACTTTCGCATCCTGCCACCGTGGTACCGCACGCTGTGGGCCTGGCTGGCGTGGCTGCTGCTGGCCACGGCGCTGGTGGTCCTGCTGATCCGCTGGCGCTCGGCTACTCTGCGCGCGCGCAACCGCGCGCTGGCGGCGCTGGTGGAAGAACGCACGGCGGAGCTGGCCGAGGCCAACCGGGCGCTGGCGCGGCAAGCCATCACCGACCCGCTCACGGGCCTGAAAAACCGCCGCTATCTGCGTGAACACATCGAGCGCGACCTGGTTCTGGCGCGGCAAGGCGGCGGTGGCGCGGCGCGTCACGGCGAACGCGCCATCGATACCCGTTTGCTGTTCCTGATGGTGGACATCGATCACTTCAAGCGTGTCAACGACACCTGGGGGCACGGCGCCGGCGATCTCGTGCTGCAGCAGTTGCGCGACATCCTGCTTGCCGAAATCCGCGAATTCGACATCCCCGTGCGCCGCGGCGGCGAAGAGTTCCTGATCGTCGCCCACGTCATTCCCGCCGACGACATTTCGTCACTGGCCGAGCGCATCCGCGCCGGCGTGGCGGCGCACGCGTTCGATCTCGGCAACGGCCAGCGCGGGCAGATCACCTGCTCCATCGGCTTCACCTGCTATCCGTTCTTTGCCGCCGCGCCGGACCAGCTCAGCTGGGAACAGGTGGTAAACTTGGCCGACGTGTGCCTGTACGCGGCCAAGCATGGCGGACGCAACGGCTGGGTCGGCATTGCCCCGCTGGATGCGCCGCTTACGGAAAGCGCGCTGGACACACTGGACGCGCTGCACGCCAGCATCGCGCGCTTCCCGGAGCCCGGTCCGTTGCCATTGCTGGCGGCGTGGGCGCCCCTCTCCGGCACCTCTTGAGCTGCGCTTAGCGCTCGAACAGTCGCTTGAAGCCGTTGTCCGAAAACCCCACGCTGACGCTGCCGTCAGCCAACACGACGACCGGGCGGCGAATCAAGGCCGGGTATTCCTTGAGCAGCAAGGTCCATTCCGGATCCGTGCCGGGCTGCTTGCGTTGCGGCAGCAGATTGCGCCAGGTGGTGGAGGACTTGTTGACCAGTTTCTCCCAGCCACCCAGCTGCACTGCCCAGGCTTTCAACGTCGCTGCCGGCACCGGGTTGGCGCGGTAGTCGATGAAGTCGTGCGCCACCTCGAAGCGGGCGAGCCAGTTGCGCGCCTTGCGGCAGGTGTCGCAGTTGGGAAGACCGTAAAGAATCGTCATGCCGGGTTTCCCCCTATGGAAGCCCGCTCGCGGGCCATGGTCTTGTATGGGATGCGGAAGGTCATCGCCCGCGATGCAGACGCCTACACCGCCGTACGCAGCAGCTCGTTGATGCTGGTCTTGCTGCGGGTTTTCTCGTCCACCTGCTTGACGATGATGGCGGCATACAGACTGTGACTGCCGTCGCTGGCCGGCAGGCTGCCGGACACCACCACGCTGCCGGCCGGTACGCGGCCATAACTGACCTGGCCAGTGGCACGATGGTAAATGCGCGTGGATTGGCCAAGGAACACGCCCATGCCGATCACGCTGCCGCGCTCGACCACCACGCCCTCGACCACTTCCGAGCGGGCGCCGATGAAGCAGTTGTCCTCGATGATGGTGGGGCTGGCCTGCAACGGTTCCAGCACGCCGCCGATGCCGACGCCGCCGGACAGATGCACATGGGCGCCAATCTGCGCGCAGGAGCCGACGGTTGCCCATGTGTCGACCATGGAGCCTTCGCCGACATGGGCGCCGATGTTGACGTAGCTCGGCATCAGCACCACGTCCCTGGCAATGTGTGCGCCGCGGCGCACCAACGCACCGGGCACGACGCGCGCGCCCAGGTTCTCCAGCTCGGCATCACGCGCAAAGCGCAGCGGCACCTTGTCGAACGCCCGTGCCGGGCCACCATCGACGACGCCGCTGCGGTGCGTGCGGAAGTACAGCAGCACTGCTTTCTTCAGCCACGTGTTGACCTGCCAGCGACCGTCCGCCTCGGGCTGCGCCACGCGCAAGGCACCCGATTCCAGGCCATCCAGCACGTCATCCAGCACCGCCGGCAAGCGCGCCAGCTCATCCGCCGTCAGCGCATCGCGGCGGTCAAACAGGTCTTCAATCAAGGATTTGGCAGCGGGCACAGACAACATGGCAGTTCCCCGGCTTTTGCCACCGAATACCGACGCGGCGATGGCCGCGCGCCCGGCAGCGGAAACGCAAGCGCCACCGTGAAGGTGGCGCTTGCGGTCAAACCAATTGGTGGGCGGTACAAGGATCGAACTTGTGACCCCTACCATGTCAAGGCAATATTCATGCCCCCACAAACCTATATGCAACGCGGTTTTCGCTGGCTATTATACATGCCGTGACCAATTTGTGACCAATTAGCTTGTCTCCGGAAGAAAAAAGAAAGCGCCCCAAACGGCGTCTGTTGCCAGGCATTGATCGTCTGCCATCCGGCAGGTTTCGCGTGCGCGTGCGCCGTGATGGTTTTCCGGTATTCACAGAGACTTTCACGCGCGTCGAAGAGGCAGAAGCCAAGCGCCGGCAGGTGATGTATGAGGGTGAGCGGGGATTATGGCTACCCACTGGCGATGAGAAAACAATGACGCTTGGGGAGGCCATGGAGAAGTTCGCTCATGTCGTCTCGAAGAAGCATCTCGGTGCGGCTATTGAAATCGCCACGCTCAAAGTAATGCAGTCGGAATCCATCACTCAGAAGACCCTGGCCTCAATCTCTCCCGAGGATATTGAAGAGCTGCGGGATCGCATGCTAGACGAACACGAATACGCTATTTCGACAATCAACAGGCGCATTGGCCTGCTGTGCCGCATCTTCAACGAAGCCAGGAAAAAATGGCATATGCCGGGCTTGGCGAACCCGGCCCACGATATGAAGCTCAAGGGCGAAGTCCACCGCGCCCGCCGCGTGTCTGACATCGAGCTGCATGCGTGGATGGCCGCATCGACATGGGCGCCGCTACGTCCCTTTATGATTCTGGCTGTCGAAACTGCCATGAGGCGTGGTGAGCTGGCCTCACTGGAGTGGCGCTACGTCAATTTTAAGCGAGCGGTCGCACATCTACCTGTCACGAAAAACGGTGACCCTCGCGACGTACCGCTATCTTCTCGTGCTGTCACCGAGTTGAGGCAACTGCACGCCGCTGGCACCGGTGAAGGGCGCGTTTTTCCCCACGCTGCGCACACATTCACCACTGCTGCCTTTCGCGCGCTGCATGCTGCACGGACGCAGTACGTTAAGGAATGTGCCACCAAGAGGATCCACCCCGACGCCACGTACCTGGTTGACATCCATCTACACGACTTGCGTCACGAGGCCACCAGCCGAATGGCTCCACTTTTTCGGCAACACGAGTTGTCGATAATCACAGGCCACAGAGACCCGCGAATGCTCCTGCACTACTACCACCCGGACGCCGCGGAGTTTGCCAAGCGACTTGGGTAGAGAGCGATGTGCGGGTGTTCCGGTTCGGAACACTTGTCGGCTGTCGAGTTAAGGGTGTTCCGGTTCGGAACACCTGGCTGCACGTCTGATTGTGGTGTTCCGGTTCGGAACACCTGGCCCGAAAGCGATATGCGGGTGTTCCGGTTCGGAACACCTGGCTGCACGTCTGATTGTGGTGTTCCGGTTCGGAACAC